>NZ_JBIRJY010000006.1:232075-342462 GCF_044329785.1 Streptomyces sp. NPDC017529
CGCCCGGGGGGTCGGGGGGGCGCCCCGCGCGCCGGGGGGCGGGGGGGCCCCCCCCCCCCCGCACCGCCTGGGCCGGGCGCCCCCCCCCGCCCCGGGGGCGCCCCGCCCGGCCCGGGGGCCCCGGGCCGGCCGGCGGCTACGCCTTCGAAGGGCACGCGCCGCTGCGGGTGTCCTTCCCCTGCCCGACGTGCCACCAGCGCATCCGCGTCCCGGTACGCGGCAGGCTGCGGGCCCGCTGCGCGCTGTGCCGTTCGGAACTGGACTGCGACACGTAGCGGGCCCGCGGCGGGCGGTCAGCCGTGGCAGGTGACCTTGATCGCGCCAGCCGCGTGGTGGGCGCGGTCCCGGCCGGGCGAGTGGTTGTCACCGCGGTCCAGCAGCTTCACGCCGATCTTGTTCTGGCGGACCTCGAAGGTGCCGGCCGGCTGCCAGCTGCCGCGGTGCCCGACCTGGTCGATGGTGAAGCTCGCGTACTTCGAGTCACGGTTGAAGGGGTCGGTCAGGACGTGGTACGTGGTCGGCGCGCCGGCCACGTCGGGGTCGCTCGGGCCCTTGGGCACGTAGACCGAGATCTGGCAGCTGCGCGACTCCGGGCCCGGCTCCCACCACCACATCACGCGGCTCTGGGCGTCCTTGTTCTTGTCGCCGGACATCGGTACGGACGTGAACTGGCCGCTGCACCCGCCGTCGCGGGTGCTGCCGCCGGTGAGCCCGTACCAGCCCTTGCCGCCGTCGTTGTAGGCACCCTGCTCCTTGAAGCCGCCGCGCGGCGGGGTCGGGCAGCCGGGGCCCGCGATGCCCTCGTACGTCACCTTGGCGTTGGCGCCGGCGACGCGCGGCTGGTCGGAGGGCTTCTTGGCCTCGGGAGCCGGGCTGTTCTTCTTCTCCGGCGTGGGCACACCGGGGCCGGGTGCGCCCGCCCCGTTGCCCGGCGAGGGCGCGCCGCCGGGCTTCTGGCCGGCCGGCGTCTCACCGGCGGGCTTTTCGGGCTTGGCCGACGGCGCGGGCGAGCCGGTCTTGGCCTGCTGCGGCTGCTTGGCGGCGACGACCTGTTCCTTGCCGTCGTCGAAGCGCACCTGGGACGCGCCGAGGGTGGTGAGCGCCACCGCGCCGACGGCGACGCCGGCCAGGACGGGCAGCCCCAGCGCCGTCTTCCACACGCGGCGGCCGGGCGCCATGCCGCGCAGCGGCGATCGCGCTCCCTTGGAGAAGGTCTCCGCGAAACCGGACCGGGCGGGGTCGGTTGCGCCGGAGCGGTCCGGTCCGGCGCTCTTGTTCGGCTGTGACAACGGGGGTTCCTCCTGAGAGTGACTGCGGGGGCCGGTCAGGCCGGGTGGACGGCTGCGCCGGCGCCGGGCGGTTGCGGTTGCGGTACGGCGGTGCCGGGCGGGTCCGCTGCCGGTACGTCCAGTTCCGGTACGTCCAGTTCGGACAGGGTCCGCAGGTCCGCCTCGGAGGGCGCGTCGTTCTCCGCGACGCGGTACGCCTGCCGTTCGGTCATCGCCTGGAACGCCTGCCGGGCCGAGCGCCCGTTGCCGAACCGGCCGTCGCGCGGGACGTGGTCGAAGTAGCCGACGAGGGTGTCGCGTGCCGCGTCGGTCAGTTCGTACTGGTGGGCCGCCGCGTGCTGTTCCACGATCTGCACCAGGTCCTCGGTGCCGTAGTCCTCGAACAGCAGCGTGCGGTTGAAACGGGAGGCGAGTCCCGGGTTGGAGTCGATGAAGTGCTCCATCTCCGCCGGGTAGCCGGCGACGATGACCACGACGGCGTCGCGGTGGTCCTCCATCAGCTTCACGAGGGTGGCGATGGCCTCCTGCGCGAAGTCGTTGCCGCCCGTGGCGTGGGCGGGCGCCAGCGAGTACGCCTCGTCGATGAACAGCACGCCGCCCATCGCCTCCATGAAGACCCGCTGGGTCTTCGGGCCGGTGTGGCCGACGTACTCGCCGACCAGCGCGGAGCGGTCCGCCTCGACGAGGTGGCCCTTCTCCAGCAGTCCGACGGCGGCCAGGATGCGCCCGTAGAGCCGGGCGACCGTGGTCTTGCCGGTGCCGGGGTTGCCCGCGAAGACCAGGTGGCGGCTGAGCGGCGGCGCGGCCAGTCCGGCCGCCTCCCGGCGCTGCACCATGCGCATCAGCTTGACGAGCGAGGCGACGTCCTGCTTGACCCGCTCCAGGCCGATCAGCTCGTGCAGCTCGCCGAGGAGTTCGTCGAGGTCGGCCTCGGTGGGCGGGACCGTCGTCGCGGTGCCGCCGCCGGCCGCGGGGGCGCCCGCCGACTGCGTGGCGGTGGCGGTGGCCGCCGTCGTGGCGGGGGCGCAGGGCGCGGGCCAGTGCGCGTCCTTGACCTGCCAGGAGACGCAGTCGCGCACCCGCGGCTCGGCGCCCTCCTCGGTGCTCAGGTCGGCGTCGGCGTCCCGGACGCGGACGCGGGTCAGTACGGGGGCGGCCGCCGCGCCCAGGTGGACGGCGGGGAAGCCGGGCCCGGTGATCTCGCAGTCCTCGTAGCTGCCGCCGCCCTTGGCGTCGACGATCAGGCCGTTCTTGCCGGGGCGGACGATCCGTACGTCCCGGACGTCCGGTGCGGCGCCCGCCGCCACCACCATCCCGGACCCGGCCGCGTCGGTGATCTCCACGTGCGCGACCCGTACGGTGGCGCCGTCCTGGCACACCAGCCCGGCGGTGCCGGCGCGCAGCACCCGGCCGCCGTCCAGTTCCGCTTCGCCGCCGCCGAAGGTGAACCCGGCGCGCTCCGCGTCGGCGACCGTGCACCCGGCCAGCCGCACCGCGCCGCCTGAACCGGCGACGACGCCGTTGCGGCAGCGCGCGACGGACAGTTCGGTGGCTTCGGCGGCCGCCGTGCCGGACAGGTCGAGGCCGGACATGCCGCAGTCGGTGAGGCGCACCTCGGCGAGGGTGAGGCGGCTGTCGGCGACGGCGTGCAGCCCGTGTTCGGGGGTGGTGCCCGCGCGCAGCCGGGTCAGCGTCAGCTCGGCGCCGCCGCCCGCGTGCACGGCGCTGTACCGGCAGTCCGTCACCTCGCCGTCGGTCAGCCGGACGGTGGCGGAGCCGGTGGCCAGCAGGCCGTTGGCCGACGAGCCGTGTACGGTCGTGCCGCGCGCGTCCAGCCGGGCCGTGCCGTGTGCCGTCAGGGCCGCGGCCGCGGTCCGTACGATCCGGGTGTCGGCCAGCCGTACGCGGGCCCGCTCGCCGGCGGCGGCACCGGAGCCGCCGGCGTCCCGCAGGACGCAGCCGACGAGTACGGCGTCGCCGCCCCCGGCGACGTGCAGCGCGTCGGCGCCCGAGCCGGTCAGCTCGCAGCCGTACAGCAGCAGTCCGCCACGGGCCGCTTCCGGCGTGCCGGCGTCCGGTGTGCCGTACGGGTCGCCGTCTTCCGGCACGGGCGAGGTGTCCAGCACCCGCACCGCCTCGCCGCCGCAGTCCCGCACCCGGCAGTCCACGAGCAGCGCCGCCGCCCGGTCCTCGAACAGCAGCCCGCTGCGGCCTGCGCCGTCGATGAGGCAGTCGCGCAGCACGATGCGCGCGTCCTCGCGGACCCGCACTCCCGAGCCGGTGGCGCCCTTGATCCGGGTGCCGGTCAGTTCCAGCCGGGAGTCGCCGCCCACCACCACGCCGGTGCCCTGGGCGCCGTCGAGGACGCAGTCCGTGAGCCGGACCGCGCCGGTGGTACGGATCAGCGCCCCGGCCAGGGCGGCGCCCGTCAGGCGGGCCTCGGTCATCGTGAGCGCGGCCTCGCGCAGTACCTCCAGGCGCCCGCGGTCGGTGCCGCCGCCGCGCCAGTGGGTGACGCCGCCGGACAGCAGGACGGCGGGCCGGTCGGCGGCGCCGCCGCGTACGGTCAGCCCGTCCAGCGTCAGCCGGGCGCCGGGCAGGACTTCGAGCGCGGGCGCGCCGCCGCCGGACGCGGCCAGGGTGACCCCGCCGCCGTCCGCGGCCCGCAGGGTCACGTCCCGGTCGACGCGCAGGCTCTCCTCGTACGTCCCGGCCGCGACGCGGACCTCGTCGCCTGGCGCGGCGGCGTGCAGCGCCGCGGCGAGGGTGGTGTGGGCGCCGGGGCGGCCGGGGGCCACGTGGTGGACGCCGGCGCCCGTAGCCGCCTGGTCGGTGGTCATCGGGCGTCTCCCATGAGCGTGTCCTCGCCGCCGGGCGCGTCGGCCCGGCTCTTGCCCTTGCGGGGGCGCTTGTGGCCGCCGGGGTCGCCGCCCGGTCCGTCCGCGCTGCCGTGCCCGCGCTTGCCGCCGGCGGCCGGGTGCGGCCCGTTGTCGACCACGCTCCAGTGGCCGCCGTCCGGATAGTGCACGACGTCGTCACTGGCCGTCCAGACGATCTCCACCGGAGGCGGCAGCCGCTTGACCTTCTTCGGGAGGTTGTCGGGGGCGACGACGACCGGGGTGCCGTCGGCGAAGGTGATGTGCAGTTCGCGGCCGAGGGCGTTGGCGTAGCGCTGGAGGGCGAGGTCCTCCGCCGTGGTCCTGACGCGCCGGTCGGCGGAGCCCGCCAGGCCGTCGGGGAAGAAGTTCTCGCGGCGCAGCCGGCCGGTGGTCAGGGCGATGGACAGCTCCCGCCCGCTGGTCCCGCGCGCGATCGCCTCGTCGATCGCGGCGTCGATCCGGGTCCTGGTGTTGCCGCGGAATTCCAGCTGGTCGCGCACGCCGCGCAGGAGTTCCCCCGGCGAGGGCAGGCCCAGCCGGCCGGGCGCGTTCTCGAAGGCGTGGAAGATCGAGGTGGGCGGCGGCCGGTGCGAGGGGTGCACGATGGCGTAGTCGAGATGGTTCAGGAACCGCGACGCCTGGGAGTTGTGGGCGTAGGCGTGGGTGACGAACCGGATGTCCTCCTGGCGGATGCCGGCCCGTACCGACGGGTCGCTGGGCAGCGGGGCGGAGACCTGCGGCCCCAGCGGGTTGGCGTCCGATCCCATCGCGTCGCTCAGCCGCGCGGCCACCTCGCGGGGCGTTTCCTGGCCCGGCGTCTCGACGGGCCGGAACGGGTTGAGGTGGTCCGCCGCCTCCGGGGACAGTCTGAAGCGGTGGTCGCGGATGTCCGCCAGCTCCAGCCCGGACTTGGCGTCCTTGTTCTCGACCAGGCGCTCCAGCTGTGACAGCCCGGCGTGGTCCTGGAGCAGTTTCTTGTCCTTGCCGAAGAGCCCGGCCATGATCCGGGACAGGTCGGTGGGGATGGCCGCGTTCACGTACTCGGTGACGAAGGCCGTGCCGCGGTCGGGCAGGGTGTGGTTGCCGGCCGCGATGTCGCGCTGCGCGTCGCGGTCGGTGATGCCGTCGTCCACCCGCTTGAGCCAGTCGTCCCGGCTCTCGCCCTCCAGCCGGGGGAAGTCGGACTCGGTGAGCCGCGGCAGGGTGGTGTCCAGCTCCCAGGCGTTGAAGGTGTTGAGCGCGCGGCTCATCTGGTGGAACTCGGCGCCGCGGGGGCCGAAGCGCAGCGGCGTCCAGTTCTTGACCGGCACGGCGTCCACCAGCGTCGCCGAGGCGTCCACGAACAGGTTGGGCTCGGGCGCGTACGGCAGCATCGGGTGGCCGCCGGCGATGCCGACGCGGGCGAGCGTGTCCGCGTCGACCCGGTTGACGAGGACCCTCCGGTCGTCCTGCGTGACCCGCAGCTCGCCCGGCCGGCGCGGCGGCGGCTCCACCGCCTTGGCCTTGCCCTTCCCCTTGCCTTTGGAGCCGCCCGGGTCGGCGGCGGACGACGGACCGGCGTCGTTCCCCGGCAGGTCGTTCGTGGCCCCGGCCGCCTTGGCCTCGGCGGCCGCCTTCGCCTCGGCCTTGGCCAGGTGTTCGTCGGTCTTGACCAGGAGCGGGTCGGGCAGGCCGCCGGCCGGCGGCTCGGGCACCCGGTAGCCGCCGGTCATCATCAGCGGGCGCAGCGGCGGTGCGGACGCGGGCTCCCCCGCCCGTTCGACGCCGCGCATCTCGAACTTCTTCTCGAAGTAGTCGAAGATGTGCCGGCCGCTGGGCACGGTGTGCTCGAACGTGTCGAAGTCCATGAAGGCGAGGTACGGATGGGTCGCGCCCGTGCCGTCGGCGCCGCCGGTCATCATGGTGTGGATCATCGACCGGCTGGCCGGGCTGGTCATGACGCTGTTGCGGACGGTGCCGAAGGGGAACTTGCTGCCGCTCCAGCCGACGCCGACGACGGCGAGCGGGAAGTCCGTGTGCACGCCGTCCAGGACCTGGCGCACCGCGGCGTTGACGCGGTCGATCTCCGCCACGGGCCCGTTGACGCCGATGACCACGCCGAACCGTTTGCCGAAGCTGTCCGGCATGTTGGTGCGGACCGCCCGCAGGAAGTCCTCCAGCTGGCCGGCGCCGAACTCGTCGTACCTGACGACGGCGTTGACGACATAGGAGATCGGGCGCCGCTCGTCGAGGCTCTGCCGCAGGTTGGCCAGGTACTCCGTCTCGGACAGCGGCCGCTGGCTGTGCCCGTGGAGGTCCCGGAACGCGCCGTTGACCCGGATGTCGCCGGTGGTGGTCCCACGGCTGAGGTCACGGTCCCATTGCAGCCCGGGGGGCAGGGCGTGGTTGCCGCCGGGGGCCGACGTTCCCGGTACCGCGTCGGTCATCTCGACGTCGTGCGAACCGTGCGGACCGCCGGAGTGCGGGGCCGGGGCGCCGCCGAGCGGCCCGACGTACTCGCCGCGCTGCGCTCGGTCGACGGCGATGGCGTGGTTGGCGTCGTCGATCTGCTGCCGGATGGCGTCCGGGTCCATGCCCAGCTCGTCCAGCCGGGCCTCGGCCGCGGTGAACTCGGCGCGCTTGGCCCCCAGGTCGTCCAGCGCCTCGACGGCCGCGGCGGACGGCTTCGACGGGCCGGGCTGCCCCGCCGCGGGCACCAGCCCGTCCGCCTTGTCCTGGGCCTTCGCCAGGTCGAACGACGCACGCTCGTACTGCTCCCAGGCACCGAGCCGCAGTTCGGCCTGCGGCCCGCCCGCGCCACCGGTGACGATCTCGTGCCGGGCCGCGGCACGGTCGCCGATCCCGGAACCGGGCCCGAACCCGATCCGCGTGGGCGGCGGCGGGGCCACGTCGCCCACCTCCCAGTGTCCGGAGTGCGGGCCGCCGTGGTCCGGAACCCAGGTCACGTACAGCGACGGCCCCGGCTTACGGGCGTCGACGTCGACCCGGTGGGTGGCGCCGTCCGCGCCCCGGATCTCCAGGGGCCGGTTGAGCGCCCTGGCGTAGCGGTCCAGCACGATCCGCTCGATCGGCCCGATGTCCGACACGTCCGGGCCCAGGCGCCCGGTGACCAGGCCGACGGTCAGCGCGCGGCCGTCGAGGCCCCGCGTGTAGGCGTCATTGATCATGTTCTCGACGCCGTTCTTGCCCATCTGCCGCTGTACCTGCGTCAGCAGCGCCGCGGCGTCCGGGATGACGCCCGGCTTCATCCCGGGCCCCTTCGCGCCGAAGCCGCCCGCGGGCGGTTCGGGGAGGGCGCGCAGCAGCGAGTCGTGCGGCAGGCCGCCCTGGGGCAGTACCTCGGCGATCACGTAGTTCTGCAGCCGCTTGTACGCCGCCTCCTCGGGGGCGGTGGCCACCGCGTGGCTGAGGAACCGCTTGTCCGCCGGCACGACGCCGACCACGAGCCCGTCCGGCTTGCCCGGCACGCGGATCGAGATGTTCAGGCCGAGGGTGTTGCCGTCGCCGCCCAGCCCGACGCCCAACCGGTCGAGGGTGGCCCGGGGGTGCTCGTTGAACTCGGGGCGCCGGCCGTCGACGCCGATGGGCTTCAGCGGGTCGTCCTTGAAGCCCTGCTCCGGGGACTTCCCCTTCAGCAGGTCGTCGCGGACGTCCTTGATCTTCGTGTCGTCCTTGGCGCGCGACAGGTTCGGGTCCAGCTCGAAGTTGTCCCGGGCGAAGATGTGCTCGACCACGTTCTTCGGCGTCAGGTGCTCCTGCGGCATGTTGCCGACGCCGCCGGCCTTGCCGTGCTTGTAGTAGCCGGACATCAGGCGGGAGAGGTCGGTCGGTACCGCGCCGTCGACGAAGTCGGCCAGGAACGCGGTGCCGCGGTCGGGCAGCACGGAGTTGGCGGCGGCGATCTCGCGCGCCACCGCGTTGCCCGGGACGTCCGGCAGGGTCTGGTCCAGCTCCCAGGCGTTGAAGTGGTTCAGCCGCTCCCGCAGCCCCTTGTACTCACCGGTGCCGCCGCCGAACCGGACCGGCCGCCAGGTGCCCGCGCCCAGCGTCACGTCGTCCACCATGGTGGCGGCGGCGTCCACGAAGAGGTTCGGCTCGGGCCCGTACGGCACCAGCCCGTGGAAGCCGGCCATCTTGGCGCGGATACGCATGTCGGAGTCGACGACGGACGCGAACTTCTCCACGTCCTGCTGGGTGAAGACCATGCCTTCGGGGGTGTCGTCGCGGGTCTTGGTCGCCCTGATCAGGTCCTCGACCGAGCGGTCCACCGCGACACCGTCGACGAGCACCGTCTCGCCGGTCTTGCCCGGCACCCGGTAGCCGCCGGTCATGACCAGCGGGCGCAGCGGCTTGGTGTCGGGGATGTCCGGCACCGCCACGGAGTCGTCGGCCGCCTTCGCCGGGGCTCCGGGGTCGTCGGGGAGCCGCTTGGCCCAGTCGTCCACGGCGCCGCCCTCGCCGAGGTTCAGCTCCCGGTCGAAGTGGTCGAAGACGTGCCGGCCGCTGGGGACGGTGTGCTCGTACACGTCGAAGTCCATGAAGGCCCAGTACGGGTGGCTGGGCGCGCCCGCTCCGCCGCCGTGCATCATCGAGTGCGCCATCGACCGGGCCGCCGGGCTGGTCATGGTGAGGTTGCGGATGGTGCCGTACGGGAAGTTGTCGCCGTAGAAGGTGGTGGCCACCATCGCCAGCGGGTGGTCGAAGTGCGTCGAGGCGAGGGCGTCGTCCATCGCGCGGTGGATGGCGGCCAGGTCCTCCAGCTTGCCGTTGACGCCGATCACCACGCCGAGGCGGCCGTCGTAGCCCTCCAGGCCGCGGGTGATCGAGTCGAGGAAGTCCTGGAGCTTGCCGCCCCCGATCTCGCTGTACGAGACGATGGTGTTGACCACGTAGGACAGTGGCCGGCCCTCCCCCGTGCTCGCCCGCATCCAGCTCAGGTAGTCACCCGCCGTGAGCGGCTGGTGGCCCGCGTACGTCAGGTCGCGGAAGGACTGGTTGACCATGGTGCGGCCCGCCCCGTGGGTGCCCGGCTCGGGCCACAGGGCGTGCGGCGCCTGCGGGTCGGGGGACCAGTCGTGCGGCCCGACGGGCAGCGGGTCGCCGGAGTGCGGGGCCGGGGCGCCGCCGAGCGGCCCGACGTACTCGCCGCGCTGCGCTCGGTCGACGGCGATGGCGTGGTTGGCGTCGTCGATCTGCTGCCGGATGGCGTCCGGGTCCATGCCCAGCTCGTCCAGCCGGGCCTCGGCCGCGGTGAACTCGGCGCGCTTGGCCCCCAGGTCGTCCAGCGCCTCGACGGCCGCGGCGGACGGCTTCGACGGGCCGGGCTGCCCCGCCGCGGGCACCAGCCCGTCCGCCTTGTCCTGGGCCTTCGCCAGGTCGAACGACGCACGCTCGTACTGCTCCCAGGCACCGAGCCGCAGTTCGGCCTGCGGCCCGCCCGCGCCACCGGTGACGATCTCGTGCCGGGCCGCGGCACGGTCGCCCCGCCCGGTGCCGGGGCCGAAGCCGAGCCGGTCCTGCGGCTCCGGGCGGGCCGGTACGGGCTCGGGGTCCACGGCAGGGGCCTTGCCCTTGCCCTTGTCGACGGCCGGCATCGCCTGCGGCTCCGGCTGCGGGTGCGGCTTCGGGCCGCCGGCGGGGCCGTGTTCGCCGAAGATGCCGCCGGTGAGGGCGTTGATCTGCTTACGGGTACGCGAGGCGTCGATACCCAGTTCGTCGAGCTTGGCCTCGGCCTTGGCGACCTCTACGCGCTTGACGCCCAGGTCGTCCAGGGCCTCGGCCAGGGCGGGCGAGGGCTCGCCCGCGGTCACGCCGGGCGGCGGCGCCAACTCGTCCACCTGGCGCTCCGCCTTGCCGAGCTGCGACAGCGCGTGCTCGTACCCGGCCCACGCGTTGAGCTTGGCCCCGGCCTCCGGGCCGACCGAGCCGCCCAGGATCAGGTCGTTGCGGACGCGTAGGCGCTGGTTCATGGCCGCGGCGCCGGAGAAACCGCCGAAACGGTTGCCCGGGGGCGCGGTGACGGGGCCGGAGCCCTTCGGTCCGGGCGCGGGGTCGTGCGGGACGTCGGCCTTCGGCGCGGGTACGGGCGTGGGCGCGGGCTCGGCGGCCCGCACGGCGGCCGGTACGCCGGCCGCGGCCTCGTCCGCCGCCTTCGCCGGGCCGCCCGGGTGGGCGATCAGGTCGAGGACGCTGTTGTCCGCGGGGCCGGTGGCGCCGCGGGCGCCCGCACCGTCCAGGTCGGGGAGGGCCGACACCCCGGAGGGGCTGTCGGAGACGGCACTGCGGCCGGTGGCCGGGAGCGGCTTGCGGTCACCGGTGTCGAGCAGGCTCATGGCCATGTCGTGCTCGTTGACGACGGGGCGGGGCGCCGCCTTGGGGGCGGCGCCGGTGCCGGGGGCCGCGGCGGGCTTGGTTTCCGGGGTCGTCAGCCGCAGCGCGTCGTGCGCGCCGGCGGTTGCCGGGAGGTCGGCGGGGGCCTTGGCGAGGTTGCGGGGCGGGGGCACGGCACCCTGGACGGCGGGCGCATCGCCGTGCGTGCCCGTCAGGTTGCGTGTGGCCAACGGGTTCTGCGTTCCCGTCAGTCCCTGCGTGCCCGGCGTGTCCACGCGTACGGGAGTGCCGGGCGCCGTGCTCGCCAGGTGGTCGGCGGTGATCGTGCGCGGGGCCGCGTCCCCGATGCGGAAGCTGATGCCGTCCGCGTGGAAGGCGGTCACCGCGACGTCGCCGTTGGCCAGCGCGGTCAGCTCGGGGAAGGTCATGTCCTCCAGTGCCTCGCCGTGCCCGATCGCGCCGCGGGCCATGGAGTGGCCGTCGCCGATGCCGTGGACGAAGCCGCTGTCGAACGAGGTCTCGGGGACGCGGACGCTGGTGTGCTCCGGCACGTGCCCGAGCACGGACGACGACCCGTGGGCGTCCTTGAGGAGGTCGATGGCGGTGTCGGCGGACAGCAGCAGGTTGTTGTCCATGCGGACCTGGCCGGCCGCGAAGTCCGTCTGCTGGATGAGCCGGGTGGCGCCGGCGCCGTGCACGTCCGGGACGCTCAGGCCGTTGTCGAGCGTGGTCGTCCCCGGCAGGTGCAGGTCGGGGGTGGCGATCAGCGCGGGCTGGTCGAAGTGGGCGCCCGTGTGCGTGAGGGAGCCGCCGGGCACGGTGATGCCGTGCGGCGTGTTCACACCGGTGTGCGGCACGTTGACGCCGGCGTGTGGCACGTTGACGCCGGCGTGTGTGACGGTCCCCAGGCCCTTGGTGCCGAGGTTGCCGAGGTTGCCGGGAATGTTGAGGTTCAGGCCGCCGTGGCCGAACGAGCCCAGGCCGTTGGGTACCAGGTTGCCGACGCCGGTGAAGTTGAACGACCCCGGCCCGGCCGGCCGGAACGCCCCGATCCCGTCCAGGGAGAGTCCGCCGATCCCGTTGGGCACGACGGCGCCCGGGAACTTGGTGAGCCCGCCGGGCGACACGGAGGGAATGTGCACTCCGGGGAAGGACGTGCCGCGGAAGCCGCCGGGGACCAAGTGCAGGGCCGAGAGGTCCACGAAGCTGCCCGGCACGAAGTGCGTGCCGGCAGCGCCGACGGGCCGGAACGGCACCAGCGCGCTGAAGTTGCCGGTGTGGACGCCCTTGGCCAGCGCCGCGTCCGTACGCCCCGCGTTGGCCAGCAGGTTCCGCAGGTCGTTCTGCGGGATGCCCAGCACCCGTTCGGCGAAGGCGAGCCGCGCGGCGCCGCCGAAGCCCAGGACGCCCATCTCGGTGAAGTCCAGCGGGAGGACGGTGGCGATGCCCGCCCGGCCGAGCCGCTCGAAGTTGACCTTCGCGTACGCGCCGAGCTTGTTCCAGTCCCCGGTGATGCCCTTGGTGGCGTTCACCCAGTCCTTGGAGACGGTCTTGACCAGCGACTCCCAGCCGCCCTTGCCGAGATTGCCCAGCCCCTTCACGCCGTTGACGACGTTGAAGGCGGGAGCCGCGTGGAGGCCGAGCACGATCGGCGCCACCACGATCTTCGGCATGTTGTGCAGCGAGGAGAAGTGGCCGATCTCCTTGATGATGTTCTTGCCGGCGCCCGCGATGCCCTCGACACCGCCCTTGAGGACGCTGCCCAGGCCCTTGAGGATGGAGCCGACCGGCAGTGCCTTGGTGGTGGGGAAGAGCACGCCGAGGAAGGCGAGGCCGAGCTCCAGGCCGCCGGCCTTGCCCTGGCTGAAGTCGACGATGGTCTTGATCAGCAGGACCGCGTTCATGCCCCAGGCGAGGATCGCGAGCACGCCGCCGGTGAAGATGGCGATGACCGACAGGATGATGGTCAGCCACTGGAAGGCTTCCCAGAACAGGTCGCAGTCGCTGACCGGCTGGACCATCAGCGACCCGGCCGAGGTCAGCGCCTTGTCCAGGGTGCTCGCCGCGGTGCTGAGGGTGCTTCGCGCGTCGTCGGCCCGGTCCTTGTACGTCTGGAGCTGCGGGTCGTCCTTGTCCAGCCCCTGGGCCGCGGTCAGTGCCGCGTCGGCGTCGGCCTGCGCGTCGGTGACGGCGGTGGCGTACTTGCGCAGCGCCGTCTCGGCCTGGTTGAAGGAGTCCGCGACGTGGCCGACGAAGTTGTGGAGGTGGTCGTCGACCATGTCGCGCAGCTGGTCGGCGGTCTTGCCGATGAAGCGCTGGCCGTCGCCCGCGGTCTGCTGGAGCGCCTTGAGGCCGTTGTTGATGGTGCCCGCGTGCGTGGCGAGGTCGCGCATCGCGTCGGCGATGGTGGTGATGGCGGAGGCGTCGCCCGGGGTCGGGTCGCCGTCGAGGCCGAGGGCCCCCCAGTCACCGGGACGCGTAGCCAAGCCTCTCCCCTTCGCGCAGCAGACCGTTCACATGTGTCACGACCGGCGCTTTCCGCGCACCCGGATCATGGGACACCACACCTACGTTTACGTATCTGCGGAGCGATCGGTTCACTGTGTGAACGACATCACTTCGCGCCGCTTCTGCCGTTCAGGGGTGAACCGTTCCGCTTCGTGTTGCGTTTGACCTTGTGAGACGTGAAGTGATCTCCAGACCGCGGGAGGGGTGTGACCGTGTCCGACATAGCCGTCGACTACGAGCTGCTCAACGATGTCGCGCAGAAGTCCGGCAAGCTGAAGGACGAGGTCAAGCAGGCCCGCGAGAGCAAGCAGGAGTACTCGGTCGACGAGGTCGGATCCCGGGTGGCCGTCGCCGCGATCCGCAAGTACTACGCGACGTGGAAGGGCTCCTTCAAACGCTCCGAGGAGAAGCTGGAAAAGCTGAAGAACCTCTACGAGGGCGTGGCGAAGAAGTGGGCCGACTGGGACTTCGACCTGGCCAACAAGGCGGCCAAGCAGAGCGCCCAGATCTCCTCCGACCTGTGGAAGGCCCGCGACAAGGAGTGGAACGCGTGGCACGAGGCGGTCGAGAAGGCCAAGAAGGAGCACCCGGACCTCGATCCGTCGCTCCTGCCGAAGGAGCCCGAGAAGCCCGGTGAGCGTCCCCACGAGTGGACCACCGACGACGGGCACGGCAACAAGACCACGACGACGTACGAGTACGGCCCGGACGGCGAGCCGACGAAGGTCACCACGACCATGGAGACCAAGACCGGCCTGAAGGCGACCGACACCACGAACTACCACGACGACGGCACGTACGACTCGAAGTCGACGGACGTCTTCGGCAACGTCACGAACACCACCGGCACCTCCACGAAGACCGAGACGCCGGAGCACAAGACCACCACGGACGACTTCAAGAGCAAGACGAAGGACACCGACGGCAACGAGAGCACGACGACCGGCACCACCGTCTCGGTCACCGACAACAAGACCGGTCACCGCGACACGAAGACCACCTACACCACCGTCGGTCCCGACGAGGACGGCAACGAAGAGACGGTGAACGGCACGACCCACTCCTCCGTCGACCTCAACGGCCACGAGGTGACCACCACCATCGAGGTCAAGAAGGACGGCAGCGGCACCAAGACCGTGGTGACCGACGGCAAGACGGAGGAGTGGACGAGCGACGACGCCAAGGGGGACACGGGCTGGAAGGTCAAGAAGTCCGACTGACCGCCCGCCCCGCGGCCCGGCGCACCCCGGACCCCCGTCCGGAGCCCCACCCATCCCCACACCGATCCAGGGAGACAGCACCATGCCCGCAGGCAACATCAACCTCGACTACAACGAGATCCAGCGCGTCTCCGGCGTGATGAACCAGGCCGTCAACGACATCAACCCGCTGCTGCTGAGCACCAAGTCCTCCGTCGAGGGCCTGCTCGACAACGGCATGTTCATGCAGCAGAGCAGCCCGGCGCTGAAGGAGTCGTACACCAACCTCACCGCGTCGCTGCAGAAGGCCGTGGAGAGCATCAACTCCTTCGCCAACCAGTTCAACCAGATCAAGAACAACGTCGAGAAGATGGACGCGGACATCGCGGCCGGCACCAAGAAGGCCGGCTGACCGGCCGCACGACGCGACGGTGCCCCGCCGCCGGACCCGAGGTCCGGTGGCGGGGCACCGTCGTAAGGGCGCCCGGCCGGTCAGCCGGTGTCCCCCTCGCGCAGCACGGTCTCCGGCACCAGCACCGACACCAGCGCGCCCGAGACCGGGTCGACGGTCAGCCCCCGGCCGGGGGTCGGGCGGCCGCGCAGCAGGTCGTACGGCACCCGTACGCCGAGGATGTCGCCCTCGCCCGGTGACTGCGGCGAGAGCAGCACGCCCTTGCGCACCCGCCGTACGAGGCCGAGCCAGCCGATGCCCACCGAGGTGAGCGTCTCGGCGGTGGCCGCGGCGACCAGCCCGATGCCGCGGTCGCGTCCCGTGGTGGCGACCTCGCGCAGCGCCGCGTCGGCGGCGGGCAGCTGGGAGAGCAGGTCGGCGTCGTCCACCAGGACCACGGCGGGCCCCGGTTCGGCGGTCAGCGCCGCGGTGACCTCGTCGGCCAGCGGGTCGGGGTCCTGGATGACCACGGCACGCGGGTGCCGGGCCAGGCCGCGCAGCGGCGACTCGCGCGGAGTGAGCGCGACCACCCGGGTGCCGCCGGCCAGCAGGGACACCGCGAGCGTGGTGAGGGCGGTGGACCGGCCGCTGCCGGGCGGGCCGCTGACGAGGAAGGACGGCGCGTCGGCCGCGAAGTCCACGCCGATGGGGCCGAGTTCGTCGCCGCCGACGCCGAGCAGGCCCCACAAGGGGCGCCGGTCGGCGGCCGGGACCTTCTCGTACGCGTCGGTGAAGGAGACCTGGCGGGGCAGGCTCAGGACGCGTGCGGGGCGGCGCGCGGCGGGCACGTCCCGGTCGCGCTGTTCGGCCCGCTCGCCGATCCGCTTGAGCGCCTCGGCCTGGTCGCGTCCGGTGACCGGTGCCCCCTGTCCCTGGGCGGCCTGCTCGCCGAGCAGCGCGACCTGCACCTCGGTGGCGCTGCCGCCGCGCCAGCCGCGGCCCTGCGGGACGACGGCCGGCACCTGCTTGGGCGGCACGCCCGCCAGGCTGTACTCGTTGCGGTCGGTCAGCCTGAGCAGCAGCCGCTCGTCGTTGAGCGAGGCGATCTTGCCGGTCATCAGCGCGCGTTCGGACGTGGCGATGACGTGCAGGCCCATCGGCGCGCCCTCGCGGATCAGCGCGGTCAGCTCCTGGACCGGACGGCCGCCGTCGTGGTCGCCGAGCAGGGCGGCCAGCGAGTCCCAGCCGTCGATCAGGACGACCACGTGGGCGGGGCGCTCGGCGGGCGGCAGGAAGGCGCGCAGTTCGGTGAGGTTGGCCGCGCCGTGCGAGGTGAGCAGTTCCTGGCGGGCGCTCATCTCGGCGGTCAGGCGGGTCAGCAGCCGGCCGAGCCGTTCCAGGTCGGCGCGCGGTACGACGGCGCCGCAGTGCGGCAGCGCGGACAGCGGGGCCAGCGCGCCGCCGGCCGCGTCGATGCCGTACAGGTGCACGTCGGCGCTGGAGTGCCGGCGGGCCAGGGCGCCGCCGATGGTGCGCAGGACCTGGGAGCGTCCGGAGCGCGGGGTGCCCAGGACGTACAGGTGCCCGAAGCGGGTGAGGTCCAGTTCCAGGGGCTCCTGGCGCTGGGCGCCCGGCAGGTCGGCCAGGCCCCAGACGACCGGCGCGAGGCGCCCGTCGGCGGGGTCGGGCCGCTCGGGGAGTTCGGCCAGGGTCACCGTGTGCGGCAGCGCGGGCAGCCAGGGGCTGGGCTGCCGCTCGATCTCCAGGTCGGCGGCGGCCTGCTGGACCGCGTCGACCAGGGCCGTCAGGTCGGTGGGCGCGTCGCGGTCGTCCATCGCCTCCTGGATGGCGTCGAAGAGGTCCGCGGTCTCCTCGGCGGGTTCGGCGGCCGTACGGCCCAGCAGCGACCAGGTCAGTTCGCTGGTCCACACGTCGGCCTCGGGCTGCGGCCGGGCGCCCTGCCCCGTGTCCCCGGCGTCCGGGGGCGTGGCCTGCGCGGCGTCGCGTACGGCGCCGACGAAGGCGGTCTGGAACGGCAGCACCGAGCGGTGCCCGATGCGGGCCAGGGCGCGGCCCGGGGTGTCGCTGGAGATGCTGACCGCGTCGTTGACCTCCAGGACGTCCTGGCTGTCGAGGGCGTCGGTGACGCGCAGCGAGATCCGCAGGTTGGTGTTGGCGCGGATGTCGGCGGTGACCACACCGGCCGGGCGCTGGGTGGCGAGCAGCAGGTGCAGGCCGAGCGAGCGGCCGCGCTGGGCGATGCCGACCAGGCCCGGCACGAACTCGGGCACGTCGCGGGCGAGGGTGGCGAACTCGTCGATGATGAGCAGCAGCCTCGGCAGCGGCGCCATCGCGGGGTCGCGGCGGCGCATCGCCCGGTACTCGGTGTGGTCCTTGGCGCCCGCGTCGGCCAGGATGCGTTCGCGGCGGGTCAGTTCGGCGGTCAGCGAGGTCAGGGCCCGCTCGACGAGGTGGCTGTCCAGGTCGGTGACCATGCCCAGCACGTGCGGCAGCCGCTCGCAGCCCGCGAAGGCGCTGCCGCCCTTGTAGTCGACGAGCACGAACGTCATCTCGTCCGGCCGGTTGACCGCCGCCAGGGACGCCACCAGCGTCTGGAGGAGTTCGGACTTGCCGGCGCCGGTGGTGCCCGCGATCAGGCCGTGCGGGCCGTCTTTGACCAGGTCGAAGGTGACCGGACCGGTGTAGCCGGCGCCGAGCAGGACGCCGGTGGAGGCCGGGCGCTTGGTCCAGCGGGCGGCCAGTTCGGCGGCCTGCGGGGGTTCCAGGTTCAGCAGGTCCAGCAGCTTGACGCGGTCCGGCAGGCCGTCGGAGCCGTCGGGGGTGACGTCGCGTACGGGGGCCAGGGCGCGGGCGATCCGCTCGCACCAGCCGGTGTCCACCAGGTCGGGGCGGATGCCGGTGAGGTCGGCGCTGCCGGTACGGCGCAGCGTCACCTCGCGGGCGCCGACCGCGCAGACGGTGACGCACTCCTCGGGGAGCATCCGCTCCTCCTGGTCGAGGCAGATCAGGAAGACCCGTACGGCCGGGCCCTCCTTGAGGACCTGCACCACGCCGGGCACGTCACGCAGCCGCCGCGCGCCGTCCAGGACGACGACGAGGTCGGGCTCGGCGAGCAGCGCGCCGCCCATCGCGGACTCGCGCGTGCGGGCCCGGGAGCGGATCGCGGAGACCAGTTCGGACACCCGGTTGGCGACCGTCTCCGGGTCGTTGCCGACGGTCACGGTGGGCCCGCCGGTGGGCGGCGCGGCGACGCCGCCCGCACCGGGGCGGGCGTGCGGCAGCCAGCGCACCCACTCCCAGGCGGGCGCGCCCGCCGCGTCGGTGAGCACGGTGATCCGTACGTCGCGCGGGCTGTGCAGGATCGCGGCCTGCGCCACCGTCCAGCGGGCCAGGGCGCGGGCCGCGTCCGTCTCGCCCGAGATGCCGACGACGCCGTCGCCGCACAGGTCCACGCCGATCGGCATGTCGGGGATCTGCCAGTTCACCGTGCGGTGGTTGTCCTCGCGGGAGCTGTCCTCGATCGTCAGCAGCGACGCCTGGCGCACGGTGCCGACGCGCAGCAGCAGGTGGTCGGGGTGGCCGCGGCGGCGCTCCCACAGCCGGGCGCCGGGGCCGACGGCCCACATGCCGGCGGCGGCCGGGTCGGGTCCCGCGGCGACCCGCAGGCCGCGTTCGCGCGCGACCATGCCCTTGACGTCGCCCTCCAGCGAGGCGCGCCGGGCGCGGTAGTTGGCGACCGAGGTCAGGAAGTCGCGCCAGCCGCTGCGCCGGGAGCTGATCAGGTTGCCGATGGCGAGCACCGGGCTGAAGAACGCGAACATCAGGTAGAAGTACGAGTGCAGGAAGACGACCATGCCGATGCCCATGAACATCGGCGCGATCACCACCAGCAGCGGGATGGAGCGCCGGGCGGGCGGCACGGGCGGCGAGGGCAGCGTGAACCGCTCCGGCACCAGCGGCGGGACGATCCGCGGCGGCCGGTTGAAGTCCAGGTGCGCGCCGTCCTCGGAGGCCGTCACGGCGGCGTCCGCCTCGGTGGGCTCGGCCACCCGCAGCAGGTACTCGCCCATCCGCAGCTCGCCGCCGAGCGGCCACTCCACCCAGCCGTCGGGCACCGGCGCGTGGGTGTCGGCATACGGGTCGGGCAGTTCCGGCGGCGGCGCGGGCGGCAGCGGGGCGGCGTCGGCGCGGGGCCGGTCGGGCGGCGGCTCGGGCAGGGACAGGTGGACGTCGGTGCGGTGGCCCGTCGCCGGTCCGGCGTCCAGCAGCACCGTGCCGTCCGGGCGGACGGTGATCCGGATGCCGGCGGTGGGCACGTCGCGGCCCTGGAGGCGTACCGAACTGCCCTCGGCGGGGCCGACGGTGTGCGTGCCGAGGTCCAGCGGCCAGACCCGTCCGGCGCCGCGCCCGCCGACGAGCTGGAGCTCCACGCGGGGAGCGCGCGGCAGCCGCTCACCGTCGGCGGAGCGGGACGGCGGGGGCAGTTCGGTGCGGTCGGGGCCGTAGCCGCCGTCGGGCTGGGGCGGCACGGGGCCGCCGAGGCCGAGCGTGGCGCCGTCGCGGATGCCGGTGGCGGACAGCGGCAGGTCGGCGGGGAGTTCGCGGTCGCCGAGGTAGAGGGCGGGGGCCGCGCCGTCCGCGGTGGCGTGCTCACCGGCGAGGCGTGCGGCCAGGGCGCCGACGGTGGTGCCGCCCGGGGTGTGCAGGACCAGGTCGCGCCGCTCGGGGGCGGTGTGCGGGGAGCCGGGCCGGGCCGGAGCGGAGGCTTCCGGGGCGGCCGGCGCGAGGGTGACGAAGAGTCTCACGGGTTACGAGGAGTCCGTTCCTGGGGGTCGCCGGGGTCGGCGGGGTCGGAGTCGGCGTCGGAGCGGTTCGAGGCGGCGGACACCCCGGCGAGGCCGGGTGCGGCGGCGGGCCGGGGCTCGGCGAGGTCCGGTTCCGCGAAGTCGGCACCGGCCGGGGAGCCGGCTTCGGCGGTACGGCCGGTGCCGTCCTCGGCCTGCGCCGGGCGCTCCCCGGTGTGCGCGGCGAACGTGTGCTCGGGCGCGTCGGTGCGCTGCGCCGGAGTGGGCACGGACGCGGTCGCGGCGGGGGCCGCCGGGGCCGGTGTGCCCGGCTCGGGCTCGGCGAAGTCGGCGTCGAAGCCGGTGTCGAAGCCGGCTTCGCGGGCGACGGCGGGCGGCTCGGGCCGGGAGACGGCCGCTGCCGGTCCGGGCGCCGGCGCACCGCGGTCCGGGACGGGCGCGGGCTCGGGCTCGGGCGCGGGCCTGGGTTCGGGCTCGGGCTTGCGGAACTCCGGCTTCTGCGGGGCGGTTTCCCGTACGGGCCCGGCCGGGACGCCGGGGCCGTCATCCGTGCCCGTTCCCGTGCCGGCGTCCGGCAGCACGGAGTACGGCGCGGGGAGCCCCCGCCGTACCGCGCGGGCCACGGAGCGGCCGAGTGCGGGCGACTCCACGTCCACCTGCGGCCCGGGGCCGAGCAGCCTGCCGTCCGTCTCGGCGTGCAGGACCCAGCAGGCGCCGGGCAGCCGGCCGCCGGCCAGCACGCGGGCCTGTCCCCTGGCGCACAGCTCCGCGAGCCGCGCCGCCTGTGCGGGGGTGGGCGCCCAGCAGACGATCACCGGCACCGCCTCGGCCGCGGCCTCCGGTCCCGCCGCCGCCAGCTCCGCGAGGACGTCGTCCAGCGGACGCCCGGGGAAGCGCGGATGCACACCGGACGCGACCACGACGGGCGGCCCGTCCGGCATCCGGTCCACCTGAGCGGCCAGCGCCTGGAGCACGCTGCGGGACACCCGCGCGTCTCCCTCGACGGCGAGCGCGGCGGGGCCGCGCAGCCAGTCCACGACGACGACGCCCGGCGCCTTGCGGTCCACGCCCAGGACGAGCGGCAGCCGTACGGGACGGCCGGGACCCGTGCGGTCCCGCACCGCGCCGGCCGGCGCCGCCCAGGTCCACTCACCCGGCTCGTCCGCCGCGTCCGCCCAGGGCAGGACCGGGCCGGCGGAACCGGCCGGGTCGCGGCCCGCGACGACGACACGGACGCGGTCCCCCGCCTGCGTCAGCTGGGCCGCCGGCGCGTGGCAGCCGTCGCCCGCTGCCGCGTCCGCGCGGTCCAGGGCCGTCCGCAGGAGATCGTGGGCGGCCGGGTCGGCGAAGTACGCGGCCAGGATGCGGGCACAGCGGCGGTGCCGCAGGTAGGCACGCAGCGGCGCGGTGAACGCCCGTGCCGTCATCCGGGTCTCCCACGCGATGCGGCGGCAGGTACGGCGGAAGCCGCCCAGCTTGCGCACGGTCCGGGCGAGCAGCCAGACGAGCAGGACGAGGGCGGCGAGGAAGCCGGCGAGGATCAGCCAGGAGTTGCGGTCCGGCATGCCGAGGGCCAGCGGCACCGGGGACTGCGCCGGTGCCGCCACGGCCGCCGTCCCCCACGGTGCGGCGTGGCCGGTGGCGCTCACGCACACTCCCGCGCGGCGAGCGCGGCGGCCCGCCGCAGGTGGTGCATCGCATGGTGCAGCCGGGACTTCACCGTGCCGGGCGGGATGCCCAGGGCGTGCGCCGTATCGGGGCCGGAACAGCCGAGCAGGTATGTGTACACCAGAACCTCTCGATGGGGACGGGACAGTTGGGCGAGCAGCTCGACGACGTGCGTCCGCTCCACGACGCGCGCGACCTCGTCCGCCGGGCCGGCCGTCTCCGGTGGCAGCCCGGTCGGCACCGCCGGCCGGGAGCTGTCGCGCCGGCTCCAGTCGATCACGACGTTGCGGGCGACCCGGAACAGCCAGGGCAGGCCCGGCTCCCACCCCGCCTCGCGCCGGGCCCCGCGGACGTGGGAGACGTCGCTTTCCAGCCAGGCGCGCAACAGCGTTTCCTGGACGACGTCCTCCGCGCGCTGCGGGTCGGCGGGCAGCAGGCCGGTGACGTACCGTAACAGCGGTTGACGGTACGTCAGGACCAGGGCGGTGATGCGCTCCTCGGCGAACGGGCGGGCGGGCGGCGGGGGGACCGGCGCGGGGCACCCAGGACCGGCGGCGGCGGCAAAGCCCCGGGCCGATATCGCCGGTTCGCTCATCGATGTGCTGCCTCAGGGGATTTCGGGGGGTACCGGTCCGTGCGCCGACCGGGACGGGTGGTTGGCACAACCACGCACCACACCCTAATCAGCGGCCGCCGAACGCGGCAAAAGCCCCCGGGGGAAACCGGCACCCCACCGCCACATCCGGCCACCCCACGGTGGTGCAACTTTGAACATTCAGCGGCAATTCCGGCAGTCGACGAAAAGAACGGCAGGCGACGGACCCGTCCGGCGGCCGGCTACAGCCACCCCTCCAGCGACTTCATGAAGCCGTCGAAGTCGTCCCGGTGAATGGTGTGCCCGGCACCCTCCACCGTGCGGACCTCGAAACCGCGCGCCGCCACCCGCTCCTTGTCCGCCTCCGTGAACAAGAACCCCTCCCCCGCCACCTGCACCAGGGACGGGACGACCGGGCGCTCCGGTATGCGCTCCTTGAGGTCCTTGCCGGAGAGGGCCAGCGCGGTGTCCGGATCCCACTCCTGAATCGTCGCCATTTCCAGGTCTATGTCGGCTTCCTCCCAGCGCGGGTTGAAACCCCTGATCATCTGCCGGGTCACGCGCTTGAACTCGACGAACAGCGCGGGGTCCATCGGCCGCCCGGCGTTGCCGAGGGTCCACGCCGGGTCCGAGTAGACGGCGCGCCGCGGGCGCAGCCGCTCCGCCGCCAAGGACAGCGCCATCGCGCCCAGCGAGTGCCCCAGCGCCAGTTCCACGTCCGCCGGCAGGGTCTCCACCAGGTCGTCGGCGAAGACCGTGTCCCGGTACGGGCCGCGCGGGCTCGCCCCGTGGCCGCGCAGGTCGACGGCGATCACGCGGTAGCCGCGCTCGGCCAGCGCCGGGCCCACCCGGCGCCAGGTGCGGTGGTCCGACATGATCCCGTGGACCAGGACCGCGACCCGGTCGCCGGTCCCCCACTCGTGGGTGTGCAGCTGCATGGCGAAGCCTTTCTGTTCCGTTCCGCGCCGGACTCGGGCACCGGACCGGACCCCATTGTCGCCACATGGACGAACGGCCCGGTCGCCCCTGGCGCTTCACAGCCAGTCGGCCTCCGGCGTGGCCGCCGCCAGGGCCCGTGCCGCGCCCGTACGGACCGGCGCGCCGTGCGGCACGCACAGCGTGTCCACGTCCGGCAGCGCGGCCAGCCGCCGGAAGGAGGCGATGGCCACGGCCCGGTCGACGTTGAAGGGGCCGAGGACGATCCGGCCGTCCGGCCCCGCACCGATGTTGTCGCCGGGGAACAGCACGCCGTTGGCGGGCAGGTGCAGGGCGATGCTGCCCGGGGTGTGGCCGGGGACGTGGAGCACGCGTGCGGGACCTGGCCAGTCGTCGAGGATGTCGCCCTCGTGGAGTTCGGTGTCCACCTCCACGTGCCGCAACGGCGGGGTGCCCGCCTCCGCTATGCCCGCCATGACCCGCTCGTACAGGGCCTGTTCGGCAGGGGTGGGCACCGGCCGCGGCTCCGGCGCGCTGCCGCGGATGTACGGGGCGTCGGCGGCGCCCGCCAGGACGCGGGCACCGGTGGCGGCCACCAGGTCGGCGGCCGAGCCCATGTGGTCGATGTGCGAGTGCGTCAGCACGATCTGCCGCAGCGCGCCGGGACCGCCGCCGAGCCGTGCCAGCGCGTCCAGGATCACGGGCGCCGAGCCCGGGAGGCCGGTGTCGACGGCCGCGTAGCCGCCGCCGGACAGGCCGACAAGGTAGACGTGCCCCACCGGGAACGGCAGGTGCCAGACGTCGGCAGCGATCGGTACGGGTCCGGAGTGCGCCTGTCCGGCGGCAGAGGAATCGTTCATGCCACGGACGCTAGCGGGCGGCCACCGTCAGGCCATCCGCTTTGCGCCCGGGGCGGATTGAGCGGACGGCGAACGCCCGGCCGCCTTCGCGCTACCCCTCCCCCTGTCTCTGCTCCTGCCCCTGGAAGGCCGGCAGTGCGAAGACGCGTTCCTTGGCGGGCTCGTCCATGAGTTCCACCAGCGGCAGTACCGCGTCCCACAGGTCCTGCTTCTCGACCTCCAGCACCATCGCGTCCAGGTCAGCGTCCGGCAGCGCGCCGGCCGCGTCCGCCACGGCCTCGCGCGACTCCGGCGGCAACGCGTCCACCAGCGGCAGGAATTCCGCCCACAGCCCGGTCGCCACGACCGCCCGTACGACGTCGCCGAGCACCCGCGCGTCCCGCAGCGACGGCAGGGCGGCGACCGCGCGCCGGTCCTCCTCGGAGAGCAGGGCCACCAGCGGCAGCAGCGCCTCCCACAGCTCCTGTTCGTGCGCGGTGCGCACCAGTTCGTCCAGCCGCCGCGGGTCCTGGCGGGCGGCGAGGGCGGCGATTTCCGCCCGCCGTCCGGGGCCGGCCAGCGCGGCCACGGCCAGCGCCTCGGGCCACAGGCCGTCCCCGGCCGCGGCCACCACCGAGGTGAGCCGTTCCTCGCCCATCAGCCCCAGGATGGCGTCGAGGCGCTCCGGCAGGTCGATGAAGAACCCGACGCGCAGCACCACGCGGTCGTCGACGAGCTGCAGGATCCGTTCCAGGGCCCGGTCGCGCAGGTGGCCGACGAAGCGGCCCATCGTGAGGTGGTCGCCGCGTTCGGCGAGGGCGACGGCGATGCGGACGACGAGGTCCTCGTCCAGCCGGTCGACGACACCGGCGATACGGCGCGGGTCCAGGTGGCCGCAGGACTCGGCCGTGAAGGCGACGGGCAGCTTCTCGATGATGTCGGCGGCGCGCCCGGCCTCCAGCCGCCCGGCCACGGAGGCCGCAAGCCGCGGCCCGAGCGCCTTCTGCGAGATGGCGGCGGCGACTCCGGCCGGTACCAGCTTGGTGGCGGCGGCGATGCGGTCCAGCATGTCCGGCGCGTGGTCGAAGAGCGCGTCCACGGTGCGGGCGCGCAGTTGCCGTACGCCCTCCGCCGGGAGCGCGTGCAGGAACTCCAGCCGCTCCGGCGGCACGTCGAGCAGCTGCGCGATCTTCTGTGCTTCGGCCCGGTTGCCGAGCGCTTTCACGGTGATCACCGTCCCGTCAGCGGAAGAGGATGCGGCGGACGGGGCCGCGGGCGAGGGCGGGCACCAGCTTGAGGGCCTCTTCGGCCGCGTCGTTCAGGCCTGCGGCCTCGCTCTCCCGGCGGCCGCGCACCGCGTTCGCCAGGAAGGCGAGGTCGTCGGGCGAGGCGGCGGCGAGGCCGGGCGGCGCCGGGGTGCCGAGCGCCTGCGCCAGCTCTGCCAGGGCGGCGGAGGTGCCGCCCGCTCCGGTCCGTGCGTCTGTACCTGAACCTGTACCCACCAGTCCTCCCGGGGTGCGGCTACGACGGCTGCCCAGCAGCGTCGTTCTGCTTTGACTTTTAGTCAATAGCGCGGACCGCCCGGAACGTTCCCCCTCGGAACGTCACCTGCCGGGAGCGCGCTCCACCGCCTAGGCTCAGCCGCATGAGCCCTTCCGTCGCCTCCCGCACCCGCGTGGAACTGCCCGGCCTGCTGGAGTTCGTACGTCCCCGGCACCGCGCCGTCCTACTCACCCGCCGCTCCGACGGCACCCCGCAGGCCTCGCCGCTGACCTGCGGCGTCGACAGCGAGGGGCGCCTGGTGATGTCGACCTACCCGGAGCGCGCCAAGGTGCGCAACGCCCGCCGGGCGCCGTCGGTGAGCGTGCTCGTGCTGTCCGACGAGTGGGACGGCCCCTGGGTGCAGATCGACGGCGAGGCCGAGATCCTGGACGCGCCGGACTCGGTCGAGCCGCTCGTCGAGTACTACCGCGTCATCGCGGGCGAGCACCCGGACTGGGACGAGTACCGCGCCGCGATGCTCAAGCAGGGCAAGTCGCTGATCCGGGTCTCGCCGCTGCGCTGGGGACCGATCGCCACGGGCGGCTTCCCCGCCCGCCTCGTCGAGGACTGAGGCCGCCCGGCACGGTGCCCGCTCAACGCGTCTTGTACGCGCCTCCGTTGACCTCCAGCACCTGCCCGGTGATGTGCCGCGCGCCCTCGGACGCCAGGAACACCACCGCCGCCGCGATGTCGTCCGGCCGCCCCGCCCGCCCCGTGGCGGTGGCGTCCACCAGCCCCGCGCGCCGCTCGTCGGAGAGCCGGTCACGGAAGAACTCGGTGTCCTCGACGTAGCCGGGCGAGACGACGTTGGCGGTGATGCCGCGCGGGCCGAGCACGTCGGCCAGGTCGAGGTTCCAGGTGCCGAGCCCGGCCTTGGCGGCGCCGTAGGCGCCCAGCGAGCCCGCGCCCCTGGCCGCGGCGATCGAGCCGATGTGCACGACGGCGCCGCCCGGGGCGAGCCGGTCCTCGACGGCCTTGGTGGTGAGGGCCGCGGTGAGCAGGTTGGCGTCGAGGTTGGCCCGGAAGGCGGCCGCGTACGAGGCGAGGCCGCCGTCGGGCGCGGCGTCCAGGTCGGTGTTGCCGCCGGCGTTGTTGACCAGGACGTCGACCGAGGCGGGCAGTTCGGCCAGCAGGCGGTCCAGCGCGGCGGGGTCGGTGTGGTCGCAGACGACCGCGCGGGCGCCGGTCTCCTCGGCGGCCTTCTCCAGGGGCGCGGGGCGGCGGCCGGTGACGGTGACCGCGTCGCCCTGTGCGGCGAAGCGGCGGGCGACGGCCAGGCCGATACCGGTGGCGCCGCCGGTGACCAGGATGGTGCGTGACATAAGGTAGCTCCCGACGTCAGTCGTTCAGGCCTAAATTTAGGCCTGAACATAACATTCGCAGGAGGGCCCATGGCAAGGGCGGACGCCCCGTACCCCGTCCAGGAGATCGCCGACGCCTGGGAGCGCGAGCGCCCCGGCACCCCGGTCTCCTCCATCGGGATCGTCACGCCCCTCTGGCAGCTGGCCAAGCTGCTGGGCGACGACCGGCGCCGGGTGCTGGCCCGCGCCGGGGTGGACACCGCCACCCTCGACCTGCTGAGCGTGCTGCGCCGCGCCGGGGACCCGTACACCCTCAGCACCCGCGAACTGGCGGCCCGCTCCATGGTGACGGCCGGCGCGATCTCGCAGCGCGTCGCACGCGCCGAGCGGGAGGGCCTGGTCGCACGCCGCACGGGCCGGGGCCGCCCCCGCACGGTGTGGGTGGAGCTGACCCCGGCCGGCCACGCGCTGGTCGAGGAGACCGTGGACCAGGTGCTGAACCGGGAAGCGGAACTGGTCGGCGGCCTGACGCCGGACCAGCAGGAACAGCTCGCGGGCCTGTTGAAGGTCCTGCTCCAGGACGTACAGTCGCGACTCGGCGACGACCGGATCACGCAGGTGGGCGAGTAGGACCTGAACCTCACCGGGCGGGTTCCGGCTTGCCGGCGATCACGACGATCACGATCTGAGAGGCAGAGAATCACCTTGCGCCCACACATACTCATGTCAGGTCCCGGTCAGCGGCGTCTCTCGGTGGTGACGGTTGCCACCGCCGCGCTGTCCTCGCTCCTCGCGGCCGCGGCTCCGGCGGCCACCGCGTCGCAAGCGCCCCGGACGGCTCCCCAGGTGACCTGCACGTCCGCCGACGACGGGCTCGCCGACCGGCTTGCCGAAGATCTCGGCAAGGTGGTGAAGTCGCACGCTTCCGCTGGGCGCGTGTCGTTCGCCCTGTACGACCGGAAGAGCAAAACCGGCTGCGCGTACGACGCGAAGCGGCAATACGATTCGGCGAGTGTCGTCAAGGTCGTGGTGCTGGGCGCGCTCCTGCGGCAGGCCCAGGACGAGGACCGGCAGCTGACCGAGGACGAGAAGAAGCTCGCGGCAGCAATGATCACGGAGTCGGACAACGGCGCCACCACCACCCTGTGGAAGCGGATCGGCCTCGCGAGGATAAACGTTTTTCTTCAGCTCGCCGGAATGCACGACACCGTGCCCGACACGGAGGGTTACTGGGGACTGACCCAGATCAACGCCGCCGACCAGCTCACCCTGCTGGGGCTCCTCACCTCCGAGAACCCCGTGCTCGGCGGCGCCTCCCGCGCCTACGCCGTGGACCTCATGAGCCGGGTGGTGCCCGAGCAGCGCTGGGGCGTGCCCGCCGGCGCACCGGCAGGGGCGCAGGTGCAGGTGAAGAACGGATGGCTGCAACGGACGGGCGGCGGCTGGCGGGTGCACAGCGTCGGCGCGTTCACCGGCGGGGGCCACGACTACGCGCTCGCCGTCCTGACCGCGGATCACCCGACCATGGACGCGGGCGTCGGAGCGATCGAGGACCTGGCCCGCACCGTGCACAGGGACCTCAACGGGACGGCGCGCCCGGTCCGGGAGGCACGCGCCAGGGCTCTCCCCCACACCTCGGACGGCTCGCTGGTCCCCGGGGCCGGGCGGTGATCCGGTACGCATAGGTTGCGGCGCCTGCCCTCCGGTCGGGGAGGGAGGCAGGCGCCGCTGGTGTTCCGCACGTCGTTGTGCGGGACATCTGTGAGCCGGGGCCGCTACACGGTCAGTGCGCGGTCCGTCGGCTTGATGGGCGCGGGCAGCGCGCTGGCGCCCGCGAGGTAGCGGTCCACACCACGTGCTGCGGAGCGGCCCTCGGCGATGGCCCACACGATCAGCGACTGGCCGCGGCCCGCGTCACCCGCAACGTACACGCCCGGGACGTTGGTCGCGAAGTCGGCGTCGCGGGCGATGTTGCCGCGCGCGTCCAGCTCCAGTCCGAACTGTGAGACGAGGCCGTTGTCCTGGTCGGTGCCGGTGAAGCCCATGGCCAGGGTGACCAGCTGCGCGGGGATCCTGCGCTCGGTGCCCGGCTTCGGCTCCGGCCTGCCGTCCTTGAACTCCACCTCGACCAGGTGCAGCCACTGGACGTTGCCGTCCTCGTCGCCCTCGAAGTGGGTGGTGGAGACGGAGTACAGCCGCTCGCCGCCCTCCTCGTGCGCGGAGGTGACCTTGTAGAGCATCGGGAAGGTCGGCCACGGCTGGTCCGGGTTCCGCTCGTCACCGGGCTTGCCCATGATCTCCAGCTGGGTGACGGACTTCGCGCCCTGGCGGTGCGCCGTGCCGACGCAGTCGGCGCCGGTGTCGCCGCCGCCGATGACCACGACGTGCTTGCCCTCGGCGGTGATCGGGGCGACGGTCAGGTCGCCCTCCTGCACCTTGTTGGCGAGCGGCAGGTACTCCATCGCGAAGTGGACGCCGTTCAGCTCGCGCCCGGGGACCTTCAGGTCGCGGGAGGTGGTGGCGCCGGCGGCGATCACGACGGCGTCGTAGCGCTTGCGCAGCTTGGCGGCGTCGATGTCCCGGCCGATCTCCACCTCCGTACGGAACTTGGTGCCTTCCGCTCGCATCTGCTCGATACGGCGGTTGATGTGGCGCTTTTCCATTTTGAACTCGGGGATGCCGTAGCGGAGCAGTCCCCCGATACGGTCGGCGCGCTCGTAGACGGCGACGGTGTGGCCCGCCCGGGTCAGCTGCTGGGCGGCGGCCAGGCCGGCCGGGCCCGAGCCGATGACGGCGACGGTCTTGCCGGACAGGCGCTCCGGGGGCTGCGGGGTGACGTCCCCGCTGTCCCACGCCTTGTCGATGATGGTGACCTCGACGTTCTTGATGGTCACCGGCGGCTGGTTGATGCCCAGCACGCACGCCGACTCGCACGGCGCGGGACACAGGCGACCGGTGAACTCCGGGAAGTTGTTGGTCGCGTGCAGCCGCTCGCTGGCGGCCGTCCAGTCCTCGCGGTACGCGTAGTCGTTCCACTCGGGGATGAGGTTGCCCAGCGGACAGCCGTTGTGACAGAAGGGGATGCCGCAGTCCATGCAGCGCCCGGCCTGCTTGCTGATGATCGGCAGCAGCGAGCCGGGGACGTAGACCTCGTTCCAGTCCCGGACGCGCTCCTCGACGGGGCGGGTCTTCGCGACCTCGCGGCCGGTGGTCAGGAAGCCCTTGGGGTCAGCCATTGATCGCCGCCTCCATCATCTTCTCGTGGGTCTCGGACTCGGAGAGCCCGGCTCGCTCGGCGGCGTCCTTGGCGGCGAGCACTGCCTGGTAGGTGGCCGGAATGACCTTGCTGAAGCGGGCCAGCGCGGCGTCCCAGTCGGCGAGCAGCTTCGCGGCGACGGTGGAGCCGGTCTCCTCCTGGTGGCGGCGCACGACGTCGTGCAGCCACTGCCGGTCGGTGGCGTCCAGCTCGGTGGACACGGCGGCGGTCAGCTCACCGTTGACGTTGGCCGGGTCCAGGTCGATCACGTACGCGATGCCGCCGGACATGCCGGCCGCGAAGTTGCGCCCGGTCTCGCCCAGGACGACGGCGTGGCCGCCGGTCATGTACTCGCAGCCGTGGTCGCCGACGCCCTCGGACACCACCGTGGCGCCGGAGTTGCGGACGCAGAACCGCTCGCCGACGCGGCCGCGCAGGAACAGTTCGCCACCGGTGGCGCCGTAGGCGAGGGTGTTGCCCGCGATGGTCGAGTACTCGGCCAGGTGGTCGGCGCCGCGGTCCGGGCGGACCACGATCCGGCCGCCCGACAGGCCCTTGCCGACGTAGTCGTTGGCGTCGCCCTCCAGGCGCAGCGTGACGCCGCGCGGCAGGAACGCGCCGAAGGACTGGCCGGCCGACCCGGTGAAGGTGATGTCGATGGTGTCGTCGGGCAGGCCCGCGCCGCCGAACTTCTTGGTCACCTCGTGGCCGAGCATGGTGCCGACGGTCCGGTTGATGTTCCGGATCGCGACCTGCGCCCGTACGGGCTGCGCGGCCTCGGCGGTGTCCGCGGACAGCGCGTCGGCGGACAGCCTGATCAGCTCGTTGTCGAGCGCCTTCTCCAGGCCGTGGTCCTGGACGGTGACCTGGTGGCGTACCGCGCCCTCGGGCAGCTCGGGCACGTGCAGCAGCGGGGCCAGGTCCAGGCCCTGCGCCTTCCAGTGCTTGACGGCCTTGGAGGTGTCGAGCAGACCGGCGTGGCCGATCGCCTCGTCCAGCGAGCGGAAGCCCAGCTCGGCGAGGATCTCGCGGACCTCCTCCGCGATGAACTGGAAGAAGTTGACGACGTATTCGGCCTTGCCGCTGAACCGTTCGCGCAGGGTCGGGTTCTGGGTGGCGATGCCGACCGGGCAGGTGTCCAGGTGGCACACGCGCATCATGACGCATCCGGAGACCACCAGCGGCGCGGTCGCGAAGCCGTACTCCTCGGCACCCAGGAGGGCGGCGATGACCACGTCGCGGCCGGTCTTGAGCTGGCCGTCGGTCTGCACGACGATCCGGTCGCGCAGGCCGTTGAGCAGCAGCGTCTGCTGCGTCTCGGCCAGGCCCAGCTCCCAGGGGCCGCCCGCGTGCTTCAGGGACGTCAGCGGGGAGGCGCCCGTACCGCCGTCGTGGCCGGAGATGAGGACCACGTCCGCGTGCGCCTTGGAGACGCCCGCGGCGACCGTGCCGACGCCGACCTCGGAGACCAGCTTCACGTGGATGCGGGCCTGCGGGTTGGCGTTCTTCAGGTCGTGGATGAGCTGGGCGAGGTCCTCGATGGAGTAGATGTCGTGGTGCGGCGGCGGGGAGATCAGGCCGACGCCGGGCGTCGAGTGCCGGGTCTGGGCGACCCACGGGTAGACCTTGTGGCCGGGCAGCTGGCCGCCCTCGCCGGGCTTGGCGCCCTGCGCCATCTTGATCTGGATGTCGTCGGAGTTGACCAGGTATTCGCTGGTCACGCCGAAGCGGCCGGAGGCCACCTGCTTGATGGCCGAGCGGCGCGCCGGGTCGTACAGGCGCTCCGGGTCCTCGCCGCCCTCACCGGTGTTGGACTTGCCGCCCAGCTGGTTCATGGCGATGGCGAGGGTCTCGTGCGCCTCCTGGGAGATGGAGCCGTACGACATCGCGCCGGTGGAGAAGCGCTTGACGATCTCGGAGGCGGGCTCGACCTCCTCCAGCGGCACCGAGGGGCGGTCCGACTTGAAGGAGAACAGGCCGCGCAGCGTCATCAGGCGCTCGGACTGCTCGTTCACCCGCTCCGTGTACTGCTTGAAGATGTCGTAGCGGCGCGAGCGGGTGGAGTGCTGGAGGCGGAAGACCGTGTCCGGGTCGAACAGGTGCGGCTCGCCCTCGCGGCGCCACTGGTACTCGCCGCCGATGTCCAGCGCGCGGTGGGTGGCGGCGATGCCGGTGGCCGGGTACGCCTTGGCGTGCCGGGCGGCGACCTCCTTGGCGATCACGTCGAGGCCGGCGCCGCCGATCTTCGTGGTGGTGCCGTGGAAGTACGCGTCCACGAAGGACTGGTCCAGGCCGACGGCCTCGAAGACCTGCGCGCCCCGGTACGAGGCGACGGTGGAGATGCCCATCTTGGACATCACCTTCAGGACGCCCTTGCCGAGCGCCTTGATCAGGTTCCTGATCGCGGCCTCGGGGTCGGTGTCCTTCGGCAGGAACGTGCCTGCCCGGACCAGGTCCTCGACGGACTCCATCGCCAGGTACGGGTTGACGGCGGCGGCACCGTACCCGATGAGCAGCGCGACGTGGTGCACCTCGCGCACGTCACCGGCCTCGACGAGCAGGCCGACCTGGGTGCGCTGCTTGGTGCCGATGAGGTGGTGGTGCACCGCGGCGGTCAGCAGCAGGGACGGGATCGGCGCGTGCTCGGCGTCCGAGTGCCGGTCGGAGAGCACGATCAGGCGGGCGCCGTCCTCGATGGCGGCGTCGGCCTCGGCGCAGATGTCCGCGATCCGGGCGGCCAGCGCGTCGCCGCCCCCGGAGACCCGGTACAGGCCGGAGAGGGTGACGGCCTTCATGCCCGGCATGTCGCCGTCGGCGTTGATGTGGACGAGCTTGGCCAGCTCGTCGTTGTCGATCACCGGGAAGGGCAGCATGACACTGCGGCAGGACGCCGCGGTCGGCTCCAGCAGGTTGCCCTGCGGGCCGAGCGAGGAGATCAGCGAAGTGACCAGTTCCTCGCGGATGGCGTCCAGCGGCGGGTTGGTGACCTGCGCGAACAGCTGGGTGAAGTAGTCGAACAGCAGCCGCGGGCGCTCGGAGAGGGCGGCGATCGGCGAGTCGGTGCCCATCGAGCCGATGGGTTCGGCGCCTGCCTTGGCCATCGGCGCCAGGATGACGCGCAGTTCCTCCTCGGTGTAGCCGAAGGTCTGCTGGCGGCGGGTGACCGAGGCGTGGGTGTGCACGATGTGCTCCCGCTCGGGCAGGTCGGCCAGCTCGATCAGGCCCGCGTCCAGCCACTCCTGGTACGGGTGCTCGGCGGCGAGCTGCGCCTTGATCTCGTCGTCCTCGATGATGCGGTGCTCGGCGGTGTCCACCAGGAACATCCGGCCGGGCTGCAGGCGGCCCTTGCGCACGACCTTGGCCGGGTCGATGTCCAGGACGCCGACCTCGGAGGAGAGCACCACCAGGCCGTCGTCGGTGACCCAGTAGCGCCCGGGGCGCAGGCCGTTGCGGTCCAGGACCGCGCCGACCTGGGTGCCGTCGGTGAAGGTGACACAGGCCGGGCCGTCCCAGGGCTCCATCATCGTGGAGTGGTACGCGTAGAACGCCCGCCGCGCCGGGTCCATGGAGGTGCTGTTCTCCCACGCCTCCGGGACCATCATCAGCACCGAGTGCGGCAGCGACCGGCCGCCGAGGTGCAGCAGTTCCAGGACCTCGTCGAAGGAGGCGGAGTCGGAGGCGTCCGGCGTGCAGACCGGGAACAGGCGCTCCAGGTTCTCGCTGTTGCCGGTGGCGTCCGCGAAGAGCTTGCTGGCGAGCTGCGACTCGCGGGCCCGCATCCAGTTCCGGTTGCCCTGGACGGTGTTGATCTCACCGTTGTGGGCGACGAAGCGGTACGGGTGGGCCAGCGGCCAGCTCGGGAAGGTGTTCGTGGAAAAACGTGAATGGACGAGCGCGATGGCGGTGGCGAAACGGCGGTCGGAAAGGTCCGGGAAGAACGGCTCCAGCTGCCCGGTCGTGAGCATGCCCTTGTAGACGATGGTGCGCGCCGACAGCGAGGGGAAGTAGACCCCCGCCTCGCGCTCGGCGCGCTTGCGCAGCACGAACGCCTTGCGGTCCAGGGCGAGGCCGGTGTCCTTGCCGTGCTTGTCGGCCACGAACAGCTGGGAGAAGGCGGGCATGGTGGCGCGGGCGCCGTTGCCGAGCAGCTGCGGGGCGACGGGGACGACCCGCCAGCCGAGGACGTCCAGGCCCTCTTCGGACGCGATCGTCTCGATCCGCGAGACGGCGGCCGCGGCGTCCTCGGCCACGGACGGCAGGAAGGCGATGCCGACGGCGTACGCGCCGGCCTCGGGCAGGCCGAAGGTGACGCTCTCGCGGAGGAAGGCGTCCGGGACCTGGAGGAGGATGCCGGCGCCGTCGCCGGAGTCCGGCTCGGAGCCGGTCGCGCCGCGGTGCTCAAGGTTGCGCAGGACGGTGAGGGCCCGCTCGACCAGCGCGTGGTCGGCCTCGCCGGTGAGGGTCGCCACGAAGCCGACGCCGCAGGCGTCGTGCTCGTTGCGGGGGTCGTACATCCCCTGCCGGGCGGGGCGCCCGTCCATGGGCGACCAGGGGGCGGCGCTGGCGCTGCCGGTGGTCGCGGAGTGCGTGGACGCGGAACGCATCGGCTCTCCCAACGTCGTCGTGGCATGTGGTGTGCCGAGGGACGACGTTGGCCCTCCGCGAAATTTCGTGCAGGTTACAGGATGGCTCGCTTCTCGAAAAGCGGATAGAGCCTTCCAGCATGCGGACACCACTCGTGGCGGCGGACCGGGGACGCGGGCGGACGGATCGACCTCCACCGGCGTCGTGTGCGTCGTTTTCGAGCAGGCGACATTGCCCGCAACGCTTGGGGCTTATGCCCGGGTCCCGGCGAAACGAAACCGCCAAGTAACACTTTAGTTATGCGACGGCCCGCATAGCGCTGCACGAGGCGTCACCCTACGGCCGTACCGAACAATGCGCCCAGGACGTACGTCACACCCGCCGCCGCGCCACCGAGAGCCAGCTGCCGCACACCGCTGTACCACCAGGACCGCGCCGTCACACGGGCCACGACGGCCCCGCACCCGAACAGCCCCACCAGCGCCAGCAGCACCGCGGGCCACAGCTGGGAGGCGCCCAAGAGATACGGCAGCACCGGCAGCAGGGCGCCCATCGCGAAGGAGCCGAAGGACGAGACGGCGGCGACCATGGGCGACGGCAGATCGGACGGGTCGATGCCCAGCTCCTCGCGGGCGTGGATCTCCAACGCCTGCTCGGGGTCCTTCGACAGCTGCCTGGCCACCTCACGGGCCAGCTCCGGCTCCACCCCGCGCGACTCGTAGAGCGCGGCCAGCTCCGCCAGCTCGTCCTTGGGGTGTTTGCGCAGCTCACGGCGCTCGACATCCAGCTCCGCGAGGACCAGCTCACGCTGCGAGGCCACCGAGGTGTACTCCCCCGCCGCCATCGAGAAGGCGCCTGCGGCCAGGCCCGCGAGGCCGGTGATGACGATGGTCTGCTGCGAGACCGCACCGCCCGCGACACCGGTCATCAGGGCGAGGTTGGACACCAGCCCGTCCATCGCGCCGAAGACGGCGGGGCGCAGCCAGCCGCCGTTCACGTCGCGGTGCGTGTGGTTGTCCCGGTGGGCGATGTGCGTGGGCGCCGACGCGTCCATGACTTCCATGACGGACATGAGATGACCCGTTCCCTTCTCGCGAGGTGTGGGCCGGTACCGGCGCTTCCCCCTCCAACGCTTCGAAGCTATGCGCCACTTGCCCCGCCGCGCTAGCAAGGAAGGCCGAACTTACCTCTCTGACCTGCGGTTTTGTGGGCGGGGTGGGCGGTGGTGAGGCGGGGATCACAGGGGGCGGACTCCGGCGGGCCGTGCGCCTGCTCGCGGAAAACCCCCGCCGCCCGAGGGATGGGGGAGCCGAATTTCGGTAAACGTTTTCAGTAGCCGATGGGCAAGGGGGCGGCGGGATGGGAGCGGTACGGGGCGGGGCGGGGGACGCGCGGCCCGCGGCGGCGCCCGCCGTGGAGACCGTCACGGCACGGGCCGACCGCCGCGGCGCCCTGCGGGAGCGGGCCCGCGGCGCGCTGCTCGGGCTCGCCGTCGGCGACGCGCTCGGCGCCCCCGCCGAGAACATGAAGCCCTCGCAGATCCGCCAACGCTGGGGCCGTATCGAGGGTTTCGTCACCGACGACCCGGTCGGCACGGACGACACCGAGTACGCCGTCTTCTCCGGGCTGCTGCTGGCCCGGCACGGCTCGTCGCTCACCGTGGCGCACGTCGAGGCGGCCTGGCACCGGTGGATCGCCGACCTCGACGAAGGCCCGTTCCGCGGCGCGGGGTTCAGCGAGCGCGGCACCCTGGAGAACCTGCGCCGGGGCCTGGCCGCCCCCATCTCGGCCCAGCACCGCCACGCCTGGAGCGACGGCCTCGCCATGCGCGCCGCCCCCTTCGGCGTGTTCGCCGCCGGCCGCCCCGCCGAGGCCGCCCGCCTGGTCGCCGTGGACGGCACGGTCAGCCACGACGGCGAGGGCATCCACGGGGGCCGGGCCGTGGCCGCCGGGGTCGCCGCCGCCATGGTGGCCGGGACGGTGGACGCCGTCGTCGCGGCCGCGCTGTCCGTGGTCCCCGAAGACTCCTGGACCGCCCGTTCACTGCGCCGGGCGGTCGCCGCCGCCCAGCGCTCCCGCCTCACCCCGGGCAGCACCCGGCTCGGTACGGAACGCGCGGTCCGCTCCGCCGTCGTCATCGGCGGGTACCCGTGGACCGACCTCGCCCCCGAGGCCGTCGGCCTGGCCTTCGGCGCGTTCGCGGCGTCCCGCGGCGACTTCGCCGCCTCGGTGCTGACCGCGGTCAACATGGGCCGGGACGCGGACACGACGGCGGCGGTCGCCGGCGCGCTGGCCGGGGCGCTGGGCGGCGCCACCGCCATCCCCGGCGACTGGTCCCGGGCCATCGGCCCGGTCCGCGGCAGCTGCCTGCCCTCCATGGCGGGCTACCACGTCCTGGACATCGCCGAGTTGCTCACCCCCGCCCCCGACGCGGCGACGGCGCCGTGACCGGCGGACCACCGCCCACCGCAGGGACACGCCGCATCGAGGGACTGCTGCTCGGGCTGGCCGCCGGCGATGCCGCCGGGTGGCCGGCGGCCCGGCACCGGGCGGCGCGGATGCCGGAGTGGACCCGGCGGCTGACCCGGGAACTGGACACGTTCGCGGAGCAGAACGCGACGACCACCCTGCCCGTGCCCATCGCCCTCAACCAGCCGCCCGAGCCGCTGCGCCTGGGCCCCTCGGACGACGCCGAGTGGGCCGCCTTCACCGCGCGGGCCGTGCTCGGCGCCGCGGGCGCGACGCTCAGCGGGCCCGGCCGGGGCCGCCGGACGCGCGCCTCCATCGACCTGGCGTGGCACGCGCTGGCCGACGAGATCGCCGCGGCCGCCGAGCGGGCGCCCGAAGTGGAGTCGGCGGTGCTGCCGCTGCGCGCCCGGATCTCGGTACGCGCCGGGCTCGGCAACCTCGCCGCCGGGCTGCGCCCGCCCGCCACCGGCCACGACAACCCGCACTTCTTCGACGACGCCGCCTGCGTACGGGCGTGTGTGCTGGCCGTCGCGCACCCCGGCGACCCGCTCGCCGCCGCGGAGCTGGCGGAGTTCGACGCCCGGTACACCCAGGACGGCGACGGGGTGCACGGCGCCCGCGCCATGGCCGCGGCGGTCGCGGCGGCGCTCGGCGGAGCCACCGCGGACGCCTGCGCCGACGCGGCGCTGGCCCAGCTGCCGGACGGTACGGAGATCCGCCGCAACGCCCTGCACGCCGTACGGCTCGCCCGTGCGCCGGCCGCCGGCCGCTCCGGCACCGCGTTCGTCCTGGTCCCCACCCTGGAGCACGAGATCGTCGACCACGTCTACAGCTACGGCATCGCCGCGGCCGAGACGGTGCCCGTGGCCCTCGCCCTGGGCATCGCGGCCGACGGCCGGCTGGCCGAGGCCGTGCCGGCCGCCGCCTGCCTCTCCCGCGTCGCCGACTCGGCGCCCGCCCTGACCGGCGCGCTGACCGGCGCGATCGGTGGCGCGGCCGGCGTGCCCGGCTCCTGGCGCTCCGCGTGCCGCACCCTCTCCGGGTGCGCGCTGCCCCGGCTGGCGGGCACCGACCTCGTCGAACTGGCCGCACTGCTCGCCCGTACGGAACCGACCTCCCCGGAACGGAAGGACTGACCCGGCCATGACGCACCCCGCATCCCCCGCACCGCGACCGGAACCGAAGCCGGCACCGGAGCCGGCACCGGCGTCCCCCTGCCCGTCCCTGGCGGACCGCGCGACCGGCTGCCTGGTCGGCGCCGCGGTCGGTGACGCCCTCGGCGGGCCCGTCGAAGGGTGCACACCGGAGCAGATCGTGGCGCGGCACGGCGGCCGCGTCACCGGCATCGTCGGCCCCTTCCACGACGATTGGCGCACCGCGCGCCCCATCGCGCCGTACCACAAGGGCGACGGGCACGTCACCGACGACACCCTCATGACCCACGCGCTGGTGCGGGTCTACGAGAAGGTCCGCGACCACCTGGACGCGTACGCCGTCGCCGAGCACCTGGTGCCCGACCTGATGGGCACCCCCCGCTGGATCCCCGAGCTGGAGGCCGAGGCGCTGCCGCTGCACCGCCTCTTCCTCGCCGAGAAGTGGCTCGTGACCCGGCTGCACTACGCGCACGCCGATCCGCGCGAGGCAGGCGTCGGCAACATCGTCAACTGCGGCGCCGCGATGTACATGGCGCCGGTCGGCATCGTCAACGCCGGTCACCCCGAGGGGGCTTACGCGGAGGCGGTGGACATCGCCGGTGCCCACCAGTCCTCGTACGGGCGGGAGGCGGCGGGCGTCTTCGCCGCCGCCGTGGCCGCCGCCTGCAAACCCGGGGCCACGCCCGCTTCCGTGGTCGGGGACGTGCTGCGGCTCGCGAAGGACGGGACGCGCGCCGCCGTGGAGGCCGTCTGCGCGGTGGCCGGACGGCACACGGACTGCGAGTCCGCGTTGAAGCCCCTGCGTGCGGCCGTCGCGCCCTTCGACACCGTCGGCCCCGCCTACCGGGAGCCCTCCCTCGGGGCGCGCCGCCCGTCCCGGCTGCACTCCGTCGAGGAACTGCCCGTCGCCCTGGGCATGTTGCTCGTCGGCGCCGGCGACTTCCGCCGTACGGTCCTGGGCTCGGTCAACTACGGACGCGACTGCGACTCCATCGCCACCATGAGCGGCGCGCTCGCGGGCGCCCTGCACGGCGAGCACGCGATCCCGCGGGACTGGGGCGCGGACGTCGCCCGTGCGAGCCGGCTCGACCTGCGGGCCCCGGGCGTGGCGCTGGCCGGGGTCGCCCGCGAGGTCTTCGCCAAGGACCGGCGGCGACGGCTCGCCCACGAGCGCGCCTTCGCCGCGATCGCGGGTGCGTGATGGCCCGCCGGCAGCCGGGCGGGCCCACCGGCCCGCGCCCCGGGGCGTTGCGGCTGACCTGGGTGCAGCCCGAGGACCTGATCGGGCACGAACTGCGGCAGGCGGCCGAGGACGGGCGGGACGCCTCGGCCGTCGAACACCGGTGGTACACGGCGGGCGGCCGCCCCGCCCCCGAGCGGTCCGGCGCCTCCCCCGGACCCGCGGACCCGCGCCTGCGCACCCTGGCCGACCGGCTGCTCGCCGCACTCGCCGCACTGCCCTCCCCGTTGGCCGCCGACGAACCCACCGGCCTGCCCGCGATCAAGGCCGCTTGCCCTTCCTGGCCGGCCGCGCCCCCCGGCGCACCCGGCCCGCCCCACGCGCTGCGCCCCCGCCTGGAAGCCGCCTGGCTGGGGCGGGCGGCCGGGTGCCTGCTCGGCAAGCCGGTCGAGAAGCTGCCGCTCGCCGGCATCCGGGCGCTCGCCCGCGCCACCGGCAACTGGCCGCTGCGCAGCTGGTTCACCGCCGTCGGCCTGGACCCCGCGCTCGCCGCCCGCTACCCGTGGAACAGGAGCAGCCGCGCCACCTCGCTCGCCGAGAACATCGACGGCATGCCCGAGGACGACGACCTCGACTACCCGGTGCTCGGGCTCCTGCTCCTCCAGCGCCACGGCCACGGCTTCCGCACCTCGGACGTGGCCCGGCTCTGGCTCGGCGAACTGCCCGCCGGGCGGACGTTCACCGCCGAGCGCGTGGCGTACCGCAACCTCCTGGACGGCATCGAACCGCCGCACACCGCGACCCACCGCAACCCCTTCCGGGAGTGGATCGGCGCGCTGATCAGGGCGGACGTCTTCGGCTGGACCCACCCCCGCGACCCGGCCGGCGCGGCGGAGGCAGCCTGGCGGGACGCGACGCTCACCCACACCGCCAACGGCGTGTACGGCGCGATGTTCGCGGCGGCCGCCATCGCCGAGGCGGCGGGCGGGCCTACGGACGTGCACGGCTGCCTGCGGGCCGGGCTCGCCGTCGTACCCGAACGGTCCCGGCTGGCCGGGGCCGTACGGTTCGGCATCGAGACGGCGCGCGCCGAGCCCACCGGGACCGACGCCGGTTTCGCGGCCGTCGTCGACCGGCTCCACCTCGCGTACGGACACCACCACTGGGTGCACGTCGTACCGAACGCGGCCCTGCTCGCCGCCGCCCTCACCCACGCCGGCGGCGACTTCACCGGCTCCGTCTGCCGGGTGGTGTCCGGCGGTTGGGACACCGACTCCAACGGCGCCACGGCCGGTTCGATCGCCGGTCTCCTCGCGGGGGCACCGGACGCACTGCCCGCCCGCTGGACGGCGCCGCTCCGCAACCGCCTCGCCACCACCGTCGGCGACCTGGACGGCATCGGCTTCGACACCCTCGCGGACCGCACGGCGGCACTGGCCGCCGTACGGCCCGCCGCGCCATGAGCACCCCACTCCCCCGCCGCGAGAATGCGAGGCACCCCGTGCACCAGCCCCCCGGAAGCCGGCCGACCGCCCACCCCGCACCGCCGGCCGCCGCCTCTCCCGGCCCCCTGGCCGGGTTGCGCGTCCTCGACCTGGCCACGCTGTTCGCCGGGCCCCTGGCCGCCACGCTGCTCGGTGACTTCGGCGCCGAGGTCATCAAGGTCGAGCACCCCCGGCGCCCCGACCCGTCCCGCGGGCACGGCCCCGCCAAGGACGGCGTCGGGCTGTGGTGGAAGCTGCTCGGCCGCAACAAGCAGACGGTCACCCTCGACCTCGCCACCCCGGGCGGCCGGGACGTCCTGCTGCGCCTGGCCGCCACCGCGGACGTCGTGGTCGAGAACTTCCGGCCCGGCACCCTGGAGAAGTGGGGCCTCGGCCCCGAGGAGCTGGCCGCCGCCCAGCCGGGGCTGGTGCTCGCCAGGGTCACCGGGTTCGGCCAGTTCGGGCCGTACGCCCGCCGCCCCGGCTTCGGCACCCTCGCCGAGGCGATGAGCGGGTTCGCCGCGCTCACCGGCGAGCCGGACGGCCCCCCGACGCTGCCGCCCTTCGGCCTCGCCGACTCCGTCGCCGCGCTGACCACCGCGTACGCCGTGCTGGCGGCGCTGCGCGGACGGGAGAGCACCGGCCGGGGCCAGGTCGTGGACCTCGCCATCATCGAGCCGATGCTGACGGTCCTGGGCCCGCAGCCCCTCTGGTACGACCAGCTCGGCCACGTCCAGGCGCGTACCGGCAACCGCTCCGCCAACAGCGCCCCGCGCAACACCTACCGCACCGCCGACGGCGCCTGGCTGGCCGTCTCCGCTTCCACCCGGTCCGTGGCGGAGCGGGTGCTGCGCCTGGTCGGCCACCCGGAGTTCGCCGCCGAGGAGTGGTTCGAGACCGGCTCGGGGCGGGCCCGGCACGCCGACGAGCTGGACGCGGCGGTCGGCGGGTGGATAGCGCGGCACGGCACGGACGAGGTGGTCGCCGCGTTCGAACGGGCCGAGGCGGCGGTCGCGCCGGTCTGCGACATCCGCGGGGTGATGGCGAACGAGCAGTACCGGGCGCTCGGTTCGATCACCGAGGTCCCGGACGGCGAACTGGGCACGGTCCGGATGCAGAACGTCCTCTTCCGGCTCTCCGCGACGCCGGGCGCCATCCGGTGGGCGGGCCGCCCGCACGGCGCGGACACGGACGCGGTGCTGACCGGTCTGCTCGGCCTCCCGGCGGCGCGCGTCGCCGCCCTGCGCGCGGAAGGGGCCGTATGACCGCCTCCGCGGCACCGGCCGTCGTCCCGCCGCTGACCTGGCTGTACGTGCCGGGCGACCGCCCCGGTACGGTCGCCAAGGCGCTGGCTTCCGGGGCCGACGCGGTCGTGATCGACCTGGAGGACGCGGTCGCCACCGACCGCAAGTCCTACGCCCTGCGGGCCACCGCCGAGCTGCTCGCCGAGCCCCGGCCCGCGGGCTCCACACCCGCGCTGCACGTCCGTGTCAATGCGCTCACCGGCCCGCGCGCCGCGACGGAGGTCCGGCTGCTCGCGGCCCTTCCCGCGCTGGCCGGGCTGCGGCTGCCCAAGGTGGGCACGGCCGCCGACGTCGGCCGCGCCGCGGCCTGGGCGGCCGCGGCCTGCCCCGGGCGCGCGGAGGGGGTGCCCCCGCTGTACGCACTGCTCGAAACCGCGCTCGGCGTGGAGAACGCCTACGCCGTCGCCACCGCGCACCCGGCGCTGTGCGGCATCTCCCTCGGCGAGGCCGACCTCCGGGCCGAGCTGGGCGTACGGGACGAGGACGGGCTCGGCTGGGTCCGCGGCCGTACGGTGGTCGCCGCCCGCGCGGCCGGGCTGCCGCCCCCGCCGCAGTCGGTCTTCACCGATGTGCGCGACACCGAGGCGCTGGCGCTCTCGTGCGCGCGCGGCCGGGCCATGGGGTTCCTCGGCCGGGCCGCGCTGCACCCCCGCCAGCTGCCGGTGATCGAACGGGCCTTCCTGCCGACCGCCGAGGAGGTCGAGAGGGCCGTGGAGGTGGTGAAGGCGGCGACCGCCCGTGCCGGTGCCTGCGCCCTGCCGGACGGCCGCTTCGTCGATGCTGCCGTGGTCGCCGCGGCGCGCCGGGTCCTCGCGCTGGCGACCCGCCGGCCCCGGTGAGCCCGCCGGAAACGGCGGAGGCCGTCCCGGCCCCACGGGGTCGGGACGGCCTCCGGCCGAGCGGTGCGGTGCCGTGCGTCAGGACTCCTTGCCGCTTTTGGCCCCGGTGTCCTTCGTCAGCTTCGCGGCGGTCCTGACGGTCTTGACCGCCTTGGCGTCCTTGGCGTCCTTGCCGGTCTTGGAGTCCCGCGTGCCTTCGGCGTCCCCGCCGTCCGGGTCCGCGTCCTGCGCCCCCGGCTCGACGACCTCCTCGCGGCCCGGGATCTTCTTCGCGGAGATCACCAGGTAGGCGAGGGAGACGACCAGGCCGATGAGCGCGGTCCACACGTTCAGGCGCAGGCCCAGGATGTGGTGGGCCTCGTCCACCCGCATGTACTCGATCCAGGCGCGGCCCGCGCAGTACGACGCCACGTACAGCGCGAACGCCCGCCCGTGCCCCAGCTTGAAGCGCTTGTCGGCCCAGATCACCAGCAGCGCGACACCGACGCACCACAGCGACTCGTAGAGGAACGTCGGGTGGTAGGTGCCGCCGACCCGGCCGATGGACGGATCGTCGGCGATCTTCAGCGCCCACGGGACGTCGGTTGCGCGGCCGTACAGCTCCTGGTTGAACCAGTTGCCCCAGCGGCCGATCGCCTGGCCCAGCGCGAGGCCCGGCGCCAGCGCGTCCATGTACGCGGGCAGCGGGATGCCGCGGCGGCGGCAGCCGATCCAGGCGCCCAGCGCGCCGAGCGCGACGGCGCCCCAGATGCCGAGGCCGCCTTCCCAGACCTTGAAGGCGTCGAGGGGGTGGCCGCCCTTGCCGAAGTACGGCTCGTACGTCGTGATGACGTGGTAGAGGCGGCCGCCGACGAGCCCGAAAGGCACGGCCCACACGGCGATGTCCGCGACGGTCCCGGAGCGGCCGCCGCGCTGGATCCAGCGCTTGTTGCCGAGCCAGACACCGATGAAGACGCCGATGATGATGCAGAAAGCGTAGCCGCGCAGCGGAATCGGGCCGAGGTAGACGACACCGGTCGAGGGGCTGGGAATGAATGCGAGGTCCATGGCAGGGACGACGCTACCGCGCCAGGTGGGCACGGCGACAACCCACCCGGCTACGGCTGTGTAACGACCCTTACGGCGCCGGCACCCGGCTCGCCGCCCCGCCCGGGTGCTCCGCACCGGCCCCGGCGCCGTGCCCCGTACCGGCTCCGTGGCCCGCGCCCGTGCCCTGGTCCTTGCCCTTGTCCTTGCCCTTGCTCTGGTCCTTGCTCTTGTCCTTGGCGGCGTCCCGCACCCGCTGCTTGAGCTGGTCGGGGGTGAGGTTCTTCTCGTCCGCCAGGTTCTTGCCGTTCAGCAGGACCGTCGGCGTCCCGCGGTACCCGGTGTTGGTGAAGGCGCTGTTGGACTTGTGCACGAAGTCGGTGTACTTGCCGTCGTTGACGCACTGCGTGAAGGCGTCACCGGCCAGTCCGGGGACCTTCCCGGCCAGTTCGATCAGGTACTTCTTGTCGGCGAACCGGTCCTGCTGCTCGGGCGGCTGGTTGTCGTACAGCACGTCGTGGTACTCGCGGAAGCGGCCCGCGTCCTGGGCGCACATCGCGGCGTTGGCGGCGGTGACCGACCCCTTGCCGCCCATGCCGGCGTCGATGATCGTCGCCAGGTGGTAGTCGCTCTTGAGCTGCCCGGCGTCCTCCAGCTCGTGGATGGCGCCGCGGAAGCCCTTCTCGAACTGGGCGCAGGCGGGGCACCGGAAGTCCTCCCACACGGTGAGCGTGGACGGGGCCTCCTTCTTGCCGACCGGCACCGCGGGCTTGTCGCTGTCCTGCGCCCCCTTGGGCACGGCTACCGCGCCGGTGCCGCCGGAGTCGTCGCCGGAGGAGGCCGCCCAGACGCCGATACCGCCGGCCACGGCCAGCACGGCCAGCACGGCCCCGCCGACCTTCCACTGCCGGCTGCGCCGCTCGCGTGCCTTCTCCTTCACCCGCTGGGCCTGCAGCCGCTCACGGGCGCTGTTCTTTTTGTCTTGATTGTTCTGGCTCACGCCCCTGAACAACGAAGCGGAGGGGCGCCCTCGCACCCCTCCGCCGCGTTCTTCGTCCTAACGAGGGACACCGGCGCGCGTCAGCCCCGCTTGCGCACCCCGGCCGCCAGTTCGCCCGCCAGCTCGCGGACGCCCGCGAGGCCGGCCTCCAGGTCGTCCCCCGCGTCCAGCAGCCGCTTGACGAAGGCCGACCCGACGATGACGCCGTCCGCGAACTGCGCGACCTCGGCGGCCTGTTCGGCGTTCGAGACGCCGAGGCCGACGCAGACCGGCAGGTCGGTGGTGGCCCGGGTACGCCCGACCAGATCCTGCGCCTCGCGGCCGACCGACTCCCGGGTGCCGGTGACCCCCATCAGCGAGGCCGCGTACACAAAGCCGCTGCCCGCCTCGGTGATCTTCGCGAGGCGTTCGTCCCGGCTGCTCGGCGCCACCACGAACACCGTGGCCAGGCCGTGCCGCGCGGCCGCCGCTCGCCATGCCCCGGACTCCTCGACCGGCAGATCGGGCAGGATGCACCCGGCCCCGCCCGCGGCGGCGAGGTCGGCGGCGAACCGCTCGACGCCGTACGCGTCCACGGGATTCCAGTACGTCATGCACAGCACCGGCGCGCCGGTCGCCGCGTGCACCTCGCCGACCGTGCGGATGACGTCCTTGATCTTCACGCCGCCGCGCAGCGCGATGTCGTCGGCGGTCTGGATGACCGGGCCGTCCAGGACCGGGTCGCTGTGCGGCAGCCCGATCTCGACGACGTCGCAGCCGCCCTCGATCATCGCCGTGACGGCCCGTACCCCGCCGTCCACGGTCGGGAAGCCGGCCGGCAGATAGCCGACCAGCGCGGCCCGGTTCTCCTCCTTGGCCGCGGCCAGGGTGCTGCCGAGCAGTCGGACGTTGCCCGCCATCACTTGCCCCCTTCGTCGTGCGCGCCGAGCGCGGTGTCCGTGGCGTCGGTGTCGTCCGCCTCGACCGTGCCGTCGGCGGGCGCCCCGTACAGCCCGAAGTAGCGGGCCGCGGTGTCCATGTCCTTGTCGCCGCGCCCGGACAGGTTGACCAGGATCAGCCCGTCCTCGCCCAGTTCGCGGCCGATCTCCAGCGCGCCCGCCAGCGCGTGCGCGCTCTCGATGGCCGGGATGATGCCCTCGGTCCGCGACAGCAGCCGCAGCGCCCGCATCGCCGCGTCGTCGGTGACGGCCCGGTACTCGCCGCGGCCGGTGTCCTTGAGGTAGGAGTGCTCGGGGCCGATGCCCGGGTAGTCCAGTCCGGCGGAGATCGAGTACGGCTCGGTGATCTGGCCGTCCTCGTCCTGCAGGACGTAGGAGCGGGAACCGTGCAGGATGCCGGGGGTGCCCTCGGTGAGCGTGGCGGCGTGCTCGCCGGTCTCGACGCCGTGCCCGCCGGGCTCGCAGCCGACGAGCCGTACGGAGGCGTCCCGGAGGAACGCGTGGAACAGGCCGATGGCGTTGGAGCCGCCGCCGACGCAGGCCACCGCGGCGTCGGGCAGGCGCCCGGCACGCTCCAGGATCTGGCGGCGCGCCTCGACGCCGATGACCCGGTGGAAGTCGCGGACCAGGGCCGGGAAGGGGTGCGGTCCGGCGACCGTGCCGAAGAGGTAGTGGGTGCGGTCGACGTTGGCGACCCAGTCCCGGAACGCCTCGTTGATGGCGTCCTTGAGGGTGCGGCTGCCGGACTTCACGGCGATGACCTCGGCGCCGAGCATCCGCATGCGGGCGACGTTCAGCGCCTGCCGCTCGGTGTCGATCTCGCCCATGTAGATGGTGCATTCGAGGCCGAAGAGGGCGCAGGCGGTGGCGGTGGCCACGCCGTGCTGGCCGGCGCCGGTCTCGGCGATGACGCGGGTCTTGCCCATGCGCCTGGTCAGCAGCGCTTGGCCCAGCACGTTGTTGATCTTGTGTGAGCCGGTGTGGTTCAGGTCCTCGCGCTTGAGGAAGATCCGGGCGCCGCCGGCGTGTCCGGCGAACCGCGGCACCTCGGTCAGGGCGCTGGGGCGGCCGGTGTAGTTGACCATCAGGTCGTTCAGTTCGGCCGCGAAGGCCGGGTCCGCCTTGGCCTTCTCGTACTCGGCGGCCACCTCGTCGACCGCGGCGACCAGCGCCTCGGGGATGAACTTGCCGCCGAAGGCGCCGAAGTACCCACCGGCGTCCGGGACCTGGCCCTCCGGGTCCGGGATGAAGAAATCAGAAGACATCCGACGTACTCCTCGATCGGGGCACAAGCCCCGGAAGTATGGATATGCGGGCATCACAGCATGCGGTACGCCTCAACTCCCCGCGTGTCTCCCGTACAGCGCGGGAACGGCGGGGCGGGGCGTGCCGGAGCGCTGCACGCGCGGGCAGCGGGGCGCGGCTCCCGGCAGGGAGCCCTCCGCGCCCGGCGACGGGCGGTTACAGCGCGCCGTTACGGCGCCATCGCCTGCCGTTGATCTGGCCCGGCTCCGCGCCGATGTGATACCTGACCCGCCGCCCGCGCACCCGGCGCGCCGGCGCCCGGCAGCCACGCGGCCGGCACCCGCGCCCCAGCGCCGCGTGCGGGTCGCGCGCGGCACCGGCCGCGGCGAGCACGCCGGACGGGCCCGGGAGCGGGCCGGGGCGGTGGAGGCGGGCGGTGGTCATGGGAGGGGTCAGCCCCGCCCGTGCCGGATGGCGGGGTGCGAACCGGCCGCGACCAGGTCGGCGACGGCGGTCTTCGGGTCCTTGCCGGTCACCAGCGACTCGCCGACCAGCACGGCGTCGGCCCCGTCGTTGGCGTAGGCGATCAGGTCGTGCGGCCCGCGCACGCCGGACTCGGCGATCTTGACGATGTGGTCCGGGATCTCCGGCGCGATCCGCGCGAAGTTCCCGCGGTCCACCTCAAGGGTCTTCAGGTTGCGGGCGTTGACCCCGATGATCCGCGCGCCGGCGTCCACGGCCCGCTGGACCTCTTCCTCGTCGTGCACCTCGACCAGCGGCGTCAGCCCGATCGACTCGGCCCGCTCGATCAGCGAGACCAGCGCCTCCTGCTCCAGCGCGGAGACGATCAGCAGCGCCAGGTCGGCGCCGTACGCACGGGCCTCCCACAGCTGGTAGGCGGTGACGATGAAGTCCTTGCGCAGAACGGGGATGTCGACCTTGGCCCGGACGGCCTCCAGGTCGGCCAGCGAGCCGCCGAACTTGCGCTGCTCCGTCAGTACGGAGATGACCGCCGCGCCGCCCGCCTCGTAGTCGGCGGCCAGGCCGGCCGGGTCGGCGATGGCGGCGAGCGCGCCCTTGGAGGGGCTGGAGCGCTTGACCTCGCAGATCACCGTGACGCTGTCGCCCTTGAGGGCCGCGGCCCCGTCCTTGGCCGGGCGCGCCTTGAGGGCCCGCTCCTTGAGCTCGTCGAGGCCGACCCGCGCCTGCCGCTCGGCAAGGTCTGCGCGGACTCCCTCGATGATCTCGTCGAGCACACTCACGCGAGCGGCCTCCTTCTTGAGCGGTGGAGGGGACAGTCGCCCTCGGGGCGAGTGTCGCCCCGTCAGGCTCTCCGATGGTATCCGGCGAGGGCCGAAGGTCTCGCATCCGGTTGACGGCGGTCCCACCACCTGGACAGATAAGGGGCGGATAAAGAACGGTCGCTACGGGTTCAGCCACGCCCCGAACGGAAGATTGCGCACGACCGTGAACACGAGCAGCAGCCCGCCCAGCGCCCACCAGTGAACCGCCTTGGGCCGCGGCCCCGCCGTGGGGAGGCCGCGCGCGGCCCGTACGGCCCACACCGCCCAGAAGAGCGCGCACACCGCGTAACCGGCGACCGCGAGCACATTGGCGCCGGCCGCCGTGCCCAGGTCACCGTGCGCGACGGCGTGCGCGCTGCGCAGCCCGCCGCAGGCAGGGCAGTGGATACCGGTGAGGTGGAGGAGCGGGCAGACCGGGTAGTGGCCGGGCTCGTTCGGGTCGACGATGCCCACCACGGCGAAGGACGCGGCGGCGGCCGCCAGCGCTCCGAGCGGCGCCGCCAGCCGCCGGACCGGGCCGGACACGGCTGCCGGGCCACGGACCGGGGCCACGGGTTCGCTCACGGTGCCGATGATGGTGCCGGACGGACAACGGCGCGACTTCCCGGCCGCCGTACGGGTGGTGCCGCCGGGCACCTCGTCCGTGCGGGCCGGAAAGCCGCGCCGCCAAAAGGATCTGCTGCCGGGCCGGGGCCCGGCCCTGCCTCAGCCCTCCTGGGGCCGGGCCTTGGCCTGGCCGTGGGCCGTCGCGCCCTTCTTGCCGCTCTGGCCCATGCCGATCGCGCGCATCACGCCGCCGACCACGGCACCGAGGCCGATCAGGACCATGCCCGCCCAGAACCCGGGCACGTTCGCCAGCACGATGAAGGCGCCGGCGACGCAGAAGCCGATGAACGAGATGATGACGCCGGTCCAGGCGGCGGGAGTGTGTCCGTGGCCACTGCTCGACATGAGTGCTCCTCGTAGCTTTTTCGCGCCTGAGTCGGGCGCGGTGATCCCTCGCCGTCCATTGTCCCCGATGGCCGGGGCCCGGCCACTACCGGGTCGGGTCCTCGCCCCGGTCCAGGGACTTCCACATCTCTTCCGGGCGGTCCGGGTCGGCGGGGGCGGCGCGGCGCGGGCCGCGGGGAGCCGCGCCGGCGCGCTCGTAGCGCCCCGACATCGCGGGCCAGTACCGCCCGTACAGCAGTGCCAGCACCCCGGCGACCAGCAGCAGGACACCGCCCGCGACCGCCGTCCAAGGCCAGAAGGTGTGCGAGACGTCCTGCACGCCCGCGTCGGACAGGCCGGTCGCGGTGGCCGCCTTCTCCCGGAGCGCGGCGGTGTCGGAAATGCCCAGGTAGGCGCCGACGACCGTGCCCAGGCCGCTGAGCGTGAGCAGCGCGGCGACCGCCGTCCGGCTCGCCCCGCGCACCGCGAAGAGGGCGACCAGGGCGGCCAGGCCGACGATGGCGAGCGCGCCCGGCACGCCCGTGACGTCCTGGCCCGACGCGGTCTGCGGCAGCTGTCCCTGGGCGACGACGGCGGTGGCCCTGGCCCAGGTGCGGCCGGAGGCCAGCAGCACGACGGCTGCCCCGGCCGCGCCGGAGATCAGCGCGAGCGCCAGGCTCTTCCCGCTGCGCGCGGGCTTGGCCGACGGGGTCGCGATCACGTCGGCGCGGGGGTGGTCTACGGCAGTCACGCCTACCACTGTACGGAGGCCGCGCCCGTGCCTGCCGGGCGCGGTGCCTCCGTGCCGCGAAGGCCCTGCTCAGGCCCCCAGGCCGTTGGCCGTGTGCACGGCACGCAGCACGGCGGCCGCCTTGTTGCGGCACTCCGTGTCCTCCGCCACCGGGTCGGAGTCCGCGACGACGCCCGCGCCCGCCTGGACGTACGCCCTGCCGTCCCGCAGCAGCGCGGTGCGGATCGCGATGGCGGTGTCGGAGTCGCCGGCGAAGTCCAGGTAGCCGACGCAGCCGCCGTACAGGCCGCGCCGGGTCGGCTCCAACTCCTCGATGATCTGCATCGCGCGCGGCTTGGGCGCGCCGGAGAGGGTGCCGGCGGGGAAGCAGGCGGTGAGCACGTCGAAGGCGCTGCGGCCCGGTGCGAGCCGCCCGGTCACCGTGGAGACGATGTGCATGACGTGGCTGTAGCGCTCGACGGACATGAAGTCGACGACCTCGACGCTGCCGGGCTCGCAGACCCGGCCCAGGTCGTTGCGGCCGAGGTCGACGAGCATCAGGTGCTCGGCGCGCTCCTTGGGGTCGGCCATCAGCTCCTCGGCGAGGGCCTGGTCCTCCGGGACGGTGGCGCCGCGCGGCCGGGTGCCGGCGATGGGGTGCAGGGTGGCCTGCCCGTTCTCGACCTTGACCAGCGCCTCGGGGCTGGACCCGACGATGTCGACGCCGTCCTCGAAGCGGAGCAGGTACATGTACGGGCTGGGGTTGGTGGCCCGCAGCACCCGGTAGACGTCCAGCGCCGAGGCGGTGCACTCGGTCTCGAAGCGCTGCGAGGGCACGACCTGGAAGGCGTCGCCCGCGCGGATGCGCTCCTTCACGTCCTCGACCGCCTCCTGGTAGGCGGGCCCGCCCCACTTGGCGGTGTACGGGGGCAGTTCGGAGGGCGGCAGGGCCGCGGCGCTCGCGGGGGCCGGGCGGGCCAGGTCGTAGGCCATGGCGTCCAGGCGGGCCACGGCGTCCGCGTACGCCTCGTCCACGCCGGTTTCCAGGTCGTTGTGGTTGATGGCGTTGGCGATCAGCAGGACCGTGCCGTTCCAGTGGTCCAGTACGGCCAGGTCGGAGGTGAGCAGCATGGTCAGCTCGGGCAGCCCGAGGTCGTCGGCGGTGCTGTCGCCGATCTTCTCCAGCCGGCGCACGATGTCGTAGCCGAGGTAGCCGACCATGCCGCCGGTGAAGGGCGGCAGGCCCTGGCCCTCGATCAGGTCCCTGGGGGTGTGCAGGGCCTCGACGGTGGCGCGCAGCGCGGCGAGCGGGTCGCCTCCGGTGGGCACGCCGACCGGCGGGGTGCCCAGCCAGTGGGCCTGCCCGTCGCGCACGGTCAGGGTGGCGGCGCTGCGTACGCCGACGAAGGAGTACCGGGACCAGGTGCGGCCGTTCTCGGCGGATTCCAGCAGGAAGGTGCCCGGCCGTTCGGCGGCCAGCTTGCGGTAGAGGCCCACCGGGGTGTCGCCGTCGGCGAGCAGACGCCGGGTCACGGGGATGACCCGGCGGTCCTTCGCGAGCGTACGGAAGTTCTCCAGGTCCGGTGTGGCGGTGCCGGTGGTTCCCGAGGTCATGGCGCGGAGCCTACTGCCCTTCGGTGAGCACATCCTCATCGAAGCAGGTGCGGGCGCCGGTGTGGCAGGCGGCGCCGACCTGGTCGACCTTGACCAGGACCGTGTCCGCGTCACAGTCCAGGGCGACGGACTTCACGTGCTGGACGTGCCCGGACGTGTCGCCCTTGACCCAGTACTCCCGGCGGCTGCGGCTCCAGTACGTGCAGCGGCCGGTGGTGAGCGTGCGGTGCAGCGCCTCGTCGTCCATCCAGCCGAGCATCAGCACCTCGCCGGTGTCGTACTGCTGGGCGATGGCGGGGACCAGGCCGTCGGCGTCGCGCTTGAGGCGGGCGGCGACGGCGGGGTCGAGCTGGGAATCCAGGACGCGGCTGCTCATGGCTCCATTGTGCCGTGCGCGGAGCGTGCCGTGCGCGGGACCGCTGGTGCGCCGGGTGCGGCCGGCGTACGGCATGCTGCACCCATGACCCGCCAGCCGCCGCCCCCGGACGCCGACCGCACGGCGAAGGTCGCGTCGGTGGTGCTGCTCGCGATCTTCGCCGCGGGGCTGCTGGTCGCCGCGGTACTGCTGCTGCGCGGCTGACGGGCCGCGCGGCGCCGTGGCACCCGCCGCGCGCCGGTCGTAGGCTGGACGCATGTCGACCCATGCGAAGCGTGAACGGCTGCTCCTTGCCGACCTGTTGGAGGGCGCCGGGCCCGACGCACCGACGCTGTGCGGGGACTGGACCACCCGGGACCTCGCCGCACACGTGGTGGTGCGCGAGCGGCGCGCGGACGCCGCCGGGGGCCTGGTGCTCAAGCCGCTGGCGGGCCGCCTGGAGCGGGTGCAGCGGGAGTTCGCCGCGAAGCCGTACGACGAGCTGCTGCGGCTCGTGCGTACCGGCCCGCCCCGCTTCTCGCCGTACGCCCTCAAGCAGATCGACGAGGCCGCCAACACCGTCGAGTTCTTCGTCCACTCCGAGGACGTGCGGCGGGCCGGCACCGACTGGGCGCCGCGCGAGCCGGACCCGGTCTTCTCGGACGTGCTGTGGTCGCGCCTGGAGAAGATGGCGCGGCTGCTGGGGCGCAAGTCGCCGGTGGGGCTGGTGCTGCGCCGCCCGGACGGCCGGACGGCGGTCGCACACCGCGGTACGCCGGTCGTCACGGTCACCGGCGAGCCGGGTGAGCTGCTCCTGTTCGCCTTCGGGCGGCAGACGGTGGCCGACGTGCAGTTGGACGGGGACAAGGACGCGGTGGCCAAGGCGCTGGAGGCCAAGCTCGGCCTGTAGGCCCGCGGGCCCGGGGGCGGCTCGCCGGTCCCGGGCCGCCCGGACGGCCTCGATCAGGGCGATCGGGGTGCCGCCCGTGCTGATGGTGACGTCGACGACCGTCACCCTCCCGGCCGCTCCGGACCCAGGCGCGCCAGCAGGATGCGCCGGAGCTCGCGGGCGGCCCGCGGCGGCGAGACGTCGCCCCGGTGGGCCACCGAGATCACCCGGTGCATGTCCGGGGTGGCGAAGCGGGTGACGCGCAGCCCCGAGCGTTCGGCGACCATGCTGGGCACCACCGCGACGCCCAGCCCGGCCCGTACGAATCCCAGGACCGCGTCCATCTCGCCGCCCTCGACGGTGAAGACCGGCTCGAACCCGGCCGCCCGGCACGCCGCCGTGGTGAACTCCCGCAGGTCGTAGCCGCGCCGGAACATCGCCAGCGGACGGCCCCGCAGGTCCTCGACGCGCATCAGCCGGCCGCCCCGCACCGGGCCCGGCCGGTCCGGCGCGGAGACCACGACCAGTTCCTCCCGCAGCAGTTCGGCGGTGGCCAGGGCCGGGGCCTGCTCAGGGAGCGGTGTGATGATGAGCGCGAGGTCCAGCTCGCCGTCCGCCAGGGTGCGTACGAGATCCTGCGAACCGTTCTCGTGGACGACCAGCTCCACGCCCGGGTAGGCGGAGTGGAAGACGCGCAGTACGTCCGGGACCAGGCTCGCGCACAGGCTGGGCGGAGCGCCGAGCCGCAGCCGGCCGCGCCGCAGCTGGGCGACCTCCTGCACCTCGCGCCGCGCGGTCTCGGCGTCGGCCAGGATGCGGCGGGCCAGCGGCAGCAGCGTCTCCCCCGCGTCGGTGAGGGTGATGTGGCCGCGCGCCCGGTGGAAGAGGTCGGCGCCCAGCTCCCGTTCCAGGGCTTTGATCTGCTGCGACAGCGAGGGCTGTGCGACGTGCTCGCGCTCGGCGGCGCGGGTGAAGTGGCGGGTGTCGGCGACCGCCGTGAAATAGCGGAGCTGCTGGAGCTGCATGGCCCGATGATAGGGGTCAATAGGCAGAGTCTATGGAGATGAGCCGCACCATGTCTTGGACTGATGGGCCGGACGGTCCCTACCGTCGGGACCCATGGCACTGGACACCCGGACGGATCGGCGGCCGTCCTTCGCGGGCCTGCTGTGGCACTCGACCGTCGGCAAGAAAACCGCGATGGCGGTCAGCGGCGTGGTGATGCTGCTGTACCTGGTCGCGCACATGCTGGGCAACCTCAAGATCTTCTTCGGCTCCGACGAGTTCAACGGCTACGCGCACTGGCTGCGCACCGTCGGCGAGCCCTTCCTGCACCACGAGTGGTTCCTGTGGATCGCACGGGTGGTACTGCTGGCCGCCGTCCTCACCCACGGCGTGGCCGCCTTCCAGCTCAGCCGCCGCGACATCAAGGCGCGGCCGAGCAAGTACGTGCACAAGAAGCAGCGCACGAGCTACGCCACCCGCACCATGCGCTGGGGCGGCGTGATCCTCGCCCTCTTCATCGTCTGGCACATCCTGGACCTGACCACACTGACGGTGAACCCGCGGGCCGAGGCCGGACAGCCGTACCAGAACCTGATCGCCTCCTTCGACCGCTGGCCCGTCACCGCCCTGTACATCGTGGCGATGCTCGCCCTCGGCCTGCACGTGCGGCACGGGTTCTGGAGCGCCGCGCAGACGCTGGGCGTCGGCAGCGCCGCCCGTGACCGGGTGCTCAAGACCGTCGCCAACCTCCTCGCCCTGGTGCTGACGGCGGGCTTCGTCGCCGTACCGGTGGCCGTCGTGACCGGAGCAGTGAGCTGACATGACCTCCTACACCGAGTACGCGACCGGGGAGCCGGTCGCCGACACCAAGGCGCCCGGGGGCCCGGTCGCCGACCGCTGGGACACCCGCCGCTTCCAGGCCAAGCTGGTCAACCCGGCCAACCGCCGCAAGCACACCGTCATCGTCGTCGGCACCGGCCTGGCCGGCGGCTCGGCCGGCGCCACGCTCGCCGAACAGGGCTACCACGTGGTCCAGTTCTGCTACCAGGACTCGCCGCGCCGCGCCCACTCGATCGCCGCGCAGGGCGGCATCAACGCCGCGAAGAACTACCGCAACGACGGCGACTCCGTGCACCGCCTGTTCTACGACACCGTCAAGGGCGGCGACTTCCGGGCGCGCGAGTCCAATGTGCACCGCCTGGCGCAGATCTCCGTCGAGATCATCGACCAGTGCGTGGCCCAGGGCGTGCCCTTCGCCCGCGAGTACGGCGGCCTGCTCGACACCCGTTCCTTCGGCGGCGTCCAGGTCTCCCGTACCTTCTACGCGCGGGGCCAGACCGGGCAGCAACTGCTGCTCGGCGCCTACCAGGCACTCTCCCGCCAGATCGCCGCCGGCAACGTCGAGATGCGCCCGCGTACGGAGATGCTGGACCTGATCGTCGTGGACGGCCGGGCCCGCGGCATCGTCGCCCGCGACCTGGTCACCGGCCGGATCGACACGTACTTCGCGGACGCCGTGGTCCTCGCCTCCGGCGGCTACGGCAACGTCTTCTACCTGTCGACCAACGCCATGAACTCCAACGCCACCGCGATCTGGCGCGCCCACCGGCGCGGCGCGTACTTCGCCAACCCCTGCTTCACCCAGATCCACCCCACCTGCATCCCGCGCACCGGCGACCACCAGTCCAAGCTGACGCTGATGAGCGAGTCGCTGCGCAACGACGGCCGCATCTGGGTCCCGAAGGCCAAGGGCGACACGCGGCCGCCCGCCGAGATCCCCGAGGACGAGCGCGACTACTACCTGGAGCGGATCTACCCCTCCTTCGGCAACCTCGTCCCCCGCGACATCGCCTCCCGCGCCGCCAAGAACGTGTGCGACGAGGGGCGCGGCGTCGGCCCCGGCGGCCAGGGCGTCTACCTGGACTTCGCGGACGCCATCGCCCGGATGGGCCGCAAGGCCGTCGAGGAGAAGTACGGCAACCTCTTCGAGATGTACGAGCGGATCACCGCGGAGAACCCGTACGAGGTGCCGATGCGGATCTACCCCGCCGTGCACTACACGATGGGCGGCCTCTGGGTCGACTACGACCTCCAGACGACTGTTCCCGGCCTGTTCGCGATCGGTGAGGCCAACTTCTCCGACCACGGCGCCAACCGGCTCGGCGCGTCCGCCCTCATGCAGGGCCTCGCCGACGGCTACTTCGTCCTGCCGTCCACGATCAACGACTACCTGGCCCGCCACCCCCACCACGACGAGATCACCGCGGCCCACCCCGCCGTCCAGGAAGCCCTGGCCGAGACCGAGGACCAGCTCAACCTCCTCCTGTCCGTCGACGGCGACCGCACCCCCGACTCCTTCCACCGCGAACTCGGCGAGCTGATGTGGGAACTGTGCGGCATGGCCCGTACGGAAACCGGCCTGCGCAAGGCGCTCGACCGCATCCCGCAGATCCGCGAGGAGTTCTGGCGCCGCATCAAGGTGCCCGGCACCGGCGAGGAGTTCAACCAGTCGCTGGAGAAGGCCAACCGCATCGTCGACTACCTGGAACTGGCCGAGCTGATGTGCCTCGACGCGCTGCACCGCGCCGAGTCCTGCGGCGGCCACTTCCGCGAGGAGTCGCAGACCCCCGACGGCGAGGCCGAACGCCGCGACGAGGCGTTCTCCTACGCCGCCGCCTGGGAGTTCACCGGCACCGGCGCCGCGCCCGTCCTGCACAAGGAAGACCTGGTCTTCGAGTACGTCCACCCCACCCAGCGGAGCTACGCATGAAGCTCACCCTGCGCGTCTGGCGGCAGAAGAACACCGACGCCGACGGCGGCATGTCCACCTACGACGTGGACGGCATCTCCCCCGACATGTCCTTCCTGGAGATGCTCGACACCCTCAACGAGGAACTCATCCTCAAGGGCGACGACCCGGTCGCCTTCGACCACGACTGCCGCGAAGGCATCTGCGGCGCGTGCAGCCTCGTCATCAACGGCGACGCGCACGGCCCGGAGCGCACCACCAGCTGCCAGCTGCACATGCGGTCCTTCAAGGACGGCGACACCATCGACGTCGAACCGTGGCGCGCCGCGGCCTTCCCCGTCGTACGGGACCTGGTCGTCGACCGCTCCGCCTTCGACCGGATCATCCAGTCCGGCGGCTACGTCACCGCACCGACCGGCGCCGCACCCGAGGCACACGCCACGCCCGTACCGAAGCCGGACGCCGACTTCGCGTTCGAGCACGCCGAGTGCATCGGCTGCGGCGCGTGCGTGGCGGCCTGCCCGAACGGCTCGGCGATGCTGTTCACCTCGGCGAAGGTCAACCACCTCAATGTGCTGCCGCAGGGCGCCCCCGAGCGCGAGACCCGGGTCCTGGACATGGTGGCCACCATGGACGACGAGGGCTTCGGCGGCTGCACCCTCGCCGGCGAGTGCGCCACCGCCTGCCCGAAGGGCATCCCGCTGTTCAGCATCACCAAGATGAACCGGGAGTACGTACGGGCGGCCCGCAAAGGCAGGCGGTGACGCGAGAGGCCACCGCCTAATCGAACGCGCCGTGCCGGCGCAGCCAGGCCATCGGGTCGACCGCCGATCCGTAGTTCGGCGTGGCCCGGACCTCGAAGTGCAGATGCGGACCGGTGACGTTGCCGGTCGCGCCGGACCGCCCGATGCGCTCACCGGCGCCGACGGTGCTCCCCACGCCCACCCGGATCTGCGAGAGGTGCGCGTACTGCGTGTACGAGCCGCCGTGGTGGCGTACGACGACCTCGTACCCGTACGCGCCGCCCCAGCCGGCCTTCACGACGGTCCCGCCCCGGGCGGCGCGTACGGCGGTGCCGACGGGTACGGCGAAGTCCTGCCCGGTGTGCCCGTGCGCCCAGTGGCCGCCGCCGGCCCCGAAGCCGGCGGTGAGCGTGCCACCGCGCACGGGCCGCACGGCGTCACCGGCCGCGGCACGCACGGAGGGCCGGGCGGCGGAGCGCGAGACGTGCCGCTGTGGGGTGGCGGCCGTACCGCTCAGCTTCAGTTTCGTACCGACCTTGATCAGGTCAGGATTGCCCCCGACCGCTGCGCGATTGCTCGCGTACAGCTTGCTCCAGCCGCCCTTGACCTTCTGCTTCGCGGCGATCCCGGAGAGGCTGTCGCCGGGGGCGACGGTGTACGTGCCACCGTCCGCGGCGGAGGCGACGGAGGCGCCGACGACCGGCAGCGCCAGGGTGGCCGCCGCCGTCGAGGCGCGGGTGAGTAATCGCCCCGCACCACTGCGGCGGCGGGGGGCTCGGTGACGGCCGGTCGGGGAGAACATCATCACGGGGGCGTCCTTCCGGTGGGCATCCGGGATCCGAACGCCAGCACGGTATGGAGGCCCCGTCCATGAACACAAGCACCACGGGAGAATCGGTCAGCGGCTGTCCCGATAGGCCCGTTACGCACCCGGGTTCCGGCCCTTCGCAGTTCCGTTCACGTTCCTTTGCCGTCACTCGGCGGCAAGGCGGCCCCGGGTGAGCCGGCCTCGCCGCTGCGAGCGTGGCACATGGCGGTAAGCCTCTGCCGCCTTCTGCGCGCAACGCTTTCGCAGACGATTCCGTGCGCCAGCCGCTCGACCGACACGCCCGACTTCTCGGCTTCGGCACGCAGTTCGGTCAGTTCTTCCCCGGCGAGATCAACCGTGATCGCAGGCATGACCGCAGGCCAGGCCACCCACCAGCATGCTCGCGCCCCAGTAGTCACCACGAGTGAGCGGCCGCACGGCGTTCACCTCCGGGACGGATGACCGGCTCACCGCACCGGATGCCCCGCCCCCCGCAACGTCTCCTTGACCTCGCCGATCCGCAGATCCCCGAAGTGGAAGACGGACGCGGCCAGCACCGCGTCGGCGCCTGCTTCGACGGCGGGCGGGAAGTCGGCCAGGCGGCCCGCGCCGCCGCTGGCGATGACGGGGACCGTGACGTGCTTGCGGACGGTGGCGATCATCTCGGTGTCGTAGCCGTCCTTGGTGCCGTCCGCGTCCATGGAGTTCAGGAGGATCTCGCCGGCGCCGAGTTCCGCGGCGCGGTGGGCCCATTCGACGGCGTCGATGCCGGTGCCGCGGCGGCCGCCGTGGGTGGTGACCTCGAAGGAGCCGGTCTCGGTGCGGCGGGCGTCGACGGACAGGACCAGGACCTGGCTGCCGAAGCGTTCGGCGATCTCGCGGATCAGGTCGGGGCGGGCGATGGCGGCGGTGTTGACGCCGACCTTGTCCGCGCCGGCGCGGAGGAGTTTGTCGACGTCCTCGGGGGTGCGGACGCCGCCGCCGACCGTGAGGGGGATGAAGACCTGTTCGGCGGTGCGGCGGACCACGTCGTAGGTGGTCTCGCGGTTGCCGGAGGAGGCCGTGATGTCCAGGAAGGTCAGTTCGTCGGCGCCCTCCTGGCCGTAGATCTTGGCCATTTCGACGGGGTCGCCGGCGTCGCGGAGGTTCTGGAAGTTGACGCCCTTGACGACCCGGCCGTTGTCCACGTCCAGGCAGGGGATGACTCGGACCGCCAGGGTCATGTGTTCGTGGCCTCTCTGAATGCTTCGAGTTCGACTTCGACCAGTACGCGCGAGTCGGCGAAGCCGGAGACCACGACCAGGGTCGTGGCGGGCCGTACGGCGTCGAAGAGTTCCTTGTGGGCGCGGGCCGCCTCGTCCACGTCGCGCGCGTGGGTCAGGTACATGCGGGTACGGATGACCGACCCGGCCCCGAGCCCGAACGGCTCCAGGGCCTCCAGCGCGCTGGTGAAGGCGACCTTCGTCTGCTCGTACGGGTCGCCCTCCCCGTACAGCACGCCACCGACCAGTGGCATCGTGCCGGCGACCAGGACGCGGTCGCCGGCCGCCACGGCGCGCGCGAAGCCGATGATCTCTTCCCAGGGACTGTCGGTCTGCGCGCGCTCTATGGTCATGACGAAACGGCCTCCAATGCCTCTTCCAGGGTGAACGCCTTGGCGTAGAGCGCCTTGCCGACGATCGCGCCCTCGACGCCTTCAGGTACCAGGGTGGCGATCGCCCGGAGGTCGTCAAGGGAGGAGACGCCGCCGGAGGCGACGACGGGCTTGTCGGTCGCGGCGCAGACGCCCCGCAGCAGTTCCAGGTTGGGGCCCTGGAGCGTGCCGTCCTTGTTGATGTCGGTGACGACGTAGCGGGCGCAGCCCTCGGAGTCCAGGCGGGCCAGCGTCTCGTAGAGGTCGCCGCCGTCGCGGGTCCAGCCGCGGCCGCGCAGGGTGGTGCCGCGGACGTCCAGGCCGACCGCGATCTTGTCGCCGTGCTCGGCGATGACCTTGGCGACCCACTCGGGGGTCTCCAGGGCCGCCGTACCGAGGTTGACGCGCTTGCAGCCGGTGGCCAGCGCGGCCTCCAGGGAGGCGTCGTCGCGGATGCCGCCGGAGAGTTCGACCTTGATGTCCATGCTCCGGGCGACCTCGGCGATCTGCTTGCGGTTGTCGCCGGTGCCGAACGCCGCGTCGAGGTCGACCAGGTGCAGCCACTCGGCGCCGGACCGCTGCCAGGCCAGTGCCGCCTGCAACGGGTCGCCGTAGGACGTCTCGGAGCCGGACTCGCCGTGGACGAGGCGGACCGCCTGGCCGTCGCGGACGTCGACGGCGGGGAGGAGTTCGAGCTTGCTCATCGCGGAGGGTCCTAGAGGGTCTTGGTCCAGTTGGACAGCAGCTGGGCGCCGGCGTCGCCGGACTTCTCGGGGTGGAACTGGGTGGCCCACAGCGGACCGTTCTCGACGGCGGCCACGAACGGCTCGCCGTGGGTGGCCCAGGTGACCTTGGGCGCGCGGATGTTGGGGTTGCCGACCACCAGCTCCCAGTCGCCCACGGCGTAGGAGTGCACGAAGTAGTAGCGGGCGTCGGCGGGCAGGCCGTCGAACAGGCGCGTGCCCTCCGGCGCCTGGACGGTGTTCCAGCCCATGTGCGGGACGACGTCGGCCTTGAGGGGGCCGACCGTGCCGGGCCACTCGTCCAGCCCCTCGGTCTCCACGCCGTGCTCGATGCCGCGGGAGAAGAGGACCTGCATGCCGACGCAGATGCCCATGACCGGGCGGCCGCCGGACAGCCGGCGGCCGATGACCCAGTCGCCGCGGGCCTCGCGCAGGCCCTTCATGCAGGCGGCGAAGGCGCCGACGCCGGGGACCAGCAGCCCGTCGGCGTTCATGGCCTTGTCGTAGTCACCGGTGATCTCCACGTCGGCGCCGACGTGGGCGAGGGCGCGCTCGGCGGAGCGGACGTTGCCGAAGCCGTAGTCGAAGACGACGACCTTCTTCGCGGGCGCGGTGCTCAATTCCACACCTCCAGCCGCAGGATGCCGGCGACCAGGCACATGGCCGAGCCGATGCCCAGCAGGACGAGCACGCTCTTGCCCATCCCCTGCTTCCAGAAGGAGTAGAGGCCGCCGAGCAGGAAGAGGCCGAGGACGATGAAGACGGTGGACAGGCCGTTCACAGCGCTCCCTTGGTGGAGGGGAGGATGCCGGCGGCGCGCGGGTCGCGTTCGCTGGCGTAGCGCAGCGCGCGGGCCAGCGCCTTGAACTGGCACTCCACGATGTGGTGGGCGTTGCGCCCGTACGGGACGTGGACGTGCAGGGCGATCTGCGCCTGCGCGACGAAGGACTCCAGGATGTGCCGGGTCATCGTCGTGTCGTACGTGCCGATCATCGGCGCGATGTTCTCCGGCTCGGTGTGCACCAGGTAGGGGCGCCCGGAGAGGTCGACGGTCACCTGGGCCAGCGACTCGTCCAGCGGGACGGTGCAGTTGCCGAAGCGGTAGATGCCGACCTTGTCGCCGAGGGCCTGCTTGAAGGCGGCACCCAGTGCGAGGGCGGTGTCCTCGATGGTGTGGTGGGTGTCGATGTGCAGGTCGCCGTCGGTCTTGACCTTGAGGTCGAAGAGGCCGTGCCGGCCGAGCTGGTCGAGCATGTGGTCGTAGAAGCCGACGCCTGTCGACACATCGACCTGCCCTGTGCCGTCGAGATCGATCTCGACCAGCACCGAGGTCTCCTTCGTGGTGCGCTCCACGCGCCCAACGCGGTTCATCGGTTCTCCTTCAGTACTGCACGGACCGCGTCGAGGAACGCGTCGTTCTCGGCCGGGGTTCCCGCGGTGACCCGCAGCCAGCCCGGTACTCCGTTGTCACGGACCAGGACGCCCTGGTCGAGGATGGCCTGCCAGACCGCGTGCTGGTCGTCGAACCTGCCGAACTGGACGAAGTTGGCGTCGGAGTCGACCACCTCGCAGCCGGCCGCGCGCAGCTCGTCCACCAGCCGGTCGCGCTCGGCCTTGAGCTGCTCGACGTACTTCAGGAGCGTGTCGGTGTGCTCCAGCGCCGCGAGCGCGGTGGCCTGGGTGACGGACGAGAGGTGGTACGGCAGGCGGACGAGCTGGACGGCGTCGACCACGGCCGGGTCGGCGGCCAGGTAGCCCAGGCGCAGCCCGGCGGCGCCGAACGCCTTGGACATGGTGCGCGAGACGACCAGGTTCGGCCGGCCCTCGATCAGCGGGAGCAGCGAGGGGCGGTGGCTGAACTCGCCGTACGCCTCGTCCACGACGACCAGCGCGCCGCCGGTCCCGGCGCGGGCGGCCTGCGCGGCCTCGTAGAGCGCGAGAACCGTTTCGGCGGCGACGGCGGTGCCGGTGGGGTTGTTGGGCGAGCAGACGAAGACCACGTCGGGCCGCTGCTCGCCGATGGCCGCCACGGCGGCCTCGACGTCGATGGTGAAGTCGTCGTTGCGCGGCCCGGAGATCCAGCCGGTGCCGGTGCCGCGGGAGATCAGGCCGTGCATCGAGTACGAGGGCTCGAAGCCGATGGCGGTGCGGCCGGGCCCGCCGAAGGTCTGCAGCAGCTGCTGGATGACCTCGTTGGAGCCGTTGGCGGCCCAGACGTTGGCCATCGTGACCTCGTGGCCGCCGGTGCGCGTCAGGTAGGCGGCCAGTTCGGTGCGCAGCTCGACCGCGTCCCGGTCGGGGTAGCGGTTCAGCTCGCGCGCGGCCTCGGTGACCCGCTCGGCGATGCGCTTCACCAGCGGCTCCGGCAGCGGGTACGGGTTCTCGTTGGTGTTCAGGCGTACGGGGACGTCCAGCTGCGGCGCGCCGTACGGGGACTTGCCGCGCAGCTCGTCCCGGACGGGGAGGTCGTCGATCTTCGTCACGTGCTCGCTCACTTGCCCTGCGGGATCTTCCAGTCGAACCTGGCCTTCAGCGCGGCGCCGTGGGCCGGGAGGTCCTCGGCCTCGGCGAGGGTCACCACATGGTGGGCGACCTCGGCCAGCGCGTCGCGGCTGTAGTCCACGACGTGGATGCCGCGCAGGAACGACTGGACGGACAGGCCCGAGGAGTGGCAGGCGCAGCCGCCGGTGGGCAGGACGTGGTTGGAGCCGGCGCAGTAGTCGCCGAGCGAGACGGGCGCGTACGGGCCGACGAAGATCGCGCCGGCGTTGCGGACCCGGGCGGCGACCGCGGACGCGTCGGCGGTCTGGATCTCCAGGTGCTCGGCGCCGTACGCGTCGACGACCTTGAGGCCCTCGTCCACGCCGTCCACCAGCACGATCGCGGACTGGCGGCCGGCCAGCGCGGTGCTGATCCGCTCGGTGTGCCTGGTGGCGGCCACCTGGGTCTTCAGCTCGGTCTCGACGGCGGCGGCCAGTTCGGCCGAGTCGGTGACCAGGACGGCGGCGGCGAGCGTGTCGTGCTCGGCCTGGCTGATCAGGTCGGCGGCGACGTGCGCGGCGTCGGCGGTGTCGTCCGCGAGCACCGCGATCTCGGTGGGACCGGCCTCCGCGTCGATGCCGATGCGGCCCTTGAGCAGGCGCTTGGCGGCGGCGACGTAGATGTTGCCGGGGCCGGTGACCAGGTTGACCGGGCGGCACTCCGCGGTGCCGTACGCGAACATGGCGATCGCCTGGGCGCCGCCGGCCGCGTACACCTCGTCCACGCCCAGCAGGGCGCAGGCGGCGAGGATCGTCGGGTGCGGCAGGCCGCCGAACTCCGCCTGCGGCGGGGAGGTGACGGCGACGCCTTCGACGCCGGCCTCCTGCGCGGGGATCACGTTCATGACGACGGAGGACGGGTAAACCGCCAGGCCACCGGGTACATACAGGCCGACGCGCTCGACCGGGACCCAGCGCTCGGTGACCGTGCCACCGGGGACGACCTTGGTGGTGACGTCCGTGCGGCGCTGTTCGCGGTGGACGATCCGGGCGCGCCGGATCGACTCCTCCAGGGCGGCCCGCACGGCCGGGTCCAGCTCAGCGAGCGCGCGCTCCAGCGCCTCGGCGGGCACGCGTACGCGCTCGATGGCGACACCGTCGAACCGATGGGCGTACTCGATCAGCGCGGCCGTCCCACGATGGCGCACGTCCTCGCAGATGGGCCGCACCTTCTCCAGGGCGGCTTCCACGTCGAACTCGGCACGGGGCAGCAGGTCGCGCAGGGCGCCGCCCTCGGGGAGGGCGTCACCGCGCAGATCGATTCGGGAGATCACCCCTCCAGTGTCTCAGACCCGTTCCCGGGCCCGAGCGCCCGTACCAGTCGGTGATACACAGCACCGGGACCGCGTAACGCCTGATGCGGCCGGTGCTCCTGGGACGCCGGGCGACCGTCTCGATTTGACCCTCACCGCCCGTGTTCGCGCGGTGACACAGCGGGAAAGGGGCCCGTACGGGCGTACGGGGAGACGAGCCGGACGTACGAGAACGGACGTACGGAAACCGCTGGACGCGGGCACCGCGCACGCGGGACCGTACGGACCCGCTCGGGGGAGCGGGGAAAGGGGGAAAGCACGGTGACCACGCCGGAGGAGGGCGACGCGCCCGCGGAGCTGCGGCTGAACCCTGCCGAGTGGAGCATGTGGCAGGCGTTCCGCAACGGCAGCACCTGCGACCTGCGCACCGGCGATCCGGCCAGGGACGACCCGCACGGGCAGGTCCGGTGGGGCCCGGAGCGGCGGGTGCGCGCCCGGATCGTGGCGCTCCTGCTGCTGGAGGGGCCGCCCGCGCAGCCCGGCCGGGTGTCCGCGCTGAAACTCGCGGGGGCGTACATCACCGACACTCTCGACCTTGCGGGCGGCACGATCAAGCCATTCGTGGAGCTGCGCGACTGCCGCTTCCAGAACGAGGTCGTGCTGCCCGAGAGCCGCTTCACCACGCTGCGGATGGTCGGCTGCGCGATACCCCGGGTGGAGGCGGCCCGGCTCCAGACCGAGGGCGACCTGCACCTGCCGCGCTGCGTCGTACGCTCCGGCATCCGGCTGACCGACGCGCACATCGGCACGGACCTGCTGCTCAACCAGACGGTGGTGCACAAGGACCGGCAGGGCAGGTCGGTGATGGCCGACGGGCTCACCGTCGCGCAGGACCTCCAGGCCGAGATGATGGAGTCCTACGGCGAGCTGTCGCTGCGCGGCGCGACGATCGGCGTGTCGCTGAGCCTGCGCGGCAGCCGGCTGAGCAACCCGTACGGGCGCCGGGCCCTGAACGCCCCCCAGATGACGGTCGAGCGCACGCTGTACCTGACCGGCGCCGGCCTGGCCAGCTCGCCCTTCTCCAGCGCGGCCACGCCCCCGTACGGCATCGCCCACACGCCCACCCGCGGCACCCGCTTGCAGCGCTTCGAGTGCGAGGGCGGGATGCGGCTGGACGACGGGCGGTTCGGCGACGCCGTCGACTTCGAGCAGGCGCGCTTCATCATGGAGGCCGACCAGGAGCTGTCGCTGCGCCGCATCCAGACCCCGGAGCTGCGCTTCCTGGGCGAGCGGCCGCAGCGCGGGCGCGTCATCCTCTCCGGCGCGCGGGTCGTCAACCTGGTGGACAAGGCGGCGAGCTGGCCGGGGCTCGGCGGCCTGTGGATGGCGGGCTTCAACTACGAGACGCTCATCCCGCGCGGGCACTTCCCGCTGTCGCGGCGGCTGGAGTGGGTGGCCGCCGCGACGCCGGAGTACGCGCCGGAGCCGTACGAGATGCTGGCCACCGCCCTGCGCGGCAGCGGCGAGGACTCCGACGCGCGCGAGGTGCTGCTGGCCAAGCAGCGGCGGCGCCGCGAGACGCTGCCGCTGGCCGCCAAGCTGTGGGGCATCCTCCAGGACTGGACGGTGGCGTACGGCTACCGGCCCGGGCGGGCCGCGGTGTGGATGGCGATCCTGTGGGCGCTCGGCACGGCCTACTTCGCCGGGTCCCCGCCGCCGGCCCTCAAACCCAACGAGGCGCCGCCCTGGAACCCGTACCTCTACTCCCTCGACCTCCTGCTGCCGGTGATCGACCTGAACCAGGACACCTTCTGGAAACCGGTCGGCGGGGCGCAGTGGGTGGCCGCGGTCATGATCCTGGCGGGCTGGGTCCTGGCGACGACGGTCGCGGCGGGTGCCTCGCGGCTGCTGCGCAGGCAGTAGGAGCACGAGGGGGCGCGAGCCGCCGTCCGAGCTACCGGACGGCGGACGGGCCCCGGCGGCCGTGCCGGGCGGCCCCACGAGGCGGGCCGCCGCCCCCGCACGGCCCTGTGGATCACGGCCCGGGAACCACTCCCGCCTCCACAGGCTCTAGGCTTACGGGCTGTGACCTCCGTGCGCCTACCGCTCTTCCCGCTGAACTCGGTGTTGTTCCCGGGACTCGTCCTCCCGCTCAACGTCTTCGAGGCGCGGTACCGGGCGATGATGCGCGACCTCCTCGCCCTGCCCGAAGACGAACGCCGCTTCGGGGTCGTCGCGATCCGCGACGGCCGCGAGGTCGCGCCCTCCGCACCCGGCCTGCCGGACGCCACGGCGCTGCCGGCCGCCGGCCCCGCAGCGGGCTTCGGCACCGACCCGGCCAGCGCCTTCCACACGGTGGGCTGCGTGGCGGACGCGGCCACCATCCGCGAGAAGAGCGGCTCCGCCCCCACGCCCGACGAGGACGCCGAGGCGGCACCGCCCGCGGCCGCCCCCGGGCCCGGCACCTCCGGTTACGAGGTGCTGGCCACCGGCACCACCCGCTTCAAGCTGCTGTCGGTGGACGCCTCGGGCCCGTACCTGATGGGCGAGGTGGAGGAGCTGGAGGAGACCGAGGGCGAGGGCGCCGGCGCGCTGGCCTCCGGCGTCGTACGGGCCTTCCGCACCTACCAGAAGCGGCTGGCCTGGGCGAACGAGCGCACCCTGGCCGGCGGGCAGGAGCTGCCGGCCGAGCCGTCGGTGCTGTCCTACCTGGTGGCGGCCGCCGCCGTACTCGACATCCCCGCCAAGCAGCGGCTCCTGGAGGCGCCGGACACCGCGGCGCGGCTCACGCAGGAGCTGAAACTGCTTCGCCAGGAGACCGCGGTGATCGGTAAGCTCCCGTCGCTGCCCGCGGTGGACCTGACCCGGCACCCCACCAGCCCCAACTGACCCCGTGACGAGCCGAGGCCCGACGACCTTGTCCAAGAAGCCGAAGCAGACCAGACAGCAGAAGAACGGTAAGCAGCCGGCCGGCGCGGGCGGCACACCGGCGACGGTGGCGCTCACCGAGGCGGGCGTGGACTTCACCCTGCACGCCTACGAGCACGACCCGGCCGCCGCCTCCTACGGCGAGGAAGCCGCCGAAGCGCTCGGTGTCTCCCCCGACCAGGTCTTCAAGACGCTCCTCGCGGAGGTGGACGGCGCCCTGACCGTCGCCGTGGTCCCGGTCTCCGGCTCCCTCGACCTCAAGGCCCTGGCGGCCGCGGCCGGCGGCAAGCGCGCCGCGATGGCCGACCCGGCCGCGGCGGAACGCAGCACCGGCTACGTACGCGGCGGCATCTCGCCGCTCGGCCAGCGCAAGCGGCTCCGTACGGTCATCGACGCGTCGGCCGCCGCGCACCGGACGGTCTGCGTCTCGGCCGGACGCCGCGGCCTGGAGGTCGAGCTGGCCCCCGACGACCTCCGGCAGCTCACCCAGGCGACGCTCGCGGCGATCGCACGAGGCTGAGTCCGGCGCAGGGGCTTTACGGCTCGCGGTTCCTCCGCTACGACCCGTAGGGGAGGTACGCCATGTCGAAGAAGACCCGTAAGCGGAAGTGGCGCATCAAGAAGGGCAAGGCCAACCACGGACGGCGCCCCGCCTGACCGGCCGGCGCGGGCCCGGGGCCACTGGCACCGGGCCCGGCCGGCAGGACCGTCAGCCGTCCGACGGCGGCGCCGGCTGCGGCGCCACCCACTCCGGCTCCGGCGGCTCCGGGTCGCGCGGCCCGAAGAGGCCGGTCAGGAACAAGTGCGTGATCATGGCGGCGACCGGCCAGGCGAGCAGCGCGCCCTTCGCGTGCAGACGCAGCGGCCCGTCGAAGACCACGCCCTTGCCGGCCTCGGCGGCATGCGCGGCCAGATCCGACGTCGGGCCCAGCCAGATCCCCAGCCGCCACGCCACCACGGACCCGAGCAGCCCGCCGACCACCAGCGCCACCACCAGCGGAATGCCGCCGGCCCTGCGGAGCACGAAAGCCGCCGCCGCGCACAGCACACCGAAACCGAGCGCCAGCAGGACGAACGTGCCGTCCCCGCCGATCGCCTCCTCGCCCTCGGTGTTCTTGAGGTAGACATTGCCGCTGCCGTCGCCGACCAGCGGCACGTGCGGCGCCAGCCACGCCCACAGGAGGCCCAGCAGCGCACCGCACACCGTCACCACGATCGCGATCAGCGCCGCTTCCAGCAGCTCACGGCGGAGTGCGGCCCGGTCCTGCACGGCTGACCCCTCGGTGGTCGGGTCGGCGGACGCCCCCGCGGGCTCGGCCCAGGGGTTGTACGTACGCTCGGGCGGTTGGTTGTCGTGCGGCGTCTGCGGTGCGGTCACCCCGTCATCGTGCCAGGTAGGGGCCGCGCCGCCGTCGGCAGGACGGCGGCCTGGCCGATTCTCTCCCGCCGGCCCCGTCACCGTACGGCCGCCCGGCGGTACGCCCAGGTCGCCACGGCCAGCGACAGCACGCCGACAGCCGCACAGACCCCCAGGTCGGCGACGACCGCCAGCCAGTCGGTACGGGCGTCGAACCCGCGCGCCAGCGCCTCGACCCCATAGGTCGACGGCAGCAGATCACGCGCGTACGAGATCGGCGCGGGCAGCCGGCCGGCCGGCAGCACGCCCAGCAGCAGCGCCGCCGACATACCCAACTGGCCGCACAACGTGGCCAGTTCCGGACGCGGCGCGAGCAGCCCCAGCGCCGCGCCGAGCCCGGCCAGCGCGGCACCGGCCAACGGGATCACCGCGACCAGCACCCACAGGTTCCCCATCGGCAACTGGAACAGCAGACAGCCGGTCACCGCCGTGACCACCGTGCCGGGCGCCGTGAACGACGCGTACGCGGCGGCCGCGCCGAGCACCACGGCGGCAGGCGGCACCGGCAGCGTGGCGTAGTGGTCGAGACCGCCGCTCGCCCGCAGCTGCCCGAAGTACTGGGCCAGCAGGTTCAGCGCCACGAACGCCACCACCAGCACACTGGAACCCGCCACCACGGCCCGCGCGGCGTCGCCCCCGTCCACCACCCCCCGCATCAGGACCATGATCCCGACCGACTGGAAGGTGGCCACGAACAGCAGCGGGATACGCGCGACCCTGGCCCGCGACAGCTGGGCCCGGTACACGGCGACGAGCGCCGGCAGCAGACGCGCACGGGGAGCCAGCGGCGCCACCGGCATCCCCTCGCCCTCCGGCCGCGCCCGTACGGCATCCTCCGGTCCTGCCGCGGCCCGCGCCACCGCCTCCGCTTCCGCGGGAACCACACTCACGCCTTCACCAAGCCTTCCTCCGTACGGCCCCCCAGCGCGAGATACACATCTTCCAGGCTCGGCGTCGCGAGCGTGAAGTCGTCCAGCGCGGCGAAGGCCGGCCCCGCCGTCACAGCGGCCACCGCCTCCCGCGCCCGGTCCGGCGGCAGCCGCAGCGTCCAGCGCCGCCCGGACATCCGCGCGCCCTCCCCCAGCGCCGCGACCTCGGGCACGTCCAGCGGCGCCCGCTCCCGCCACACCAGCTCCAGCCGGACCTCCTCGCCCACCAGGTCCTTCAGCCCACCGGGCGTGTCACAGGCGATGACCCGGCCCCGGTCGATCACCGCGACCCGGTCCAGCACACTCTCCGCCTCGATCACGTTGTGCGTCACCAGCACCACGGTGGCGCCACGCTCCGCCCTGCGGCGGTCCACGGCCGCCCACACCGCGCGGCGCGCCACGGGGTCCATACCGGTGGTCGGCTCGTCCAGCACCAGCAGCGGACGCTCGCCGACCAGCACCGCCGCAAAGCACGCAAGACGGCGCTGCCCACCCGAAAGCCGCTTGAGCGGACGCCCGGCGATGTCCCCGAGCCCCAGCTCCGCCACGACCGCGTCCCGCTCCGCACGCGCCTCCCGCGCCGCGAGCCCGCGCAGCCGCCCGGTCGTCTCCACGGCCAGCGCGACCGTCATCTCGTCCAGCGCGCTCGACTCCTGCCCGAGGTACCCGAGCAGGCGCGAAGCGCGCTCCGGGTACCGGACGAGGTCGTGGCCCAGCACCGTCACACTGCCGGAATCCGGCCGCAGCAGCCCCGTGAGCTGCCGCACCAGCGTCGACTTACCGGCACCGTTGGGCCCGAGCAGCCCGAAAATCTCTCCACGCCGTACGTCCAGACTGATCCCGTCACTGGCCCGCACGGCCGGCGCTCCCGCCGTTCCCCGTCGCCCGCGCACCGCGGGGTACGTCTTGACCAGGTCCCGCACGGCACACACCATCTCGCCGCGCTCCACCCGCTTCGCGCCCATCCTCACGAACAACGAGCGTACGCGCTTGCGCGGGGGTCGTTGCGGTCGGCCCTCTGGAGCCCGCAACGAAACCAGCCGCGCCCCCGCGCGAAGCGCAAAATCCCGGCTACTCCGACGCCACCGCATGCTCCGCAGCCGTACGCACATCCACCTCGCGCCAGAACCCGGCGCGAATCGCATAACGATCGTGTTCGTCGATCTGATCGTCCTTATGGGCGAGCAGCCCGAAACGCGCCGCATAGCGCAACAGCTCGCCGTCGATCCGGTGCGGAATACGGGGGTATTCCGTGGAGATCTGCTGGAGGTGCGCCGCGTCGGACAGCCGTTCCGTCCAGCGGCGGGCAAAGACCTGGCCGACCTCGAAGGGATCACCGCTGACGGCCGTGATGTCCTCTTCGCGGTCCGCCCAGCGCTGCTCCGCGCTGGTCAGCTGGGCGAGCGTCGGCAGGGACGCGGTTTCCGGCGGTTCCCCCACGGGGCCGCCCCGCTCGACCCACCCCTTGTCGGAGGACCAGCGCAGCGTCGCGCTGGGCACGGGGACGGGGGACGGCGACGGCTGCCCGCCCCGGTTCAGGTCGGCCAGGTCCTTCGGCGTGGGAACGGCGGGCGCGCCCTTGCCGCCCGTCCCGGCCCCCTCGCCCCCGCCACCGCGTTCAGCGGCGGCCGCAGCGGCCGCCGACCGGGAGCACGCCCCCGAGCCCCCCGCCCGCTCCGCGGGCAAGGGCCGCGCCGTACCGTTCGTACCGTTGGTATTGCTGTGCTCGCGGGCCCCGGCCCGCTCCGCCGCCCGTTCCGCCGCGACAGCGGCTTCCGGCAGCGGGGCGGAGAGGATCGCGGCGATCTCCGGCCGGGGTACGGGCGGCGGCGCGCAGGGGCCGCCGAGTTCTTTCAGCCGTACGGCCCGGGTGATCCAGGCCCGGTCCAGCACCCGCCGTTCGTCGGCCTCGGCGACCAGGTCCTCGGACTGGTTGTAGTCGCCGTCGGCGGCCTGGACGGCCCACAAGTGGACGGCGACGCCGTGCTCCTTGGCCGACATGAGGCCGGGCAGGAGGTCGCCGTCGCCGGTGACGAGCACGATGTCGGAGCAGGCGCGGTTGCGGGCGAGTTCGGTCAACTCCGCGTGCATGGCGGCGTCGACGCCTTTCTGGGCCCAGCGGCCGTCGCTGCGGGTGAGGGCGCCGAGCCGTACGGTGACCCGGGACATCACGCGCAGCCGGCGATGCTCGGGCTGCGGTACGCGGTCGGGCGCGCCGTCGAACCAGTAGATGCGGAGCAACGGCCGTTCCGTGTCGGCCTCGGCGCGCTGCCGCAGCCCCTGGATGAGCGCGGCGTGATCAACAGTGATCCGGGACCGGGTGGGCTCTCCGGCGAGCAGGCTCGCGGCGGCGCCCAGCAGATACCCGGCGTCCACCAGGACGACGCAGCGGTCCACGTTCCACCCTCTTTCCTGAGGTGCTGAAGTCGGACGCCCCCCGGCTCGGCCTGTGGCACGAGGTTTTCCTTCGGCTTTCCTTCGAGTCTGCCCGACCGTGCGGGGGTTAACTGCCCGAACTCGATCATCGGCGTGGCGGATTCGGCGCGTTCGCCGAACACACCACATGACACGCCGCGTTACTCACGGTAATTGCCCGAAATGCGCGCTTCAATGACGCATGTAAGCCTGGTCACGGCCCCGATCCCAGGATCCCCCTCAGGAGGCACGATCATGGCCAAGAACAAGAATCGCGACCGTAATCAACCACAGAAGGGCGCTCAGACGACCGAGCGCAACCGCCAGGACGCCGCCAAGTCGGCGATGGAGGCCCAGACGTCGGCCCAGCCCATCGAGGCGACCCCGAGCGACGTGGCCCGTAAGCACCAGCGCCGCTTCGGTCACAACTGACCGCCGCCGCACAGCATTAGAGGGGCGCATCCGGCTGGGATGCGCCCCTCTTGCGTCTACGTGCGCCGCCTACGGCGACGTCCGGTCCGCGCCGTGCCTGTCGCCCGTTCGGGGACATAAGTTGCGCCGCCGTACAAAGTCGGAAAAGCGTGCCGGGGGCGCGCCCGGCACCGGTCGCCGCTCGGGCTCAGCCCGCCAGGCAGGAGGGGCCCAGCAGGACCTTCAGGTCGCCGAAGAGCGACGGGTCCGGCGTCACCCGGTGCCGGTCCAGCCGGAGCACCGTGGTCTTGCGCGCTCCCTGGAGCTTGATCCGCACCTCGGTCGAGCCGCGGTGGCTGGTCAGCACCTCGCCCAGCTTCTCGACGAGCGGCGGGGTGACCTTGACCGTGGGGATCGTGATCGTCACGGGGGCGTTGGCGCCGGCCTCCGAGAGGTCGGGGACCATCATCTCCATGGCGACCAGCCGGGGGATGTCCTCGCGCTTGTCCAGGCGGCCCTTGACGAAGACGACGGTGTCCTCGACGAGTTGGGTGGACACCAGCTGGTAGGTCGCGGGGAAGAACATGCACTCGATGGAGCCGGCCAGGTCCTCCACGGTGGCGATGGCCCAGGCGTTGCCCTGCTTGGTCATCTTGCGCTGGAGGCCGGAGATGATGCCGCCGATGGTCACGATCGAGCCGTCGGAGTAGTCGCCGCCGGTCAGCTGGGAGATCGCCGCGTCCGCCTTGTCGGACAGCACGTGCTCCAGGCCGAAAAGGGGGTGGTCGGAGACGTACAGGCCGAGCATCTCGCGCTCCTGCGCGAGCAGGTACGTCTTGTCCCACTCGATGTCGGAGAACTCGACGTCCAGACCGAAGCCGGGGCCGTCGTCGGGGCTGTCGTCGCCCATGCCGCCGAAGAGGTCGAACTGTCCCTCGGCCTCCTTGCGCTTGACCTGCACCACGTTGTCGATCATGGCTTCGTAGTGCGCGGTCAGGCCCTTGCGGGTGTGTCCCATCTCGTCGAAGGCGCCCGCCTTGATCAGGGACTCGGTGGTGCGCTTGTTGCAGACGACCGCGTCGACCTTGTCGAGGTAGTCGGGGAAGGAGGCGTACTTCCCCTTGGCCTTGCGGCAGCGGATGATCGAATCGACGACGTTCTGGCCGACGTTGCGCACGGCGGTGAGGCCGAAGAGGATCACGTCGTCACCCTGGGCGGCGAAGTTCGCCAGGGACTCGTTCACGTTCGGCGGCAGGACCTTGATGCCCATGCGGCGGCACTCGTTCAGGTAGACCGCCGACTTGTCCTTGTCGTCGCGCACCGAGGTGAGCAGCGCGGACATGTATTCCGCGGGGTAGTTCGCCTTGAGGTAGGCGGTCCAGTACGTGACGAGGCCGTACGCGGAGGAGTGCGCCTTGTTGAACGCGTAGCCGGCGAACGGGACCAGGACGTCCCACAGGGCCTGGATCGCCTCGTCGCTGAAGCCGTTCTTCCGGGCACCGGCCTGGAAGAGGACGAAGTTCTTCTCCAGCTCCTCGGGCTTCTTCTTGCCCATCACGCGGCGCAGGACATCCGCCTCGCCGAGGGAGTACCCGGCGACGATCTGGGCGGCCTTCTGGACCTGCTCCTGGTAGACGATCAGGCCGTAGGTCAGGCCCAGGACCTCCTTGAGCGGCTCCTCCAGCTCCTTGTGGATCGGGGTGATCTCCTGGCGGCCGTTCTTGCGCTCGGCGTAGTTGATGTGGGAGTTCATGCCCATCGGACCCGGGCGGTACAGGGCCGATACGGCGGAAATGTCCTCGAAGTTGTCGGGCTGCATCTGGCGCAGCAGCGAACGCATCGGGCCGCCGTCGAACTGGAAGACGCCGAGGGTGTCACCGCGGCAGAGCAGCTCATAGGTCTTGGGGTCGTCCAGCGGGAGCTCCAGGAGCTCCAGCTTCTTGCCCTTGTTGGCCTCCACCATCTTGACGGCGTCATCCATGATGGTGAGGTTGCGCAGGCCCAGGAAGTCCATCTTGAGCAGGCCGAGCGACTCGCACTGCGGGTAGTCCCACTGCGTGATGGTCACGCCGTCGGTGTGCCGCGTCCACAGCGGGGCGTGGTCGACGATCGGCTCGCTGGACATGATCACGCCGGCCGCGTGCACACCCATCTGCCGGACCAGGCCCTCCACACCCTTGGCGGTGTCGATGACCTTCTTCACGTCCGGCTCGTTCTCGTACATCCCCCGGATCTCGCCGGCCTCGCTGTAACGGGGGTGCGTGGGGTCGGTGATGCCCGAGAGGTCGATGCCCTTGCCGAGGACGTCGGCGGGCATGGCCTTGGTGAGGCGGTCGCCCATGGCGTACGGGTAGCCCAGGACACGGGCCGAGTCCTTGATCGCGTTCTTGGCCTTGATCTTGCCGTACGTACCGATCATGGCGACCTTGTCGGCGCCGTACTTCTCCGTCACGTACCTGATCACTTCGACGCGCCTGCGCTCGTCGAAGTCGATGTCGACATCGGGCATGGAGACGCGCTCGGGGTTGAGGAACCGCTCGAAGATCAGTCCGTGGGTGATCGGGTCGAGGTCGGTGATGCCCATGGCGTACGCGACGATCGAGCCGGCCGCGGAGCCTCGGCCCGGGCCCACCGCGATGCCGTTGTTCTTCGCCCACATGATGAAGTCCGCGACCACGAGGAAGTACCCCGGGAACCCCATCTGCAGGATGATGTCCATCTCGTACTCGGCCTGCCGCTGCCGGTCCTCGGGGACCCCGTCGGGGTAACGGCGGGCCATGCCGCGCCGGACCTCCTCCTTGAACCACGTGACCTCGGTGTAGCCCTCCGGGATGTCGAACTTCGGCATGAGGTCGCGCTTCTCGAACATGCCGGTGGTGTCGATCTGCTCGGCGACCAGGAGGGTGTTGCGGCAGCCCTCCTGCCAGGCGTCCGAGGAGTCGATGGCGTACATCTCGTCCGTGGACTTGAGGTAGTAGCCGGTGCCGTCGAACCGGAAGCGGTCGGGGTCCGAGAGGTTCTTGCCGGTCTGGATGCACAGCAGGGCGTCGTGGGCGCTCGCCTCGTGCGCGTAGGTGTAGTGGGAGTCGTTGGTGACCAGCGGCGGGATGCCGAGCTTCTTGCCGATCTCCAGCAGGCCGTCGCGGACCCGGCGCTCGATCTCGATGCCGTGGTCCATCAGCTCCAGGAAGTAGCGGTCCTTGCCGAAGATGTCCTGGTATTCGGAGGCGGCCTTCAGGGCCTCGTCGAACTGGCCGAGGCGCAGCCGGGTCTGCAGCTCACCGGAGGGGCAGCCGGTGGAGGCGATCAGGCCCTCGGACCACTGGGAGATCGTCTCCTTGTCCATCCGGGGCCACTTCTGCAGCCAGCCTTCCTTGTACGCGTCGGAGGAGAGCTTGAAGAGGTTGTGCAGGCCGGTGCTGTTCGCCGCCCAGATCGTCTTGTGCGTGTAACCACCGGAACCGGAGACGTCGTCGCGCTTCTGGTGCGGCTGGCCCCACTGGATCTTGCGCTTGGTGCGCCGCGACTCGGGCGCCACGTACGCCTCGATGCCGATGATCGGCGTCACACCGGCCTTCTGGGCGGAGTGGAAGAAGTCGTAGGCGCCGTGGAGGTTGCCGTGGTCGGACATGGCGATGTGCGTCATCCCCATCTCCTTGCACGCTTCGAACATGTCCTTCAGCCGCGCGGCACCGTCCAGCAGCGAGTACTGGGTGTGCACGTGCAGATGCGTGAAGGGCGGCTTGGCCACGGCGGACGACCTCCGGGGAAGGTAGCGGAGAGGGACGGGACGGTCTCGAAGTCTACGACCCTCCACTGACAACGAGCGGGGGCGGAGCGGGGTGGGGCCGGCCACCGGGCGGGCACTCGTGAGTAGCCTCAGCCGTTGTACGAGATGGCACACCCGTCTGAATCATCCGCCCCAGGAGGCACCCCGCGATGTCGTCCCAGCACGTCCCGGCGCCGGACGCCGCTCAGCGCGGCGAGGAGATCCTCGCCGTCTTCGACACCGCCTTCGGAGAGCTGCTCGCCGCCGACCCGGCGGCCTTCCGGGTGAAGTTCCGGAAGATGGCCGCCTCCGCCTTCGCCTTCTACCGGGGCACGGCCTGCCTCTTCTACCACGACCTCCAGGCGCGCGGCGACGGCCCCGAGGGCGGCCCGTACGTGGACGAGCGCACGGGCCAGGTGTGGATCCACGGCGATCTGCACGCGGAGAACTTCGGCACGTACATGGACGCCACCGGCCGGCTGATCTTCAACGTCAACGACTTCGACGAGGCGTACGTCGGCCCCTTCACCTGGGACCTCAAGCGCTTCGCCGCCTCCGTCGCCCTGATCGGCTACGCCAAGGCGCTCAGCGACGAGCAGATCGGCGAGCTGGTGGGGATCTACGCCACCGCCTACCGCGAGCGGATCCACGCCCTGGCCACCGGCGCCAAGGACGACGACGTGCCGCCGTTCACGCTGGACACCGCCGACGGGCCGCTGCTGGGCGCGCTGCGCATGGCCCGCTCGCTGACCCGCTTCGGCCTGCTGGAGTCGATGACGGAGATCCGCGACTTCGAGCGCCGCTTCGCCGCGGGCGGCGGCACGGTCGAGCTGGACGCCGCGACCCGCTACAAGGTCCTGGCGGCCTTCGACGGCTATCTGGAGACGCTGCCCGAGTCCAGCCTGACCCGCCCGGACTCCTACCGCGTCAAGGACGTGGTGGGGCGCCGCGGCATCGGGATCGGCTCGGCCGGCCTGCCCTCGTACAACATCCTGCTGGAGGGCAACAGCGACGCCCTGGAGAACGACGTCGTCATCTACATGAAGCAGGCGCAGACCCCGGCGGTGTCGCGGCACATCACCGACCCGCGGGTGCGCGGCTACTTCCGGCACGAGGGGCACCGCACGGTGATCTCGCAGCGCGCCCTCCAGGACCACGCCGACCCGTGGCTGGGCTGGACCGAGCTGGACGGCGCCGGGCAGCTCGTCGCCGAGATCTCCCCGTACGCGGTCGACCTGGACTGGTCGGACATCGACGACCCGGCCGAGATCGCGGCGGTCGTCGCGGACCTGGGCCGGGCGACCGCGGCGATGCACGCCGCAGCGGACGACGAGAGCGGCCACTCGCTGGTGCCGTTCTCCACCGAGCGCGCCATCGACGCGGCCATCGCCGCCGACGAGGACGGCTTCGCCCGGCTCCTGGTGGACTTCGCCCACGCGTACGGGGCCCGGGCCCGCGCCGACCACCAGATCTTCGTGGACCTCTTCCGCAACGGCCGGATCCCCGGCCTGTGAGCCGGGTCACCGGGTGAGGGCCAAGGGGCGCGAGTTCGCGCCCCTTAGCCCCCACTGACACCGGGGCGTGGCAGACTCGCTGCAATGGACATCTCGGCGGCACACCTGCGGGCACTGCGCGCAGCGCTCTTCACGGCGCTGTGCGTGACGCTGTCCGCCGCGGGCCATGTGCTGCTGTCCCGGATGCCGCTGCCGCTGACCACCGTCGCCGTCCTCTCGGCCGCCGTCTTCACGGTGTCGTACGCGCTGGCCGGCCGCGAGCGCGGCTTCTGGCGTATCGCCGCGCTGCTCGTCCCGCTGGAGCTGGCGGCCGACACGGTCTTCAGCGCCGGCCAGCACGCCTGCTACGGACGCGCCGGCGGCCCGGTCACCGGCCCGCTGCGGTCCCTGGGTGTGGACCTGCTGTGCGGCGGCGGCAACGTCGGCGCCCCGCTGGCGCACCTTTCCGGCAGCGACCCGGCGCCCGTCTCGACGTGGCTGCTGCTGCTCGCCGCGCATGTCGCGACCGGGCTGCTCGCGGCGGCCTGGCTGCGGCGGGGCGAGGCGGCGCTGGCCCAGCTGATGGGGGCCGCGACCGCGTTCGCGTTCCGGCCGCTGCTGCTGGCGGTGGCGATGGTCCGGGCGCTGCCAGCGCCGCACCCCCGGCCCGCGCGGCCCGCCCGGACCGAGCCGGTCCCCCGGGCCGTCCCCTTGCTCGTGCACTGCGTCGTACGGCGTGGCCCGCCCTGCTCCCTCGCCGCGTAGGCCCCCGGCCCGCGGCTTCCGGACAGGCAGCCATTCCTCTTTCCCACGGAGCAGAACCAGTCATGAGCAACCGCAACAGCCAGGCCAACAAGCAGGCAGCCCGCGAGCGGCTGCGCGTCGAGCGCGAGCGGCAGAAGAAGAAGGAGAAGGTCCGCCGGCAGCTGACCGTCGGTGGTGCGATCGTCGCCGTGCTGGCCGTCGCGGGCGGCATCGGCGTCGCCGTGGCCAACTCCGGCGGCGCCTCGGGCGGTAACGGTGCCGACAAGTGGGGCAAGGCCGGGGCCGCCAAGCTGGTCCAGCCGGCCAACACGTCCGGCAAGAACGGCACGGAGATCATCGTCGGCAAGAAGGACGCCAAGCACACGCTGTCGCTCTTCGAGGACGCCCGCTGCCCCGGCTGCGCGGGCTTCGAGCAGAACGTCGGCGAGACGATCCAGAAGGACCTGAAGGACGGCAAGTACAAGGCCTCCATCCACCTGGGCACCTTCCTGGACAACAACCTCCAGGGCACCGGCTCCAAGAACGCGCTCAGCGCGATGGGCGCCGCGCTCAACGTGAGCCCCGACGCGTTCCTGAAGTTCAAGGAAGCGCTGTTCTCGAAGGAGTTCCACCCCGACGAGCGGCAGGACAAGTTCGCCGACGACGACTACCTGATCAAGGTCGCCGACTCGGTGCCCGCCCTGAAGGGCAACGCCAAGTTCCAGGACGCCGTGAAGGCCGGTACGTACAACCGCTGGGCGATGGAGATGTCCGAGGCGTTCAACGGCTTCAAGGACGTCAAGAGCACGCCGACGGTCAAGCTGGACGACACGGTGCTGGGCACCGACGGCCCGAACGGCAAGACCGCCCCGGCCTCCCCGGAGGCCTTCAACGCCGATGTCGACAAGGCCATGAAGTCCTGACCCGAGGCCGTCCGCCGGGCCCCCGGGCGGGGTTCCGGCGGACGGCGCCCGCGGTCTCCGATGCCAAATCTTGACCCGGCGGATCGCCGTGCTCATGGCAGACTCCGGGCATGGAGCGGACCGGGGCACGGCCGGGAGCGCCGCCCGGCGGACCACTGCGCGCCGTGCGTGCCGCGTTGTTCACCGCGCTGTGCCTGACGCCGTCCGCCTCCTCGCACGTCCCGCTCTCCCGTACCCCGGTGGCGCTGTCGGCGCTGCTCCCCTGGCTGCTGCGCACGGTGGCGACGCTCGCGTTCCGGCCGTTGCTGCCGGTGTCCGCCACACCCGCCGCGGTACGCCGCCGGGCCCGGCCCGTACACCTCCTCCCCCGGTCCCGGCCGCTGCACCGGCTCGGGCACAGCGTCGTACGGCGCGGCCCGCCCCGGCCCGTGCCCGCCGCCGCGCGCTGAGCGCGGCGCCGCGGCACGCCCGTACAGCGGCATGCGCCACGGAACACACCGAGTACACCGGGACCCAGGAAGTCGGGAAACACCATGAGCGACCACAACAGCCAGACCAGCAAGCAGGCGGCCCGCGAGCGGATCCGCGCCGAGCGCGAGCGGCAGAAGAAGAAGGAGAAGGTCCGCCGGCAGCTCATCGTGGCGGGTTCGGTGGTCGGCATCCTCGTCATAGCCGGCGGCATCGGCTTCGGCATCATGAAGGCGAACGAGCCCACCGGCTGGGAGGCCGCCGCGGACGCGGACCTGGTCAAGCCGGCCAACACGGCCGGCAAGAACGGCACCGAGATCGTCATCGGCAAGCCGGCGGCCAAGGAGACCCTGGAGGTCTTCGAGGACATCCGCTGCCCGGCCTGCGCCAGCTTCGAGCAGAGCGCGGGCCCGGCCCTCCTGAAGGGCATGGAGGACGGTCGCTACAAGATCCGCTTCACCATGTACACGTTCATCGACGGCGGGCAGGGCGGCGAGGGCTCCAAGAACGCGCTCAGCGCGCTCGGCGCGGCCCTGAACGTCGGCCCGGAGGCGTTCCTCAAGTACAAGACCGCGCTGTACGCCGAGAAGAACCACCCCGAGGAGTCCGACGACGCCTACGCCAAGGACAAGAAGCTGATCGAGGTGGCCGACCAGGTCCCGGAGCTGAAGGGCAACGAGAAGTTCCGGGCGGCGGTCGAGAAGGGCACCTACGACCGGTGGACGATGGAGATGACGGCGCTCTTCGGCCGTAAGGGCGTGACCGGTACGCCGGCGTTCGTGCACGGCGACAAGAAGCTGACGCTGCCGCAGGTCCCGCAGCAGCAGATGACCAAGGAGCAGTACTACAAGCTCGCCACGGCCAACTTCAACAAGATGATCGACGACGAGTTCGGCCCGGCGAAGAAGTAGCGGCGCCCGGACGGCGGCCCGCGGGAGGGCGTTGGCACACCCGCCCTCCCGCGGGCCGCCGCATCACACCGTCACAGCGAGTCGAGGAAGCCGAGGGCGACCTTCCAGGCGCTCTCAGCGGCCTCCTCGTCGTAGTCCGGCAGGCCGGGGTCGGTGAACAGGTGCCCGGCGCCCGGGTAGCGGTAGACCTCCACGTCCGCGCCGACCCGCCCCATCCGCAGGTACCAGGCGTTCAGCCAGTCGTGCGGCTCGAACGGGTCCGGGTCGGCGATGTGCAACTGTACGGGCAGCACGTCCACCGCCGCGTCGTCCGCGATGTCCGACGTGCCGTGCAACAGCAGCAGCCCGCGGGCCTTGTCGTCCGCCAGCGCGAGGTTCTGGGCGACCGCGCCGCCGAAGGAGAAACCCGCGTAGACCACGCGCCGGTCGGAGTACGGCGCGGCGGCGGTCACCGCGCGCCGCAGCAGCTCGTCCGTGCCGATCTCGTCCTTGATCGCCACGCCGTCCTTGACGGTCTCGGCGGTCCGCCCGTCGAAGAGGTCCGGGACGACGACCTCGTGCCCGGCGGCGCGCAGCCGGTCGGCCGCGGCGTGTACCGCGGGCCGCAGACCGCACACCGAGTGGAACAGAACGACCGTCGAGGACGGCGCGGGCGAAGGGGCCACTGAATTCACTTCCCTGTCGTTGGATCGCACTTCCACCATCGTGCCAGTTACGGTCAGTAGGAACCGGCACGAAGCTCACCACAACTAGGAGGACCGAAGTGTCCATGGAGGACGTGCTTCGTCCGCTCATCGTCGTAGGCGGCTCGATAGTCGTGACGCTCGTCCTGGGCTGGCTGGCCGACCTGGCCCTGCGCCGGGCCGACACGGCCCGCCCGGACACGCCACTGTGGGGCCTGCTGCGGCGCTGCCGCGTCCCCCTGCAGGTGGTGCTGGTGACGGCGCTGCTACGCGGCTCCTACGACAGAACCGGTCTGGAATTCATCGAGGACCACGAAGCGGGCCTCGGCCAGATCCTCTCCCTCGTCCTGATCGCGGCCACCGCCTGGCTCGCCATCCGGGCGTCGGCGGCCATCGTGGAGTCCTCGTACTCCCGGTACGCGGCGGGCGCGCGGGACGCCGCCCGGGTCCGGCGGGTCCGTACGCAGGTCACGCTGATCCAGCGGGTGGTCACGGCGATCGTCGTGGTCGTCGCCGCCGCCTCGATGCTGCTGACCTTCCCCAAGATGCACACCGTCGGCCAGTCCATGCTGGCCTCGGCCGGGCTGGTCGGCATCGTGGCCGGTGTCGCCGCGCAGTCCACGCTCGGCAACCTCTTCGCCGGCCTGCAGATCGCCTTCGGCGACATGGTCCGCATCGGCGACACGGTGGTCGTGGACAAGGAGTGGGGCACGGTCGAGGAGATCACCCTGACCTTCCTGACCGTACGGACCTGGGACGAGCGGCGGATAACGATGCCCGTCTCGTACTTCACCAGCAAGCCGTTCGAGAACTGGTCGCGCGGCGGCGCGCAGATGACCGGCACGGTCTTCTTCCACCTGGACCACGCGGCGCCCGTGGAGAAGATGCGGCACAAGCTGCACGAGATCCTGCAGAACAGCACCGACTGGGACGGCCGCGGCTGGAGCCTGGTGGTCACCGACACCACCCCCACCACGATCCAGGTACGCGCCCTGGTCACCGCCCGCGACTCGGACGCCATCTGGTCGGTCCGCTGCGAGGTCCGCGAACGGCTGGTCGACTGGCTGCGCGCCGAGCACCCGTACGCGCTGCCGCGGGTCGCCACCGCGCAGGCGCCCGGGGTCGGCGAGGGCATCGGCCTGCTGGACGACGGGCCGCGGGACAGCCCCCCGATGCTGGACAAGGGCCCGGGGCTCGACAACTGAGGGGCGCGGGGCCGGAAGGGCTGTCCCTCCGGCCCCGCCTGCCCGCCCTACGGCAGCGGCGCGCCCCGCAGGCTGCGCATGTCCAGCTGGCGCAGGACGCGGTCCACGATCTCCGGGTCGGCGCCCGGCTCGCTGCGCGCCGCCAGCACCTCGTGGCGGGCGGCCGAGAGCATCTCGCTCTGGATGCGCTGCACCTTCTTCATGCGCGTGATGCGCTTCTCGAAGTGCTCCCGCCGGTCGTCGTCCACGATGTCCGGGGCGATGCGCGCGCCCATGTCGTACGCGCGCCGGGAGAGCTGCTCGCTGATCTCCTCCGGCAGCTCCTCGACCTCCAGGATCTCCTTCAGGCGCCGCTTGGACGCCTTGATCACCCGGATTGCCAGCTCGTGTTCCAGCTTCTCCTCGGCCTCCGAGTCGGCCTTCACCCGCAGCTTCTTGACCAGGGTGGGCAGCGACAGGCCCTGGACGACGAGCCCGGAGAGCACCACCGCGAAGGCGATGAACAGGATCTCGTCGCGGGCCGGGAAGTCCCCGCCGCCGTCGATCTCGTACGGGATGGCCAGCGCCAGCGCCACGGACGCCACGCCGCGCATCCCGGACCACCACATGATCACGGTCTCCCGCCAGCTCAGCGGGATGTCCTCGTCGAAGTCCCGCCGTTTGTGCATGCGCTTGGCCAGCCAGGCGGCGGGCAGCAGCCACAGCAGCCGGACGCCCACCACGACCACCACGACGACGGCCCCGATGCCCAGCATCTCGCCCCAGCGGCCGGACGCGGCCTTGATGACGTTGTGCAGCTCCAGGCCGATCAGGCCGAAGGCGACGCCGGTGACCAGGGTGTCGACGATCTCCCAGAAGGTGTAGCCGGCCAGCCGGCCCATCACGTCGTCGGCGTCCACCGCGTACTCGGCGAGGAACAGCGCGGTGGTCAGCACCGCCAGCACCCCGGAGCCCTCCAGCTCCTCGGCCAGGACGTACGCGACGAACGGCACCAGCAGCGTCAGGCCGATCTGCAGCGTCGGATCGCCCAGCAGGCCCATCAGCTTGTTGGCGGCCCAGCCCAGCACCAGCCCGACCGCTATCGCGACGACCGCGGACAGGACGAGCGAGCCGACGGCGCCGGGCACCGAGAAGGAGCCGCTGATGGCCGCGGCGAGCGCGACGTGGTACAGCACGATCGCGGTGACGTCGTTGAACAGCCCCTCGCCCTCCAGGATGGAGACCATGCGGCGGGGCAGCCCCAGCTTGCCGGCGACGGCGGTCGCGGCGACCGGGTCGGGCGGCGCCACGAGGGCGCCGAGCACCACGGCGGCGGCGATCGGCATGCCGGGGACCACGGCGTGCGCGACGGCGGCGACGGCGGCCGTGGTCGCGAAGACCAGGGCCACCGCCAGCAGGAAGATGGGCCGGATGTTGGCCGTGAACTGGCGCCAGGAGGTGCGCTGCACGGCCGCGTACAGCAGCGGCGGCAGCACCAGCGGCAGGATGAACTCCGGCGGCACCTCCACGTTCGGCACGAACGGCAGCAGCGCCAGCACCGCGCCCGCGAGCGTCATCAGGACCGGTGACGGCAGGCCCAGCCGGTCACCGACCGGGACCATGACCACGGCCCCGAGAAGTAGGACGAACATCAGGGCCAGCTGATCCACGGTGGCTGCGCTCCGGGGTCGAAATCGATCACGTTCCGCCCCAAGCCTGCCATGACGCGTACAAAAACCGCTCGGACGAGCGGTGCGGCCGCTCGGCCGTCCGGTCTACCCGTCAGGGCACCCGGTCACCCGGACCGGGGCGCCCGGCTCAGGCGCTCTCCGCCCGCACCGTGTCCAGGGCGCGCTGGAGGTCCTCCGGATACGCGCTCTCGAACTCCACCCAGCGCCCGTCGGACGGGTGCTCGAAGCCGAGGCGCATCGCGTGCAGCCACTGCCGGGTGAGCCGCAGCCGCTTGGCGAGCGTCGGGTCGGCGCCGTAGGTCAGGTCGCCGACACACGGGTGGCGGTGCGCGGACATGTGGACGCGGATCTGGTGCGTCCGCCCGGTCTCCAGCTTGATGTCCAGCAGACTGGCCGCCCGGAACGCCTCGATCAGGTCGTAGTGGGTGACCGACGGCTTGCCCTCGGCCGTCACCGCCCACTTGTAGTCGTGCTGCGGGTGGCGGCCGATGGGGGCGTCGATCGTGCCGCTCATCGGGTCCGGGTGACCCTGCACCAGGGCGTGGTAGCGCTTGTCGACCGTACGCTCGCGGAACTGCTGCTTGAGCAGGGTGTACGCGCGCTCGGACTTCGCCACCACCATCAGCCCCGAGGTGCCGACGTCGAGGCGGTGCACGATGCCCTGGCGCTCGGCGGCGCCGGAGGTCGAGATGCGGAAGCCCGCGGCGGCCAGCCCGCCGATGACGGTGGTGCCGGTCCAGCCGGGGCTGGGGTGCGCGGCGACGCCGACCGGCTTGACGATCACCACGATGTCGTCGTCGTCGTGGACGATCTCCATGCCCTCGACGGGCTCGGCGACGACCTCGACCGGCGGCGCGGCGCGCGGCATCTCCACTTCCAGCCAGGCGCCGCCGTGCACCCGCTCGGACTTCATGACTTCGGCGCCGTCCACCCGGACCTTCCCGCCGGCCGCCAGCTCGGCGGCCTTCGTACGGGAAAAGCCGAACATGCGGGCCAGCGCGGCGTCGACGCGCTCGCCCTCCAGGCCGTCCGGTACGGGCAGGGTGCGGATCTCGGGAATCGTGCTCACATCACCGAGTATGGCAGTCCGCTGTGACACTCCCGCCTGCCCCGGTCCCCCCGGGGCCCCGACACGGGCTCTCAGTCCTTGTGGACCGTGCCGTCGGGGTCCAGGCCCTTGAAGGACAGGAACACGATCAGGATGCCGCCGCAGACGATCGCCGAGTCCGCGAGGTTGAAGACCGCGAAGTGGGCGGGCGCGATGAAGTCCACCACGGCGCCCTCGAAGACACCCGGCGTACGGAAGATCCGGTCGGTGAGGTTGCCGAAGGCGCCGCCCAGCAGCAGGCCGAGCGCGATGCCCCACGGCAGGCTGTACAGCTTGCGGGCGATCCGGATGATCACCACGATCACGATCGCCGCGATGATGGTGAGGAAGATCGTCAGTGCCTCGCCGATGCTGAAGGCGGCGCCGCGGTTGCGGATCACCTCCAGCCGCAGCAGCGAACCGATGACCTCCACGGGGGCGTGGTGCTCCAGCTTCGCGACCACCAGCGCCTTGCTGCCGAGGTCGAGGAGGTAGACGACGACCGCCACCAGGAACAAGGTGCCGATCCGCCGCTTGCCCTTGCGGGCGGCGCCGCCCGCCTCCGCGCCGGCCTCGTCCGACCCCGCCGCGTTCCCCCCGGTCGCCGGGGCCGCCGCCGGCCGGGACTCCGGCCCCGTCTCCGGCGTACCGGTGATGCGCTCCGCCTCTGCCACGTGTGAGCCCCTCAGCCCGTCGAATCCTGCGCGCCAGGCCGCCCCGGCTGAGCACGAGGGTACGGCACAAGCGTGCGGACACCGCCGGTACGGGTGCGACGGCCGGCGGGTGATTCCCCCGTCACCCGCCGGCGGCCCCGCCCACCGGGGCGCGAACCCCTATCGGCGCTCCTGCCTCTGCTTGCACTCCACGCACAGCGTCGCCCGGGGGAACGCCTGCATCCGGGCCTTGCCGATCGGCTTGCCGCAGTTCTCGCACAGGCCGTACGTGCCCGCGTCCAGCCGCTCCAGCGCGCGCTCGGTCTGGAGCAGCATCTCGCGCGCGTTGGAGGCCAGCGCCATCTCGTGCTCGCGGGTGATGTTCTTGCTGCCGGTGTCGGCCTCGTCGCCGGTGCCCTCGCCGGTGTCGCGCATCAACCCGGCGAGCGCGTCCTCGGACGCCATGATCTCCGCGCGCAGCCGCCCCACCTCGTCGTGCAGTTCGGCGCGGGCCTCGGCGACCTCTGCCGGTGTCCAGGGGTCCTCGCCGGGCCGTACGGCCAGCTCACCGGGGGCCGCGGCGCGCGCCTTGGGCACCGCGCCCGCCCTGCCGTCCTGTTCCGCCTCGGCGGTCGGTGCCCCGCCCGGAGTCTTCTTCTCCACCACCGTCTTGGCTCCCGTCTTCTTCGCGGGCACCGCCTTCTCGGCAGGTGCGGTCTTCTTGGCCGTCTTCCTGGGGGCGGCCTTGCGGGGCGCGGGCCCGCCGTCCGGAGGGGCCTGCCCGGCCTCCTTCGCCGCCTTCTTCGCCGCGGCCTTCTTCCCCGGTGTCTTCTTCGCCGTCCTTCCGGCCGCGGGCGGGTGCGCCGGCTCCTCCGCCGGAGTGTCCGGCACGGCCTCCGCGCTCATCGCCGTGGCGGCGGACGCTCGCTTCTTCGCCGCGGGCCCTGGCTTCTTGGCCGCGGCCTTCCCGGCGTCCGCCGTGCTCTTCTTCGCGGCGGTCTTCTTCGCCACCATGGCCGCGACCCCTTCACGTAAGTGATCATGTTCGCGAATCGTGACCGGAACGATAAATCGCCTCAAGGCACGCGGCAACGGGACGCACCGCCCTTTCCTACCCGGTCCCCCCACGCGGGAGCCCGGTCTGCATCCGTTGTGCCCCCCTGCCCGCCCGGTAATCCGCCAGCCCACGGGCCGCCCGGCGGTCCTCCGCCGACCGACCGCCGAGCGGCCGCCGACTCCCGCGCCCTGCGTATCGCCATTCGGGTCATGTCCTCGGCGGCCGGTACCTCAGTCGGCGGAGCCCGCAAAACCGGTCGGCCGGCACCGTCGGTGCCCCGTACACTGGCCACAGCGAAAGGCGCGGATGGGACGAGTAGCGTCGTACGCAGCCATGAGCGATCCGGGGACGGTGCGAGCCCGGAGGCGTGCGCGACGTGAAGATCAGCCCGGAGCCGCCGGAAGAAAGCCCACGGGCGGCCCGCGAGCGGCCCGCAGGCGACTAGAACCGGCCTCGCGACCCCAATGAGGGGGCGGTGGAACGCGCACCGCCAAGGAGGGTGGTACCGCGGGAGCCCAGGCTCTCGTCCCTCCGGACGGAGAACGCAGCAGGTGTCCGCCGGAGGAACGCCCCGATGTCACAGCCTCAGTACCGCCAGGTACCCGCCCAGGTAGACCTGCCCGCCCTTGAGCACGCGGTGCTCGATTTCTGGCGCGAGCAGAAGGTCTTCGCCCGTACCCTCCAGCAGTCCGAGGGACGCCCCGAATGGGTCTTCTACGAGGGCCCGCCGACCGCCAACGGCATGCCCGGCGCCCACCACATCGAGGCCCGCGTCTTCAAGGACGTCTTCCCCCGCTTCCGCACCATGCGCGGCTACCACGTCGGCCGCAAGGCCGGCTGGGACTGCCACGGCCTGCCGGTCGAGCTGGCCGTCGAGAAGGAACTGGGCTTCAACGGCAAGAAGGACATCGAGGCGTACGGCATCGCCGAGTTCAACGCCAAGTGCCGCGAGTCGGTGACCCGCCACACCGACGCCTTCTCCGAACTCACCACCCGGATGGGCTACTGGACGGACCTGGACGACCCGTACCGCACCATGGACCCCGACTACATCCAGTCGGTCTGGTGGTCCCTCAAGCAGATCTTCGACAAGGGCCTGCTGGCACAGGACCACCGCGTCGCCCCCTGGTGCCCCCGCTGCGGCACCGGCCTGTCCGACCACGAACTGGCCCAGGGCTACGAGAACGTCGTCGACCCCTCGGTCTTCGTCCGCCTCCCCCTCACCTCGGGCCCGCTGGCCGGCGAGGCCGCCCTCCTCATCTGGACGACCACCCCCTGGACCCTGGTCTCCAACACCGCCGTGGCCGCCCACCCCGACGTCACCTACGTCGTGGCCACCGACGGCCGGGAGAACCTGGTCGTCGCCGAGCCCCTGCTCGACAAGGCCCTCGGCGAGGGCTGGACCGCGACCGGACAGCGCTTCACCGGCCGCGAGATGGAGCGCTGGGCCTACCGCCGCCCCTTCGACCTGGTCGAGCTGGAGGGCGCCAACTTCGTCGTCAACGCCGACTACGTCACCACCGAAGACGGTACGGGCCTGGTCCACCAGGCCCCGGCCTTCGGTGAGGACGACCTCAAGATCTGCCGCGGCTACGGCCTCCCGGTCGTCAACCCGGTGCGCCCCGACGGCACCTTCGAGGAGGACCTCGCCCTCGTCGGCGGCCAGTTCTTCAAGAAGGCCGACGAAGCCCTCGTCGCCGACCTCGACGCCCGCGGCCTGCTCTTCCGCCACCTCGCCTACGAGCACAGCTACCCGCACTGCTGGCGCTGCCACACCGCCCTGCTCTACTACGCCCAGCCGTCCTGGTACATCCGCACCACCGCGGTCAAGGACGCTCTGCTGCGCGAGAACGAGGACACCAACTGGTTCCCCGAGTCGGTCAAGCACGGCCGCTTCGGCGACTGGCTGAACAACAACATCGACTGGGCCCTGTCCCGCAACCGCTACTGGGGAACCCCCCTCCCCATCTGGCGCTGCGCCGAAGACCACCTGACCTGCGTAGGCTCCCTCGCCGAGCTCACCGAACTGACCGGCACCGACCAGTCGGGCCTGGACCCCCACCGCCCGTACATCGACGCCGTCACCTTCCCCTGCCCCACCTGCCAGGGCACCGCGACGCGCGTCCCCGAGGTCATCGACGCCTGGTACGACTCGGGCTCCATGCCGTTCGCCCAGTGGGGATACCCCTACAAGAACAAGGAACTGTTCGAGAAGCGCTACCCCGCACAGTTCATCTCCGAGGCGATCGACCAGACCCGCGGCTGGTTCTACACCCTCATGGCCGTCGGCACCCTGGTCTTCGACAAGTCGTCCTACGAGAACGTCGTCTGCCTGGGCCACATCCTCGCCGAGGACGGCCGCAAGATGTCCAAGCACCTGGGCAACACCCTGGACCCGATCCCGCTGATGGACCAGCACGGCGCCGACGCCGTCCGCTGGTTCATGGCAGCCGGCGGCTCCCCCTGGGCAGCCCGCCGCGTAGGCCACGGCACCATCCAAGAGGTGGTCCGCAAGACCCTGCTCACCTACTGGAACACGGTCGCCTTCCAGGCCCTGTACGCCCGCACCTCCAACTGGGCCCCGAGCGCGTCCGACCCCGCCCCGGCCGACCGCCCCCTCCTCGACCGCTGGCTCCTGTCCGAACTGAACGCCCTCACCCAGGGCGTCACCGACGCCCTCGAAACCTACGACACCCAGCGCGCCGGCAAGCTCCTCTCCTCCTTCGTCGACGACCTCTCCAACTGGTACGTACGCCGCTCCCGCCGCCGCTTCTGGCAGGGCGACAAGGCGGCCCTGCGCACGCTCCACGAGGTCATCGAAACAGTCACCCGCCTGATGGCCCCCATCACCCCGTTCATCACCGAACGCGTGTGGCAGGACCTGATCGTCCCGGTCACCCCCGGCGCCCCCGACTCGGTCCACCTCTCCACCTGGCCCGAAGCCGACCCCGCCCTCGTCGACCCGGCTCTCTCCACGCACATGCAGCTGGTGCGCCGCCTGGTCGAACTGGGCCGCGCCACCCGCGCGGAGTCCGGCGTCAAGACCCGCCAGCCCCTCTCCCGCGCCCTGGTCGCGGCAGCCGGCTTCGAAGCCCTCTCCCCCGAACTGCGCACGCAGATCACCGAAGAGCTGAACGTCTCCACCCTCGCCTCCCTCTCCGAGGTGGGCGGCAGCCTGGTCGACACGACCGCGAAGGCCAACTTCCGCGCCCTGGGCAAGCGCTTCGGCAAGGGCGTACAGGCGGTCGCCAAGGCCATCGCCACGGCCGACGCCGCCGCCCTCTCCCTGGCCCTGCGCGAGGGAACCGCCACCGTCGAGGTGGACGGCGAGACGGTCTCCCTCTCCCCCGACGAGGTCATCATCACCGAGACCCCGCGCGAGGGCTGGTCGGTGGCCTCCGACGCGGGCGCCACCGTGGCCCTCGACCTGGAGATCACCCCGGACCTGCGCCGCGCCGGCCTGGCCCGCGACGCGATCCGCCTCATCCAGGAGGCCCGCAAGAACAGCGGCCTGGACGTGGCCGACCGGATCGCCCTGCGCTGGCAGACCACCGACGAAGACGTCCGCACGGCCCTGACCGACCACCAGCCCCTCATCTCGGAGGAGGTCCTGGCCACGGACTTCGCGAACGGCGAGGCCGACGAGACGTACGGCCCGGCGTTCGAGGACGAGAGCCTGTCCCTGACGTTCCGGCTGAGGAAGACGGAGGCGTAAGCCCCGACCGCGTAGACGCAACGGTCCCCGACGCAGGAAGCGTCGGGGGCCGTTCTCGTACAGGCAGAATGCGGCGTTTCTATGGCACCTCGCCCAAAACGCACGGAAAGCCGCGTGCAGAGCGGCTCGGGTCCACGCAGGGGTCTCCCCGCAGGCAGCCGGGTGCCTTGCGTTCACTTCAAACTCCTGGACGCCGTGCACGGTGACGAGGAGAGACCCCTGCGGGGGCCCGAGCCCCCACCTACCGAGCAGACCGCGCAGGACGCGCACCCCCACAAGCCAAACGCAAAGAGCTGGGCCCCCGGGGAAACCCCCCGGGGACCCAGCCCTGATTGCCGACTACGCCCTACGCGCGACGACTACGCGCGCAGCGCGGCTCCGCTCAGTTGTCGTCCTCGTCGATCAGGAACCCACGCATCGGCGACGGCGCCTGCTGCATCGGCTGCTGTCCCTGCGGCCGCACCGGAGCCATCGGCTGCGTCATCGCCGGCGACATCTGCTGCTGACCGCCGTACGACGGCGCGTTGCCGGAGCCACCGCCGTGACCGCCCATCGACTGCCCGCCACCCATGGCGTGGTTGCCACCCATGGACCCGGCACCCGCCGAGGCCATCGACGGCGACGGCGGCAGCGAGGCGGTCGCCGGCGTCCGCGGCGGCGCCAGCGAGTCGTCGGCCTGGTTCTCCAGCTGGCGCAGCTGACTCTCCAGGTAGGACTTCAGCCGCGTACGGTACTCGCGCTCGAAACCGCGCAGGTCTTCGACCTTGCGCTCCAGCGTGGCGCGGGCCGACTCCAGCGAGCCCATCGCGACGCGGTGCTTCTCCTGCGCGTCCCGCTCCAGCGCGTCCGCCTTGGCGCGGGCGTCCCGCTCCAGGCCCTCCGCACGGCTGCGCGCCTCGCCGACGATCTTGTTGGCCTCGGAACGGGCCTCCGCGATCGCCTGGTCGGCGGTCTGCTGTGCGAGCGAGAGCACGCGGGCGGCGCTGTCACCGCCCGGACCCTGGCCCGGCTGCGGCAGCTGCGGGCCGCCGTGACCACCGGGACCGCCCATCGGGCCGCCCAGCGGACCGCCAGGACCCATCGGGCCGGGGCCGTGCGGGCCCTGGGGACCGTGCCCACCGGGGCCGGCCGGCAGCTGCGGGGCACCACCAGGCAGCTGCGGCGGGCCGCCCAGCTGCTGTTGCTGCTGCTGCGGCGGCACCGGCTGCGGTCCGGATATGGCGGCGGGCACCGGGGCCCCCGGCCGTCCCTGCTGGTGCTGCTGCCCCTGGTCCTGCTGTTCCTGCTGCTTGCGCAGGCCCTGCTGCTGGTTCTGCGCGGCGGCACGCGTCGCGGCGGCCAGCTTGGCGCGCAGGTCCTCGTTCTCGCGCAGCAGGCGGGTCAGTTCGGCTTCGACCTCATCGAGGAAGGCATCGACCTCGTCCTCGTCATAGCCTTCTCGGAGGCGGACGGTCGTGAACTGCTTGTTCCGCACGTCCTCGGGGGTCAACGGCATCTCTACTTCACCTCAACGTAGTCGTCGGCAATCGGCAAGACCGTATCGTTCACACCAACAACACCGACCTCACGACGGTGATCAGGATGTACACGATGATCATCAATACGAAGAAGGACAGGTCGAGCGCCACGCCCCCGAGACGCAGCGGCGGAATGAACCGCCGCAAGAGCTTGAGTGGCGGATCAGTGACAGTGTAGGTGGCCTCCAGAACGACCACCATTGGCTTGCCGGGTTGCCATGAACGGGCGAACTGGAAGACGTAGTCCATCACCAGTCGGAAGATCAACACGATCAGGAAGCAGTACAACGCGATGTAGATCACCTGACCAGCGATACTCATCCGCGCTGTCCTCTCCCCTTGCCATGCTGTCGTGTTGGGCCTTTCGGCCTGGTGTGCCCGGTATTGCGTCTCAGCTCTGGTTGAAGAACCCGCCCTCTGCGATGCGGGCCTTGTCCTCCGCCGTGACATCGACGTTAGCAGGCGACAACAGGAACACCTTCTGCGTCACCCGCTCGATGCTGCCGTGCAGGCCGAAGACGAGACCGGCCGCAAAGTCGACAAGTCGCTTCGCATCCGTGTCGTCCATCTCCGTGAGATTCATGATCACCGGAGTGCCCTCACGGAAGTGTTCCCCGATGGTACGGGCTTCGTTGTAGGTCCGCGGGTGCAGCGTGGTGATGCGGTAGGGCTCCCGCTCGGACACAACCTTGGGCATGATCACCGGTGCGTTCTTCTCCAGATTCGGGCGGTCGGGTGTGATGGACGCCACGGGGGCGATTCGCGCGGGTCGTCCGCTTTCGACGGCCGGCGATGCGGGCTCACGCTGCGCGGGAGGCTGGGCGGCTCGGACGGGTTCGTCCCGCTCCGGGTGCGGCTCGGTGGGTACTTGGGTCTGCTGTCGCCGCCCCCGTTCGGGCTCCGGGTCAAGCTCGGGCTCGAACTCGTCGTCGGGGTCGAATCCCCGGCCGTCGTACCCATCGTCCTCCACGAGGCCGAGGTAGACCGCCATCTTGCGCATCGCGCCGGCCATTCTCTGCGTCCTCCGCTCTGTGGTGGATCGGCTCCGTCGCCGGGCGCCTTGGATCCACGCGGTCTGCCCACCTTTTGGGGGCAATGACCATATTTTGTGCTGTGGTCCGACTTGCTTGGCGACGTTACCCGAGCTGTGGTCGGACTCCGAGTACCGCAGTGCCGACGCGCACATGTGTCGCCCCGGCAGCCACGGCTTCATCGAGGTCCGCGCTCATCCCTGCTGACACTATGTTCGCAGCAGGATGGTTCGCGCGCAGGCCGGATGAGATTTCCATCAAACGCTCGAAAGCCGCACGTTGGCGTCCGGCATACGGGCCGGCCAGCGGAGCGACCGTCATCAGGCCGTCCAGCCGCAGCCCTTCGGCGTTCGCGATCGTGTCGGCGAGGGCAGCCACCCCGGCCGGGGCCGTCCCGCCGCGGTCGCCGGTCTCCCCGCGCCCGTCACCCGGTTCGGCGTCGAGCGCCACCTGGATGAGGCAGCCCAGCTCGCGGCCGGCCCGTACCGCTTCCTTCGAGAGCGCGGTGACCAGCTTGGGCCGGTCGACCGACTGCACGACATCGGCGTAATTGACCACAGACCGCACCTTGTTGGTCTGCAACTGACCGACGAAGTGCCAGATAAGGGGCAGATCCGAGCACTGGGCGGCTTTCGGCGCCGCGTCCTGGTCACGGTTCTCCGCCACATGGCGGACGCCCAGTTCCGCGAGCAGTCGGACGTCGCTCGCCGGGTAGGTCTTCGTGACCACGATGAGGGTCACTTCTTCACGCTTGCGACCGGCCTTGGCGCAGGCCGTGGAGATTCGTTCCTCCACCCGCGCCAGGTTGTCGGCCAGTTCGGTCCTACGATCCGTCACAGCTCAGCATCCAGCCATACATAGCTCGCGAGCCGCCCGGTGATGCGGTCGCGCCGGTAGGAGAAGTGGTCCGCCGACTCCAGCGTGCAGATGTGTGAATGTTCACGCATGTGGACGCCGTACGCGGCGAGTTGAGCCCTGACCCCGGCGGCCATGTCGACCGCGGGCGTGCCCCGGTCCGTGGTGGCCCACGCCTCGGGCACCACCGCGGCCACCTCGGCCCGCATCGCCTCGGGCACCTCGTAGCAGCGTCCGCAGACCGCGGGGCCGGTACGGGCGACGATGCGCGCCGGGTCGGCGCCGAGCGCGGTCATCGCCTCGACGGTCGCCGGGACCACCCCGGCCACCAGTCCCGGGCGCCCCGCGTGCGCGGCCCCCGCGATCCCGGCGACCGGGTCGGCGAGCAGTACGGGGGTGCAGTCGGCGGTCAGCACGGCGAGGACGGTGCCCCGGCGGGCCGTCACCACCGCGTCCACACAGGGGATCTCGGCGTCGTCGCGCCACGGCCCGTCGACCACGGCCACGTCCCGGCCGTGCACCTGGTTCATCCAGACGACGGAAGCCGGGTCCAGGCCGAGTTCCTTGGCCGCCAGTTCGCGGTTGGTCCGCACGGCCTGCGGGTCGTCGCCGACCGCGCCGCCGAGGTTGAGCTCGGCATACGGAGCGGCGCTCACCCCGCCCCACCTGTCGGTGAAGGCGAAGTGGGCGCCGCTCGTGTCGTTCGTCAGCACCGGGTGCTGTTGCCCTATCACGTCGGGACTTCGGTCACTTCAGGAAGTCGGGAACGTCCAGTTCCTCGGCCGCGGTGTCCGAGTACGGACGGGCCGGCGGAACCTGCGGCGACGTGGCCGGGGGCGGCGGCACCTCGCCGAGCGGGGACGGGTCGGCGGGCGCCGGCTCCTCGTCCCGTACCGGTACCGAGCCCAGACTGCCGAAGGACGACGGCCGGGACTCGGCCTGCGGTGCCGGGCGGCTGGGGGCCGACGCCGGCTCCTCGCGCTTGCCGTTGTTCTGGCTGCCCAGCACGGTCTGCTGACGGGCCGGCGGCTGGCCGCCGTCGAAGCCCGCGGCGATGACGGTCACCCGGACCTCGTCGCCGAGCGCGTCGTCGATGACCGCGCCGAAGATGATGTTCGCCTCGGGGTGGGCCGCCTCGCTGACCAGCTGCGCGGCCTCGTTGATCTCGAAGAGACCGAGGTCCGAGCCGCCGGAGATGGAGAGCAGCACGCCGCGGGCGCCGTCGATGGACGCCTCCAGGAGCGGCGAGGAGATCGCCATCTCGGCCGCGGCCACCGCGCGGTCGTCGCCGCGCGCCGAGCCGATGCCCATGAGGGCCGAGCCGGCCTCCGACATCACGGACTTGACGTCGGCGAAGTCGAGGTTGATCAGACCCGGGGTGGTGATCAGGTCGGTGATGCCCTGGACACCCGACAGCAGTACCTGGTCCGCGGACTTGAACGCGTCGAGCACGCTCACCTGGCGGTCCGAGATGGACAGCAGTCGGTCATTGGGGATCACGATGAGGGTGTCGACCTCGTCGCGCAGGCCGGCGATGCCGTCCTCGGCCTGGTTGGCGCGGCGGCGGCCCTCGAAGGTGAACGGGCGGGTGACCACACCGATCGTCAGGGCGCCCAGCGAGCGGGCGATGTTGGCGACGACGGGCGCGCCGCCGGTGCCGGTGCCGCCGCCCTCGCCCGCGGTCACGAAGACCATGTCGGCCCCCTTGAGGACCTCCTCGATCTCCTCGCGGTGGTCCTCGGCCGCCTTGCGGCCGACATCGGGGTTGGCGCCTGCGCCCAGGCCACGGGTGAGTTCCCGGCCGACGTCGAGCTTGACGTCGGCGTCGCTCATCAGCAGGGCCTGTGCATCGGTGTTGATCGCGATGAACTCGACGCCCTTGAGCCCGACCTCGATCATCCGGTTGATGGCGTTCACGCCACCGCCGCCGATGCCGACGACCTTGATGACTGCGAGGTAGTTCTGCGGTGCTGCCACGTCGAAGGCCTCTCGCCTCGAGTTACGTGTCGCCGCCGCACCGGGGGTGCGGTCGCCGACTGATGCCGATGGGACGGTCCGTATTGCCGACCCGAACCCTAACGCTGAAGTTTAGGGTTACCAGTGCCTGTGTTCCTGGGACTCTTTGGAACGAGACACTAAGTCGACAAGTGGCGCACGTTCAACGAACACGCCGAACCTCCCGTTTTTCTTTTCACCCTATGTGATCACCCATAGTGGTAGCCATCCAGGGTGCTGGCCTGCGGGTACGTACGTCAACTCCCGGACACCGCGGGTGCGGTGGGAACACTCACGTCGAAGTGGCGCGCGTCACGCGCCGCTTTCAGCGCGGCGGTGAGCACCTTGGCCTTCGCCGTACTGCGTTCGCCGCTCCCCCACGCGACCGTGCGACCACCCGTCAGTTTCAGCGTGATGGCGTCGTAGGAGCGCACCTCGACGGCGCGGACGTCCTGGTGAACCGCCTTGGGCAGGGCGGTGACGACGGCTCCGGCCGCGCTCCGGAGCCGGTCGGCGCCGAACCGCCGCAGGCTCGGGCTGTCCCGTACGGCCATTTCGAGCAGCGGTACGCCCTTCGGGGCGGCGGCGACCGTGGCGAAACGCGTCCCTTCCGCGTCCACTTCGACGAACTTTCCGCCCGTTTGAATAACGAGTACCGGCTGCCTTTCGGTCACTTTCAAGCTGACCGTGTGCGGCCAGGACCGTACGACGTCAACCGTCTTCACGCGCGGGAGTTTCGCGCGCACCCGGGCGGCGATCGCCGCCTTGTCCAAGGAGACGAGCGGCGTGTCCATCGGCACCTCGGCCGCCCTGACGACCTCATCCGCCGTCAGGAACCCGGTGCCACGCGCCTTGACGTCTTCCGTGCGCAGCCAGGTGGAGCCGTACAGGGCCCAGGCGCCGAAACCGGCCAGCAGTACGGCGCCGGCCAGTGCGATGATCAGGGTGCGGCGGGGCGGCATCGCGAACCGGTTCCGCAGCGCGGACAGTCCGCCGGGACCGGCCGGCCCCTTCGGCTTACCGGACTTACCGGTTCCGCCCGCCTTGCCCGCCTTTCCTGTCTTTCCCGCCTTGCCGGTCCGGCCGGAAGAGGGCGGGCCGGAGCGCGAGGACTTCTTCTCGCCGCGCCGGGCGGTCGTCGGTCCGGCCACGCTCCCTCTCTTTCCGGCCGCCACCCCGGGGGGCTCCCCGGGGCGGCACGGCCTCACCCTGCGTCAGCGACCCGCGATCGCCTCGTACACCATGCCGACCAGCAGCTCGTCCGCGTCCCTGCGGCCGAACTCGGACGCCGCGCGGGACATCTCGTACAGCCGGTGCGGGTCGGCGAGCACCGGGAGCACCGAGTTCTGCACCCACTCCGGCGTCAGCTGCGCGTCGTCGACCAGCAGGCCGCCGCCGGCGTTGACCACCGGCTGGGCGTTCAGCCGCTGTTCGCCGTTGCCGATGGGCAGCGGTACGTAGGCGGCCGGCAGCCCGACGGCGGACAGCTCGGCGACGGTCATCGCGCCCGCGCGGCAGAGCATCATGTCGGCCGCGGCGTACGCGAGATCCATCCGGTCCACGTACGGTACCGGGATATACGGGGGCATCCCGGGCATGTTGTCCACATGCGGCATTTCGTTCTTCGGGCCGACCGCGTGCAGCACCTGGATGCCGGAGCGCTGGAGCACCGGCACGGCGGCCTGGATGACCTCGTTGAGCCGCCGGGCGCCCTGCGAGCCGCCGGAGACCAGCAGCGTCGGCAGGTTGGGGTCCAGCCCGAACGCGGCCCGCGCCTCGGGGCGGACCGCCGCCCGGTCGAGGGTCGCGATGGAGCGGCGCAGCGGGATGCCGACATAGCGGGCGTCCCGCAGCTTGCTGTCCGGCGTGCTGACCGCCACGTACTTGGCGTACCGCGAGCCGATCTTGTTGGCCAGGCCGGGACGGGCGTTGGCCTCGTGCACGATGATCGGCACCCCGCGCCGCTTGGCGGCCAGGTAGCCGGGCAGCGCGACATAGCCGCCAAAGCCGACCACGCAGTCCGCCTTCGTGCGCTCCAGGATCTGCTCCGCGGCCTTGATCGTGCCGCGCAGCCGCCCGGGGACGGTGATCAGTTCGGGCGTGGGCTTGCGCGGCAGCGGTACGGCCGGAATCAGCCCCAGCTCGTAGCCACGCTCCGGCACGAGCCGGGTCTCCAGCCCCTTCTCCGTGCCGAGTGCCGTGATCCCCACGGTCGGGTCCTGCCTGCGCAGGGCGTCCGCGAGGGCGAGCGCGGGCTCGATGTGGCCGGCGGTCCCCCCACCGGCGAGTACGACATGCACCGAAATTCACCGCTCTCCGGACGGTCGCTTCTTGACGCGCCGTCTCATCGTCTTCCGTCTCACCCCAGCCGGCTTTCTGCCGAAAACAGGCTGCCGCATGGCCAGTGCCGCCCGCGCGGCGGGCTCGTCCCGCGCGAAGGCGATCAGCAGGCCGATGGCGAACATCGTCGGCAGCAGGGCGGAACCCCCGAAGGAGAACAGCGGCAGCGGGACCCCGGCGATCGGCAACAGACCGAGCACCGCACCGATGTTGATCACGGCCTGGGCCGTGATCCAGGTGGTCACGCCTCCCGCTGCGTACCTCACGAAGGGATCCTCCGTGCGTCCGGCCACGCGGATACCCGCATAGCCTAGAGCCGCGAAGAGCGCGAGCACCGACAGCGTCCCCGCAAGCCCCAGTTCCTCCCCGGTGATGGCGAAGATGAAGTCGGTGTGCGGTTCAGGGAGTTCGCCCCATTTTTCCATACTGGCGCCGAGTCCCGAACCGAAGAATCCGCCCGACGCCAGCGCGTAGATCCCGTGCACGGCCTGCCAGCACTGGTCCTGGGGCCCCGGGTCGGTCGCGCCGATGCAGGCGAGCCTGGCCATCCGGTTGGCGCTGGTCTTGATGAGCAGCGCTCCTATGACGGTGGCCGCGCCCAGTACGCCCACGAAGAGCCGGGTGGGCGCGCCGGCCAGCCACAGCAGGCCGAAGAGGATCGATGTGAGGATGATCGCGGTGCCCATGTCGCCGCCGAGCATGATCAGGCCGAGCAGCAGGAAGGCCACCGGGATCAGCGGCACCAGCAGGTGCTTCCACTGGGCGAGCAGCTTCTTGTCCTGTTTGCGCGCCAGCAGGTCGGCGCCCCACAGCACCAGCGCCAGCTTGCCGAACTCGCTGGGCTGCATCTGGAAGGGGCCGCCCAGGTTGATCCAGTTCTGGTTGCCGTTGACCGCGACCCCTATCCCGGGGATCTGCACCAAGGTCATCAGGAAGATCGAGACGGCGAGCAGCGGGTAGGCCAGCGTCCGGTGCACCTTGACCGTCATCCGGGCCGCCACCAGCATCAGGACGCCGCCGAGCACGGCCGCGAGCAGTTGCTTGCGGAAGAAGTACGTCGGTGCCAGGCCGAGCTGGAGCGCCTTGATCTGGGAGGCCGAGTAGACCATCACCAGGCCGAGCACCGTGATCAGCAGGCTGCCGCCGACCACCAGGTAGTAGGCGGTCAGCGGCCGGTCCCAGGCGCGCCTGAGCTGCGTGTACAGGCCCCGCGGGCTGCGGGTGGGGCCGCCGCCGCGCGGCGGGCGCGTTCCGGGACCGGTGCGCCGTGCCGGGCGCGGCGGCGCCGCCTTCGCCGATCGGGCCGTCATCCTCGTCCCCTCCACGGGTGCGCTGCGCCGTGCGTCCTCGACGGCGGCGGGGACGTACGGACTACTGTTCCTGAGCGGCCAGCGTGCGGACCGCGTCGGCGAAGGCTTCGCCCCGCTTGTTGTAGTTCAGGTACATGTCCATCGAGGCGCAGGCCGGGGCCAGCAGGACCGTATCGCCCGGCCGGGCCAGGCGCGTCGCTTCCCGTACGGCTTCGGACATCGCCTCAGTGTCGGTCCGGTCGAGGTCGACCACCGGGACATCCGGGGCGTGTCGCGCCAGGGCCTCCCGAATGAGCGCCCGGTCGGCGCCGATGAGGACCGCGCCGCGCAGCCGCGCCGCCGACTTCTGTACGAGTTCGTCGAAGGTGGCGCCCTTGGCCAGGCCGCCGGCGATCCAGACGATGTGTTCGTACGCCGCCAACGACGCCTCGGTGGCGTGGGTGTTGGTGGCCTTGGAGTCGTCGACGTACGCGACGCCGCCGACGTCCGCCACGTGCTCGATGCGGTGCGCGTCCGGGTGGAAGGCGCGCAGGCCGTCGCGTACGGACTGCGGGCGCACGCCGAAGGCACGGGCCAGGGCCGCCGCGGCGAGCGCGTTGGCGATGTTGTGCGGCGCCGCGGGCGTCACGTCCGAGATCTCGGCGAGTTCCTGCGCCTGCTGCTGCCGGTTCTCGACGAAGGCGCGGTCGACGAGGATGCCCTCGACGACGCCGAGCTGCGAGGGCCCCGGGGTGCCGAGGGTGAAGCCGATGGCGCGGCAGCCCTCCTCGACGTCGGCCTCGCGCACCAGGTCCTCGGTCACCCGGTCGGCGGCGTTGTAGACGCAGGCCACGGTGTTGCCCTCGTAGATCCGGCCCTTGTCGGCGGCGTACGCCTCCATGGAGCCGTGCCAGTCGAGGTGGTCGGGGGCCAGGTTGAGGACCGTGGCGGAGTGGGCGCGTACGGAGGGCGCCCAGTGCAGCTGGTAGCTGGAGAGCTCGACGGCGAGCACGTCGTACGGCTCGTCGGAGAGCACCACGTCCACGAGCGGGACGCCGATGTTGCCGACGGCGGCGGTGCGCAGCCCCTCGGCCTCCAGGATGGCGGCCAGCATCCGTACGGTCGTGGTCTTGCCGTTGGTGCCGGTGACCGCGAGCCAGGGCGGCGCGTCCGGGCCCCGCAGCCGCCAGGCCAGCTCCACGTCGCCCCACACGGGGACGCCGGCCGCCTCGGCGGCCTGGAAGAGCGGGCTGGCGGGCTTCCAGCCGGGGGTGGTGACGACGAGGTCGGTGCCCTCGGGGAGCGTGTCACCGTCGCCGAGGCGGACGGTGATCCCCAGCTCCTGGAGGGGGGCCGCCTGGGCGCGCTCCCGCTCGCCGTCGCTGCCGTTGACGACGGTGACGACGGCGCCGAGGCCGGCCAGGGCGCGGGCGGCGGGTACGCCGCTCACGCCGAGACCGGCCACGGTCACGTGCTGTCCGGCGAGGTCGGGGCCGGTCACTTGGCGGCCTGCCAGCCGCCGTAGAAGAGACCCAGGCCGACGATCACGCACATGCCCTGGATGATCCAGAACCGGACCACGACAAGGACCTCGGACCACCCCTTGAGTTCGAAGTGGTGCTGGAGCGGCGCCATCCGGAAGACGCGCTTGCCGGTGAGGCGGAAGGAGCCGACCTGGATGACCACGGACATGGTGATCAGGACGAAGAGGCCGCCGAGCACGGCCATCAGCAGCTCCGTGCGGGAGCAGATGGCCAGGCCGGCCAGCGCGCCGCCCAGGGCCAGCGAGCCGGTGTCGCCCATGAAGATCTTGGCGGGCGAGGTGTTCCACCACAGGAAGCCGAAGCAGGCGCCCATCAGGGCGGAGGCAACGACCGCCAGGTCGAGCGGGTCACGGACCTCGTAACAGGCCGGTCCCGCGCTGAGCGGGTTGGCGCAGGACTCCTGGTACTGCCAGATGCCGATGAAGGTGTACGCGCCGAAGACCATCACCGAGGCGCCGGTGGCCAGGCCGTCGAGGCCGTCGGTGAGGTTCACGCCGTTGGACATCGCCAGGATCATGAACAGCGCCCAGATGACGAAGAGCACCGGGCCGATCTGCCAGCCGAAGTCCTGGGTGAAGGACAGCCGGTCGGAGGCCGGGGTCTGGCCGCGCATGTCGGCGAACTGGAGCGAGAGCACCGCGAAGGCGATGCCGACGATCAGCTGGCCGGCCATCTTCGCCTTGGCCCGCAGGCCCAGCGAACGCTGCTTGACGATCTTGATGTAGTCGTCGAGGAAGCCCACCAGGCCCATGCCGGCCATCAGGAACAGCACCAGCACACCGGAGAAGGTGGGGTCGCTGCCGGTGATGACCTTGGTCAGCGCGTACGCGATGAGCGTGGCCAGGATGAAGGCGATGCCGCCCATGGTGGGCGTACCGCGCTTGCTGTGGTGGTCGCGCGGGCCGTCGTCGCGGATGAACTGCCCGTAGCCCTTCTTGGCCAGCAGCTTGATCAGCAGCGGCGTGCCGATCAGGGTCAGGAAGAGCCCGATCATTCCGGAGAAGAGGATCTGCTTCATCATCGGGTGGCGGCCCCGCCCTCGACAGCGTCGTCCAGCAATGCCGCGGCGACTCGTTCCAGACCGACCGACCTGGACGCCTTCACCAGCACGACGTCACCCGGCCGCAGCTCGCTGCGCAACAGGTCGACCGCCGCCTGCGCGTCGGACACGTGCACCGACTCCTCACCCCACGAACCCTCGTTCTTGGCGCCCATGTCGAGCCAGGCAGCTTCCCTGCCGCCGACCGCCACGAGCTTGCTGACGTTGAGCCGGACGACCAGGCGCCCGACCGCGTCGTGTTCGGCGAGTGACTCCCCGCCGAGCTCGGCCATCTCACCGAGCACCGCCCACGTACGGCCTCCCGTTGCCTTGGAGGCTTCGCCCATCGCCACGAGCGCGCGGAGCGCCGCCCGCGTGGATTCCGGGTTCGCGTTGTAGGCGTCGTTGACGACCGTCACACCGTCCGCGCGCTCGGTGACCTCCATCCGCCAGCGGGAGAGCGTGCCGGCTTCGGAGAGCGCGACGGCGATCTCGTCCACGGGCATGCCCAACTCATGGGCGACGGCGGCCGCGGCAAGCGCGTTCGACACGTGGTGCTCACCGTACAGCCGCATGGTCACGTCGCTGCACCCGGAGGGTGTGTGAAGCGTGAAGGACGGCTGCCCGAGCGCCGTAAGCCGGACATTCTCGGCACGTACGTCGGCCTCGGCGGACTCGCCGAAGAAGACCGTGCGGGCCTTCGTACGGGAGGCCATGGCACGCACGTACGGGTCGTCCGCGTTGAGTACGGCGATGCCGCCCTCGTCCGCCGCGGGCAGCGCCTCGACCAGTTCGCCCTTGGCCTGGGCGATCTGCTCGCGGCCGCCGAACTCGCCGATGTGCGCGGAGCCGACGTTGAGCACCAGGCCGATCCGCGGCGGGGTCAGCTCCGCCAAGTAGCGGATGTGGCCGATGCCGCGGGCGCCCATCTCCAGGACGAGGTACTTGGTGTCGGCGTCCGCGCGCAGCGCGGTCACCGGCAGCCCGATCTCGTTGTTGAGGTTGCCCACCGGGCACACGGTCGGCCCGCTGCGCGACAGCAGCTGGCCGATCAGATCCTTGGTGCTGGTCTTGCCGGCCGAGCCGGTGAGCCCGACGACGCTGGTGCCCAGGCGGCCGACGACGGCGCGGGCCAGCGCGCCGAGGGCGGCGACCACGTCGTCCACGACGATCGCGGGCACGCCGACGGGCCGGACGGCGAGCACCACCGCCGCGCCCGCGCCGACGGCGCGCTCGGCGTAGTCGTGGCCGTCCACGCGTTCGCCGGCGAAGGCCGCGAAGAGGCTGCCGGGGCGTACCTCACGGGAGTCGAACACGACGGGACCGGTGACCCGGGCTTGCGGGTCCGGTATGTCGTGCTGCTGCCCGCCGACGATGTCCGCGATCTCGGCGAGGGACAGGGAGATCACTTCTCACCCCCGGTGGTGGGCAGGAAATGCCGTTCGAAGGGTTTTGCGCGCATGGCGGTGTGTCATCCCTGGTGGTTCGGCTGCGGCGGGGTCAACGAAGCCTCGATGGCCCGGCGCAGCACCTGGCGGTCGTCGAAGGAGCGGACCACCCCGGCGATGTCCTGGCCCTGCTCGTGGCCCTTGCCCGCGACGATCACGGTGTCGCCGGGCTCGGCACGGGCGACGGCGGCCGCGATGGCGGCGGCCCGCTCCTCCTCGACCAGCACGGTGCCGCGCTCGTGGACGGGCACCTCGGCGGCGCCCGCGAGCATGGTGGCCAGGATGGCGAGGGGGTCCTCGCCGCGGGGGTTGTCGGAAGTCAGTACGGCGGTGTCGGCGAGGCGCGCGACCGCGGCGCCCATCGGCTTGCGCTTGTGCGGGTCGCGGTCGCCGCCGCAGCCCAGCACGGCGTGGATACGGCCCTCGGTGACCTTGCGCAGGGCGCGCAGGACCGATTCGACGGCGTCGGTCTTGTGGGCGTAGTCGACGACCGCCAGGTAGTCCTGGCCCGCGTCGATCCGCTCCAGGCGGCCGGGGACGCCGGGCACGGCGGCGACGCCGTCGGCGGCCGTCTGCGGGTCCACGCCGGCCACGACCAGGGCGGTGATGGCGGCCAGCGCGTTGGCGACGTTGAAGGGGCCCGGGAGGGGGGAGGCGGCGCGTACGGACACACCGTCGGGGCCCAGCACCGTGAAGGTCGAGCCGAGCGCGCCGACCTCGACGTCCGCGGCGCGCCAGTCGGCGTCCGGGTGGCCCTCGGCGGAGAACGTGGTGACCGGCACCTCGGACTCGCCGGCGGCCAGCCGTTTGCCGTACTCGTCGTCGATGTTGACCACGCCGGCCTTGCTGCGCGCCTTGGTGAACAGCTGCGCCTTGGCCTGGAAGTAGTCCTCCATCCCGGAGTGGAACTCCATGTGCTCCGGGCTGAGGTTGTTGAAGATCGCGACGTCGAAGACGCAGCCGTCGACGCGGCCGAGGACCAGCGCGTGGCTGGAGACCTCCATCGTCACCGAGCGCACGTCGCGCTCGCGCATGGCGGCGAACAGCGCCTGAAGGTCGGTGGCCTCGGGGGTGGTGCGCTCCGACTTCAGGCGCTCGTCGCCGATGCGCGACTCGACCGTGCCGATCAGCCCGGTCAGCCCGCCGCCGGACTTCTCGGCCGCGGCACGCAGGCCGCCGTCGATGAGGTACGCGGTGGTGGTCTTGCCCGAGGTGCCGGTGATGCCGATCTGGAGGAGGTCCTTGCCCGGGTCCCCGTAGATCGAGACGGCGAGCGCGCCCATCCGGGCCCGCGGCTCGTCCACGACCAGGACGGGCAGGCCCGTCGCGGCGGCGCGCTCGCGACCGGCCGGGTCGGTCAGCACCGCGGCGGCGCCGAGGTCGGCGGCCTGGTTGGCGAAGTCGGCGCCGTGGAAACGAGCGCCGGGCAGCGCGGCGTAGACGTCACCGGGGCGCACGGCCCTGGAGTCGTGGGTGATGCCGGTGACGGCGGCGTCCGCCGCGGCCGGTACCGAGGTGCCCAACTGCTCGGCGAGGTCCGCGAGGGGGGTGGCGCGTACCCGCTCTGGGCGGGGCGCTCCCGGAAACGATCCGGGGGCGTCCTTCTGGGCGTTTTGGGACTGATCAGCGTGTGACACGGCGGTGAGCGTACCGGGCCCGGCGGCCTCGGGGCGAAGTGAGGGCCGCGCGCCGGAGCGGTTCCCGGGTTCGGGAGTGATGGTCGTCACGGCGGTGCTGCCTCGTTTTCATTCGCCTGGCTTGAAGGTGACGGGCAGGCGCGGGGGCTGGGCGCCGCTCGGCGGGACCTGGAGCGTCTTGAGCGCGAACTCCATGACCTGCTTGTAGATCGGGCCGCACACCTGGCCGCCGAAGTAACTTCCCCTGGTCGGGTTCTGGACGGCGCAGTAGACGGTGATACGGGGCTGGTCGGCGGGCGCGAACCCGGCGAAGGAGGCGGTGTAACCGTGGTACCGGCCGGATTTCGGGTCCACCCGGTTGGACGTGCCGGTCTTGCCGCCGACCCGGTAGCCGTCGATCTTCGCCTTGGCGCCGGTGCCCTCCTTGTCGTCGACCACCGATTCGAGCATGGCGGCCAGCGTCTTGGCGGTCTTCGCGCTGACGACCCGGTTCTTCTCCGGCCGCGGAGCGGGCCGGTAGCGGCCGTCCGGGCCCGTGGTGCCCCTTATGAGCGTGGGGGCGATGCGCTCGCCGCCGTTGGCGATGGTCGAGTAGACCGAGGCGGCCTGGACGGCGTTGAGCGACAGGCCCTGCCCGAAGGGGATCGTGTACTGCTGCGAGGTGCTCCACTTCTGGGGCGCGGCCAGCAGTCCCGGCGTCTCGCCGGGGAAGCCGAGCCCGGTCGGCTTACCGATCCCGAACTTGCTCAGGTAGGAGTGGAGCACCTGGTTGGCTTCCGCACGGGTCTTGCCGAGCTGTTCGGTGGCCAGGATGGTGCCGATGTTGCTGGACTTGGCCAGCACGCCGTTGAGGGTCAGGTGCCAGGTCGGGTGGTCGATGTCGTCCGAGAACAGCCGGTCGCCGCGGTGCAGCCGGTTCGGGACGGTGACCCGGGTGGCGGGGGTGGCGGCGCCCTCCTCCAGGACGGCGGCCATCGACATCAGCTTGCTGGTGGAGCCCGGTTCGAAGGCGTCGGTGAGGGCGGCGTTGCCCAGCGCGTCGGGGTCGGCCTTCGAGATGTCGTTGGGGTCGAAGCCGGGGGCGTTGGCCAGGGCCAGGATCTCGCCGGTCGTGGTGTCCTGTACGACGACGTAGCCCCGGTCGGCCCGGGACTCGGCGACCTGCCGGGTGATGGCCTGCTGGGCCATCCACTGGATGTCGCGGTCCAGGGTCAGTTCCACGTCGGTGCCGGGGACGGCGGGGTGCTCCTGGGTGTCCGCCGTGGGCACGCGCCGGCCGCCGGACTGGGCGTAGACCAGCTTGCCGTCCTTGCCCGCCAGCTGCTTGTCGAGCCGGGCCTCCAGGCCGCCGCCGCCCCGGCCCTCGCTGTTGACGAAGCCGAGGACCCCGGAGGCGAGGTCCTTGTTCGGGTAGACGCGCTTGCTGTGCTTGTCCGCGAAGATCCCGACCAGGACGTTGGGGCGGCGCTGCTTCTTGGGCAGCTTGGCCGCCTTGGCGTCCAGGGACGCGCGCAGGTCCTTGATCTGCTTCCAGACCTGCGGGGTCTGCTGGCGGGACAGCCGTACGTAGCGCGAACCGGGCGCGGCGAGCTTCTTGGCCAGCGCCGCCCGGTCCTCGCCGAGGACCGGCGCGAGCAGCGCGGCGGCCTGCTGCGGGGCGTCCGGGATCTTGATCTTGTCGGGCGCCAGCAGGCTGGGGTCGGCGGTGATGTCGTACGCGTCCACGGTGGTGGCCAGGTCCACGCCGTCCCGGTCGGTGATCGCGCCGCGCTCGGCGGTCAGCTTGACCGGGACGTAGCGGTTGACGTTGGCCTTGGCGGCGTACGCGCCCGCGTCGACGGCCTGCACCTGGAACAGCCGGACGACGAAGACCAGCAGGATCAGCGTCAGGCCGAGGGAGACCAGGCGCAGCCGGGGGCGCGGGCTGCCGAGACGGATGACGCCGGCACGGGGGCGCGGCGCGCGGGCGGCCGGGGAGCGCTTGGCCGCGGGAGCGCGCTTGGCGGCGGGGCGCGGGGAGGGGGTGCGGTTCTGGCCGGTGGCCTTGTTCTGGCTCTGGGCCGCGGGCTTCGGGGCGGCCGTCTTCCGGCCGGGCGGCTTCTGGGCCGCGGGCCTGGGAGCCGCGGGCTTTGCGGCTGCGGGCTTCTGGCCTGCGGCTTTCTGGCCGCTGCCGCTCTGGCCGCCGCGCCCGGCGGCCTGGGCGGGGCGGGGCACGCGGCGGCGGGGGTCCGGCGCGCCCGGTCCCTTGGAGCCCGCGCCGGATCCGGAACCCGATCCGGAGCCGGAGCCGCCGGAGCGGGGGCCCTTGGGGTCGGTCATGCGGCGTCCTCCTCCGGTACGGGCGTGGGGGCGGTCTCGGCGTACGCGTACGTCACGGGGTCACCTGCCGGGAACCGTCGGGGCGGAGCCGGCCGCGGCGTCGGGCAGGGGGCGCCCGTGCACGGGCCGGGCGGGCATCGGGTGGTCGGGCAGCGGCGCCTCCGGGGCAGCGGGCCCTGCGGACGGCGCGGGCCCCGCCGACGGGCGCGGACCGGTGGCGGGTCGCGGCGCGGGCACGGCGACCGGCGGGACGGGGGCGCTCATCGGCCCCGCGCCGCTCCCCGCCGCGCTCGGCTTGCCCCGCACCGTGCCGTCCGGCTCCAGGAACGCCGGGCTGCCGCCCGGGACCATGCCCAGCTCGCGGGCGCGCTTCTCCAGCGCGCCCGGCGCCGAGTAGGCGTCCACCTCCTGCTGGAGCGCCTGCTGCTCGTCCGTCAGGTCGTTGGTCCGCTTCTCCAGCTTGCTCAGCTCGAAGGAACCCTGGTTGAGCGCGGAATTCAGCAGCAGCAGCGTGATCAGGCCGGTGCCGAGCAGCACCACTACGAGGAGGACGAACGGCGTGCGCGCCGCCGTGCCCGTGCCGGGGGCGAACAGGTCCGAGAGCCGTCCGGGCCCCCCACGCGTCCGCCCCGGCCCGGTCACGCGATGTCCTCGCGAATGCGCTCGGCGCCGCGCAGCCTGGCGGGGGCCGCGCGCCGGTTCTCGGCGATCTCCTCCTCGGTGGGCAGTTCGGCGCCGCGGGTCAGCAGCTTCAGGCGCGGCTGGTACTGCTCGGGGACGACGGGCAGGCCGGGCGGCGCGGTGTTGGCGGCGCCGGCCGCGAAGACCTGCTTGACGATCCGGTCCTCCAGGGACTGGTACGACAGCACGGCGATCCGGCCGCCGACCGCGAGGGCCCGTACGGCGGCCGGCACGGCGCCCTCGACGGCGGCCAGTTCCGCGTTGACCTCGATGCGCAGCGCCTGGAAGGTGCGCTTGGCGGGGTTGCCGCCGGTGCGCTTGGCGGCCTGCGGCAGCGCGTCGCGGATCAGCTCCACCAGGCGCGCGCTGTTCGAGAAGGGCTCCTTGGCCCGTTCCCGCACGACCGCCTCGACGATCCGCTTGGCCTGCTTCTCCTCGCCGTACGCGCGGAGGATGCGGACCAGCTCGCCGGGCGGGTAGGTGTTGAGGACCTCCGCGGCGCTGATGCCGGTCGTCTGGTCCATGCGCATGTCGAGCGGCGCGTCCTGCGCGTACGCGAAGCCGCGGTCGGCCTCGTCGAGCTGCATGGAGGAGACGCCGAGGTCGAACAGGACGCCCTGGACGCGCGGGGCGCCGAGGCGGTCCAGGACCTGCGGCAGCTCGTCGTAGACGGCGTGCACGAGCGTGGCGCGGTCCCCGAAGGGCGCCAGGCGCTCCCCCGCCAGCTTCAGTGCCGCCGGGTCGCGGTCGAGGGCGATCAGGCGGGCTGCCGGGAACGTGGCGAGCAGCGCCTCGCTGTGCCCTCCGAGGCCGAGCGTGCAGTCGACGACGACCGCGCCGGGCTCGGCGAGCGCGGGGGCGAGCATGTCCAGACACCGCTGGAGCATGACGGGTACGTGGCGATCGTTGCTGCTCATGCGCCTTCCGATGGGGTGGGCGGCAGGTGGGTCCCCCCGGCCGCTGGCTGGGGGAATGCCGCACGTACCGCTTGGTCCCCGCCCGCTCTGAAGGGGAAGTGGCCCTCCGACGACGGGGAAGTGCCGTCGGCGGACCGGATGGAGCGGGAGGAGGCCGAGCCGTACGTGCAGATCGCACGCGAAAGATTCGGGATCCAAGGAGAGCGTCACGCCTCCCACTTCGCGCCACTTTAGTCCACTGCCGCGCGGGGTCAATCAACCGGTTCCGCGCGTCCCGCACCGGCCCCCGGGGCGTTTTCGAACGATTTTCGAGAGGCCCCGGAGGGCCGTGCGGCGGCCCGCCCGAGGGCCCGCGGAGAGATCGAAAAGGAAGCTTTCACCCGATCGGCGGCAGCTTGGGGGGCGTGTGGAAAACCTCACAAGCGGCCGTACTGCCCCCCTATGCCCGTCCCCACGTGCAGCCTTACCGGCCGGTGACCCCTTACCGTGTTGCTATGCCGATACCTGCGTCGCAGCCGCTGCCCCCGTCCGCCGACAGCGCCGTGGCCCCCACGGGCGGCACGGTCACCGACCGCCTCGTCGAGGCCAACAAGCAATACGCCGCTGCCTTCACCGATCCGGGCATGGACGCCCGGCCCGTCCTCAAGGTCGCCGTCGTGGCGTGCATGGACGCACGCCTCGACCTGCACGACGCGCTGGGCCTGGAGCTCGGCGACTGCCACACCATCCGCAACGCGGGCGGGGTCGTCACCGACGACATCATCCGCTCCCTGACGATCAGCCAGCGGGCGCTGGGCACCCGCTCGGTCGTGCTCATCCACCACACGGGCTGCGGCCTGCTGAGCCTCACCGAGGACTTCCGCCACGACCTGGCGGCCGAGGTCGGCCAGCGCCCCACCTGGGCGGTCGAGGCGTTCAAGGACCTCGACGAGGACGTCCGGCAGTCCATGCAGCGCGTGCGGACCTCGCCGTTCCTGCTGCACAAGGACGACGTGCGGGGATTCGTCTTCGACGTGACGACGGGTCTGCTGCGGGAGATCGACCCGCAGTAGGCGCGCGTGCGTACGACGGAAGTGGTCCGCGGCCCCTGTGCCGCGGACCGCGGTCGTGGGGGGGGGGGGGGCCGCCCCCCCCCCCCCCCCCCGCGCCGGCCGGCCCCGCCCGCCCGGCCGCCGCCCCCGCTAAAAAACCCCCCACAAACCCGGGGGCGCCCCCCCCC
>NZ_JBIRJY010000006.1:342472-577008 GCF_044329785.1 Streptomyces sp. NPDC017529
GGGGGGGGGGGGGGGCACTCCCCCCCCGTGTCGGCCGGGGGGCTCCCGCGTTTGGGGGCCGGCGCCCCGGGGCCCGGGCCCGGGGGGGTGGGGGCGGGGGGGCCCGCCCCCCCGCCCACACGGCTTCGCGGACGGACCGCGCCGGACGGCGCGGCGCGCGAGTTATCCACAGGCCATGACGCGGGGCGGCGCCGACGGCGAGAATGCGTGTGTGACGCTGCGGTGGCCGCCAGGCACCGCGGCGCATGGCGGGGAGGGCCGGTCCGTACGGAGGACTCCGGCCCGCACAGGGGTACCCCGCGCTTCCCGGAGCGCGGGGCAGGGCCGAGGAGGGCCGGGTGACGACCTATGACGAGCGAGCGAGCCTCAGCGATCTGACCACCACAGCGGAGCGGGTCCGCAGGTCGGTGGAGGGTGTGATCGAGGGCAAGCCGGAGGTCGTACGGCTCTCGCTGACCGTGCTGCTCGCGGAGGGCCACCTGCTCATCGAGGACGTGCCGGGCGTGGGCAAGACGATGCTCGCCAAGGCGCTGGCCCGCTCCATCGACTGCTCGGTGCGGCGCATCCAGTTCACCCCCGACCTGCTGCCGTCGGACATCACGGGCGTGAGCGTCTTCGACCAGCAGCGGCGGGACTTCGAGTTCAAGCCCGGCGCGGTCTTCGCCCAGATCGTGATCGGCGACGAGATCAACCGCGCCTCGCCCAAGACCCAGTCGGCGCTGCTGGAGTCGATGGAGGAGCGCCAGGTCACGATGGACGGGCAGACCTACGAGCTGCCCGGCCCCTTCATGGTCGTCGCCACCCAGAACCCGGTCGAGATGGAGGGCACGTACCCGCTGCCCGAGGCGCAGCGGGACCGCTTCATGGCGCGGGTCTCCATCGGGTACCCCAGCCCGGACGCCGAGTTGCAGATGCTGGACGTGCACGGCGCGGCCTCGCCCCTGGACGACCTCCAGCCGGTCGCGCACGCCGACGAGATACTGAAACTGATCGACGCGGTGCGCACGGTCCACGTCGCCGAACCGGTGCGCAGATACGCGGTCGACCTGGTGACCGCCACCCGCACCCATCCCGACCTGCGGCTCGGCGCCTCACCTCGGGCGACGCTGCACCTGCTGCGCGCGGCGAAGGCCGCCGCCGCGCTGGCCGGCCGGGAGTACGCGCTGCCGGACGACGTGCAGGCGCTCGCGGTGCCGGTGCTGGCGCACCGGCTGCTGCCGACCGCGCAGGCCCAGTTGAACCGCCGCACGGCCGAGCAGGTCGTGGTCGAGATCCTGCACCGCACGCCGGTCCCCGACCCCTCGGCGCAGCAGTGGCGCCGGTCGCACGCGCAACAGCCGCCCGGCGCCCGGGGGTTCTGATGCCTGCCGGGGGGATCGGGGAAGCACCGGAGCGGGGCGGGCTGCGGGCCGCCCTCGGGGGGCTGACGACGCGCGGACGGTCCTTCCTGGCCGCCGGTGCCGCGGCCGCCGTGTGCGCCTACGCCCTCGGGCAGACCGACCTGCTGCGCGTCGGACTGCTGCTGGCCGCCCTGCCCCTGGTGTGCGTGGTCGTGCTGCACCGCACCCGCCACCGCGTCGCGGGCAGCCGCACCCTCTCCCCCGCCCGGGTGCCGGCCGCCGCCGAGTCCCGGGTCCTGCTGCGGGTGGAGAACGTCTCGCGGCTGCCCACCGGTGTGCTGATGCTCCAGGACCGGGTGCCTTACGTGCTCGGGCCCCGGCCGCGTTTCGTGCTGGACCGGGTCGAGGCCGGCGGCCGCCGCGAGGTGTCCTACCGGGTCCGCTCCGACCTGCGCGGGCGCTATCCGCTGGGGCCGTTGCAGCTGCGGCTGTCCGACCCGTTCGGCATGTGCGAGCTCACCCGGTCCTTCAGCGACCACGACACGCTGACGGTGGTGCCGCGGGTCGAGCCGCTGCCGCCGGTGCGGCTCGCCGGCGAGGCGTCCGGGTACGGCGACGGGCGGCAGCGTTCGCTCGCGCTGGCCGGCGAGGACGACGTCATCCCCCGCGGCTACCGGCACGGCGACGACCTGCGCCGGGTGCACTGGCGCTCCACGGCGCGCTACGGCGAGCTGATGGTCCGCAGGGAGGAGCAGCCGCAGAAGGCCCGCTGCACGGTGCTGCTGGACACCCGGTTCACGGCCCATCAGGGCACCGGGCCCGACTCCGCGTTCGAGTGGGCGGTCTCGGGCTCCGCCTCGGTGGCGGTCCACCTGCTGGAGCGCGGCTTCTCGGTGCGCTTCCTGACCGACACGGGCACGTCCGTGCCGGGCCCCGACGGGGCCGGCGGCTACGCGGGCGGCCCCGGTTCCGCCGACGCCGCCGGGCTCCTGCTGGACACCCTGGCCGTGGTGGAGCACTCCGACGAACCGGGCCTGGCACGGGCGTACGACGTCCTGCGCGGCGGCAACGAAGGGCTGCTGGTCGCGTTCTTCGGGGATCTGGACGAGGAGCAGGCCGCGGTGGCCGGACGGATGCGGCAGCGCAGCGGGGCGGCGGTCGCGTTCGTGCTGGACGGGGACGCCTGGTCGCGGGGGCCCGGCGGGTTCAGGTTCACGGGCGAGGAGGCTCGGGTGCCGCTCGACGAGCGGCTGCGGATGCTGCGCGAGGCGGGCTGGAAGGCGCTGCCCGTGGCGCCGGGCGACTCGCTGGCGGCGCTGTGGCGGCAGGCGGACCGGGCGGACGGCGGTGGCACGGCGCCGGGCGGCGGGTCCGCCGGGCCCGCCGGGTCCGTCGCGGCATCGGGGAACGGAGCGGTGACATGAGCGGGCGGGCACGGCTGGCGGTGTGCGCGGCGGTGGCGACGCTGTGCGCCGCGTGCGCACTGCTGCCGCTGGTGGACCCGGTCGGCTGGGTGCTCCAGGCGGCGGTCCTGCTGGCGATCGTGACCGGGGTGGGCGCGCTGGCCCGCCGGGTACCGCTGGCGCGCCCGCTGACCGTGACGGCGCAGGCCCTGGTCGCCTTGCTGCTGCTCACCGTGCTCTTCGCGCACGACAAGGCGACCGCCGGTGTGCTGCCGGGCCTGGACGTCCTCCTGGAGTTCGCCGAGCTGATGCAGGAGGGCGTCGCCGACGTCAGCCGCTACGCGATACCGGCTCCGGTGACGGAGGGCATCCGCCTGCTGCTGGTCGGCGGGGTCGTGCTGGTCGGGCTGGTGGTGGACGCGCTGGCCGTGACGTACCGGAGCGCGGCGCCCGCGGGTCTGCCGCTGCTCGCGCTGTATTCGGTGGCGGCGGGCCTGTCCCAGGGCGAGGCGAGCTGGCTGTGGTTCCTGATCGCGGGGGCCGGTTATCTGCTGCTGCTCCTGGCCGAGGGCCGGGAGCGGCTCTCGCAGTGGGGCCGGGTCTTCGGCGGCCGCGGCCCCGGCACCGGACGGCCGCCGGTCGCCGGAGGGCAGAGCCACGCCTCGGCGGCGGGCGGCCCCGCGCACGCCCCGGTCCGTACCGGCCGCCGGATCGGCGCGCTGGTGCTGGGGATCGCCCTGGTGGTGCCGGCGGTGCTGCCCTCCCTCGGCGGCGGGCTGCTGGGCCCGGCCGCGGTCGGGCGGGGCGCCGGCGGCGGAGGCACGATCTCCGCGGTGAACCCGCTGGTCTCCTTGCAGAACAGCCTGAACCAGCCGGAGGACAAACAGGTCCTCAACTACCGCACGACCACGTCCGACACCCGCGACCTGTACCTGCGGATCGTGGCCCTCGACCAGTTCGACGGTACGGCGTGGAAGCCGTCCGAGCGCGCCGTCAAGGACGTGCCCGCCCAGCTCCCCGACCCGGCCGGGCTGAGCCCCGCGGTGGACGTCACCACGGTCAACACCTCGATCTCCGCCGCTCCTTGGTACGCGCAGAGCTGGCTGCCGCTCCCCTACCCCGCCTCCCGGGTGGACATATCCGGGCGCTGGCGCTTCGAGCCCGAGGGCCGCACCCTGGTCGGCGACCGCGGGCAGAACACCCGCGGCGCGCAGTACCAGGTCGAGAGCCTCCTCGTGCGGCCCACCAGGCAGCAGCTCGCCATGTCGCCGGCGCCGCCCGCCGAGCTGGCCCGCGAGTACACGCGGGTGCCGGACTCGCTGCCCGCGGTGGTGCGCGAGACCGCGGAGCAGGTGACACGGGGCGCCGGCTCGGCGTACGACAAGGCGGTCAGGCTCCAGGACTGGTTCTCGCTCAACGGCGGCTTCACCTACAACACGGAGGTACAGGCCGGCAGCGGCACGGAAGCCATCGCGCGGTTCCTGGAGCAGAAGGAGGGCTTCTGCGTGCACTTCGCCTTCTCGATGGCGGCGATGGCACGCACGCTGGGCATACCGGCCCGGGTCGCGGTCGGGTTCACCCCCGGCACCCGGCAGAGCGACGGCTCCACCTCGGTGGGCCTCAAGGACGCACACGCCTGGCCCGAGCTGTACTTCGAGGGGGCCGGCTGGACGCGCTTCGAGCCGACGCCGAGCCGTGGCACGCTGCCCGACTACACCCTGGCCGACACCCCGGCCACCGGCGGGACGACCGGCCCGGCGCCGCAGCCGTCGCGGTCGGCGGCCGCACCCGCGGAGCCCTCGCCCGCGCAGAGCTGCGCCCCGGCCGACCGGCGGGCCGGCCCCTGCTGGACGCCGCCCGCGCAGGCGGCGAGCGGCCCGGCCGGCGACGGCCCCTCGCCCTGGACGATCGTCCTGGGCTGCCTCGGCGTCCTGGTCCTGCTGCTGGTGGTGGCGCTGCCGCTGCTGTGGCGGGCGTGGGCCCGTTCCCACCGCCTCGGCGGCGGCCGCACGGGCCAGGACCCCGCGGCGCGTACGCTCGCGGCCTGGCGGGAACTGGTCGACACCGGCTGGGACTACGGCATCGTGCCGGACGAATCGCTGACCCCGCGCAAGGCGGCGGAGCGCATTGTACGGATAGGCGAGCTGGACGGCGCGGCGGCCGACGCCGCCCACCGCGTCGCCGCCTCGGTCGAGCAGGTCCTCTACGCGCCACGGCCGCGGCCGGCGTCCGGGCTCGCGGACGAGGTGCGCCGCGTCCGGTCCGGGCTGCACGCGGCCGCGTCCCGGCGCCTGCGCGTGCGTGCCCTCCTGGTCCCGCGCTCCGCCGCGCGGGCCCTGTGGTCCCTCTCGTCCCGCTGGTCGGCCTTCCTGGCCCGCTGCTCCGCCAGCCGCCCGGCCGCCGCCGCCCGCCGCACGGCCAACGCCGTACGCCCTTCGCGCCAGCGCACGTAAGGGGGCGCGGGGAGCGGCGTCCGGCTTCGCTCTCGCGGTTGCAAAGAGCAAAGACGCGAGAGCCGCCCTGAAGAGGCCGGGAGCCGGGCATACGAAAGCGGCCGTCCACGTCGGGACGGCCGCTTTCGTACGGAATTCGGTCCGGGCTCGGAGGAGGCCCGGGGACCGGTCAGTGGCCTTGCTCGTCTCGAAGGCCCCGCTCGCTCAGTGGTCCCGCTCGCTCAAAGACCCGGCTCGCTCAAAGACCCGGCTCGCTCAGTGGCCCTGTTCGTCGCGGCGGCGCTGCCAGCGGCCCTCGATCCGGTCCATCATCGACCGGCGCTGCCTGGCCTGGCGGCGGGCCGGTGTGCCGCCGGGTCCCGCGCGGCCGCCCGCCGCGGCCTGCTGCTCGCCCGGCTTGGGGGCCTTGCGCCATCCGGTGACCGCGAGCACCGCGCAGCCGAGCATGACGAGGAATCCCACCACGCTGATCCAGATCTGCTGGGCGACCATTCCGGCCATGAGGAGCGCGATACCTACCAGGAAGCCCGCGACCGCTTGGTAGACCCGTCGCCGGGTGTACGTACGCAGCCCGCTTCCCTCAAGCGCTGTCGCGAACTTGGGATCTTCGGCGTACAGCGCTCGCTCCATTTGCTCGAGCATGCGCTGCTCGTGCTCCGAGAGCGGCACGGAGTCCTCCTACTCGTCGGTCGCGGGGGGCGACCGGGTGCGACCCTTTCAGGATAGGCAGGGAATCGCCCCCGTGAAACCCGCCCCTCTACGCCAATTCACTGTCCGGGCCGCCACGGCGGTCGGTGGTGTCGCAGCCTGCATTCCCCACCCGCCGATCCGTCATGCCGGACGCTGTACACCGATCATACGGGGCGAAGCGGCTGATCGGGTGGCCTGTGGCCGACTGCACGCGACCGGTACGCGGCCGGGGCGCTCAGCCCCGCTCGGCGAGCACGTGCAGCTGGGTGGCGACGGAGTGGAAGGCGGGCTGCTCGGCGGCGGCCGCCTCCAGTTTCAGCAGGGCGTCCATGGCGCCGGGCTCGGTGTCCACGAGCACACCGGGGACCAGGTCGGCGAAGATCCGTACGCCATGCACGGCGCCGACCTCCAGGCCGGTGTCCGAGACCAGCGCGGTGAGCTGCTCGGCGGTGAACCGCCGGGGCACCGGGTCCCCGTCGCCCCAGCGTCCCGCCGGGTCGGTCAGGGCGTTCCTGGCCTCGGTGAAGTGGCCCGCCAGGGCACGGGCGAGGACGGCGCCGCCCAGGCCGGCGGCGAGCAGGCTCAGGGTGCCTGCCGGGCGCAGCGCGGCGACCGCGTTGCCCACGCCCTCGGCAGGGTCGTCGACGTACTCCAGCACGCCGTGGCACAGCACGGCGTCGTAGCCACCGCGCTCGACCACGTCGAACAGGCCGTGAGCGTCGCCCTGCACCGCGCGGACGCGGTCGGCGACGCCCGCCTCGGCGGCCCGCCGCTCCAGGGCGAACAGGGCGTTGGGGCTGGGGTCCACCACCGTGACGCGGTGGCCCAGGCGCGCGACGGGCACGGCGAAGTTGCCCGTGCCGCCGCCGGTGTCCAGGACGTCGAGGGCGTCACAGCCGGCGGCCTTGGCCCGGCGCTCCAGGGCGTCTTTGAGAACCTCCCAGACCACGGCGGTACGAAGGGATGCGCGCGGGCGCAGCGGGTCAGACACGGCGGGTGGCTCCTCGACGGGGGCATGGAACTGATGGGCCCCACCCTATTGCGTCCCGCGCCGTACCCCCGCCGCGGTCCGGGTGCGCCGCGGCCGGTCGGGGCGGCTCTCCCGCCCCGGCCCCGCGCCCCCGTCCCGCGCCCGGCTCACCCCGCCCGCTGGGACGGCAGCACGGGCTGGAGGAGCAGCATCCGTTCCACCAGGCGCAGGAACATGGACACGTCGCGGATCAGGTCGTCGGCGTCGCGCGGGCCGGCCGCGCCGGCTATGCCGGCTTCGGCGCGGGCCCGGCGCTGGGCACCGGAGGCGAACAGGGCGCTCCACTCGGCCAGTTCGGGAGCGACTTCGGGCAGCACTTCCCAGGCGCTGCGGATGCGCTGCCGCCGGCGGAGGCTGGTCTCCGGGCGGCCGCGCACGGCGAGGACGGCGGCCGCGGTGCGCAGCGCGGCGAGGTGGGCGGTGGCATAGCGCTCGTTGGGGGTTTCCAGGGTGCGGGCCTCGTCCACGCCGCGCTGCGCCTGGGCAAGCAGGTCGAGGGCGGCGGGCGGCGCGGACGCCCGGCGCAGGACGGGGTGGACATCGCCCGGAGGGCCGTACGCCGCGGAGCTGCCCGCGGCCGAACTGGCTGCCATGACGAACCTCCTGTCGTCGCATGACGGTTCGAGACCGTATGGGGCCATCGTGAGGCACACCACTGACAATCGGCTCTGACCTGCTCTTTCCCTGCGAAGGCGGCCGTAATTCGGGAGATACGCGCTTTCCCCGGAAAGCGGGCGGATGTTTCCGGCCCCCTTGCGGAGCCCCGGCGCGGCTGCGCATACTTTTTTGAACTGACTGGTCAGTTCAAGGGAGGGGATCGTGCACAGCACCCCGCACGGGGCGGCCGTACGCGCCACGGGCTACGGCGTCAAAGGCCCCCGTGGCTGGGCCTTCAGGAACATCGACCTCGTGGCGGAGCCCGGGTCGCTGATCGCCGTCGAGGGCCCGTCCGGCTCGGGCCGCACCTGCCTCCTGCTCGCGCTCACCGGCCGCATGGCGTCCGCCGCCGGCACGGCCGAGGTGGCCGGTCTGCCGCTGCCCAAGAGGACGGCGGCCGTCCGGACCGTCACCGCCCTTGCTCACGTACCCGGTGTCACGGAACTGGAACCCGCCCTGACCGTCGCCGAGCACCTGCGCGAACGCACCCTGCTCCAGCGCCGGTTCGGCGGCCCGCTCCGCGCGCTGCTGCGCCCGCGCCGGGAGCGTACCGCAGCGGCCCGCGCGCGGATCGACGCGGCTCTGGAGGCCGCTGGCCTGGACCTGACCACCCTGCCCAAGGGCGACCGGACGTCCGTACGCGACCTGGAACGGCCGGAAGCGCTGCGGCTGTCGATCGCCTTGGCGCTGATCGGCGGGCCCCGGCTGGTCGCGATCGACGACACCGACATGAAGCTCTCCGACGACGAGCGCGACCTCGTGTGGGCGACGTTGCGCGCGCTGGCGGCCTCCGGGACGACCGTGCTCGCCGTGTGCAGCAAGGCGCCCCAGGGGGCGGTCGTGGTCAGTACAGCGGCCCGCGAGGACACCCGCGACGACGACAAGGAGGCGGCGGATGCGTTCGCCGAGGCTGGCCGCGCTTGAGCTGAAACGGTTCGGCAGGGGGAAGCTGCCGATGGCGGCGCTGATCGCCCTTCTGCTGCTGCCGCTGCTCTACGGCGCGCTGTACCTGTTCTCCTTCTGGGACCCGTACGGACGCCTGGACAAGATCCCCGTCGCGCTCGTCAACGAGGACGCGGGCGCCGAGGCCGAGGGCAAGAAGATCGCGGCCGGCGACGGCATCGTGGACGGGCTGCGCGCCAGCCACACCTTCGACTGGCACGAGGTGAGCGCCCAGGAGGCCGACAAGGGCGTCGAGGACGGCTCGTACTACCTGTCGCTGACCGTTCCGAAGGACTTCAGCAAGCGGCTCGCGTCCAGTTCCGGCGACCATCCGGAGACCGGCGCCCTGAAGGTGCGGACGAACGACGCCAACAACTACATCGTCGGGCAGATCTCCCGCACGGTCTTCTCCGAGGTGCGCTCGGCTGCCTCCGCGAAGTCCTCGCGCGGCTTCTACGACAGCATCTTCGTCTCCTTCTCGACGCTGCACGACAAGACCCAGGAGGCGGCGGACGGCGCGGGCAGGCTCAAGGACGGCATCGGGCAGGCCCAGGACGGCACCGGCAAGCTCAAGGACGGGCTCGGTACGGCGAAGGACGGCAGCGGCACCCTGGTCACCGGCCTTCGGGACCTCGACGCGGGCGCAGACAAGCTCTCCACGGGCACCGCCGACCTCTCCAGGGGCGCGTCCGCCGCCTCCCGCGGCGCCGGACAGCTGGCCGCCGGCTCCGGCCAGGTCGCCCAGGGCACCCAGCAGCTGGCCGACAAGGTCAACGGCGTGGTCGCCGAGGTGGGCCCCTTCGTGCGGGCGCACGGCAAGGAGATCGGCCGGGTCGCCCGGCTGGTCGCCGACGGCTCCCAGGCCGTACGCGACAACCTGGACAAGCTGCCGCGGGCGGCCGACGCGGGCGCGAAGCTCTCCCGCGGGATCTCCGACCGCCTCGCGGCCTTCTACCGGAAGCAGTGCGAGAACGCGGCCCGGCCCGACGCCTCCTGCGCCGAGCTGAAGCGGCTCAGGGACCGGGCGGACACGGCGGCCGACCAGGCCGAGCAGGTCAGCGGCTACGTCCACGACCAGAAGAACCTCGAACAACTCGGCCGCGACCTGGGTTCGCTGCACCGGCTGGCGGACGAGCTGGCGCGGCGCGGCCCGACCCTCGGCGCCGACATGGACGCCGCCGTCAAGAAGATCAACCAGCTCAACGCGGGCGCCCACCAGGTGTCGGCGGGCGCGGGGAAGCTGGCCGCGGGTACCGGCGAGCTGGCGGACGGCGCGGCCCGTGCGGCCGGCGGGGCCCGGCAGCTGCACGACGGCGCGGGCCGTGCCGCGTCCGGCGCGGGCGACCTCGACCGGGGCGTCGGCAAGCTCAAGGACGGCGCGCAGACCCTCTACGGCGGCATGTACAAGCTCTCCGACGGCTCGGAGAAGCTGGCCGGCGGGCTGCACGACGGCGTGCGGCAGATCCCGGACTACGGCACAGCGGACCGGGACGCCCGTACGCGGGTGATGGCCGACCCGGTGCAGCTCGCCTCCCAGGCGGCCCACCGCGCGCCCAACTACGGCACCGGGTTCGCGCCGTACTTCATCCCGCTCTCCCTCTGGGTCGGCGCGATGGTCGCGTACATGCTGATCCCGCCGCTCAACCGGCGCGCGCTCGCCATTGGGGCGGGCGCCTGGCGGATCGCGGTCTCCGGATGGCTGCCGGTGTTCGCCCTCGGAGTGCTCCAGACGGCCGCCCTGATGTCCGTACTGCACTACGGGCTCGGCCTCCGGATGGAGCGGGCGGCGGGCACGATCGGGTTCCTGCTGCTGGCCACGGCGTGCTTCTCGGCGATCGTGCAGTGGCTGAACGCCCGCTTCGGGCCGGCCGGCCGCATCCTGGTGCTGGCGCTGCTGATGCTCCAGCTGACGTCGGCGGGCGGCACCTATCCGGTACAGACCAGCCCCGGCTTCTTCAACGCCGTCCACCCGTTCCTGCCGATGAGTTACATCGTCGAAGGGCTGCGGCGGCTCATCACGGGCGGCGACCTCGCGCCCGTATGGCAGGGCGGCGTCGTGCTGCTCGCCTTCACGGCGGCCGCGCTCGCGCTCACCGCCTGGGCGGCGCGCGGGAAGCAGATCGTCCGGATGAAGGACCTCCACCCGGAGCTCAGCCTGTGAGCGCGCGGGCCGCCGGGAGCGGCACAATCTCCCCCATGGACAGCTCCAGCACGCGCCGCCAGGCCACCCGGCGCAAGCTCTTCGAGGCCGCGGTCACCCTCATCGCCGAACAGGGTTTCTCCTCCACGACGGTGGACGAGATCGCCGATCGGGCCGGTGTCGCGAAGGGCACCGTGTACTACAACTTCGCGAGCAAGAACGAGCTCTTCGAGGAGCTCCTGCGGCACGGGATCGAGCTGCTGGCCACCTCCCTCCAGGACGCCGCGGACGGGGCGGCGGCCCGGGGCGGCACCCGGGTGGACGCGCTGGACGCGATGATCCGGGCCGGGCTGGAGTTCATCGCCCGCTATCCGGCGCTGACCCAGCTGTACGTGGCCGAACTGTGGCGTACGAACCGGGCCTGGCAGTCGACGCTGATGGTGGTGCGCGAGCGGGCGATCACGGTCGTGGAGGGCGTGCTCCGGGAGGCGGTGGCGGCCGGCGAGCTGAGCGAGGACATCGACATCCCGCTGACGGCGTCCGCGCTGTTCGGGATGGTGCTGGTGGCGGCGCTGGACTGGCAGTCCTACCAGCCGCACCGGTCGGTCGACGACGTGCACGCGTCCTTGTCGCGCCTGCTGCAGGGCCGGGTGAGCGGGCGCCCGTGAGGCCGCGTCCGAGTCGGCCGGCCCGGCATGCGCAGCGGCGGCCGGCATCGAGTGCCGGCCGCCGCTGTCCGTATGGACGCGCTGCCCCGGTTCGGATCGTTCCCCCGGCGATCCGACCAGGACAGCGCTTCCCCCGTGGGGCCCCGTGCCCCCGTGCTTTCCCCCGTGGAGCCCCCTTGCTTCCCCCGTGCTCCCCCGTCACGTCCGGGTTGCCGCGCCGTTCCGCCGCCCCGTGCCGGCGGTGCCGGCGCCGCGTCCCTTCCGTGGCCCCCACTCTTCCGTCCGCGCAGGTCGCGGCCCATCCGCGTACCTACTCATCTCGGGGACTGAGTACGGATACTCAAACCTGAGCACCGGCGCGCAGCGGCTGGTTACGATCAGCTGCGTGTCTGTACTCCCCCTCGTTTTCACCAGTGGCTGGGCCAGCGGCATCAACGCCTACGCCGTCGTGCTGCTCCTCGGCGTGCTCGGGGCGACCGGGGTCGCCGAGGAGGTGCCCGCGTCCCTGGAGCGCACCGACGTGCTGATCGTCGCGGGCGTGCTCTTCCTGTGCGAGGCCGTCGCCGACAAGGTCCCTTACGTGGATTCCGTGTGGGACGCCGTGCACACGGTGATCCGGCCGGTCTCCGGCGGCGTGGTGGCCGCGCTGCTGGCCGGCCACGACGGGTCGCTGCCGCAGCTGGCGGCGGGCGCGGTGGGCGGCTCCAGCGCGCTGGTCAGCCACCTGGTCAAGGCGGGCACGCGGATGGCGGTGAACACCTCGCCCGAACCGGCCAGCAACTTCGTGCTGAGCACGCTGGAGGACCTGGGCGTCGCGGGCATCGTCGTCTTCGCGGTGTTCCACCCGGTGGCCGCGGCGGTCATCGCCGGTGTGCTGCTGGTCGCCGGCATCCTGCTGGTGGTCTTCCTGTGGTCGCGGGTACGGCGCTATCTGCGACGCAGGCGGCAGCGGCGCGAGGAGCGGCAGGTGGCGGCGGCGTACGGGGCCGGGCCGCCGGCGGGCTGAGCCGCCGGTCCTGGCGGGCAGGCGGCGGCGTTGTCAGTGGTGCCGGATAAAGTCGCAGGCATGGCACGGATTGCGGTGATCGGCGCCGGGATGGGCGCGATGGCGGCCGCCGCCCGGCTGGCCGTCGCGGGCCACCGGGTGGCGGTGTACGAACGCGGGGCGACGTACGGCGGCGCGGTGCGCCGCTTCGAGCGGGCGGGCTTCGGCTTCGACACGGGCCCCGGGCTGCTCCACCTGCCGGCCGTCTACCGCGACCTGTTCGTCAAGACCGGCCGCGAGCCGCTGGAGAGCGTGGTCGAGCTGTCCCAGGTCGACCCGGCCGCCCGCCACGTCTTCCCGGACGGCACGGCCGCCTCGCTGCCGAACGCGTCGCGGGCCGGTGTCCTCGCCGCGCTGGACGACGCGTTGGGCGCGGGCGCCGGCGAGCGCTGGAGCGACTTCCTGGTCCGCGCCCGCGAGGCGTGGGACCGTACGCGGCGGCCGTTGCTGGAGGAGCCGCTGTGGTCCGACTGGCAGGTGCTGGGCCGCGACCCGTATCCGGCGGAGCCCAAGCGCGGCCTGTTCGGGCGGCGCAGGCCGGCGGCGCCCGGCCCCCTCGCCGAAGTGGCCCGCCGCGAGCTCAAGGACCCGCGGCTGACCGCCCTCCTGGAGAGCTACGCCCTGGCGTACGGCTTCGATCCGCGTACGGTGCCCGCGAGCGCCGCCGTCCTGCCGTACATGGAGCAGACTTTCGGAAGTTGGTATCCGCGCGGCGGCATGCGGGCGCTGGCGGACGCGCTGTACGAAAGGTGCCTGGCCCGCAAGGTGGAGTTCACCTTCGGCGCGGAGGTGACGCGCGTCGTGGTGGCGGACGGCCGGGCGGCCGGCGTCGAGCTGCGCGACGGCACGTGCGCCGACGCGGACACGGTCGTCGCGGGCCTCGCCCCCGGCCGGCTGCCGGCGCTCCTGAAGGACGCGGAGCCGTGGCGCGCGGACGATGTACGTCCCGGTACGGACGCGGAGCGCCGCGCGCCGGGCCGGTTCACGGTCTGCCTCGCGCTGCGCGGCCCCCGCCCGGCGGACGCCGCGCACCGGACGGTCGTCCACGCGGCCGACCGCGCCGTGGAGTTGGCGGCGGTGTTCGGGCAGGGGCAGGGGGCGCTGTGCGACCGCCCGACGGTGACGGTGCTGCGCCCCGACGACCCCGGCTCCCGGCCCGACGACGGCCACGAGGCCGTGACACTGAGCGCCGCGGTGGCGCCGTACGGAGACCTGGCGCTGCCGCCCGCCGCGGACGGGGAGGTCGCGGAGCACGGCGAGACGCCCGCGCAGGCGGCCGCCGCCGACCGGCTGACCGAGGCCGCCGGGGCCGCGATACCCGGGCTGCGGGAGCGGGTGCTGTGGCGTGCCGTGCTGCCGCCCGCCGAGGGCGAGTCGGTGCGGGGGCCCGCGCTGGCCGGTGACGGGGGCCGCTTCCTGCGCCCCGCCAACCGCACCCGCATACCGGGTCTCTACGCGGTCGGCGGCGGATCGCACCCGGGTGGCGGGCTGGCGCACGCCGGGATGTCGGGCGCCCTCGTCGCGGGTCTGATCGTGAACGGGGACGACTGGCGCGGCTCCCAGTGAGCTGACGGCGCCGGCTGACCGCCGGTGCGGGGCCTGTTCCGCACCGGCACGGAGAGGGCCGCTCGGTACCGGTGCGAAAAGGGCCGCTCGGTACCGGTACCGGCCGCTCAGTACCGGTACTGCTGCCCGTCGAAGCCCTGCTGGGGGTTCTGCGGGTCATGCGGGTCGTGCGGCGCCTGGTAGGGCGGGTACGGCAGTTGGTCCGGAGCGGGCTCGTTGTCGCGCTGCTGGGGTACCCACACCCCGCCGGGCGGCGTCTCGCCGTACGGCGCCTGCCCCTGCCCGGTGTCCTGCCCGCCGGGGTACTGCCCGGGGTAGGCCGCCGGGCCGCCGAAGGCGTCGTGCTGCTCGTACGGGTCGTAGGGCGCGGCGTACTGCTGCGTGCCGATGTACGGATCGGAGTAGGGCGCCTGTTGGCCCTGGTCGGCGCCGTAACCGCCGTAGTGGTCGGCGTACGGGTCCTGGCCGCCCTGGGCGCCGCCGTAAGCGCCGTCGTAGCCGTACGCGTCCTGCCCGTACCCGTCGTTCGCGGCGTAGCCGGGCTGCTGCGTGCGCGCGTCGGGGCTGTATATGCCGTACTGGCCGGTCTCGTCGGGCAGCGGCTGCGGGGCGTAGACCTCGGTGGAGTCGGCGCCCGCGTAGCCGTCCTGGGCCCCGGGCCTGCTCGGGAAGCCGTCGTGCGCGGCGAAGGGGTCCGTGCCGTCGTACGCGGCCGCCCCGGTGGGTGCGGGGAAGCCGTCCGCTCCCCCGGCGTCCGCTCCCCCTGCGCCCGCGCCCTCCATGGCCGGGACCGCTTCGAGGTCCGAGACCTGGAGCGTCGGTCCGGCGTCCGCGGCCCTGCCGCCCCGGGCCCGGCGCCGCCCCTTCTCGGGGCGCTTGCCGGGGCGCTTGCCGCGCAGGGCCCAGCCGTCGGAGAAGCCGCTGCGGAAGGAGAGCGTGACGTAGGTCTGCCCGACGGCGAAGGCGACGGCGCCCACCGCTATCACGACGACCGACGGGATGACGACGCCGACGACCACGCCGAGGAAGCCGGTGAAGGCCAGCAGCCGCCACCGCAACCGGGCCTTGTACTGGAGCAGCACTTCACCGAGGAGCCAGAGCGCCACACAGCCGAATGCGATGTAGAGGACCACCCAGCCCATTTACGCCCCTCTTCCGCCCGCTCCACGGCAGCCGTGGGTGTGGCCGCCGTGGTCAGGACTGCTGGTGCAGACCCAGATTCTCGTAGATTTCCAGCGTCGCCGTGGAGTGGTTCAGGGTAATGAAGTGCAACCCGGGACTTCCCTCGGCCATCAAGCGCGCACACAGCTCCGTCGCATACTCGATGCCAATGGAGCGTACAGCGGCCGGATCGTCCTGGACGGCGAGGATGCGTTCGGCCAGCTCGGGCGGGAAGGCCGCGTTGCTCAGCTGCGCGAACCGCTCGATCTGGCGGACGTTGGTGACCGGCATGATCTCCGGAATGACGGGCGTCTCGCAACCGGCCGCCGCGACCCGGTCGCGCAGCCGCAGGTAGTCCTCGGCGTAGAAGAACATCTGCGTGATGGCGAAGTCCGCGCCGGCGCGGCACTTGTCGACGAAGTGCCGTACGTCGGTGTCCCAGTCGGTCGAGCGCGGGTGCATCTCGGGGAAGGCCGCGACGCCGACGCAGAAGTCGCCCGACTCCTTGATGAGCCGGACCAGTTCGGCGGCGTACAGCACACCTTCCGGGTGCCGGACCCATTCGCCCATCGGGTCCCCCGGCGGGTCGCCGCGCAGCGCGAGCATGTTGCGGATGCCGGCGTCGGCGTACTGGCCGATGATGTTGCGCAGGTCGGCCGTCGAGTGGTTCACGGCCGTCAGGTGCGCGACCGGGGTGAGGGTGGTGTCGGTGGCGATCCGCTCGGTCGCGCGCACCGTGCCCTCGCGGGAGGTGCCGCCCGCGCCGTACGTCACGGAGACGAAGGTCGGTGCGACGGCCTCGATCCGGCGAATGGCGTTCCACAACGTCCGTTCGCCCTTCTCCGTCTTCGGGGCGGCGAACTCGAACGAATACGACTGCTTGCCGGAAGCGAGCAGGTCGCGCACGGTCCGTGCGCGATCAGTCCTGGTGGAAGCTGTGCCTAGGGCCATACGTGCAGGTTAACCAGCGGTCCGGCGCTCACCAACCAGTCCCGGCGAAATGCCCGGATAGCCGCGTTCCGGTCCACGCCTCGGACACCCGCCGGCCATCTGGTGTCCAGCGGGCGCCGGGCACCCGCTCGACCAGCGATCCCGTTACTCGGTCGGCGGCCCGCTGCTGTCTACCGTGGCCCCATGGCCTTACTCTCCCACCTCAACCGTTTCAACCAGCGGCACCCGTGGAGCCACAACGACCACTACGGCCCCTGGACCGCCGGCCGAGTGGCCGCGTCCGGCGCCCGCCACGTCCTCGACGTCGGGTGCGGCACGGGGAACCTCGCCGCCCTTCTGCGCCGTCGGGCGGTCACCGTCACCGGGCTCGAACCCGACCCCGGGACGGCCCGCGCCGCGGCACGGCGCTTCGCCGACGACCCCGCGGTCACCATCGTCGAAGCCGGCTTCGCCGGGCGCGACCCGCAGCGGCGCTTCGACGCCGTCACCGTGGTCGCCGTCCTGCATCACCTGCCGCTGCTGCCCACCCTGCGGGAACTGCGCGGCTGCCTCGCCCCGGGCGGGCGTCTCGTGGTCGTCGGCTGCTACCGGGAGGCCGGGCGCGCCGACCTGCTCGCCTCCCTGCCGGCCCTGCTCCTGAATCCGGTGATGGGGCTGGTCAAGCATCCGGCCCGCGCTGATGCGCCGCCCTTGCACATGACGGCGCCCACCGCCGCTCCGCGGGAGACTCTGGGCGAGATTCGGGCTGCCGCCGCGCAGGCGCTGCCCGGTGCCCGGATCCGACGGCGCCTGTTCTGGCGGTACAGCCTGGTTTACGACGCCCCCGCCGGCCACGGCCCGGCCTGACCTCGGGAGCCTCTTGTGAGCGATGGTGACAGCCGCCTGCGGAAGATGGCGGTCTCCAGCAGCTTCACGCGCGTGCCCGGTCACGCTCCGTGCGCACGCACCCGCTTGGCCAGGTCGGCGGTCGCGGCCCCCGGGTCCTCGGCCTCGGTGATCGCCCGTACGACGACGACCCGCCGGGCACCCGCTTCCAGCACCTGGTCCAGGTTGCCCGCGTCGATGCCGCCGATCGCGAACCACGGGCGCTCGGGCTGCTGCGCGGCCGCGTAACGCACCAGGTCGAGGCCGGGGGCGTGGCGCCCGGGCTTGGTCGGGGTCGGCCAGCACGGGCCCGTGCAGAAGTAGTCCACGCCGGGCTCGGCCAGCGCGGCATCCACCTCGGACTCGGCGTGGGTGGACCGGCCGATCAGCACGTCCGGGCCGAGGATCGCGCGGGCGGCGGGCACGGGCAGGTCGCCCTGGCCCAGGTGCAGCACGTCGGAGCCGATGGCGTGGGCGACGTCGGCGCGGTCGTTGACCGCCAGCAGCTTGCCGTGCCGGCGGCAGGCGTCCGCGAAGACCTCCAGGTGGGCCAGCTCCTCCCCCGCTTCCATGCCCTTGTCGCGCAGCTGCACGACGTCCACGCCCGACGCGAGCACCGCGTCCAGGAACTGCGCGAGGTCGCCCTGGCGCTTGCGGGCGTCCGTGCACAGGTAGAGCCGGGCGTCGGACAGGGCGTGGCGTGCGGTGGTCATCGGCGGGTCCCCCCAGGTAGGCGGCGTACGGGCCGGACCTTCCGGCCCGTACGCCCTAGTGGTGCGAAGACGGTCGCGGCCGCGGGTGCGATCGCGACGGCGAACGGCAGCGGACGCGCCCGAAGGAGCCCCCGCAGCCGTACAGGCGCTACTAGACGGCGAGCGCCTGGGCCCGGCGCTTCACCTCCGTACCGCGATTCTCACGCAGGGCCTGGGCGGGGGTGCCGGGCAGGGTTTCGTCGGCGGTGAAGAGCCACTCCAGCATCTCCTCGTCGGCGAAGCCGTCGTCCCGCAGGAGCGTGAGCGTCCCGACGAGGCCCTTGACGACCTTGCCGTCCTTGATGAAGTCGGCCGGCACGTGCAGGGCCCGGTTCTCGCCGCGGCGCACCGCGATCAGCTGGCCCTCCTTCACCAGCTGCCGCACACGCGTCACCTCCACGCCGATCATCTCGGCGATGTCGGGGAGGGTGAGCCAGGCGGGTACGAGTCCATCGATCTTTGCGTCAATCTCGGTCACAGGACAAGCCTGCCACCTCGCACTGACAGCCGGTAGCGGGGCATCGCCAAAGGTGCGCCGCGCGGGCCGCTCAGAGCACCGCCGACTTCAGCGGCACCGAGGCGTCCGCCGCCTTGTGCCGGTCCAGTGCCGCGCCCCGCTCGATGAGCTTGCGACCCTGGGCGAGGTCGCGCGGCCTGCCCACCGCGAGCAGGGCGACGAGCACGCCCTCGCGCAGCCAGATCACCGACCAGGCCGCGCTCGCCGGATCGCCGCGCCAGACCGTCTCGTCGGCGCCGGCGTGGTGCCCCGCGTACTGCACGAAGCGGCCGAACTGCTCGGACCAGAAGTACGGGACCGGGTCGTAGAGCGGGCCCTCCGCCTCGCCGCGGGCGATGGTGGCGGCGACCGTGCGCGGCCCCTGGAGGGCGTTGTCCCAGTGGTGGATCAGCAGCCGGCTGCCGTAGCGGGCGGACGGGAAGGAGGCGCAGTCGCCGACGGCGTACACGCCGGGGACCGAGGTGCGCAGCCGCTCGTCGGCCAGCACGGAGCGGTCCTCGGGTGACAGCTCGACGCCGGAGCCGGCCAGCCAGGAGGTCGCGGGCCTGGCGCCGATGCCGACGACGACCGCGTCGGCGGCCAGCGTCGTGCCGTCGGAGAGCGCCACCGCGCCGTCCGTGACGGCGGCGACCCTGGCGCCGGTGCGCAGCCGGGCGCCGCAGTCCTCGTACCAGGCCGCCATGGGGGCGGCGACCTCGGCGGGCAGCGCCCCGGCCAGCGGCCGGTCGGCGGCCTCGACGACGGTCACCCCGCAGCCCGCCTCGCGCGCCGCGGTGGCGAACTCGGCGCCGATCCAGCCCGCGCCGACCACCACGATCTCGCGCTGCCCGGCCAGTACGGGCCGCAGCCGCTCGGCGTCGTCGAGGGTGCGCAGCACGTGGACGTCCGGCAGGCCGGCGCCGCCGGGCAGGGTGACCGGTTCGGCGCCGGTGGCGATCACCAGGTGGTCGTACGGGAGCGGTCCGGCGTCGGTCTCGACCACCTGCGAGGCGGCGGCGAGCCCGGTGGCGCGCCGGCCGAGCAGCAGGTCGATGCCGAGCGCCGCGAAGTCCACGTCGAAGGCGGACCCGTCGGCCTTGCCGAGCAGTACGGCCTTGGACAGCGGCGGGCGGTCGTACGGCGCGTGGGGCTCGTCGCCGACCAGGGTGATCACCCCGCGCCAGCCCTGTTCGCGCAGGGCGACGGCGGTCTGCACGCCGGCCATTCCGGCGCCCACGACGACGACCCGCCGGGCGCGCTCGGCGGCGCGCTGGAGGGTGTCGTCCTCCTGGCGCGTGCGGTCCGGGTCCTGGGGAGGCTGGGTCTGCTCGCTCACCCGGCCAACTCTAGGACGGCGTGTCTCGCGGGCCGCAGCACCGCGCGACGAGATCTCTGACACAACGTCACGGTCCGTCACCCACCGGCACCCGCGAGAACCGGCCACGGCCCGGAGCGCGGGCCCGGTGCTCCCTTACGGCGCGCCCGGGACCCGTACTAGTGTGGCCGGTGAACGCACTCGCGGGAGCCCGGACGCACCGGGCTGAGAGGGAGGCTGCTGCGGCCTCCGACCGTACGAACCTGATCCGGGTCATGCCGGCGAAGGGAGGGGCTGGACACCCATGCATCCATCTGCACGGACCGCGGCACGGGCCGCCGCACCCCATACGGGCAGGGCCGGGCCGCCCGCGCCACACGTGTCACCCGGCTCCGGCGGGCACCCGGACGTACTCGTCGTCGGCGGCGGCGTCATCGGGCTGGTCACCGCCTGGCGGGCGGCCCAGCGCGGGCTGCGCACCGCCGTCGCCGACCCCGCGCCCGGCGGCGGCGCCGCCCGGGTCGCGGCCGGGATGCTGGCCGCCGTCACCGAACTGCACTACGGCGAGCAGACGCTGCTCGGCCTCAACCTCGCCTCCGCCCGCCGCTACCCGGACTTCGCCGCCGAGCTGGCCGAGGCCAGCGGCCGGGACATCGGCTACCGCCCGTGCGGCACCCTGGCCGTCGCACTGGACGCCGACGACCGCGCCTACCTGCGCGACCTGCACGCCCTCCAGCTCCGCAGCGGCCTGGACTCCGAGTGGCTGACCGGGCGCGAGTGCCGGCGCCTGGAGCCGATGCTCGCGCCGGGCGTGCGCGGCGGCCTGCGCGTGGACGGGGACCACCAGGTCGACCCGCGCCGGCTGGCGGCGGCGCTGCTCGCCGCCTGCGAGCGGGCCGGGGTCGCCTTCCACCGCACCACCGCCGAGCGGCTGACCGTCGAGCGGGGCCGCGCCACCGGTGCCGTACTGGCCGACGGCAGCCGCGTCACGGCCGGGCAGGTGGTGCTCGCCGCGGGCAGCAGCAGCGGTCGGCTGGCGGGCGTCCCGGGCGGCGTGCTGCCGCCGGTGCGCCCGGTCAAGGGCCAGGTGCTGCGGCTGCGCATGCCGGAGGTACTGCCCGGCGGCGTACCGTTCCTGTCCCGCACGGTACGGGCCGTGGTGCGCGGCGGCCCGGTCTATCTCGTACCGCGCGAGAACGGCGAACTGGTGCTCGGCGCCACCAGCGAGGAGCTGGGCTGGGACACCACGGTCACCGCCGGCGGGGTGTACGAGCTGCTGCGGGACGCACACGAGCTGGTGCCCGGCATCACCGAACTGCCGCTGGTCGAGACCCGCGCCGGACTGCGCCCCGGCTCGCCCGACAACGCGCCGCTGCTCGGCCCGACCGCGCTGCCGGGCCTGCTGGTGGCGACCGGCCACTACCGCAACGGCGTGCTCCTGACGCCCGTCACGGGCGACGCGATGGCGGCGGTGCTGACCGGCGGCCGGCTGCCGGAGGAGGCCCGGCCGTTCGCCCCCGACCGTTTCGCGCCGGAGCCGCCCGCGCACGCCTCCGCGGCGCCGCCCGGCGCCGCGCCCCGCCCCGTGCCCGCCCCCGCCTCCCAGGAGCAGCCCGCATGACCGTCACCACACCCATCACCGTCTCCGTGAACGGTGAGCCCCGCGAGTTCCCCGGAGGGCTCACCCTCGACCGGCTCGTCGCCGGCCTCACCACGGCGCCCGGCGGCGTGGCAGCGGCCGTCAACGAAGCCGTGGTACCGCGTGGCCAGTGGCCCGCCACCCCGCTCGGCGACGGCGACCGCGTCGAGGTCCTCACCGCAGTCCAGGGAGGCTGATTCCCCGTCATGGCCGACGATCTGCTCACCATCGCCGACACCACCTTCGACTCCCGGCTGATCATGGGCACCGGCGGGGCGACCAGTCTCGACGTACTGGAGCGGGCGCTGCTCGCCTCCGGTACGGAGCTGACGACGGTCGCCATGCGCCGCCTGGACCCGACCGTGCAGGGCTCGGTGCTGTCCGTACTGGAACGGCACGGCATCCGGGTGCTGCCGAACACCGCGGGCTGCTTCACCGCCGGCGAGGCCGTCCTCACCGCCCGGCTGGCCCGTGAGGCGCTCGGCACCGACTGGATCAAGGTGGAGGTGGTCGCCGACGAGCGCACCCTGCTGCCGGACCCGGTCGAGCTGCTGGACGCCGCCGAGACGCTGGTGGACGACGGCTTCACCGTGCTGCCCTACACCAGCGACGACCCGGTGCTGGCCCGCAAGCTGGAGGACGTGGGCTGCGCCGCGATCCTGCCGCTGGGCTCCCCGATCGGGTCCGGGCTGGGCATCCGCAACCCGCACAACTTCCAGCTGATCACCGAGCGGGCCCGGGTGCCGGTGATCCTGGACGCGGGCGCGGGCACCGCCTCCGACGTGGCCCTGGCCATGGAGCTGGGCTGTGCGGGGGTGATGCTGGCCTCCGCGGTGACCCGTGCGCAGGAGCCCGTGCTGATGGCGGAGGCGATGCGGCATGCCGTCGAGGGCGGCCGGCTGGCGTTCCGCGCGGGGCGGATGCCGCGCCGCCACTACGCGGAGGCCTCCTCGCCCACGGAGGGCATGGCCGCGCTGGACCCGGAGCGGCCCGCTTTCTGACGCGCCGCGGCGGCGCCGCCCCGGGGGCGCCGCCCGGACCGGCCGAAAAGGGGCATCCGGCGCGACCCGCCCACGCCCGGCCATAGGGCCTGTCACCGTTCGGCTTCAGTACGGCCCGGGCGCCGGGCGGGGCGTCGGAGCCCCGCCCGACGGCTCGTAGACTCGTCTGCCGTGGATACGACCCTTCAGGACCCCCTGGTCGGGCAGCTGCTCGACGGCCGCTACCAGGTGCAGGCGCGCATCGCCGCCGGCGGCATGGCCACGGTCTACCGGGCCGTGGACACCCGGCTGGACCGGGTGCTCGCCCTGAAGGTGATGCACCCGGCGCTGGCGGCGGACGCGGCGTTCGTCGACCGCTTCATCCGCGAGGCCAAGTCCGTCGCCCGGCTCGACCACCCCAACGTGGTGGGCGTCTTCGACCAGGGCACCGACGGCACGTACGTCTACCTGGCGATGGAGTACGTCGCCGGCTGCACGCTGCGTGACGTGCTGCGGGAGCGGGGCGCCCTCCAGCCGCGGGCCGCGCTGGACATCCTGGAGCCCATCCTGGCCGCGCTGGGCGCCGCGCACCGGGCCGGGCTGGTGCACCGGGACATGAAGCCGGAGAACGTGCTGATCGGCGACGACGGCCGGGTCAAGGTCGCCGACTTCGGCCTCGTACGGACCGTGGGCACGCACACCACCGCCTCCACCGGCACGCTCCTGGGAACCGTCTCCTACCTGGCGCCCGAGCAGATCGAGGACGGCACGGCCGGGCCGCCCGCCGACGTCTACGCCTGCGGTGTGGTGCTGTTCGAGATGCTGACCGGCGGCAAGCCGCACACCGGCAGCAACGCGGCCCAGGTCCTCTACCAGCACCTGCACGAGGACGTGCCGGCCCCGTCCGCGTACGCGCCGGAGCTGGCGCCGCAGCTTGACGACCTGGTCGCCGCGGCGACCGCACGCCGCCCCGAGCTGCGCCCGCAGGACGCGGTGACGCTGCTCGCGCAGGCCCGCACGGCCCGCGCCGAGCTGTCCGACGCGCAGTTGGACGCGGTGCCCCCGCAGGCGATCGAGGCACCGGAGGACGGCTCCGGGGCGGGTTCCGAGGACCGTACGAGCGTGCTGCCGCGGGTCGCCGCCGTGCAGCCGCCGCTCCCGCTGGAGGAGCCGCTGAACCGCACCAGCAGGCTGGAGACGCCTCCCGTCCCGCCGGCGCCGGTGCCGGCGGCCGAGCAGACCACCCGGCTGCGGCCTGCGGCCGCTGCGCCGCGGTCCGGCGCGGTGGCCGGTCTGCTGCGGACGCGCCGCAAGACGGCCTCGGTGATCGCCGCCGTGCTGCTCGTCCTGCTGGTGGGCGCGGGTGTCTGGTACATCAACTCCGGGCAGTTCACCACGGTCCCCGCGGTGCTGGACATGACGCAGGCCAAGGCGGAGCAGACGCTGCGCGCCGAGGGCCTGGACGTGAGGGTCGAGCACGCCTACAGCCCGAACGTGGAGCGCGGGCACGTCATGGCCACGGATCCGGAGACCGGCAAGCGCATCCGCGGTACGGGAACGGTCACCCTCACGCTCTCCAAGGGCCCCGAGATCGTCCAGGTGCCCGATCTGGCCGGGACGCCGGTGGCGGACGCCAAGCGCAAGCTGCGCGACCTGGGGCTGACGGTCGGCACGGTGCGCAAGGAGTTCTCCGACGAGGTCGCCAAGGGCTCGGTGATCGCCAGCGACCCGGCGGCGGGCAGCAAGCGCCGCCCGGACACCGCGGTCGCGCTCACCGTCAGCCGCGGCGCGGCGGCCGACGTGCCGGACGTGACGGGCCGGGACCGGGCGGACGCCGAGGCCACGCTGCGCGGCGCCGGCTTCGAGGTGAGGATCGACGACCGGACGGCGCACTCGCCGCACGACAAGGGCAAGGTCGCCCGGCAGTCGCCGGGGCAGGGCGGCAAACTGGGCAAGGGCGAGACCGTCACGCTCACGCTGTCCGAGGGGCCCGAGATGGTGACCGTGCCGGACGTGACGGGCAAGAGCACCGACGAGGCGAAGCAGGCGCTGACCGGCGCGGGCTTCGAGGTCGAGGTCAAGAAGCCGTTCCTGTTCCCGAAGGACACGGTCGACAGCCAGTCGGTCGCGGGCGGCGAGCAGGCCCCCAAGGGCAGCAAGATCACGATTCGGCTGAAGAGCGCGCTGTGAGCAAGGCCGCCCGCCCGCGGTGCCGGGCGGGCGGCGGCCACCTGGCACCCTTGACGGGTGAGCATCTCCCAGTCCCAGCAGCGCGCCCGTGAGCGCAACCCGGTCGGCGGCCACGTGCCGGTGGCCGGCGGCCTGGCCAAGGTCGGTATCCCGTACGCCCGTGACATCGGCGGGGAGGCCGTGCAGGTCTTCGTCGCCAACCCGCGCGGCTGGGCGACGCCGCCCGGCACCCCGCAGCAGGACGAGGCGTTCCGGGAGGCGTGCGAGCGGGAAGCGGTACCGGCGTACGTGCACGCGCCCTACCTGATCAACTTCGGCTCGCACAACCAGGAGACGGTCGAGAAGTCCGTGGTGTCGCTGCGCCACTCGCTGCTGCGCGGCCGGGCGATCGGCGCGCTGGGCGTGGTCGTGCACACCGGTTCGGCGACCGGCGGGCGGCCCCGCGAGGACGCGCTGGCACAGGTGCGCGAGCGGATGCGGCCGCTGCTGGAGGAGCTGACGCACGACGACGACCCGTGGCTGCTGCTGGAGCCGACGGCGGGCCAGGGGGCCTCGCTGTGCGCGCTGGCCGAGGACCTGGGACCGTACTTCGACGCGCTGGACCGGCACCCGAAGCTGGGCATCTGCCTGGACACCTGCCACGCCTTCGCGGCCGGGCACGACATGGCGGCGCCCGGCGGGATGAAGGCGCTGCTGGACGAGCTGATCGAGGTCGCGGGCGAGGACCGGCTGAAACTGATCCATGCCAACGACTCCAAGGACGTCGTCGGCGCGCACAAGGACCGCCACGAGAACATCGGCGCCGGGCACATCGGCGCCGACCCGTTCGGCGAGCTGTTCCGGCACCCGGCCACGCGGGGCGTGCCGCTGGTGATCGAGACGCCGGGCGGCAAGGAGGGGCACGCGGCGGACGTGGCGCGCCTGAAGGAGCTGCGGCACCCGGTCTGAGCGAGTACGGCCGTCGCGCGGCGGCCGTCCGCTACGGCTCCGGGCCGTCGCCCGGTTCCTCCTGGTAGGAGTAGCGCTGTTCGCGCCACGGGTCACCGAGGTTGTGGTAGCCGCGCTCCTCCCAGAAGCCGCGGCGGTCCGCCGTCATGTACTCGATGCCGCGCACCCACTTGGGGCCCTTCCAGGCGTACAGGTGCGGGACGATCAGCCGGACCGGGAAGCCGTGCTCGGCGGTGAGCGGCTCGCCGGAGCGGTGGGTGGCGAACAGGCATTTCTCCGAGGCGAAATCGGCCAGCTTCAGATTGGAGCTGAATCCGTATTCGGCCCACACCATCACATGGGTGACGTCCGGCGCGGGCGGCGCGAGATCGAGGACCGTACGGGTCGACACGCCGCCCCATTCGGCGCCGAGCATGCTGAACTTCGTGACGCAGTGCATGTCGGCCACCACGGTCGTATAGGGCAGCGCCGCGAATTCGTCGTGCGTCCAGCAGTGTTTGCCACCGTCCGCCGTGGCGCCGAAAGCCCGGAATTCCCAGCGCTCGGGCCGGAACTTCGGCACCGGGCCGTAATGCGTGACCGGCCATCCCCGTTGCAGCCGCTGCCCCGGAGGCAGCTGAGGATGTTCCGCTTCGCGGCTTTCGGGCTGACCCATGGTCTCCATGGTGTCAGACCCTCGGGGGTGCCGGTGACCAGGGCGGCAGGGATTCGGGCAACTCGTACTAAGCGTGCACTTACTGGACGCCCTGCTCGCGACGGTGCAAGGATGCGCGGCACCTGCCAGTACTCGCGTGGAAGGAGCCCGCTGCCATGCAGGGCGACCCCGAGGTCATCGAATTCCTCAACGAGCAGCTGACTGCCGAGCTGACCGCCATCAACCAGTACTTCCTGCACGCGAAAATGCAGGAGAACTTCGGCTGGACCAAGCTGGCCAAGTACACCCGGCACGAGTCGTTCGACGAGATGAAGCATGCGGAGATCCTTACGGACCGCATCCTCTTCCTGGACGGGCTGCCCAACTACCAGCGGCTCTTCCACGTCCGGGTGGGGCAGACCGTCACCGAGATGTTCCAGGCGGACCGGCAGGTCGAAGTGGAGGCGATCGACCGCCTCAAGCGGGGTATCGAGCTGATGCGCACCAAGGGCGACATCACCTCGGCCAACATCTTCGAGAGCATCCTGGCCGACGAGGAACACCACATCGACTACCTCGACACCCAGCTGGACCTGGTGGAGAAGCTCGGCGAGGCGCTGTACATCGCCCAGCTGGTCGAGCAGCCGGACAGCTGAGCCGGCCGGTCGGGCGAACCGTTTTCCCTCAGGCCGCTTCGGGGAGGGCGTCGGGCACGTCGGTGCCCAGCGGCTCCGGGGCGCCCTGCTCGATCAGTTCGCGCCGGGGGCAGGCGCCCCGGCCCAGCAGCGCCTGGATACGGCGTACGCAGCCGCCGCAGTCGGTGCCGGCCTTGCAGGCGGAGGCTATCTGGCGCGGGGTGCAGGCGCCGGATTCCGCGTGGTCGCGGACCTGCTGCTCCGTGATGCCGAAGCACGAGCAGACGTACACGCGGGTCACCTCCGTCGACCTGTTCCATGGTGAGGTTACCCTTACCTTACCCGGGACCAAAGTCCGGTCACAACGCCGATGGGGCACGGATCCTGTGATCCGTGCCCCATCGGCGTGTCACGCGCGGCCCCACGGGCCCGCCGGCCTACTGGTCGCGGTACATCTCCGCCACCAGGAACGCCAGGTCGAGCGACTGGCTGCGGTTGAGCCGCGGGTCGCAGGCGGTCTCGTAGCGCTGGTGCAGGTCGTCGACGAAGATCTCGTCGCCGCCGCCCACGCACTCGGTGACGTCGTCGCCGGTCAGCTCGACGTGGATGCCGCCCGGGTGCGTGCCGAGGCCCTTGTGGACCTCGAAGAAGCCCTTGACCTCGTCCAGCACGTCGTCGAAGCGCCGGGTCTTGTGGCCCGAGGCGGCCTCGAAGGTGTTGCCGTGCATCGGGTCGCAGATCCAGGCGACCTGCGCGCCGGAGGCGGTGACCTTCTCGACCAGCTCGGGCAGCTTGTCGCGGATCTTGTCCGCGCCCATGCGGGTGATGAAGGTCAGCCGGCCCGGCTCGCGCTCCGGGTCCAGGCGCTCGATGAGCGTGAGCGCGTCCTCGGCGGTCGTCGTCGGGCCCAGCTTGACGCCGATCGGGTTGCGGATGCGGGAGGCGAACTCGATGTGCGCGCCGTCCAGTTGGCGGGTGCGCTCGCCGATCCAGACCATGTGGCCCGAGACGTCGTAGAGGTCGCCGGTACGGGAGTCGGTGCGGGTCAGCGCCGACTCGTAGTCGAGCACCAGCGCCTCGTGGGAGGCGTAGAACTCCACCGTCTTGAACTCCTCCGGGTCCACCCCGCAGGCGTTCATGAAGTTCAGCGCGCGGTCGATCTCGCGCGCCAGCGCCTCGTAGCGCTGCCCGGAGGGCGAGGACTTCACGAAGTCCTGGTTCCAGGCGTGCACCTGGCGCAGGTCGGCGTAGCCGCCGGTGGTGAAGGCCCGTACGAGGTTCAGCGTCGCGGCGGAGGCGTGGTACATCCGCTTCAGGCGCTGCGGGTCCGGGATGCGGGCCGCCTCGGTGAACTCGAAGCCGTTGACGGAGTCGCCGCGGTAGGTCGGCAGCGTCACGCCGTCGCGGGTCTCGGTCGGCTTGGAGCGCGGCTTGCTGTACTGGCCGGCGATCCGGCCGACCTTGACGACCGGCACGGAGCCCGCGTACGTCAGGACCGCGCCCATCTGGAGCAGCGTCTTGAGCTTGTTGCGGATGTGCTCGGCCGAGACGGCGTCGAACGCCTCCGCGCAGTCGCCGCCCTGGAGCAGGAACGCCTCGCCACGGGCCACCGCTCCCAGGCGCTCGCGCAGCTGGTCGCACTCGCCGGCGAAGACGAGCGGCGGATAGGACTCTAGCTCGGCGATCACATCGCGCAGAGCCTCTTGGTCCGGCCACTCAGGCTGCTGCGCCGCGGGCAGGTCTCGCCAGGTGTTGCCACCGGCGTGGATTTCAGCGTTCACGGTCACGCCGCCAACTTTACGGGGTCCCGGGAGGGGCCCATCTCGCCGACCGGGATGTGAGACGAAGCTCCCATCGCGGCGCCCCCTGGACCCGGGTCAGTCCGGCTGGGAGTCCTCGGGTGCGCCGCGGGCGATGGCGGCCAGCGTGTCCAGTGCGCGCGGCAGCTCGTCCACGGCGGCGCCCGCGAGGGCGACGCGGATCGCGTGCGGGGCGGGGGCGGCGCCGTGCGCGCCCTCCTGGCCGACGGCGAAGGCGGCGCCGGGGGTGACGGCGATGCCGTGCCGGGCGGCGGCCGCGAGGAAGGTCTCGGCGCGCCACGGCGCGGGCAGCTCCCACCAGGCGAAGTAGGACGCCGGGTCGGCCTGTACGCGGAAGCCGTCCAGGTGCGCGCGGAGCAGCTCCTGGCGCGCGGCGGCGTCCCGGCGCTTGGCCTCGGCGATGGCCGCCGCCGTGCCGTCGAGCAGCCAGCCGGCCGCGGCGTCGAGGGCGAAGGCGCCGGCCGTCCAGCCGCCGGAGCGCAGCGCGGCGGCGACCCGGTCGCGGTGCCCGGGCGGCGCCAGGACCAGGCCGATGGTCAGGCCGGGCGACAGGCGCTTGGAGAGGCTGTCGACGAGGAGTGTGCGCTCGGGGGCGAGCGCGGCCAGCGGCGGGAGCGCGGCCCGCCGGGCGTCGCCGAGGAGGAAGGACCAGACGGTGTCCTCGACGGCCCACAGGTCGAGTGCGCGCAGCGTCCCGGCGAGTGCGTCGCGGCGTTCGGCCGGCATGGTCACGCCGAGGGGGTTGTGCAGCGTCGGCTGGACGTAGACGGCGCGCAGCGGGGCGCTGCGGTGGGCGGCGCGCAGGGCGTCGGGGCACAGGCCGTACGCGTCGGCGGCCAGCGGGACGAGGGTGACGCCGAGGCGGGCGGCGACCGGCTTGACCAGGGGGTAGGTGAGCGCTTCGACGCCCAGGCGGCCGCCGGGCGGCACCAGCGCGGCGAGCGCGCCGGCGATGGCCTGCCGGCCGTTGCCCGCGAAGAGCAGGCCGGCCGGGTCGGGTCGGAAGTCCGCGCGGGCCAGGAGGGCGGCGCAGGCGTCGCGCGCGGGCCCGGTGCCGGTGGCGGGGGCCACCGCCATCGTCGCGCTCAGCACGTCGGGGCGCAGCAGGCGCGCCAGGCCCCGGGTGAGGAGGGCGGCCTGCCCGGGGACCTCGGGGTAGTTGAGTTCGAGGTTGACGCGGGTGCGGCGGGCCGGGTCGGCGGGCTCGGCCAGGGCGGGCCCCGGGGCCTGTTGCGCGGCGCGTACGTAGGTTCCTCGGCCGACCTCGCCGACGGTCAGGCCGCGGCGGGCCAGTTCGCGGTAGACGCGGGTCGCGGTGGAGTTGGCGATGCCGTGTGTACGGGCGAAGGCGCGCTGGGTGGCGAGGCGGTCGCCGGGCCGCAGCCGCCCCGAGGCGATGTCGGCCGCGACGGCGTCCGCGAGGCGCTGGTAGTCCTCCATGAACCCTCCCGGCCCGGTCACCGACTGTCGCCCCTATTGCACCGAGTGCAATGATTTTATTGCACCGAGATGATGCCCCCCATAGCATCGGACCGTCAACGGGCCGGTAGGCAATACCCAACCGACAGGGGCGAGTTGTGCTGCGCAAAGCTGCCGTGAACGGCATCACCATGGCGTACGAGGACACCGGCGGCGCCGGAGGAGAAACGATCCTCCTCGTCCACGGGCACCCCTTCGACCACACCATGTGGGCCCCGCAGACCGCCGCGCTCGCCACCGCCGGCCACCGCGTCGTCGCACCGGACCTGCGCGGCTACGGCGCCTCCCAGGTCGTACCGGGCACCACCCGCCTGGAGACCTTCGCGGCCGACCTCGCCGCGCTGCTGGACCACCTGGGAGTGACCGGGCGGATCGTCCTCGGCGGCCTGTCGATGGGCGGCCAGATCGTCATGGAGTGCGCCCGCCGCTTCCCGGAGCGGCTGCGCGCCCTCGTCCTCGCCGGCACCTTCGCCCGCGCCGAGACCGCCGACGGCCGCCGGCAGCGCAACGCCACGGCCGACCGGCTGCTGCGCGAAGGGATGCGCGGCTACGCGGAAGAGGTACTGGACAAGATGGTCGCGCCGCGCACCATCGCCACCCGGCCCGCGGTGGCGGAGCACGTACGCCGCATGATGCTCGGCACCCCGCCCGAAGGAGCCGCGGCCGCGCTCCGGGGCCGCGCCGAACGCCCCGACTACACCGGCACGTTGGCCGGCCTCGCCGTACCGGCCCTGGTGGCCGTCGGCCGCGACGACACGTACACGCCGGTCGCCGACGCCGAGTTCCTGCACGCCCGCGTCCCGGACGCGCGGCTCGCCGTCATCGAGGACGCCGCCCACCTGCCCAACCTGGAGCAGCCGCGCGCCTTCGACGCAGCGCTGACCGCCTTTCTCGCCGAACTGCCGGAGCGCGTCGGGTAGGGTGACGGGCATGTACGCGCAACCGGCGATGAACATGAACTGGTGGTGGACCGCTCATCCGGCGGCCCACTGATCGCGCGTACCACTGACATCGCGAAGGCCGCCCGAGGGGCGGCCTTCCGCGTTTGTGCGGGCCGTTCCTCCCCTACGGAAGGAACCGCCGACATGCCTCGCTCCACCACCGACGTCCTGCGCCGCCTGCTGTCACCCGGCTGCCCGCCGTTCGCCCTGCTCCGCCGCCGTACGCCCGGCCGCCCCGCGGCCGACACCGTCGAGGTGCTGGTCGGCGAGGTGACCGAGGTGCCGCGGCTGGCGGACATCGCGCTCGGCGAGGGCGTGCCGCAGGGCGGCGCGGCCACCACCGACGCGCTGGCGCTGGTCCCGTTCCGGCAGATCCGCGAGCGCGGGTTCGACGTCCGCGACGACGGCACGCCGCTGGCGGTGCTGCACCCGGACGAGACGTACGAACTGCCGCTGGACGAGGTGCTGGCGGAACTCCCCGCCCACGAGGTGCGGGTGGCGGACGGCACGTTCGACGTCTCCGACGACGCGTACGCCGGGATCGTCGAGCGCGTCCTGCGGGACGAGATCGGGACCGGCGAGGGCGCCAACTTCGTCATCCGGCGCACCTTCCAGGGTGAGATCCCCGGCTTCGGGGCGGCCGACGCGCTCGCGCTGTTCCGGCGGCTGCTGGCCGGTGAGCGGGGCGCGTACTGGACGTACGCCGTGCACCGGCCGGGGGTGCGGACGCTGGTCGGCGCCAGTCCGGAGGTACATGTACGGATGTCCGGCGGGACGGTCGTGATGAACCCGATCAGCGGCACCTACCGCTACCCGGCGGGCGGGCCGACCGCGGACGGCCTGCTGGCGTTCCTGGGCGACCGCAAGGAGGCGGAGGAGCTGTCCATGGTCGTGGACGAGGAGCTGAAGATGATGTGCACCGTCGGCGACAAGGGCGGTGTGGTGGTCGGGCCACGGCTCAAGGAGATGGCGCACCTCGCGCACACGGAGTACGAGCTGCGCGGGCGCTCCTCGCTGGACGTGCGGGAGGTCCTGAAGGAGACCATGTTCGCGGCGACCGTCACCGGCTCCCCCGTGCAGAACGCCTGCCGGGTGATCGAGCGCCACGAGGTGGGCGGCCGGGGCTATTACGCCGGGGCGCTGGCCCTGCTCGGGCGGGACGCGGGCGGTGCGCAGACCCTGGACTCGCCGATCCTGATCCGTACGGCGGACATCGACGCCGGCGGCGGCCTGCGCGTCCCGGTCGGCGCCACGCTCGTGCGGGCCTCCGACCCCCGGGCCGAGGTCGCCGAGACGCACGCCAAGGCCGCGGGGGTGCTGACCGCGCTCGGCGTGCGCCCCGCGCCGGACCGGGCCGGCGGGGCCGTACGGGCGCCGCGGCTGGCCGACGACCCGCGGGTGCGCGCAGCGCTCGACGCCCGCCGCGCCGACCTCGCCCCCTTCTGGCTGCGGATGCAGAGCACCGCGCCGACCGCCGCGCTGTCCGGGCACGCCCTGGTGATCGACGCCGAGGACACCTTCACCGCGATGCTGGCGCACCTGCTGCGCACCTCGGGCCTGACGGTCACGGTGCGGCGCTTCGACGAGCCGGGACTGCGCGAGGCCGCGGCCGCCCACCAGGGCCCGGTCGTGCTCGGCCCCGGCCCCGGCGACCCGTCGGACGCCGCCGACCCGAAGATGCGCCTGCTGCGCGCGCTGACCGCGGAACTGGTGCGCGACCACCGGCACGGCCTGCTCGGTGTCTGCCTCGGCCACGAGCTGATCGCCGCCGAACTGGGCCTGGAGGTCGTGCGCAAGGAGGTGCCGCTCCAGGGCGCGCAGGAGCGCGTCGACTTCTTCGGCCGCGACGAGACCGTCGGTTTCTACAACACGTTCACGGCCCGCTGCGACGAGGCGGCGGAGGCCGAACTGGCCATGCACCGGGTCGAGCTGAGCCGGGACGCGGAGACCGGCGAGGTGCACGCGCTGCGCGGCCCCGGCTTCGCGGGCGTGCAGTTCCACCCCGAGTCGGTGCTGACCCTGGACGGCGCGGCGATCACCGCTCGGCTGCTGGCCGCCGTGCTGGTGTGACGAGGGTGTTCTCGTTGGCGCGGCCGGCCAGGTAGTCCTCGACGTTGCGCACGGTGGCGTCGATGATCTGGCCGACCGCGTCCTCGGTGAAGTACGCCTGGTGCGAGGTGACCAGCACGTTCCCGAAGGTCATCAGGCGGGCGAGGGTGTCGTCGTGGATGACTTCGAGGGACTTGTCGAAGAAGAAGAGCCCGGCCTCCTCCTCGTAGACGTCCAGGCCGACGCCGGAGAGCCGGCCGGCCTTGAGGGTCTCCACGAGCGCCGCGGTGTCGACCAGGCCGCCGCGGCTGGAGTTGACCAGGATCGCGTCGTCCTTCATGGCGGCCAGCGCGGCGGCGTCGATCAGGTGCCGGGTGGCTTCCGTCAGGGGCACGTGCAGGCTGATCAGGTCGGACTCGGCGAACAGCCGGTCCTGGCCGACGTACTTCATGCCCAGCTCGGCGCACCGGGGGTTCTCGGCGAGGTCCCAGCCGAGCAGGTTCATGCCGAAGCCGTGGGCGATGCGGGTGAACGCCTCGCCGATCTTGCCGGTGCCGAGCACGCCCACGGTACGGCCGCGCAGGTCGCGCCCCATCAGGCCGTCCAGCCTGAAGTCGAAGTTACGGGTGCGGTTGGCGGCCCGCACGAGGCGGCGGTTGACTGCCACGGCCAGCGCCCAGGCGAACTCCGCGACGGAGTACGGCGAGTAGTAGGAGACCCGCCCGACGGTCACGCCGAGATCCTCCGCGGCCTCCAGGTCGATGTTGTTGTAGCCGGTGGCGCGCTGGGCGATCATCTTGGTGCCGCCCGCCGCCAGCTCCTGGAGCACCTCGGCGCTCAGGTCGGCGTTGACGCTGACACTGACGACCTCGTAGCCCGCGGCGATGGGGGCGGTGTCGCGGTTGAGGAAGACGTCGAGGCAGCGGACCTGGTGGCGCCCGGCGAAGGCCTTCGTCAGCAGCGGCCGCTCGTCCGCCTGCACGCCGAATGCGATGATCTCCACGTTTTCTCCCGCTCCTCGGCCGTTCCGGGTCGCTCGGTCCGGTCACCGATGCCCGCTTCAGGGCATATGCAGCGACATAGCCGAATATACGGCGCGGAGCGTGGCGCCGCCGTACCGGTGACGGGTGCGGCGACGCCCCCGCTTCAGCCGAAGAAGACCCCGGCCTCCGCGTACAGCCGCGGGTCCACGGTCTTGAGCTTCGCGGTCGCCTCCGCCAGCGGCACCCGGACGATGTCCGTGCCGCGCAGGGCGACCATCTTCCCGTAGTCCCCGTCGCGCACCGCGTCGATCGCGTGCAGGCCGAAGCGGGTGGCCAGCCAGCGGTCGAAGGCGCTGGGCGTGCCGCCGCGCTGGGTGTGGCCGAGCACCGTCGTACGGGCCTCCTTGCCCGTACGGTCCTCGATCTCCTTGGCCAGCCACTCGCCCACGCCGGTCAGCCGCACGTGCCCGAAGGAGTCCTTGCCCCCGTGCTTGAGGACCAGCTCGCCGTCCTTGGGCATGGCGCCCTCGGCGACCACCACGATCGGCGCGTAGCGGACCTTGAATCGGGACTCGATCCAGGAGCAGACCTGGTCGACGTCGAAGCGCTGCTCGGGGATGAGGATGACGTTGGCGCCGCCCGCCAGGCCCGAGTGGAGCGCGATCCAGCCCGCGTGCCGCCCCATGACCTCGACGACCAGGACCCGCATATGGGACTCGGCCGTGGTGTGCAGCCGGTCGATGGCCTCGGTGGCGACACCGACGGCGGTGTCGAAGCCGAAGGTGTAGTCGGTCGCCGAGAGGTCGTTGTCGATCGTCTTGGGCACCCCGACGCAGTTGACGCCGTACTCGCCGGACAGCCGCGCCGCGACCCCGAGAGTGTCCTCGCCGCCGATCGCGATGAGCGCCTCGACCTCCTGCTTGGCGAGGGTGTCCTTGATCCGGCGGATCCCGTCCTCCTGCTTGAGGGGGTTGGTGCGCGAGGAGCCGAGGATCGTGCCGCCGCGGGGCAGGATGCCGCGCACGGCCGGGATGTCGAGCGGCACCGTGTCGCCCTCCAGCGGCCCGCGCCAGCCGTCCCGGAAGCCGACGAAGTCGTAGCCGTACTCCTGGACACCCTTGCGCACCACGCCCCGGATGACCGCGTTGAGACCGGGGCAGTCGCCGCCGCCGGTCAGTACTCCGACCCGCATCGCTGCTTCACCTTCATCCCGTCCGTGGCCGCGCATCCGCCGGTGGCCGCGCGCGGCCGTACTCTGCCGACGCCGGTCACGCTAATGGTGATGCAGGTCACCCCGGGATGGGGCGGAGGACGAATTCCCGGGAAATGCCGGGGACTTGACGCGGATACGTTCACCCGTACGAGCGCATGGCGCGGGCCCGGCCGGTGACACGCCGGGCGGGCCTCAGACCTCGTCCAGGCCGCGCTCTATCGCGTAGCGCACCAGCTCGACGCGGTTGTGCAGCTGGAGCTTGCCGAGGGTGTTCTGTACGTGGTTCTGCACCGTGCGGTGCGAGATGACCAGCCGCTCGGCAATCTGCTTGTACGACAGCCCCTTGGCGACCAGGCGCAGCACCTCGGTCTCCCGGTCGGTCAGCTGCGGCGCGCCGGGCTCGTCCTCGGTGGCCGGCGCCGGCTCGGTCGCCAGCCTGCGGTACTCGCCCAGCACCAGCCCGGCCAGGCCCGGGGTGAACACCGGGTCGCCGGCCGCCGTGCTGCGCACCGCGTCCAGCAGCTCTTCGGTACTGGCCGACTTCAGCAGATAGCCCGTGGCGCCGGACTTGACGGCCTCCAGCACGTCGGCGTGCTCACCGCTGGCGGAGAGCACCAGCACCCGCAGCGCCGGGTTGGCGCCGACCAGCTCCCGGCAGACCTCCACGCCGGGCAGGCCCGGCAGGTTCAGGTCCAGCACCAGCACGTCGGGGGCGGCGGCCTGCGCGCGGCGCACCGCCTGCGGCCCGTCCCCGGCCGTCGCCACCACCTCGAACCCGGCCTCGGCCAGGTCGCGGGCGACCGCGTCCCGCCACATCGGGTGGTCGTCGACCACCATCACCTTCACGCCCTGCGGCTCGCTCACGCCGTACTCCTCCCCCGTCCCGTGCCCCTGGGCGCACCGCCCTTGGGGACCTTCAACTCCACTTCGGTGCCCTGGCCGGGGACCGAGACCCAGTCGGCGCTGCCGCCCAGGTCCCGCAGCCGGCCGCGGATCGACAGGGCGACCCCGAGCCGGCCCTCGCGCTCGGCGTCCGCGAGGCGCCCTTCGGGGATGCCGGGACCGTCGTCCCGCACCGTCACGATCACCTCGTCCGGCTCGTCCTCCACCAGGATCCACGCCTGCGCCCCGGCACCCGCGTGGACCTTGACATTGTCCAGCGCGGCACTGACAGCGGCGGCCAGCTCCGCTGCGGCGGCCGCCGGGAGCTCCACGGGCGCGCCCGGCTCGGAGAACGTGACGCGCGCGCCGGCGTGCGGTGCCAGCAGGGCCCGTACGTCGCAGGGCCCGGCGTCGGGGCCGTCCGCGCCGTCGGCGCACGGCACCGGCGCGGACAGCACCTCGTCCGGGGTACGGGCGTCGTCCGGCGCACCGGTACGCGGCGGCACCAGCCCGCTGGAGACCAGGGTGCGCAGCGCGACCTCCTGCTCGCCCGCCATCCGGCCCAGCTCGGCCGCCTCGCCGCCGATCGCGGCGCCGCGCCGCTGCACCATCGCCAGGACCTGGAGCACGCTGTCGTGGATGTCCCGGGCCAGCCGCTCCCGCTCGCGGGTGGCGGCCTCGATCTGGAGGGCGCGGGCGAGGGTGCGCTCACTGGCGCGGGCCACCTCCACCACGTAGCCGATCGCGACGCTGGCCACCCACACCAGGACGACGTTGTGGATGGTGTCGCGGGCGAACTCCTGGCGTTCGACCAGGTTGACGACGGCGACCAGCGCGGAGGCCACCGCGGCCCAGCGCCAGCCGCCCTTGATCGCGAAGCCGAGCACCGCGCCCGCCGTCCAGATGGACGGCAGAGTGGGCCCGCCGCCCATGATCCGCTCGTGGCTGTCCACCGCGAGGGTGAGCAGGATGCCGCCGAGCGCGAAGGACAGGTCGCCGATGAGGAAGGCACGGGTGCAGCGCTCGGCGGAGGTCGTACGGCGCCAGGTGAAGGCCATCCACACGGTCAGCGCCGTCATGTAGGCGGCGGCGCCCAGGGGGTGCTGGTACTGGTCGTAGGAGACCGCGAACAGGACCAGGACGTAGCAGAGGGTCAGGACGCGGTAGCCGGTCAGCGCCCGCCACAGCGGGAGTTCCACGGACATCCGGACCACGCGCGGCGGCCGTCCCCTGCCCTTGCCCGCCGCCTCGCCGGCCGCCGGCCGTATCTCTGCCTCTGCCATTTCGCCCCCACCCCTGCGCCGGGGCGCGACTACGCCCCGGTTCCGGTCCGGCCCTGCTGCTCCGCCGTCTGCGCGGCCTGCGCCTTGCCGGCCTTGGCCGCCTTCTCCGCCTCGGCCTTCTTCTTGGCCGCCTCCGCGATCTGCCGCTTGGCGGCGGTCGCGTAGATGTCGACGTACTCCTGGCCCGACAGCTTCATGATCTCGTACATGACCTCGTCGGTCACCGAACGCAGGATGAAGCGGTCGCCCTCCATGCCGTGGTACCGGCTGAAGTCCAGCGGCTTCCCGATCCGGATGCCGGGCCGGATCATCTTGGGCATGACCTTGCCGGGCGGCTGCACCTTCTCCGTGTCGATCATCGCGACGGGGATGACCGGGGCGCCGGTGGCCAGCGCCACCCGGGCCAGGCCGCCCGGCTTGCCGCGGTAGAGCCGGCCGTCCGGCGAGCGGGTGCCCTCCGGGTAGATGCCGAACAGCTCGCCGCGCTCCAGCACCTCGATGCCGCTCTTGATCGCCGCCTCGCCGGCGCCGCGCGCTCCCGAGCGGTCCACGGGCAGCTGGCCCACCCCCTTGAAGAAGGCGGCGGTCAGCTTGCCCTTGACGCCCGGGGAGGTGAAGTACTCGGCCTTGGCGATGAAGGTGACCTTGCGGTCGAGCACGGCGGGCAGGAAGAAGGAGTCCGAGAAGGACAGGTGGTTGCTCGCCAGGATCGCGGGACCCGTGGCGGGGATGTTCTCCAAGCCCTCCACCCAGGGACGGAAAGCCAGCTTCAGCGATCCGCCGATGGAAAACTTCATTGCGCCGTAGATCAACCCACTGCCTCCTGTGTGTGACGCAAAGACCTTAACCTGCCCCGGCGCCCCCCTCTCCTCGGCGGCCCTGTCCGAAGGCCCCCGGGGCCTTCGGACCTATCCGCCCGGCGCCGCTCCGCGTACGCTTCGGGTAACCCGCGCAACCCGTTCCCGCCCGGCCCCTCATCGATCGGAGTCCCCCGGTGCCGCTGCTTCCCGGAGCCGAGCCGTTCCGCCGCGACGGTGGTCCCACCGGTGTCCTCGTCTGCCACGGCTTCACCGGCTCCCCCCAGTCCGTACGCCCCTGGGCCGAGTATCTGGCCGACCGCGGCCTGACGGTCTCGCTGCCGCTGCTGCCGGGCCACGGCACCCGCTGGCAGGACATGCAGCTGACCACCTGGCAGGACTGGTACGCCGAGGTGGACCGCGAGCTGCGGGAGCTGACCGAGCGGTGCGAGCAGGTGTTCGTGTGCGGCCTGTCGATGGGCGGCGCGCTGGCGCTGCGGCTGGCCGAGCGGCACGGCGCCGCCATCAGCGGCCTGGCCCTGGTCAACCCGGGCAACAAGGTGCACGACGCCGCCGCGCCGCTGCTGCCCGTACTGCGCCACCTCGTACGGACGACCAAGGGGGTGGCGAACGACGTCGCCAAGCCGGGGTCCGACGAGATCGGCTACGACCGGGTGCCGCTGCACGCCGCGCACTCGCTGCGCCGCTTCTTCCGGCTCGTCGACGCCGAACTCCCCCGGGTGACCCAGCCGCTGCTGGTCATGACCAGCCCCCGGGACCACGTCGTGCCGCCGGCCGACTCGGAGCGCATCCTGAGCCGGGTGTCCTCGACGGACGTACGGCACACGCTGCTGGAGCGCAGCTACCACGTCGCGACGCTCGACCACGACGCCGAGCGGATCTGCCAGGAGACCTACGACTTCATCGCCCGTCTGGCACCGAGCGTGCGCACGGGCACGGAGAGTGAGGAGGCGGCCCCCAGTGGTGGAGCGTAGCCCCCGCGATCCCCGCGATCCGCTGGACGAGGAAGCCGCCTGGGCCGAGATCGTCGCCGGGTACGGCAAAGAGCCCGACTTCCCCGACGAGGACGGGCCGGTCGCCAACGCGGCCGCGAAGCCGGGCGAGAGCCGTGCCGACGACGGGGAGCGACCCGAAGGCAAGCCACCGGAGAAGGCGGAGCCGGGCCGTACGGAGGACAACGGCGGCCTGACGGTCGAGGAGCGGCCGCGCGGCGAGCCCTCCCCCGGCGCTCCGGGCGGGCCCGGCGAGGGCCCCGTGGGCAGCTTCGTGGTCTTCGCGCCCGGCGTGGGCCCCGGGCCGCGGGACTGGAAGACGTCCGAGGCGTCCGACGACGACTTCGACGAGACGGACGAGGGGCACTTCGTGCCGCCCGAGCCGCCGCCGCTGCCCAGCGCCGACGTGACGGCCAAGTTCGCCTGGCTCGCGGTGCTCGGCGGGCCGCTGCTGCTGGTCCTGATGGTGCTGTTGCAGCAGCCCGTCACCTGGTGGATCACACTGCTCGGCATCGGCGGCTTCCTGGGCGGCTTCGCCACGCTCGTGGCCCGGATGAAGCACGACGACGAGGACGACGAGGAGCTGCCGGGCGGCGGCGCGGTCGTCTGAGACCGCCGCCCGCCGGGGTCCGCGGCGGTTCACCCACGCGCGCCGGGTGTCGCACCCCACGGTGACCTGCCGACCGGAGATGATCACGCCGAGTACTCGGCCGCGTCTCCGGGAGGACCCCCATGCGTCATCCGTTCGCGTCGTCATGCCCGCGCCCACGGCGCCTGACCCGGGTGGCGGCGGCCGCCGCCACGGTCGCGGCGGTGACCGGGCTGCTGGCCGCGGCACCGGCCACCGCCGGCCCGCCGCGGCAGACGCGGGCGCCGGGGCCGGGGCCGGCCGCAGTCGTTTCCCTCGGCGACTCCTACATCTCGGGCGAGGCCGGCCGCTGGGCCGGCAACTCCGACGCCAACCCGGCCAACCACCCGCGCATCGACGCGCTCGGCCCGACCGCGTACTACGACAACGCGGCCCGTACCGCCGAGCGGATCGCGCAGTGCCACCGCTCGCGCTCCGCCGAGATCCACCTCGGGCTGCCCGGCACCGAGAGCGAGAACCTGGCCTGCTCCGGCGCCCGTACCGACTCCTTCCGGTCCTCGAAGGGCGTCGCCAAGCCGGGCCTGGACTTCTCCGACGCGGCGGGCGTGCCGGGGCAGGCCAAGCAGCTGGAGGAGTACGCCCGCGACCACCCGGTGCGGTTGGTCGCCGTGTCGATCGGCGGCAACGACTTCCGCTTCGGTGACGTGGTCCAGTCCTGTGTCCTGGCGTATCTGAGCCCGCTGCCGAGGGCGTGCAGCCAGGACGCGAAGAACCTCGCCCGGTTCACGCCGCAGGCGGTCCAGGCGCGCGCGGCCGACATCGCGGGCGGCCTGCGCAACGTCCGGCAGGCGATGCTGCGGGCGGGCTACGACACCGACGAGTACGACGTGGTCGTGCAGAACTACCCGGCCCCCATCCCGCACGGACGCGACTTCCGCTACCCCGCGCCGCTGGGCGCGCGCCAGACCCTGGGCGGCTGCGCGTTCAACGACCGGGACGCCGACTGGGCGGTGGACACCGTGCTGCCGGCCGTCGGCCGGGCGGTGGAGGAGGGCATCAACAGCAGCGGGCTGGACAACGTCAGCTTCCTGGACCTCTCGCACAGCCTGGACGGGCACCGCCTGTGCGAGCGCGGGGTCGGGCTGGTCGACCCGGTGCGCGGCACGGTGAGCAGGTGGACGGCGCCGGGGGCGGCCGACCGGACCGAGTGGGTCAGCTGGGTGCGTACGGTCACCGCGGTGCTGCCGCCGTTCCAGGTGCAGGAGGCGCTGCACCCCAATTACTGGGGTCAGTTGGCGCTGCGGAACTGCCTGCGGCAGGCGTACGTGTCGGTGGACGGCACGCGCGCCCCGAAGAGCCGGCGCACCTGCACCGGCGGCGGCCCCGGCCTCAACGAGCGCGGCGAACCGCGGATGAAGCTGTCCTGAGCGGCGCTCAGGACGACGCGGCGGGCACCCGGAGCGCGGCCAGCACCGGCAGGTGGTCCGTGGCGGCGAGCAGGTCGCCCTGGCTCACGCCGGGCAGGTCGCGCGGCACGCCGCAACCCAGCACCTCGACGCCGCCGGTCGTGAAGACGGCGTCGATGCGCTGGTGCGGGTCGTGGGGCGTGGAGGTGAACTCCCCGCCCCACGGCGCCGCCGCCCAGGCGTCGGTGAGCGGGCCCGCCAGCCGCCGGAAGGCGCGCCCGTCCGGCCGGTCGTTCAGGTCGCCGGCCGCGACGGCGTACGGGACGTCCAGCGCGCGCAGCCGCTCCAGCAGCAGGCCCGCCTGGTCGTACCGCTCGGCCGCCCGCAGGCTGAGGTGGCAGCCGAGCAGGCCGACCCTGGCGCCCCCGATCCGTACCACCGCGGTCGCGAAACCGCGCTGGTGCAGGCCGGGGGTGCGGGGCAGCAGCACGTCCTCGGTGCGCTCCACGTGGGCGCGCAGCGAGGACAGGATCATCGGTCCCGCCGCGGTGGCGCCGCCCGTCACGTGCACCAGGCCGGTGGCCCGGCACAGCGCCGCCACGCTCTTGCGCCAGCGGAAGAACCGCGGCGCCTCCTGCACGAACACCACGTCGGGGGCGCAGGCGCGGATCACCCGGGCCAGCGCCGCGCGGTCGTCGCGCAGCGAGCGGACGTTGTAGCTCAGCACGCGGAACACGGCCGAGCCGTCCGGCTCGGTCCGTGCGGCGGGCAGCGCGGCCGGCACGCCGGTTCAGCCCTGGCGTGCCAGGTCGGCGGCGCCGACCAGTCCCGCCTTGCCGCCGAGCTGGGCGGCCAGCACCTGGGCGTGCGGCCGCCACTGGTTGCCGACCAGCCAGCGGCGGAAGGACTTGCGGATCGGGTCGAGGACCAGTTCGCCCTCGTCCGAGACGCCGCCGCCGACGATGAAGGCGGAGGGGTCGAACAGCGAGGCGAGGTCGGCCAGTCCGGCGCCGGCCCAGCGGGCCAGTTCGCGGAAGGAGTCGATGGCGACCGGGTCGCCCTGGCGGGCGGCCTCGCTGATGTGCTTGCCCTGGATCCCCTCGGAGCTGCCGTCGCCCAGCGACAGCAGGACCTTGGCGTTCTCGGGGGTGGCGAAGGCACGCTGGCGGGCGTAGCGCAGCAGGGCGCGGCCCGAGGCGTACTGCTCCCAGCAGCCCTGGCTGCCGCAGCCGCACAGCAGGCCGTCCGGCACGACGCGGATGTGGCCGAACTCGGCGGCGACGCCGAAGCGGCCGCGGCGCAGCTTGTTGCCGATGATGATGCCGCCGCCCAGGCCGGTGCCGAGGGTGATGCAGATGACGTCGCTGTGGCCCTGGCCCGCGCCGAACCGGTACTCGCCCCAGGCCGCCGCGTTGGCGTCGTTCTCGACGACCACGGGCAGCCCGACGCGCTGCTCGACCTTGTCCTTCAGCGGCTCGTGGCGCCAGTCGATGTTCGGCGCGAACAGGACGGTGGCCCGCTTCTCGTCCACGTAGCCGGCGGCGCCGATGCCGACGGCCTCGACCTGGTGGTCGGCGCTGATGGTGCGGACCGCGTCGGCGATGGCCTCCGTCAGTTCGTCGGTGGCCTGCGGGGTCGGCACCTTGCACGTTTCGAGGATCGTGCCCTCTTCGTCGACCACGCCGGCCGCGATCTTCGTGCCGCCGATGTCGACGCCGATGGTGAGTCCCATGTGTCCCTCAGTTATTGGTCGTACCCCGCCGCCGACCACCGTACCGGAGTTGGGGGCGCGGCCGGCGCGCTCCCGGGGGTCCGGGCCGGGCTCAGTCGAGGTCGATCCGCTCGGTGCCCGCCGGGCCTTCGTCGTCGCGGCGGGGACCACCCGGGGTGTCACGCTTGTCGCCGATGTCGCGGATGTCACTGGCGTCGTCCGCGTCCTCGGCGCGCGGGGTGCCGGCGGCGGCGTTGGCGGCGGCGTCCCTGGTCCAGCGGCGCTCGCTGTTCTCGACGGCCGAGCGGTAGGCGGCCATCAGCTCGGACCCGGCGGCGGCGAGGTGGTCGAAGACCTCGGGGTTGCGCTCGACGACCGGCTCGACGACGGCCTTGGCCTGCCGGAACAGCTGCTGCACGGCGCCCTGCGCGGCCAGTCCCGCGAGCCCGCCCGGCAGCTGGATGCCGGAGAGCTTGTCCGTGACGGCGTCCGCGAGGCGGCGCAGTTCCTCGGCCGCGCTGCCCGGCGGGGAGCCGTACTGCTCGCGGCGGCGCGCCTTCTCGGCCGCCAGGTCCTCGGCGCACGCCGTCTCCCAGGCATCGGCATCGACCCGGTCCGTACGGTCGGCGGGGCGCTCGGTGGCATCGCTCATGGCGGACTCACTCCTGCGGCGAGGCGGATCTTCCGCCGCGCGGAACGCGGCGTTTTCGGGGCGGTGCTTCTCCCGACGTTACCCGAACGGCGGTGTGCCGTTCAGTGACCTCGCGGCCACAGGTCGGGATCGGGCGTGAAGCGGATGTGCAGCGCGCCGTCGCGCAGGCCGGCGCCGGAGACCGAGCAGCGGCGCAGCGCGGAGGGCAGGGTGCGTATCCGCCGGAAGCGGCCCGCGGTGACGATGACCTCGTCGCCGCGGCGCAGCAGCCCGAGCCCGTCGCGGTCGGCGCCCGGCAGCGGCACCCGCCACACGAGGATGCCGTCCGCCGCGAGCCGGTCCTCCACGGTCCAGGGGTCGGCGGCGGCTCCGGGCTCCGCCGGCTCCCCCACGGCCGCGCCGGTCAGGGCGTCCAGTTCCTCGGTGCCTTCGGGGTCGCGGCCCAGGTGCGGCACCTCGACGACCGGCGCTTCGGGGAACTCCTCGCGCAGCGCCTTGAGCGCGCTCTGCTGCTGCCCCGAGAGCGCGGCCAGGAAGGGGTCGGCGGACCCGGTGGGCAGCAGCCGGTTGGCGACCACGGCGTCGGTGCGGTGGCCGAACAGCGCGAGCCCCGAGCGCACCGCCCGCAGGTCGGCGACGGCGCCCGGGCCTGCCTCGGCGACGAGCCGCACGGTCGTGCCGGGGTGGTCGATCACCCGCTGTACGGCGGCCAGTTCGTGCTCCCAGCGCTCCGCGGCCTCGTAGAGCTTCTGGGTGGGCAGCTGTACGCCCGCGAGCTGTGCCAACGCCGGCCGCAGCGCGCGGGCGGCCTGCCGTTCGGGCGGCAGCAGGCGGCGCAGGTAGCGGCGCGCCTGCTCGGGCAGGGCGAGCAGGGCGACGGTGTCGGACGCGGGCGGCATGTCGACGACGATCGTGTCGGTGCCGCCGGATTCGCCGGCCGCTTCGTGTGCCGCGCGCAGCGCGTGGAGCAGGGCGAATTCCTCCCCGCCCGGCAGCTCGGTCAGTTCCTCCTCGTCCAGGGGCGCGGCGCCGAGGAGGTCGAGGGCGGCCGCCGCGCGCTCCTGGAAGGCGAGGGCCTCCTGCCGGAAGTGCCCGGCGGGGTCGACGCAGCGGACCAGCAGCCCGGGCGCCGCGGTCACCGGGTCGCCGCCGGGGCGGCCGAGCCGGGTGCCGAGCGCGCGTTCCGCCGCGCCGCTCTGGGTGGTGAGCAGCAGGACCCGCTCGCCGCGCCGGGCGCCGGCCAGCGCGGTCGCGGCGGCGATGGTGGTGCGGCCCGCGCCGCCCGGACCGGTGACGAGGACGGTACGCATGGTCAGAGCCGCTTGGCCTCGTCGGCGGGGGCCGCGGGGCCGCTTTCGACGCGCTTCTTCAGCCCGTCCAGCGCGCGGTCGATGATGACCTTCTCCGCCTTGCGCTTGATCATGCCGAGCATCGGGATCTTGACGTCGACGGTCAGCTGATACGTCACTTCGGTGTGCGCGCCGCCGGCCAGCGGGACGAGCCGGTAGGAGCCGTCGAGCGTCCGCAGCATCTGGGACTTCACCAGCGACCAGCTGACCTCGTGGTCACTGGTCCAGGTGTAGGCGAGGGTGTGGTCGTCCTTGATCGCGCCGGCGTCCAGCAGCAGGCGGACCTGCTCGGCGCGGCCCTGGTCGTCCTTGCTGAGGATCTCGGCTTCCTTGACCTCGCCGGTCCAGTCCGGGTAACGGTCAAAGTCGGCGATCACTCCCATCACCTCGGCGGGTGCCGCCTCGATCGTGATGCTAGAGCTGGTGTGTTCGGCCATCGCCGTGACTCCTCCATGCCGATTCGTGCCGGTCCGCCAGACGCGTATCCCTGCTGCTGAAGGCTACCGCGCGGCGAAAGAGCCCCGGACAGGCTCCCCGTCCGATCCGGTCAGCCCGGGGGCGGCGGCGGAAAGGCCGTCACCACTCCAGGACGTACGGCGTGCCCGTCGCGTTGAAGTGCCCCACGTTGACGCATTCGGTGGCGCCGACGCGTACCCGCCGGGCGAGCGGCTGATGCACGTGTCCGAAGAGCGCGTAGCGCGGGCGGGTCCGGCGGATCGCGTCCAGGAGGGCCGCGCTGCCGCGTTCGAAGCGGCGGGCGACGACGTCGTAGCAGAGCTCGGGTACGTCCGGCGGGATGTGCGTGCACAGCACGTCCACCTCGCCGACGGCCTCGACCTTGGCGGCGTACTCCTCGTCGCTGATCTCGTACGGGGTCCGCATGGGGGTCGTCAGGCCGCCACCGACGAACCCGAAGACCCGGCCGCCGATCTCCACCCGCTCGCCGTCCAGGACGGTGGTGCCGGGCCGGGCGTACTGCGGCCACAGCCGGGGGATGTCCACATTGCCGTACGTGGCGTACGTCGGCGCGGGGAAGGCCGCGAACAGTTCGGCGTACTGCTTGCGGACGGCCTCCTCGATGACGGCCGCCCGGCCGCCGCCCGCCCGCTCGATGTCGCCCCACAGCCTGCGGCCCAGCTCGCGGGCCTCCTCGAAGCGGCGGGCGGTGCGCAGTTCGACCAGCCGGTGGGCGTTCTCGACGCCGAAGAGGTCGGGGAAGATGCCGCGCGAGTGGTCGGCGTAGTCCAGGAACAGCACGAGGTCGCCCAGGCAGACCAGGGCGTCGGCGCCGTCGCCCGCCGTGGCGAGATCCCGCCCGTTGCCGTGTACGTCGCTCACCACATGCACTCGCATGCCGTCACCCTAGATCGAAAGGCGGGCCGTCGGGAGAGGGGCCTCGCGTACCGCCGGGCGGGGGTGCGAAACGCCGTCGCCCGGGGGGCCCGACCTGCGGTTACTTCCGGGTCACCGAATGCCTGGTCTAGTCTGCGCGAAGCAGTCCCCAGGCGTGTCCAGGCACGTGTCACACCGCTGTGACGCATCGAACATCTGGGCGTACCCCCCTATCCGAAAAGCAATACCGGTGGGTAACGTCCGGGCAGTCCAACCCCCCTGCCTGATCATGGACCGCAGCCGGCCAGCACACAGCGTCGTGACGCCGGCGCCGATGAGGAGCAGCAGTCTTGCGCGAGTTCAGCCTTCCGGCCCTGTACGAGGTCCCAGCGGACGGCAACCTGACGGATCTGATCCGCCGCAATGCCGCGCAGCACCCCGACGTCGCCGTCATGGGCCGCAAGGTCGACGGGCAGTGGCAGGACGTCACGGCCGCCGTCTTCCTCACGGAGGTACGGGCCGCCGCCAAGGGCCTGATGGCCGCCGGCATCTGCCCCGGCGACCGGGTCGGCCTGATGTCGCGCACCCGCTACGAGTGGACGCTGCTGGACTTCGCGATCTGGAGCGCCGGCGCGATCACCGTCCCGGTGTACGAGACCAGCTCCGCCGAACAGGTGCAGTGGATCCTCGGCGACTCCGGCGCGGTGGCCTGCCTGGTGGAGACCCCCGCGCAGGAGGCCTCCGTCGAGTCCGTACGGGACCGGCTGCCCGCGCTGGAGAACATCTGGCAGATCGAGCGGGACGCCGTCGCCCGGCTGCGCGCGGCCGGCGCCGGCATCACCGACGAGGAGGTGGACGAGCGCAGCGCGCTCGCCGACGCCGACTCCCCCGCCACCATCGTCTACACCTCCGGCACCACCGGCCGGCCCAAGGGCTGCGTGCTCACCCACCGCAGCTTCTTCGCCGAGTGCGGCAACGTCGTCGAACGCCTCAAGCCGCTCTTCCGCACCGGCCACTCCTCCGTGCTCCTCTTCCTCCCCGTGGCCCACGTCTTCGGACGGCTGGTGCAGGTGGCCTCCGTCATGGCCCCCATCAAGCTGGGGCACGCCCCCGACATCAAGAACCTCACCGAGGACCTCGCCGCCTTCCGCCCCACGCTGATCCTCGGCGTCCCCCGGGTCTTCGAGAAGGTCTACAACTCGGCGCGGGCCAAGGCGCAGGCCGACGGCAAGGGCAAGATCTTCGACCGGGCCGCCGACACGGCCATCGCCTACAGCCGCGCGCTGGACACCGCGGCCGGGCCCGCCCTCGGCCTGCGGCTCAAGCACAAGCTCTTCGACAAGCTGGTCTACGGCAAGCTGCGCGCCGTCCTCGGCAGCCGGGCCACCCACGCCATCTCCGGCGGCGCGCCCCTGGGCGAGCGCCTGGGCCACTTCTACCGGGGCATCGGCTTCACCGCCCTGGAGGGCTACGGCCTGACCGAGTCCTGCGCGGCCACCGCCTTCAACCCGTGGGACCGGCAGAAGATCGGTACGGTCGGCCAGCCGCTGCCCGGCTCGGTGGTCCGCATCGCCGACGACGGCGAGGTGCTGCTGCACGGCGAGCACCTGTTCACCGAGTACTGGAACAACGAGTCCGCCACCAAGGAAGCGCTCTCCGACGGCTGGTTCCACACCGGCGACCTGGGCACCCTCGACGAGGACGGCTATCTCGCGATCACCGGCCGCAAGAAGGAGATCCTGGTGACGGCGGGCGGCAAGAACGTCGCCCCGGCCGTCATCGAGGACCGCATCCGCGCGCACGCGCTGATCGCCGAGTGCATGGTCGTCGGCGACGGCCGCCCCTTCGTGGGCGCGCTGGTCACCCTCGACGAGGACTTCCTGCCGCGCTGGGCCGAGGACAACGGCCGCCCGGCCGGGCAGAGCGTCGCGGAGCTGAGCCGGGACCCCGAGCTGCTGGCCGCGGTGCAGCGGGCGGTGGACGACGGCAACGCGGCGGTCTCCAAGGCGGAGTCCGTGCGCAAGTTCCGCATCCTGCCGACCCAGTTCACGGAGGAGTCGGGGCACGTGACGCCGTCCCTGAAGCTCAAGCGCAACGTGGTGGCCAAGGACTTCGCCGAGGAGATCGAGGCGATCTACCGCGCGTGACGCGCCCTACAGCAGCTCCTTGAGCCGTTCGGCCAGCAGGTCCCAGCGCCACTTCTCCTCCACCCAGGCGCGGCCCCGCTCGCCCATGCGGCGGCGGGCGGCCGGGTCCTTGAGGAGCGCGACGACGCGTTCGGCGGCGACCGTCGGCGAGCCGCCGGGGACCACGTACCCCGTCTCGCCGTCCAGCACGGCGTCCGGCGCGCCGCCGGAGTCGCCCGCGACCACCGGCAGGCCGGTGGCGGACGCCTCCAGGTAGACGATGCCCAGGCCCTCGACGTCCAGCCCGCCGCGCCGGGTGCGGCACGGCATCGCGAAGACGTCGCCCGCGCCGTAGTGGGCGGGCAGTTCCTCCCACGGCACGGCCCCGGTGAAGCGCACCGAGTCCGCCACGCCCTTCTCCACCGCGAGCGCGTGCAGCTGCTTCTCGTACGGGCCGCCGCCGACGACGAGCAGCACCGCGTCCGGCACGTCGGCCAGGATGCGCGGCATCGCCTCGATCAGGGTGTCCTGGCCCTTGCGCGGCACGAGCCGGGAGACGCAGACGACGACCGGCCGCTCGGCGAGCCCGAGGCGGGCCCGTACCTCGTCGCCGCCCGAGCCGGGGTGGAAGGTCTTCTCGTCCACGCCGGGCGGCAGTTGGGTCATGCGGCCGGCGGCGGCCGGCGTCAGCGCGGCGGCGATCCGGGACCGGGTGTACTCGCCGAGATAGGTGATGGTGTCGGTGCCCTCGCCGATCCTGCGCAGCAGTTGGCGGGAGGCGGGCAGCTGTGCCCAGCCCGCCTCGTGCCCGTGGGTGGTGGCCACGATGCGGCGCGCGCCGGCCCGGCGCAGCGCCGGGGCCATCAGGCCGAGCGGCGCCGCGGCCCCGAACCACACCGAGGAGCAGCCGTGCTCGCGCAGCAGGGCGGCGGCGGTCCGGGTCACCCGGGGCGTCGGCAGCAGCATCGTCGTACGGTCCCGTACGACCGGGTACGGCTGGTCGGCGTCGAAGCGGGCGGTGGCCTCGATGCCCTCCTTGGTCCGCTTCCAGGTGGAGGCGTAGACCACGACCCGGTCCGGGTCCAGGCGCAGGGCCATGCTGTGCAGGAAGGCCTGGATGCCGCCGGGGCGGGGCGGGAAGTCGTTCGTGACGATCAGCGTCTTGTCCATTGCCCTCGCACAGTACCGGTTCGTCCGACACCCCCGGCGGGGACAGTCCCGGCACGCCCCCGGCTCGTCTACGGTCGTGAGGTACCGGCGCCCGCATACGGGTGCGAACGACACGGGACGGGGTGCCGATGACCAGGGCCGGCAGCGAGCCCCGCGGCGGCGCGGCGCGCGCCCTGGCGCTGCCGGTGGCGGCGTGGGCCGCGACCCGGGCGGTGCTCCTGTTGTGCGTGTTCAAGGTGCTGGTGCTGCCGGGGCCGGACGTGACCAGCGACGTCTCGGGCATCTACCAGGGCTGGTCGGAGATCCTGAAGGCCGGCACCTTCCCTGTGGGCGACGTGACCTGGCAGTACCCGCCGGCCGCCGCGCTCGCCGTCCTCTCCCCCGCCCTCCTGCCGTTCCTCGACTATGCCGCGGCCTTCTTCCTCCTGGCCTGCGCGGCCGACGCCGCCGCCTTCGCGCTCTTCCTGTACGCGGGCCGGCGGCCCGGCAAACGGCCGGCCGGCGCCTGGGTCTGGATCGCCGGCGTCGCCCTGCTCGGCCCCACCGCGTACGCCCGGTACGACCTGATGGTGACCGCGGTGGCCGTCGCCGCCCTGTTCGCCGCCGCTCGCCGCCCGCGGGTCTCCGGTGTTCTGATCGCCTTCGGCGCGCTCTTGAAGGTCTGGCCGGTGCTGCTGCTGAGCGGCGCTCCGCTGCGCGGCCGCCGGGCCCGTGAACTGTGGGGCGCCGCGGCGGTCGGCGCGCTGGCCAGCACGCTCGTCCTGACCGCCTGGGCCCCTGGCGGGCTGGCCTTCCTCACGTTCCAGCGCGACCGGGGCACGGAGGTGGAGTCGCTCGGCGCGCTCGTCTTCCATGTCGCCCGGCAGTTCGGCTGGGACGGAGAGGTGCTGCTGAACTACGGTTCCGTGGAGTTCGTCGGCCCGTACGTGCCGCTGGTCAGCTCCCTGTCGCTGGTCCTGACGGTGGCGGCCTTCGGGTGGCTGCTGCTGTGGCGGCTGCGGGCGCGGAGGTGCACGTCCGCCACGCTCGCCGACGCCGCGTTCACCGCCGTCCTGCTCTTCGTCACCACCAGCCGCGTGATCAGCCCGCAGTACATGATCTGGCTGGTCGGCATGGCGGCCGTGTGCATGACCGTGCGGTCGAGCCGGATGGGGCTGCCCGCCGTCCTGATCGTGCTCGCGTCCGGCGCCACGCTCCTGGAGTTCCCCGTCTGGTTCGCGGAGGTGGTGGCCAGTGAGGGCCGCGGCGTCGTCCTGCTGGCGGTACGCAACGGCCTGCTCGTGGTGGCCTCGCTGACCGCCTGCCGCCGGCTGTGGCGCTCGACGGCGGGCCCGTCCGGCCGCTCCCCGGCCGCCCGCCCCGGCGTCGCGCGTCAGCCCAGCTGCCCGGACACGTACGACCGCCACCGCCGGGTGAACTCGGTCGGCCCGACGCCCAACTGGTCCTTCATCGCCCGGCCCGCGCTCTCCTCGCCGCCGCGTCCCGCGGCCCGGTAGAACGCGCCGAGCTTCTTCTCGCCCCAGTTGTCCGCGATCATCCGGCAGGCCAGCCAGCCGCCCTCGTAGGCGCGTGCCAGCTGCTCGGCGCTGCGGCTGAAGCGGAAGTCGCCGTCGGCCGGCAGCCGGGGCGGCGGTGAGCCCTTGGCGACCGCGCGGGCCAGTTCGGGGGCGGTGGCGGCGGGCGGCCGGCCGGTGCCCCGGTAGGCCACCCAGTCGGCGAACCCCTCGGAGAGCCAGAGCGGCGTGGTGGCGGTGGTGACCGTGCGCGTCGCGACGTGGGTGGCCTCGTGCGTCAGCACGATCTGCCGGCCGGTGCCGGACAGTTCCCCGTACGCCTCGGGATTGACGATGACCCGGTCGGCGGGCGCCGCCGGCGCCGTGCCCGCCTCGCCGGTGGTGACCGCGGCTATGCCCCGGTAGCCGGAGGAGTCGGTGGCGTCCAGCAGCTCCGCCATCCGGTCCAGTGACTGCGGCGCCTCGACCACCACCCGCCCGGCCCACTTTCCCGGCCACGCCTTGCCGACGGCCGGCACGGCCGCGTCGGTGCGCTCCGCCAGCTCGCGCAGCGCGGCGGTGCCGCGGCCCACGCCCAGCACGAGGCTGTAGCGGCCCCTGACGACCTGCACCGGTCCCTGGTCCCACAGTTGGCGCGCGCTGCGCCGGCCCTTCGCCGCGCCGTCCGTGTCCGAGACGATCCGCCAGCGCCCGCCGCGGTCGGTGAGCGTCAGGTACTGGACGGCGGTGACCGGCGAGGTGTCGTACCCGGCGAGCCGGTAGCGCAGCCGCACCTCGGCGGCGACCCGGCGGCCGTCCGCGCCCGCGACCGCCGGCAGCCCGAACGCGTCGGTCTTCACCAGCTCGTACGCCCAGGAGGCCAGCGGTACGTGCCCGAGGTTGGCGAACAGCTCCCGCTGCCGCGTGCGGTAAGCGGCGGCGCGCGGGTCGACCGAGGCGAGGAAGGCCCCGGCGTCCCGGTCGCGTACGGCCGCCGCGCGCTGGTCGAGCATCCGCTGGATTCCCGGCGGCGGAGCCGGCTCGCCGGGCCGGCCGCAGCCGGCCAACGACGACAGCAGCACCGGCGGCAAGGCCGCGCACAGCGCCCTCCTGATCCGCCGGGCCGCCCGCCGCTGTGCCCGGTGACCTCTCACGCGGCTGATCGTATGCACCGCCCGCGCGGTACGGGTAGCGGTCAGGGTCGGGTTACGGTCGAGATCGGCATCATGCCGACGGGGTCGGAGCGCACCCGCGCGCCGGGATACGGCGCGTGCACCACCTGTCCGTTGCCCACGTACATACCGACATGGCTGGCATCGTCCCGGTAGATGACCAGGTCCCCCGGCTTGGCCTGACTGACCTGAACGTGCTGCCCCGCGCCGCGCTGGGCTTGCGAGGTGCGCGGGATGGCGACTCCGGCTCGCGCGTACGCCCACTGCATCAGCCCGGAGCAGTCGAACGAGGAGGGGCCCGACTGCCCCCAGGAGTACGGGGACCCGATCGCCGCGCGGACCGCCTGCACCGCGGCCCCGGCCCGGCCGGAGACCGGCGCCGTCCCGGCCGGGTCCGGCAGTGAGCGCCCGGTGCCGCGGTTCGCCCGGTCGTAGGCCGCCCGGTCCTGTCCCGGCAGCGAGTTCAGCAGGCGCTGCGCCGCGGCCAGCTTGTGTTCGACGTCCTTCTTGTGGTGCGCCACGTCCCGCCGGCTCGCCTCCAGGGCCGCCAGCTTCCCGGCCGCTTCCTTGCGCTCCTGCTCCAGCCCGCGCTGGGAACCCTGGAGTTCGCGCAGCTGGCCGGCCTGGCTGCCCTGTACGCGGTCGAGCGCGGCGGCCTTGTCGAGGTAGTCCGCCGGGTTCTCGGAGAGCATCAGCTTCAGGGCCGGGTCCAGGCCGCCGGAGCGGTACTGGGCGGAGGCGACGGCACCGAGCCGCGCGCGCAGCCGGTTGACGTGCTCCTGGCCACGGGCCACCCGGTCCTGGAGCGCCGATACCTCGGTGCGCAGCTTCCGCGTCCGCTCGGTCGCCCCGTTGTACTCCTCGGTGGCCTTCTCGGCCTGCTCGTAGAGGGCGTCGATGCGCGAGGAGACATCGGCGGGCGCGGGCCGCGGCGCGGCCTGCACCGCTCCGGCGGACAGCGCGGCCGCGGCGGTGACCGCGGCGGCGGACAGGACGGTGGCCCTGGTCGCGCCGCCGACCAGGCCGGACTGCGAGACACGGCGGTGGGACACCACTTGAGGCCGCACTCCCTTCCGTGCAGCCCCTGCCGCCCGGGACGGGCGGTCGGTGACCGGCGGCTGCGAGGGCAGACAGTAACGGCGCCGGTGGCCGGCGGCCAAAGACCCGCAACGGCCGCCGCCGGTAGGGAAAAAGCCGCCCCGCCGGTGACTGCGCAGGTCACCGGCGGGGCGGGAAGTCAGCGGCGCACACCGCAATTCGCCCGATCGGGCGGCATGTCCGGACGGCTCAGGTCATCGTACGAACCGACCCCGGACGGGTCAGCCGACGCGTCAGACCCGGACGCCGAACTGGAAGGGCATGTTGTTGATCGACTCGTAGCGCACGGACGCGCCCGGCTTCGGCGCGTGCAGCACCTGGCCGTTGCCCGCGTACAGGCCGATGTGGTGCAGGTCGCCGTAGAAGAGCACCAGGTCGCCCGGCTTCAGCGCGCTCTGCGAACCGATCCGGGTGCCGGCGTTGGCCTGCGCCTGCGAGGTGCGCGGCAGCGACTGGCCGGCCTGCTGGTACGCCCAGGAGGTCAGGCCCGAGCAGTCGAAGGAGGAGGGGCCGGTGGCGCCCCACACGTACGGCGAGCCGATCTTGGAGGCGGCCGCGGACAGGGCGGCGGCGCCACGCTGCGAGGCCGGGACGTCGTTGCCCAGGTCGGGACGCTCGTTGCCGCGGCTGGAGCGGTTCTTCTTCTGCTCCTCCTGCTGGAGCTCCTGCTTCTCCTTGGCGGTCAGCGTGTTGAGCAGCTCCTGCGCCTTGGCGAGCTTGCCCTTGATCTCGTCCTTCTTGTCACCCAGCGCCTGGCGGGTCTCCGAGAGGTCCTTGATCTTGGCCGAGGCCTCCGCCCGCTCCTGGGCGAGCTGCCGCTGCTTGTCCGCGATGGTCTTCAGCTGCTCGGCCTGCTTGCCGCTCAACTGGTCGAGGGTCGCGGCCTTGTCGAGGTAGGTGTCCGGGTCGCCGGAGAGGAACAGCTGCACGGACGGGTCGATGCTGCCGCTGCGGTACTGGCCGGAGGCGACCGCGCCGAGGCCCTTGCGGAGCTCGTTCAGCTCGCCCTGGCCGCGGGCGACCTTGTCCTGGAGGGCGTCGACCTCCTTCTGGAGCTTCTCCTGGTCCTCCTTGGCCCCGTTGTACTTCTCGGTGGCCTGCTCCGCCTGCTCGTAGAGCTTGTCGACCTCGGACTTGACGTCTTCCTTCTTCGGCTTCGGGTCGGCGTGGGCGGCCTGGGACGAGAGGGCGACGGCCGCTGCCGCGGTCGCGGTGAGTACGGTCACACGCGCGCGGCTCGGCTGCTTGGGTCGACGGTGGGACGCCACGGAGGCGAGCTCCTTCTTCCTTCAGCCGCCTACCGGGAGTGGGGGGTGCTGGACCCCGGCTCCGCGCGAACGCCGCGGACTCGGCGGTGCCTTCACTGTTCATCCCGGTTGGATGATCAACTGCATGAAGGGTCGAGGCCCGACCTTAGTAACCGAGTTGTGATCGCTTCAAATCCTCACCGGAAAAAACTGCCGGATGCTCCTCATCCTTTACCAACATCACACAGGCAGTAACGGCCACTTGACACTCAGATACGAACTCCAGGCATAGGTCACCTCGTTGATGGGTACACCTTTACCCTCGTCCCGCGCGCCGCACGGACCACTCAGGTCCGGGCAAGTCGCTTGAGGAGCAGCGCGGATGCCACCGGCCGCGCACCGGCCTTGGCCACGCCGTCCGCCACCTCGCGGTCCGTGGAGACCACCACCACCGGACGGCCCGGCGGCTCGGCCCGTACGAGCTGGCGGATCAGCTCGTCGGCCGTCACGCCCGGCTTGCTGAAGAGGACGCGGACGCCGCGCGGCGGCGCGAGCAGCACCGGCGCGGCCAGTTCGGCGCCGTCGAAGACACAGGTCATCTCCGCGCCCGTCTGGGCGGCGAGCACCGCGAGACCGCCCAGCAGCCGCAGCCGCTGCTTGTCCAACGGCATCGTGGGGTAGCCGGTCTTGGTGACGTTGTAGCCGTCCACCACCAGGTGGGCCTGCGGCAGCGCCAGCAGTTGGTCCAGCAGCGCCGGGTCGGTCTCCGACAGCGCGCGGGTGGCGATGTCCTTGGGCGTCATCTTGCCCGGCGCCACCGCGTCCACGGTGTCCGCGGGGTGTGTGTCGGCGGGCGGCAGCGCCAGTTCCCGGCGCAGCCCCTGGGCCGCGTCCAGCACGGTGTCCAGCAGCAGCCGCAGCCGCATGTCCTCGACGCTGCGGCCCTCCCGCGTGGCGCGGCGGCTGGCCTCCAACGACGACTCGGCCTCCGCGACGCGGGCCTTGAGGCGGCGCACCTCGCTGTCCGCCGCGGTCTTCTCCTGCGCGGCGGCGGCCCGTACGGCCTCCGTCTCGGCCGCGGCCTTGCGCGCCGCCGCCTCGCCCCGCTTCACGTCGCTCAGAGCGCTGCGCAGCTTGCGCTGCAAGGACTCGTTCTCCTTGCGCAGCGCCTCCAGGTCGCCACGGACGCGCTCGGCCTCGGCGCGCGCCTGCCCGCGGGCCTGCGCCAGTTCCTCGCGCAGCGCGGCCAGCTCGCGTTCGGCCTCCTCGCCGGCCCGCTCGGCGCGGACGCGCTGCGCCTCCTCGCCGGCCGCCGCGACCAGCTTGACCCAGCCCTCGGGGCGCAGCACATAGGCCGCCGCCGCGACGTCCAGCGGGTCGGCGGCGGCGGGCGGGGTGCCGTTGTCCAGCGCTTCGGCCAGTTCCGGCTGGGCCTCGCGCAGCCGGCCCGCGATCCGCTGTCTGAAGACCGCGTCGTTCTCCAGCGCGGCGGCCATCGCGTTGCCCGCGAACTTCGCCCGGCGGCTGGGGGTGAACCGGGCGTATTGCCGCAAGGGTGGCGGGAGTTCGGCGACCGTCAGACCGCCGAAGGACTCCGCGGTCAGCGCCACGACACGGCGCCGCACGCCCTCGGGCAACGGACGGTCGAGCACCTCGTCCGCCTCGGCCGTACCGGCCTCGGCGTCGTGCTCCGCCCCCGCAGGCCCTTCTGGACGCTCCACCACTGCTGCATCGCTCCGATCTCAGGCGCTCGCGCCCGGCCGGTCGACCAGCTCGATCTGGTCGACCGCGTTGCACCAGCGGCAGCGCACGGACTCGATGCTCTCACTGAGCACCTCGCGTTCCTCCACCTTCGGTTCTCCGGCGAGGTCGAGGTGCAGGTACTCCACGACCTCGGACCGGCGCGTCACGTCGAAGCGCGTCAGGTTGCCGCACAGCGTGCAGCGCCACCGGGTCCCGTCCGTCGGCAGGGGAACAGCCATGGTGTCGTCCTCTTTCGTCACGCTCGGGCGAGCGGGGCTCGTGCTGTCGTTCGGGGGATTCACGCGGTGCGCCGTCGGACTGCGGAAGTACGCGGGGTACTGCCCGTTACCCTACGGCCTGACGCCCTCGCGGTGCGGCCCCGCCCGGGAGGCGGGACGCGGCGAGGCACTCTGTCCCGATTGCCCCCATTACGCCATGATCACTTCATGACGGCCCCGCCTCTGATCCCCCGGACGCCCCGCGCCCGCTCGGCGCTGACCGTGTTCTCCCGCATGACGAACGCACTGATCGCCGTGTGCTGCGTGGTCTTCGTCATCGGCCCCGCCTCCGGCCTCAACGGCATATACGGGACCGGCGACGCCGTCGTGCAGGCACAGACCGCGTACTTCGAACGGTGGGGCGTCATCCCGCGCGACCTGTGGAGCGGCTCGCCCCGCGCGCTGCTCACCCCGCTGACCGCCCTGTTCGTGCACGGCAGCTGGCTGCACCTGCTGGGCAACGTCCTCTTCCTGTACGTCTTCGGCGGCATGGCCGAGGCCCGCATGGGCCGGCTGCCCTTCACCGTCTTCTACGTCGTCACCGGCTACCTGGCGCTGATGGGCTACGCGGCCGCGCACGCTCCCTCGGGGCAGACCCTGGTCGGCGCCTCCGGGGCGATCTCCGGGGTGCTGGGCGCGTTCCTGTACCTCTTTCCCAAAGCGCGGGTCACCAGCCTCTACCCGTTCCTCTTCTTCTTGCCGCTGCGCTTCCCTGCCTGGATCGTGCTGCTGTTCTGGTTCGTCCTCCAGTGGCTGGCCGCGCAGCGCAGCCCCGACACCCCGGGCGTGGCCTATCTCGCCCATGTCGTGGGCTTCGCGGTGGGCTTCGTGTACGCCTGGGTGCGCTACCGGGCGAGCCCCGCTCCGCCCGAGGGAACCGCCGCGGCCCCCGGTAGTGTGGAGTCCGCCGGAACGGCGAAGCAGCAGGCGACCGAGGGAGAGAGCCAACCGTGATCACTTCGATCGTGCTCATCAAGACCAGCGTGGACCAGATCCCGGAGATCGCGGAGAAGATCGCCGCGCTGGAGGGCGTCAGCGAGGTCTACTCGGTCACCGGAGCGCACGACCTGATCGCGATGGTGCGGGTGGCCGAGCACGACGACCTGGCGGACGTCATCCCCGGCCGGATCAGCAAGGTGCCGGGCGTGTCCTCCACCGAGACGCACATCGCGTTCCGTACGTACTCCCAGCACGACCTGGAAGCGGCCTTCGCGATCGGCCTGGACGCCTGACCCGGGCCGCCTCCGCGTACGGCACCCGCGCCGCGGCGCCCGGACAGCGGAGCGCCGCGGCGGGGCGGTCCACGGGCTACCCGGCGGCCGCGGTGTCCGGCACGCAGCGGCCGTCCTCGGTGCGGTAGCTCCACCGCGCGCCGTCCGTGACCAGCTCCTTGACGGCCCGTACGAAGCGGTCCACGTGCTCGTCGGGCGTGCCGGCGCCGAAGCTCACCCGGATGGCGTTCAGCGACTGCTCCCCCGGTGCCCCTTCAGGCGCGCCGCATTCGCCCGGGGCCTGGGACTCGGCGCCCAGCAGGGTCCGTACGAGGGGGTGCGCGCAGAACAGCCCGTCGCGCACGCCGATGCCGTACTCCGCCGAGAGCGCCGCCGCGAAGTGCGAGCTGTTCCAGCCCCGGACGACGAAGGACAGCACGCCCACGCGCGGCGCGTCGTCCCCGAACAGCGACAGCACGGTCACCTCGGGCACCTCCGCGAGGCCCGCCCGTACCCGCTCGACCAGCTGCTGTTCCCGGGCGACCAGGCTCTCGAAGCCCGCCTCGGTGAGCGCCTTGCAGGCGGCGGCGATGGCGTAGACGCCGATGACGTTGGGCGACCCTGCCTCGTGGCGGGCCGCGGTGGTGTGCCAGTCGACGTCCACCCCGCCGTCGGCACGGCGCGCGACCGTACGGCTGGCGCCGCCGCCCGCGAGGTAGGGCTCCGCGGCCTGGAGCCAGTCGGCGCGCCCGGCGAGCACGCCCGCCCCGAACGGCGCGTACAGCTTGTGGCCGGAGAAGGCCACCCAGTCGACGTCCAGTTCCGCGATGTCGACCGGGTGGTGCGGGGCGAGCTGGGCGGCGTCGAGCACGATCCGCGCGCCGTGTGCGTGCGCCGCGGCGGCCAGCTCCCGTACGGGCCACAGCTCACCCGTCACGTTGGACGCACCGGTCACGCAGACCAGGGCGTTGCTGTACGGCTCGCGCTCGGCCAGCGCCCGCTCCAGCGTGTCCACCGCCTGCTGCGGGGTGCGGGGAGCGTCGAGGTACGTCACCTCGGTGTCCGCGCGCTGCTCCCAGGGCAGCAGCGAGGCGTGGTGCTCGGTCTCGAAGACGAACACCCGGGTGTGCGCGGGCAGCACGGCGGCCAGCAGGTTCAGCGAGTCGGTGGTGGAGCGGGTGAAGACGACCTGGTCCCCCTCCCGACAGCCGAGGAAACCGGCGACCTCCGCCCGGCTGTTCTCGAACAGGTCGGTGGACAGCTGCGAGAGGTAGCCGGCGCCGCGGTGCACGCTGCCGTAGTACGGGGCGTACGCGGCCACGTCGTCCCAGACGCGCTGGAGCGCCGGGGCGCTGGCGGCGATGTCCAGCGCGGCGTACTCGACCTCGCCGCCCGTGACGAGCGGGACCAGCACGTCCCGGCCCAGCACGGGCAGCGGGGCGCAGACGGCGGCATCGGTGGTGGCGGCGACATCGGTGGTGGTGGCAGCGGAAACAGGCATGGCGAACTCCCGTAAAGGCATGGCGAACTCACTGCGGGGCGCACACACGAAAAGGCGCGGGCCGCCGGCAGCGGAAAAGGAAAAAGGGTGCGGGAAAAGGGGCCTGCGGCCCTAACGCATTCGCTGATTCACGGGAGAGCTCCCTCAAGGACCAGGATCCCTGGCACGAGGGATCCGCGCTTGCCGCAGACCTCGCTGCCTGCGGCCTGGTCATCACCCGGGGCACCCCGCCACGGACGGAGGGTTGCCGGACAGCGGGCCGGGGCCGTAGTCGCTGTCACTCGTGACCTGCGCAGCATCATGCCACACGATCAGACACGCGCAAGGCCCGGTCCGCATCCCGGACCGGGCCCTGCGTCACACCACCGCCGTCAGGCGTTGCTGGCCGCCACCCACCGCTCCAGCGCCCGGCGGGCCGCGCCGGAGTCGACGGACTCGGCGGCCTCGGCGATGCCCGCCGCGATCTGGTCGGTCAGGGGCGCGTCCGTCGGCTCCAGGGCGACCAGCGCCGCCGCGGAGTTCAGCAGGACCGCGTCCCGGACGGGGCCCGTCTCGCCGCCCAGCAGGCGGCGCGCCACGTCCGCGTTGTACGAGGCGTCGGCGCCGCGCAGCGCCTCCACGGGCACCAGGTCGATGCCCACGTCCCGCGGGTCGAAGGTCTCCTCGCGTACGCCGCCGTCCCGTACGACCCAGACCTTGGACGTGGCGGTGGTCGTCAGTTCGTCCAGGCCGTCGTCGCCGCGGAAGACCAGGGCGGAGGAGCCGCGCTCGGCCAGCACCCCGGCCAGGATGGGCGCCATCCGCGCGTCGGCCACGCCGGTGGCCTGGGCCCGCACCTTCGCCGGGTTGGTCAGCGGGCCCAGCACGTTGAACGTCGTACGGATGCCCAGTTCGCGGCGCGCGGGCGCCACGTGCCGCAGCGAGGGGTGGAACTTGACCGCGAAGCAGAAGGTGATCCCGGCCTCCTCGGCGACCTCGACGACCCGGCGCGGGGTCAGGTCCAGGTTCACGCCCAGCTTCTCCAACACGTCGGACGCGCCGCTGGCCGACGAGGCGGCGCGGTTGCCGTGCTTGACGACCTTCGCGCCGGTGCCGGCCACCACGACCGAGGACATCGTGGAGATGTTGACGGTCTTGGCGCCGTCGCCGCCGGTGCCGACGATGTCCACGCTCGGGCCCGGCACCTCGATGAGGTTGGCGTGCGCGTACATCGCCCGTACCAGGCCGGAGATCTCCGCGACGGTCTCGCCCTTCGCCCGCAGCGCCACCGCGAACCCGGCGATCTGCGCGTCGGTGGCCTGGCCGCGCATGATGCGGTCCATCGCCCACGCGGTGTCGTCGGCGCCCAGGTCGCGGCCCTGGAGGAGGGCTTCCAGCACGCCCGGCCAGGTGCGGGCCGCCACGCTGTCGCCGCCGTTCGGGGTCGCAACGTTCATGGTCCACACTCCTGGATTCGTCTCCTGCTGGTGCCGAAACCCTATCCGGCGGCCCGGCATGCCGGAGGGCCCCGTCCAGTGTCTGGAAGGGGCCCTCTGGGTGGCGTGCTTACGCGGTGGTACTGCCGTGCGTCACACGGCGGGGATCAGTGGTGGCCGTGGCCGCTGGTGATCTCCTTGTACTCCTCCGGGGTCGGCTTCGGGATGACGTTGTCCTCGCCGTAGTAGCCCTTGGAGAGCTTGGCGCGGAGCTTGGTCGTCCGCTTGACCTTCCGCTCGACACCGTTCTCGTCGACCTCCGGGCCGATCTCGAACGGCTTGGGCTGCTCGTGCTGGGTGAGCGTGTGCAGCTGCTCCTGGTTGAGCGGCTCGTGCACCTCGATGAACTCACCGTGCGGCAGGCGCTTGATGATGCCGGACTCGCGTCCGTGCAGCACCTTGTCGCGGTCGCGGCGCTGCAGACCCAGGCAGATCCGCTTGGTGACGATGAAGGCGAGCACCGGCCCGACGAAGAAGCCGATCCGGACGAACCAGGTCAGCGAGTTCAGCGACAGGTGGAAGTGCGTGGCCCACAGGTCGTTGCCGCCGCCGATCAGCATGATGAGGTAGGCGGTCAGCCAGGCCACACCGAAGCCGGTACGGGTCGGGGCGTTGCGCGGGCGGTCCAGGATGTGGTGCTCGCGCTTGTCGCCGGTGACCCAGGACTCGACGAACGGGTAGACCGCGATCGCGACCAGCACCAGCGGGAAGATGAGGATCGGGATCAGCACACCGAAGTTGATGGTGTGGCCCCAGATGTCCCACTCCCAGCCGGGCATCACACGGACCAGACCCTCGGCGAAGCCCATGTACCAGTCGGGCTGGGCGCCGGTGGACACCTGGTCGGGCCGGTACGGGCCGATGGCCCACACCGGGTTGATGCTGGCGACCGCCGCGATCACCGAGATCACGCCGAAGACCAGGAAGAAGAAGCCTCCGGCCTTGGCCATGTAGACCGGCAGCAGCGGCATGCCGACGACGTTCTTGTTGGTCTTGCCGGCACCCGGGAACTGCGTGTGCTTGTGGTAGAAGACCAGGATCAGGTGCGCCACCAGCAGACCCAGCATGATGCCGGGCAGCAGCAGGACGTGCACCGTGAAGAACCTCGGGATGATGTCGTGCCCCGGGAACTCCCCGCCGAAGATGAACATCTGCAGGTACGAGCCGACCAGCGGCATCGCCAGGATGACACCCTCGATGAAGCGGACGCCGGTGCCGGAGAGCAGGTCGTCCGGCAGCGAGTAGCCGGTGAAGCCGGTGAACATGCCGAGCACCAGCAGCAGGAAGCCGAACAGCCAGTTGACCTCGCGCGGCTTGCGGAAGGCGCCGGTGAAGAACACCCGCATCATGTGCACCATCATGCCGCCCAGGAAGACCAGGGCCGCCCAGTGGTGGATCTGCCGGATGAGCAGACCGCCGCGCACGTCGAAGCTGATGTCCAGCGTCGACTCGAACGCCTGCGTCATCCGGATCCCGTGCATGGGCACGTACGAGCCGTGGTAGGTCACCTCGGCCATGCTCGGGTGGAAGAACAGCGTCAGGTAGACGCCGGTCAAGATGATGATGATGAAGCTGTAGAGGCAGATCTCGCCCAGCATGAAGGACCAGTGGTCCGGGAAGATCTTGCGCATGTTGGCCTTGGCGAGGCTGTAGATGCCCAGCCGGCCGTCCGCCCAGTCGGCGATCCGCTCGCCCCGCGGCGCCTGGCCGCGGCGCGTGGTGGTCGCGCTCGTCTCGTTACTCATCCGCGCTCCCAGAAGCTCGGGCCGACGGGCTCCGCGAAGTCGCTGACGGCTTCGAGGAAGCCGTCCTTCACCGTGATGTGCAGCTGCGGCAGGGCGTGTCCTGCGGGGCCGAAGATGACACGGCCGCCGTCGGCCAGGTCGAAGGTCGACTGGTGGCAGGGGCACAGCACGTGGTGCGTCTGCTGCTCGTACAGGCTGATCGGGCAGCCCACGTGGGTGCAGATCTTCGAGTACGCGACGATGCCCTCGTGCGACCAGTCCAGTTCCTGCTTGTCCTTGATGTTCTGCGGCTGGATCCGCACGAGCATCAGGGCGTCCTTGGCGATCTTCTGGTTGAACTCGTGGTCGTCCTCCTCCAGGCCCTCGGGCTTGGCGAAGGTCAGCGAGCCGACCGCGATGTCCTCGGGACGCAGCGGGAGGTTGGTGGACTGGTTGACCAGGCGGATGCCCTTCTTCCAGCCGGTCGTACGGAGCTTCTTCTCCGGCAGCGGACCGAGGTCGCGCAGCAGCACGACACCGGAGAGCGGCACCAGGGCCAGCGCGCCGAACATGGTGTTGCGGACCAGCTTGCGGCGGCCGATCGCGGATTCCTTCGCGCCCTGGCGGAAGTCCTCCATGACCTTGGCCTTGACCTCGGGGGCCGCCTCGATCGGGTGCCGGTCGTCGGCGACCTCCTCGTCCGACATCAGCGTGCGGGCCCAGTGGACCGCGCCGGCGCCGATGCAGAAGAGCGCCACACCGAGCGTCAGGCCGAGCCAGAAGTTCAGCGCGCTGACGTGGCCGAACGGCCAGATGTAGGTGATCTCGTCGACCGGGAAGATCACGTAGGCGGCGATGAAGCCGACCGTCGCGAGCATCGACAGGGTGAAGAGAAAGGCGACCGCGCGCTCGGAGCGCTTGGCGGCCCGCTCGTCGATGTCCTGGATGCGGGGCTCGTGGGGCGGCAGCCCCGGGTCGGCGAAGGGGTTGTCCGCCGTCTCGACCGCACCGCCGTGAGCCGTGTCCCGCTCACTGGGGAGGTTCTTTTCTGGCACGTCTGCGTGTCGTCCAGTCTCACTCATGACTTCTTGGCCTTCGTAGTCCGGGCTGCGACCCAGATGGCGACCGCGATCAGCGCGCCCAGGCCGGCGATCCAACCGAAGAGGCCCTCGCTGACCGGGCCGAGACCGCCCAGGCCCAGACCACCGGGGCTGGGGGTGTCGTCGCTGTTGACGGCGCCGAGGTAGGACACGATGTCCTTCTTGTTCTGCGGGGACAGCGAGCCGTCACCGAAGGAAGGCATGTTCTGCGGGCCGGTCTCCATGGCCTCGTAGATGTGCTTCGGGTCCACGCCTTCGAGCGTCGGTGCGAACTTGCCGTTGGTCAGGGCGCCGCCCTTACCGGTGAAGTTGTGGCACTGCGCGCAGTTCGTACGGAACAGCTCACCGCCCTTGGCGATGTCCGCGCCGTCCTTGCTGTACTGCTCCTTGCCCGGCACGTTGGGACCGGCACCCAGCGACGCGACGTACGCCGCGAGCTGGTCGATCTCGGCCTGGGTGTAGATGTTCTTCTTCCGCGGTACCTGGGCGCCCGGCTGCTGCGCCGGCATCCGGCCCGTACCGACCTGGAAGTCGACGGCGGCGGCGCCCACGCCGACCAGGCTCGGGCCGTCGGAGGTGCCCTGACCGCCGGTGCCGTGGCAGCTGGCGCAGCCGACGGCGAAAATCTTCTTGCCCTCCTTGATGGCAAGAGACTGGGCGGTGTCATCGGCCTGGGCCTTGTCCGCAGGCGCGAACGCGGCGTACAGCCCCCCAGTGACCGCCAGCGCGAAGAGTAGGACGACGAGCGCCGCCAGCGGATGGCGCCGTCGTGCGGAGAGCTTTTTCACGGATTACCCCGGTGTCAGGATCTTCTGCGTCGATGCTTTGGCTATGTCTGTCTGAAGCGCGGTTCCGGTGCGGGACCGGTCAGCGGATCAGGTAGATCGTGGCGAAGAGGCCGATCCAGACGACATCGACGAAGTGCCAGTAGTAGGACACGACGATGGCCGCGGTGGCCTGTTCGTGGGTGAACCTCTTGGCCGCGTATGTCCTGCCCAGGACCAGCAGGAAGGCGATGAGACCGCCCGTCACGTGCAGGCCGTGGAAGCCGGTGGTCAGGTAGAACACCGAGCCGTACGGGCCGGACGAGAGCGAGAGGCCCTCGTGCTTGACCAGATCGGTGTACTCGAAGACCTGACCGCCGATGAAGATCGCACCCATGATGAAGGTGATCACGAACCAGGTCCGGAGCTTCTTGACATCGCCACGCTCCGCGGCGAACACACCGAGCTGGCAGGTCAGAGAGCTGAGCACCAGGATCGTCGTGTTCGTCGCGGAGAACGGAAGATTCAGCGCATCGGCGGATTCCTTCCAATACTCGGTCCCGGTCACCGATCGGAGGGTGAAGTACATCGCGAAGAGGGCCGCGAAGAACATCAGCTCGGAACTCAGCCAGATGATGGTTCCGACGCTGGTGAGGTTCGGCCGATTGACCGACGGGTGCGCGTGCCCGGTTTCTACTGTCGTTGCTGTCGCCACGACCGACATTATGTCGGTCGCTTATCCCGCCCTCACCCCGGGGGGTGCCGTTCGGTGTGTCAAGGGCGTATGCCCTGCTCGTACGGCCCACTGCGGCAGTCGCCCGAAGGGAGGACCCGGGGCCCGCCATACGGCCCCGCGGCCCCGCTTTGACCAGTCCTGACGGGGCGTCGGCCGGATCTTTGATCGCGCCGAACCCTCCTGCGCGCCGCCGCCCGCGCAGTAGCATCCGCGCTGGGGCCACCGCCCGGCCGCGGCCGGGTGACGTCCCGCCCGAAGCTGTTCTGCTGCGATGCGTGGAGGAACGATGCAGGCGACTGCCACGGTGCTGGTCTACAGCGACAACGCCGACACCCGCGAGCAGGTACGGCTCGCGACGGGCCGCCGGCCTGCCGCGGACGTGCCGCCGGTCGAGATCGTGGAGTGCGCGACCCTGCCCGCCGTGCTTCAGGCCCTGGAGCGGGGCGGGATCGACGTGTGCGTGCTGGACGGCGAGACGGCGCCCGCCGGCGGCATGGGCGTGTGCCGGCAGATCAAGGACGAGATCTTCGACTGCCCGCCGGTGCTGCTGCTCATCGGCCGCCCGCAGGACGCGTGGCTGGCCACGTGGAGCCGCGCGGACGCCGCTGTGACGCACCCTGTGGACCCGGTGGCCTTCACGGACGCCTTGGCCGGGCTGCTGCGCCGCAGGCTCCTCACGGGGGCCTGAGCGGCCGCCTGAGGGGCCTTCTGAGCGGCCCTCAGGCCTGCGGGCGCAGCCGGGCGGCATTCTCGGGTCCCGGCCGCTGCTCCTGCTCGCCTGTGGTGCTGGGCTTGTTCTTGTCCAGCGCGCTGCCCTCGCGCCACTGCTTCCACGGCATGTTCCAGTCGCCGAAGCCGTTGTCGAAGGGCGTCATGGTCTCGCCGCCGCTGTTGACGACCTTGACCAGGTCGCCGACGCGCACCGTGTCGAAGAACCACTTGGCGTTCTCCGTGGACATGCCGGTGCAGCCGTGGCTGACGTTGGCGGCGCCCTGCGACCCCACGGACCAGGGCGCCGCGTGCACGTATTCGCCGCTCCAGGTCACCCGGGTGGCCCAGTAGACCGGCAGGTCGTAGGAGTCGGAGCTGCCCGAGGGGATGCCGATGGTGTCGCCCCGCATCCGGACGAAGCCCTCCTTGCCCAGGATGACCTTGGTGCCGTTGCGGGTGGAGTAGCCGGGCTTGCCGGTGGTGACGGGGATGGTGTTGATCTCCGTACCGTTGCGGGTGACCGTCATGGTGTGCGCGGACGCGTCGGTGACGGCCTCCACCCGGTCCGCCGTACGGAACTTGACGGGCTTGGCGGGGCCCCCGTAGAGCGCGCCGTCGATCTTCAGGCCCTCCAGGTTGCTGCGTACGTCGACGGCGGCGTGCGCGGGCCAGTACTCGCGCGGCCGGAAGTGCAGCGACTTGCTGTCGACCCAGTGCCAGGCGCCCTCGACGCGCGGGGTGGACTCGACCTTCAGCGCGCCCTCCACGATCGCGCGCGCCTTGGGGTCCTTGACGGGCTTGCTCAGCGCGGCCGTGACGGGCTGTCCGACCCCGTACGTGCCGTTCTCGGGCCCGAAGGTGACCCGCAGCCGGTCGCCCGCGTCCTTGGTGTCGATCTGGAGGATCTTGCGGCCGGGCGCGCCGTCCTCGTCCTCGGTGCTCACCCGGACCGTGTAGCGGGTGCCGGCGGCCAGCGGCACGGTGGTGCGCCACTGCCTGCCGTCGGCGGTCAGTTCGCCCCTGATGTAGCGCCCGGAGGCGTCGGTGGCGGTCACATCCGTGATCCGGGCCTCGTCACCGGTGGTGGTGACCTCCAGCGGCCTGTCCGGGTCCGCCTTCTCGCCGTCGCCGGGGGCGTTGGCCGAGACGTGGCCGGCGGCGTCGTACGGCGTCGCCGAGAGCGGGTCCGACGACGAGCCGCCGCAGGCGGTGGCGCCCGCCCCCAGGGGCGCCAGCAGCAGGGCGCAGCTCAGCGCCGTCCGGGACCGTGGTCTGTGGCTCATGACCCCAAAATATGAAGGTTCATCAGGCGTGGCGCGCTGGAGGACTGCAAACGGGCGGGCCCGGACACCTGGTGAGGTGTCCGGGCCCGCCCGGTGTACGGGGACCGCGTTACTGCGTGCGGTTCTCGCCGCGGTAGTACTCGAAGACCCAGCCGAACAGGCCGATCAGGATGACCGGGGCCGAGAAGTAGAGCAGCCACCAGCCGAAGACGACGCCCAGGAAGGCGAGCGCGCCACCGATGCCCAGGGACAGCGGCTGCCAGCTGTGCGGGCTGAAGAAGCCCAGCTCGCCGGCGTCGTCGGAGACCTCGGCCTCGTCGTTGTCCTGCGCTCCGGCGTCCACCCGGCGAGCCGTGAAGGCCAGGTAGTAGCCGATCATGATGCACAGGCCGAAGGCGAGGAACAGCGCGGTGGTGCCCGCCGGCTCCTTCGACCAGACGCCATAGACGATCGCCATGGCGAGGACGAAGACGGAGAGCCAGATGAACATCTTGCCCTGGATCTTCACTTGCCGACCTCCTTGCCGCCGAACAGCGCCGTGTCCTTCTGGCCCTCGTTCTCGATGGCCTCCATCGCGGCGATCTCAGGGTGGTGCAGGTCGAACGCCGGGGATTCGGACCGGATGCGCGGCAGCGTGAGGAAGTTGTGCCGCGGCGGCGGGCAGGAGGTCGCCCACTCCAGCGAGCGGCCGTAGCCCCACGGGTCGTCGACCTCGACCTTCTTGCCGTACTTGGCCGTCTTCCAGACGTTGTACATGAACGGCAGCATCGACAGGCCGAGCAGGAACGAGGCGATCGTCGAGACCGTGTTCAGCGTGGTGAAGCCGTCGGCGTTCAGGTAGTCCGCGTAGCGGCGCGGCATGCCCTCGGCGCCCAGCCAGTGCTGGACGAGGAAGGTGCCGTGGAAGCCGACGAACAGCGTCCAGAACGTGATCTTGCCGAGCCGCTCGTCCAGCATCTTGCCGGTGAACTTGGGCCACCAGAAGTGGAAGCCCGCGAACATCGCGAAGACGACGGTGCCGAAGATGACGTAGTGGAAGTGCGCCACGACGAAGTACGAGTCCGAGACGTGGAAGTCCATCGGCGGCGACGCCAGGATGACGCCGGTCAGACCACCGAAGGTGAAGGTGATCAGGAAGCCGACCGCCCACAGCATCGGTGTCTCGAAGGACAGCGAGCCCTTCCACATCGTGCCGATCCAGTTGAAGAACTTCACACCGGTCGGTACCGCGATGAGGAATGTCATGAACGAGAAGAACGGTAGGAGTACCCCGCCCGTCACGTACATGTGGTGCGCCCACACCGTCACCGAAAGACCCGCGATCGAAATCGTCGCCGCGATCAGGCCGATGTAACCGAACATCGGCTTCCGGGAGAAGACCGGAATGACCTCGGAAATGATGCCGAAGAACGGCAGCGCGATGATGTAGACCTCGGGGTGACCGAAGAACCAGAACAGATGCTGCCAGAGCAATGCCCCGCCATTGGCCGCATCGAATACATGCGCCCCGAATTTACGGTCCGCCTCCAGGGCGAACAGCGCGGCGGCCAGGACCGGGAAGGCCAGCAGGACCAGCACACCGGTCAGCAGGACGTTCCAGGTGAAGATCGGCATGCGGAACATCGTCATGCCCGGAGCGCGCATGCAGATGATCGTGGTGATGAAGTTGACCGAACCGAGGATCGTGCCGAAGCCGGAGAAGGCCAGGCCCATGATCCACATGTCCGCGCCCACGCCGGGCGAACGCACCGCGTCCGACAGCGGCGAGTAGGCGAACCAGCCGAAGTCCGCCGCACCCTGCGGGGTGAGGAAGCCGGCCACCGCGATCAGCGAGCCGAAGAGGTACAGCCAGTACGCGAACATGTTCAGCCGCGGGAACGCCACGTCGGGCGCGCCGATCTGCAGCGGCATGATCCAGTTCGCGAAACCGGAGAACAGCGGCGTCGCGAACATCAGCAGCATGATCGTGCCGTGCATCGTGAACGCCTGGTTGAACTGCTCGTTCGACATGATCTGCGTGCCGGGACGAGCGAGCTCGGCGCGCATCAGCAGCGCCATCAGTCCGCCGATGCAGAAGAACGCGAACGACGTGACCAGGTACAGCGTGCCGATGGTCTTGTGGTCAGTGGTCGTCAGCCAGCTCACCACGACGGAGCCGGGAGACTTTTTACGTGCTGGCGGTGCTGCCGGAGCCGTTGCGGCGGCGGCACCCTGAGGTTCGTTGAGGATGCTCACTTGTTGTTGGTCTCCGCGTTCCTGGCGTGATCCGTCTGCTCGATGCCCGACGGCAGGTAACCGGTCTGGCCCTTCTTCGCCAGGTCCTTCAGGTGCTCCCGGTACTTCTCGGGGGAGACGACCTTGACGTTGAAGAGCATCCGGGAGTGGTCGACGCCGCAGAGTTCGGCGCACTTGCCCATGAAGGTGCCCTCCTTGTTGGGAGTCACCTCGAAGACGTTGGTGTGGCCGGGAATCACGTCCTGCTTCATCAGGAACGGCACCACCCAGAACGAGTGGATGACATCACGCGACGTCAGGACGAACTGGACGGTCTCGCCCTTGGGCAGCCACAGGGTCGGGCCCGGGTTGCCGGTGTCCGGATTACGCGTACCCGGGATGCCCTCGTCGTAGACGCCGTCGGCGCCGGCGGGGACGTTCTTCTTCCACTTGTCCGGGATCGCCTTGAGTTCCTTGGAGTCGATGTTCGTGGTGTCGGCCTTGCCGTCCACGTTCTCCAGGTAGTTGAACGCCCAGCTCCACTGGAAGCCCACCACGTTGATGACGTGGTCGGGCTTCTTCGAAGTCTTGAGGAGTTCGCTCTCATCACGCGCGGTGAAGTAGAAGAGCACCGCGATGATGATGAACGGAACGATGGTGTACAACGCCTCGATGGGCATGTTGTACCGCGTCTGTGCGGGGACCTCCACCTTGGTCCGGCTGCGGCGGTGGAAGATCCAGCTCCAGATGATCAGGCCCCACACCAGCACGCCCACTGCAAGGGCGGCGGCCCAGGAGCCCTGCCAAAGGGAGAGGATCCGCGGCGCCTCTTCAGTAGCCGGATTGGGCATGCCGAGGTTGGGAAAGTCCTTGTATGTGCAACCGGTCGCGGTTGCCAGGACCAGTCCCGCAGCCAGCACCTGCGGCAGCTTCCGCCGCATCGGGCGCCGCGACGAGCGGTCGGAGCCGTTGGGACTCACGTAGCGCCTTCCCGAGAGTCTCGCCCGCGAGACCGGCTGCGGCCGTCTCGCTGGTCGGTCGCCGGCCCTGGCACGGGCAGGGGTTTGGATGTTTATGCGGACCAAACCCTACTGGACGCTATTTGGGGTCGCGCGGGGAGGGTGCCCAACGCGCCGCACCGCTCCCCGAAGGGGTGGCTGCGGCATCCGGGGGACGGCCCCCGAGCCCCGGAATGCCGGGCTCCGGCGGTCATCTGACGCCACGCCCGGCGGCGGGGCGCGACACGCTAGCGTCTGGGGCGTGTCCTACTTCGACGCCGCCTCGGCCGCTCCGCTGCACCCGGTCGCCCGGGAAGCCCTGCTCGCCTCGCTCGACGAGGGCTGGGCCGACCCGGCCCGCCCCTACCGGGAGGGCCGCCGCGCCCGGCTGCTGCTGGACGCCGCGCGGGAGGCCGCGGCGGAGGCCGTGGGCTGCCGCCCCGACGAGCTCGTTTTCACTCCATCGGGGACGCAGGCGGTGCATTCGGCGATCTCCGGCACGCTCGCGGCGCGTCGGCGTGTCGGCCGCCGTCTGGTCCACTCGGCGGTGGAGCACTCCGCCGTACTGCACGCCGCCGCGGTCCACGAGGCGGCGGGCGGCTCGGTGTCCGAGGTGGGGGTGGACCGTACGGGCCGGGTGGACGCGGCGGACTTCGCCGCCGCGCTGGCCTCCGGCACCGCGCTGGCGGCGCTCCAGTCCGCCAATCACGAGGTGGGCACCGAGCAGCCGGTGGCGGAGGCCGCCGACGCCTGCCGGGCGGCGGACGTGCCGCTGCTGGTGGACGCCGCCCAGTCGCTCGCCTGGGGCCCCGTCGGCGGCGCCTGGTCGCTGCTGGCGGGCAGCGCCCACAAGTGGGGCGGCCCGCCGGGCGTGGGGCTCCTGGTGGTCCGCAAGGGCACCAGGTTCGCGCCGCAGGGCCCGCTGGACGAGCGCGAGTCGGGCCGCGTGCCGGGCTTTGAGAACATTCCGGCGGTGGTCGCCGCGGCGGCGTCGCTGCGGGCCGTACAGGCGGAGGCGGCGGCCGAGGCGGTACGGCTGCGGGGCCTGGTGGACCGCATCCGGACCCGGGTGGCTGAGTCGGTGCCCGACACGGAGGTCGTCGGCGACCCGGTGAACCGGCTCCCCCACCTGGTCACTTTCTCGTGTCTCTATGTCGACGGGGAGACCCTGCTGCACGAGCTGGACCGGGCGGGTTTCTCCGTCTCCTCCGGGTCGTCCTGCACCTCCGGCACCCTGACGCCGAGCCATGTGCTGCGGGCCATGGGCGTGCTCTCGGAGGGCAACGTCCGGGTGTCGCTGCCGGCGGGCACCGCGGAGGCCGACGTCGACCGCTTCCTGGAGGTCCTTCCGGAGGCGGTCCGCTCCGTACGGGAGAAGCTGGGCGCCCCGGCCGCCGGGTCCGCCCCCTCCCCCGCCGCGGAACGCGTCGTCGACGCGCTGGGCAAGCGGTGCCCGGTGCCGGTGATCGAGCTGGCGAAGGTGATCGGGGACGTGCCGGTGGGCGCGACGCTGACCGTCCTGGCGGACGACGAGGCGGCGCGGCTGGACATCCCGGCGTGGTGCGGGATGCGGGGCCAGGAGTACGTGGGCGAGCGGGCGGCGGAGCGGGGCGCCGCGTACGTCGTGCGGCGCCTCGTGTGACCCGTGGGGCCCGCGGCCCGTGGTGCGGCGCCCCCGGCGGGCCGCCGCGCCACGGGAACCGGGTCAGGCCAGGTGGGCCCGGATGTCCTCGGCGGCCTCGTGGCCGTACGCCTTGGTGAAGCGGTCCAGGAAGTGGCTGCGGTGCAGCTCGTACTCCTGCGTGCCGACGGTCTCGATGACCAGGGTCGCCAGCATGCAGCCGACCTGGGCGGCGCGCTCCAGGCCGACGTTCCAGGCGAGGCCGGACAGGAAGCCGGCGCGGAAGGCGTCGCCGACGCCGGTCGGGTCGGCCTTGGTCTTCTCCTCGGCCGCGCCGACCACGATGTCCGGCTCGCCGGCCCGCTGGATGCGGACGCCTTCGGCGCCCAGCGTCGTGACGCGGGTGCCGACCTTGCCGAGGATCTCCTCCGCGGTCCAGCCGGTCTTGTTCTCGATGAGGCTGGCCTCGTACTCGTTGTTGAACAGGTAGGCGGCGCCGTCCATGAGGGTGCGGATCCCCTCGCCGTCCATCCGGGCGATCTGCTGGGAGAAGTCGGCCGCGAAGGGGATGCCGCGGGTACGGCACTCCTCGGTGTGGCGGACCATGGCCTCCGGGTCGTCCGCGCCGATCAGGACGAGGTCGAGGCCGCCCACGCGCTCGGCGACGGAGTGCAGCTCGATCAGCCGCGCCTCGCTCATCGCGCCGGTGTAGAAGGAGCCGAGCTGGTTGTGGTCGGCGTCGGTGGTGCACACGAAGCGGGCCGTGTGCTTGACCTCGGAGATGCGGACCGAGCGGGTGTCCACGCCGTGCCGGTCGAGCCAGGCGCGGTACTCCTCGAAGTCGTTGCCCGCGGCGCCGACCAGGATCGGCGCGGTGCCCAGCTGGCCCATGCCGAAGCAGATGTTGGGGCCCACGCCCCCGCGGCGGACGTCGAGTTCGTCGACGAGGAAGGAGAGGGAGATCGTGTGCAGCTGGTCGGCGACCAGCTGATCGGCGAAGCGGCCGGGGAAGGTCATCAGGTGGTCGGTGGCGATGGAGCCGGTGACTGCGATACGCACGACGGGTCTGCTCCTGCGGGAGGCGGAAGGACGGGACGGACGTTGGTCAACGGTACCGGGTCGCCCGATCCGCTCCCACCTGCCAAAACTACCCAATAGTAGGGCTTTCTTCGCGGGGCGCGGGATGCGTACGGTGCCCGTATGACCAACTATGTGAAGGGCGTCACACACCGCCCGGCCGCCGTTCCCGGTTTCCCCGCCGAACCGGAGTCGATGGACCAGCTGCTGGGCGACTGCGCGCGGATGGCGCCGCACTGGCGCAGCGGCCCCCGCGCGCCGCAGGCCCCCGCCCGCGAGCTGCACGGCATCCGCGTCCCCGCCTCCTCCGCCGCGCTGGTCAGCGGCATGTCCGAGTACGGGGACTGAGACACCGGCACCGAGCCGGGGGAACCGCGAACGCACCGGGCCCGTCCAACCGGCGTCCTCCCCACGGAGGAGCACACGTCAGTTGTTCAGCGGAGCCGAAGGAGCGATGCGGTGAGCACCGAGGACACTCCCCCCGCGTCCGGCGGGGAGAATTCCAGCCACGACACCCAGGAGACCACCGCACGGCAGACCACCGCACGGCGCCGGCGCAGCCCGCTGATCGTGGCCTCGGTGGCCGCGGCGGTCCTGCTGGCCGGCGGCGGCGCGGCCTACTGGGCCTCGTCCGCCTCCGGCGGCGGGAGCGGCGTCGGCGCCGCGGCGAAGAACACGCCGCCGCCGCTGGCCCTGGACGGTTACGCGCAGGGCGGCGGCTCGCGCAGCGGCATCGCGCCCGGCGAGCCCGACCCGACGGGCGCCGGGTACCGGGCGGCGGGCACCCTGCCCCAGGGGCCCCGGTCGGCGCCCGTCTACCAGCCCAAGGGCGAGATCAGCCAGGCCGCGGTGGCCCGGCTGGCCGAGGCCCTGGGCCTGGACGGGAAGGTGCGGTCGGACGGCAACTCCTGGAAGGTGGGCGGCCTGACGCGGGACGCGCGCAGCCCCGTCCTCCAGGTGGCCAAGAACGGTTCCGGCGCGTGGACGTACTCGCAGTACGGCACCCCCAACGGGACCGGCTGCGCGGAGACCGCCCCCGCCAAGGGTTCCGGCGGCAGCGGCAGTTCGCCGGCGAGCGGCCCCGGCTGCCCGTCCCACCAGGGCGGCGACGCCAGCGCCCAGGACGACGGCAGCGGCAAGGGCGCCGTCTCCCAGGAGAAGGCCAAGCAGGCGGCGCGGCCGGTGCTGGACGCGCTCGGCCAGAAGGACGCCAAGCTGGACGCGAGCGGCCTGTCCGGCGCCGTACGGACCGTGAGCGCCAACCCGGTGGTGGGCGGGCTGCCCACGTACGGCTGGCAGAGCGACATCCAGGTCGGCTCGGACGGCCAGGTCGTCGGCGGCAGCGGCCAGTTGGCCCAGCCGGTCAAGGGCGACACGTACCCGGTGCAGAGCGCGGCGAAGACGCTGGAGCGGCTCAACCAGGCGCACGGCGGCGCGAACTCCGGTACCGGCGGCTGTGCGACGGCCGAGCCGCAGAAGCAGGGTGACCAGCAGGACGTCGAGCCGTGCGCGGGCAGCGCCTCGGCGCGCAAGCCCGCCGAGGTGACCGGCGCGGTCTTCGGGCTCGCGGTGCAGTACGTCAACGGCCGGCAGGCGCTGGTGCCCTCGTGGCTCTACCAGGTGCGCCAGCCGGGCGGCGGCACGGTCACGCACCCCGCGGTGGACCCGGCGTACGTCAAGGGCGGCGACGGCGGCAGCGGGAGCGGCTCCGGCAGCGGGACCGCGCAGCCGCCGGACAGCGGCAAGCCGTCGGGCAAGGCGGGCGCGATGGGCCTGGAGTCGTACGCGGTGAGCCCGGACGGCAAGTCGCTGACGCTGTACTTCTGGGGCGGCGTGTGCAGCACGTACTCGGCGTCCGCCGTGCAGACCGGCTCCAGCGTGCGGGCCGAGGTCATCGGCAAGGAGAAGAAACCGGGCCAGATCTGCGTGAAGATGGCGAAGCTGTTCACGCAGACCGTGCCGCTCGACAAGCCGCTGGCCGGGCGGGACGTGATCGACGCGTCGACGGGCAAGGAGGTCCCGCAGAAGTAACGGCGGCCCGGCGCCCCACGGATACGCCGGCCCGCGGACACGACAACGGCGGCGCTCCCCACCAGGGGGGCGCCGCCGTCGTACGCGCTCTGTTCCTCAGCCGGCCCTCGGGCCGGTTGCGGGTCAGTTGAAGGAGTCGCCGCAGGCGCAGGAGCCCGTGGCGTTCGGGTTGTCGATCGTGAAGCCCTGCTTCTCGATGGTGTCGACGAAGTCGATGGAGGCGCCGCCCAGGTACGGAGCGCTCATCCGGTCGGTGACGACCTTGACGCCACCGAAGTCCTTGACGACGTCGCCGTCGAGGGACCGCTCGTCGAAGAAGAGCTGGTAGCGCAGTCCGGAGCAGCCGCCGGGCTGAACGGCCACGCGCAGCGCGAGGTCCTCGCGGCCTTCCTGCTCCAGCAGGGCCTTCACCTTCGACGCGGCCGCGTCGGACAGGATGATGCCGTCGCCGACGGTGGTCTCGTCCTGAACGCTCATCTAGATCTCTCCCGGGTTGTACGGACCGCTTGCCCTCGGCTGCAACCGATGGGGCCCCGGATTAATTCCGGCTGGGCGCGACGTGTTGTTGGCCTTCCGCCTTCATGCTCGCACACCCGCGCCGGGTCGCGGAGCGGCCTGGGCACGGGGATGCGTCACATCGACGCGATGGCCATCGTCAAACTGACATGAAGCGGCTATGATAGATAGCGTCAAATAGACGAAAAGGCTCCCGGCGCGACCCGGTACCGGGCCCCACCGGTGCGGCGCCGCCGTCCTGATCTGCGAAAAGAGAGGGTGTGTGTCGTGACCACCGCCCAGCCCCTGGACGTCCAGCCGACCCCGCTCGCGCTGCTGCTCCTCGGCCGCGAGGCCGATCCCAAGAGCGAGCGCGGCGTGGACTGCCCCGGCGACCTGCCGGCACCGTCCGACCCCGGACTCGTCGAGCGCGCCCGCGCCGCCAAGGCGAAGCTGGGCGACAAGGTCTTCGTCCTCGGGCACCACTACCAGCGCGACGAGGTCATCGAGTTCGCCGACGTGACCGGCGACTCCTTCAAGCTGGCGCGTGACGCGGCAGCCCGCCCGGACGCCGAGTACATCGTCTTCTGCGGCGTGCACTTCATGGCCGAGTCCGCCGACATCCTCACCTCCGACGACCAGCAGGTCGTCCTGCCCGACCTGGCCGCAGGCTGCTCGATGGCCGACATGGCCACGGCCGAGCAGGTCGCGGAGTGCTGGGACGTGCTCACCGACGCCGGCGTGGCCGAGCAGGTCGTCCCCGTCTCGTACATGAACTCCTCCGCCGACATCAAGGCCTTCACCGGCAAGCACGGCGGCACGATCTGCACCTCCTCCAACGCCAAGCGCGCGCTGGACTGGGCCTTCGAACAGGGCGAGAAGGTCCTCTTCCTGCCCGACCAGCACCTGGGCCGCAACACCGCCGTACGCGACATGGGCATGTCCCTGGACGACTGCGTCGTCTACAACCCCCACAAGCCGAACGGCGGCCTGACCGCCGACCAGCTGCGCGCGGCCAAGATGATCCTGTGGCGGGGCCACTGCTCCGTACACGGCCGGTTCTCGCTCGAATCCGTCGAGGACGTACGGGCCCGCATACCCGGCGTAAACGTCCTCGTACACCCCGAGTGCAAGCACGAGGTCGTCGCCGCCGCCGACTACGTGGGCTCCACGGAATACATCATCAAGGCCCTGGAAGCCGCCCCGCCCGGCTCCAAGTGGGCCATCGGCACCGAACTGAACCTCGTCCGCCGCCTGGCCAACCGCTTCGCCGCCGAGGACAAGGAGATCGTCTTCCTCGACAAGACGGTCTGCTTCTGCTCCACCATGAACCGCATCGACCTGCCCCACCTGGTCTGGGCCCTCGAATCCCTCGCCGACGGCAAGATCGTCAACCGCATCCAGGTCGACCGCGAGACGGAGAGCTTCGCGAAGCTGGCACTGGAGCGGATGCTGGCGCTGCCGTAGCGGAGCGCGCCTTCGGCGCGCGGAGTACCCCTGGCCCGCGGGGTCGCACCGGACAAGGAGTCCGGGCGGCCCCGTGGCCGTTTCACCTTCACGCCAGCACAAAGTCACTATCGAGTGGATTCCGGGCAGACTCTCCTTGAGAAAGCCGCGCGAAGTGTACAGTTCTGCGCATGAGTGACACCTTGCCGATTACCGAAGCGCGCGCCCGGTTCGGGTCGCTGGTTCGCCGCACTTCCCACGCCCGTGAGCGGATTACGATCACTGACCACGGCCAGCCGGCGGCCGTGCTCATAAACCCGCAGGAGCTCGCCGATCTGGAGGACGCCCTGGCACTGGCGCAGTACCGCGCGCGGCAGGAATCCGGTGAGACCGCGGGTGTCCCGCATACCGAGGTACGCGCGCGGCTCGGACTGGAGCGCAGTTGACATACGAGGTCATCTGGGACCCGGGCGCCGTCGACGCGGCCGCCCGGTTCCTCAAAGACGACACAGACGGGCTGCGCCAGCTGATGGACGCCGTCGACCTGCTCGCCACTCAGCCCCGCCCAACGGGCAGTGCCGAGTACGGCTCTCCCGACCTCCGGCGTATACATGTCGGCCGCTACCGGGTGCTGTACGAGATCACCGAGGCCACCGTCACGATCGTGGTCATCCACATCGGCCGCCTCGGCTGACTCGGCGCGTAACGCCGTGACCCGCGGGGTCGGGCCGGAACGTGCCCGGCACCGGCCCCGGACACGTACACGTTCTCACAGGTAGATCTGCCGTCGGCAGCCGCAGCAGTACGTCTTGCCGCCGCACCTCTCGGTCGTCCCGTGCTCACAGGGCTGCGCCTCCGCCTGCACCAACCGAGCGCCCCGGCTGACCGCGATCCGCAGTACGTCGCGCAGCGCGCGGCGCAGCTCCCGAGGGCCGGCGTCGGCCGTCACCACCTCCTCCGCAGCCCGGAGCAACTCCTCCTCCGCCTCGTCGGCGATCAAGGACAGCAGGCTCTCCGAGTCGTCCGTACTGAGGTAGCACGCCCCACCCGCAGGCGTGGTCCACGGCAGGAGCCGCAGCGGCGTACCGCACCGGTTACCGGCCATCACACCGCCACCCCGGCGACGCGACGCGACCGCCACGCACGGAACTCCTCCGGCGACAGGGTGTACGGCCGCACCAGCGCGCTCGCCTCCCCGCGCAGCATGACCTCGGGCCGCCGACGCGGCGTCCTGACGGCGGGCACGTACCGCCCGACCGGGCCCGACCGGGGCTGTCGACGCACGACGCGATGAAACATGGATTCTCGCCTTCTTCGGCCTCATGAACACCCGGCGACTACCGTGTGCACCACCATCGTCACCGTGTGACATGGCTCTCAACAGGGCCGTTACGTCCCACCGTTGAGAATGGGACGGCAGAGAGGCGCACCCCCCATGAAGTTCACGCCCCGCGACCTGAACCCCTACGTATCCGCCCGCCACTACTTCGGCTCCGAACAACGCCGCCACCGCGAGACCGCGAAACTGTCGCTGGTGCAGTTGGCGGACGTGGTCAACTCCAGCAAGAGCACACTGGCCCGCATCGAGACGGCGGAGCTGATGCCACCCCCCGACCTGCCGTCCAGGCTGGACGCGGCCTTCGGCACGGACGAGCACTTCCACGGCCTGTACCAGCTCGCACGGCGTGAGGCGCATCCGGATCAGTACCGGCGCTTCATGGACCTGGAAGCGCAGGCCCATACGGTCGAGACCTACGAACCGCAGGTCGTACCCGGTCTGTTCCAGACCGATGCGTACGCCCGGGTGCTGCTCCGCTGCCAGGAAGACTTGTCCGAGGAGCAGGTCGAAGAACGGGTCGCCGCGCGGATGTCCCGGCAAGAGCGCCGGCAACCCGTCCCCTTCCGCTGGACGATCATCGACGAGTCGGTATTGCGGCGGCAGGTCGGCGACAAGAGCTCCATGTATAAGCAATTGGCATCGCTGCTGAAGCAGGGGAATACTCCAAGCAGCAAAGTTCAGGTGATGCCGTTCAGTGCGGGCCCTCACTCGCTGATGGGCGGGGCACTGAACTTGCTGACACTGCCCAACGGCTCCACAGCGGCCTACGAAGAGGGCATCGAGACCGGCCACCTGCACGAGGGACCGGACACAGTGCGGAAGTGGCGGCGGCAGTACGAGGTGCTGCGCGCTAATGCCCTCTCGCTGACTGCATCGGCGGAGCTGATCCGAAAGGCGATGGAGGACTACAAAGCATGCGACACACCCCCGAGCTGAGCACGGTTCACTGGCGCAAGAGCAGCTACAGCAACACCAACGGGGGCAGTTGCGTCGAGGTCGCCGACGACCTCCCCGGCATCGTCCCCGTACGCGACAGCAAAACCCCCCACGGCCCCATAGTCACCTTCCCGGCCACCTCTTGGACCGCGTTCATCGCCTCCCTCAAAACGGCAGAGGAGTGAAGGCCATGCCGCGCCCCCTCGGCACCAACGCAGCCCGCTGGCGCAAAAGCAGCTACAGCAACGCCAACGGGGGGAACTGCGTCGAAATCGCCGAGAACTTCCCCGGCACCGTCCCCGTACGCGACAGCAAAACCCCCCACGGCCCCATACTCACCCTCCCGACCGCCTCCTGGGCCGCCTTCATCGCGGCCCTCAAGGCAGCCTGACGCACGTCAGCCCGTCCCAGGGGTCTCCTGGGACGGGCTGACCTGTGTGTGGGTCAGACTCCCGCCGCCTCCGGCGTGCGGGTCTCGTCGGCGGGCCGCGTGCGCTTCGCCGCACGCTTCGCCGCGCGGCGCTCCTTGCGGAGTTCGATCATTGCGTACAGCGTCGGGACGAGCAGCAGTGTGAGCAGGGTGGACGTGATCAGGCCGCCGATGACGACCACGGCCAGCGGCTGGGAGATGAAGCCGCCGTCGCCGGTGATGGAGAGGGCCATCGGGAGCAGGGCCATGATCGTGGCGAGGGCCGTCATGAGGATGGGGCGGAGGCGGTGGCGGCCGCCCTCGATGACGGCTTCGACAACGCCGTAGCCCTGGGCGCGGTACTGGTTGATCAGGTCGATCAGCACGATCGCGTTGGTGACGACGATGCCGATGAGCATCAGCATGCCGATCATCGCCGGAACGCCCATCGGGGTGCCCGTGGCGACCAGCAGGCCGAGTGCGCCGGTTGCCGCGAAGGGGATGGAGACGAGCAGGATCAGGGGTTGGATCAGGGACCGGAAGGTTGCCACGAGCAGCATGAAGACGATGGCTATGGCGGCCAGCATCGCCAGGCCCAGCTTGGAGAACGCATCGGTCTGGTCCTGGGAGACGCCGCCGATCTCGGCGGTGGCGCCCTCCGGCAGCTTCAGGTCCTTGATCTTGGACTGGAGCTGGGTGGTGACCGCGCCGGTGTTGTCGCCGGTGGGCTTGGCGGTGACGGTGGCGGACCGCGCGCCGTCGATGCGGGTGCTCTGGACGGGGCCCGCGACCGTACGGATCGTGGCGAGGTCACCGAGCTTGGCCGGGCCCGCCGGGGTCGGTACGGCCAGGTCGCGCAGGGCGGCCTCGGAGGTGACCGGGTGGGCGGACTTGATGACGATGTCCCGTTCGGTGTCGCCGATCATCGCCTTGCCGCTGGTGGTGCCGCGTACCGCCTGGGCGACGACCTGGCCGAGGGTGGCCTGGCTGTAACCCGCCGCGGCCGCCTTCGCGTTGGCCTGGACGGAGATGCGGGGCACGCTCTGCGCCAGGTCGCTCTGTACGTCGGTGACGTGGTCGAGGCCGGCGACGGTGGCCCGTACCTGCTCGGAGGCCTTCTTCAGCACGTCCGCGTCGGCGGCCTTGACGACGACGCTCAGGTCCTGGTTGCCGAAACCGCCGCCCCCGGTGGAGACGGTGGTCTCGCCGATGTCCTTGCCGAGTTTGCCGAGTTCGGCGCGGAGCTTGTCGGTGGCCTTCGCGGAGTCCGCCGAGTCCTTCAGCTTGAGCTGGTACGAGGCCTGGTTGGCGCCGCTGCCGCCGCCGAAGGCCGCCATGAAGCCGGAGGAGCCGACGGTGACCTGGTAGTCCTCGACCTCGTTGAGGCCACCGAGGACGCGTTCGATCTTCTTGGCCTGGGCGTCGGCGGCGGCCAGGCTCGTGCCGGGCTTCAGCTCCTGCTTGACGCTCAGGGTGTCCTGGTCGCCCTGGTCGAAGAAGTTGGTCTTGAGGAGGGGGGCCATGCCGAACGTGCCGAGGAGGACGACGACGGCGATGACGACGCTGGTGACGCGGCGGCGGGTGGCGAAGCGCAGTACGGGCACGTACAGGCGCTGGAGGGGGCTGCCGCTCTCCTTGGCCTCGGCGGCCCGGCGCAGTTCCTCGGGGTCGGTGCCCTCGGGGATCTCCGGGGCGCGCAGGAACCAGTAGGAGAGGACCGGCACGACGGTGAGGGAGACGAGGAGGGAGGCGAGGAGGGCCACCGTCACGGTGATGGAGAAGGAGCCGAACAGGGCGCCGACCATGCCGCCGACCACGCCGATGGGCAGGAAGACCGCGACGGTGGTGAGGGTGGAGGAGGTGATCGCGCCGGAGACCTCGCGGACGGCGGTCAGGATGGCCTGCTGCCGTTCCTCGCCGTAGCCGAGGTGCCGTTTGATGTTCTCCAGGACGACGATCGAGTCGTCGACGACACGGCCGATGGCGATGGTCAGCGCGCCGAGGGTGAGCATGTTCAGCGACAGGTCGCCGGTCCACAGCACGATCAGCGTGATGACGACGGACAGCGGTATGGAGACCGCGGTGACCAGCGTCGAGCGCAGGCTGAGCAGGAAGACCAGGATGACGATCACGGCCATGACCAGGCCGAGGAGGCCTTCGGTGGTCAGCGAGTCGATGGACTTGGAGACCGCGGGGCCCTGGTCGGAGACGACGGTGACCTCGGCGCCCTTGCCGAGCGCGGCGCGGATCTTCGGCAGCTTGTCCTTGACGGCCTCGGATATGTCGACGGCGCTGCCGTCCTGGCCCATGGTGACCATGACGGCCAGGCTGGGCTTGCCGTTGGTGCGGGTGATGGAGGTGGGGGCGGCCTGCTCCTCCTTGACGGTGGCGACGTCGCCGAGGCGTACCGGCTTGCCCGCCTGGCCGCCGCCGGAGCCGCCGGGGCCCGCCGCCGGGGTGAGTGCCAGGTCCCGGATCTGCTGCGCGGAGGTGAAGCCGCCGCCGACCTGGACGGTGTTGCTGCGGCCCTGCTCGGCGAACGAACCGGCGGGTACGGACGTGCCGTTCGCCTCCAGGGCCTGGCCGAGCGCCGCGGCCGTCAGCCCGGCCTGCGCGAGCTTGGCGTCGTCGGGGGTGACGGCGACGATGCGGTCCCGGACGCCGTCCACGGAGACCTGGCCGACGCCGTCGATGTTCCTCAGGTCCGGCACCACGCTGCGGTCGAGCTGGGCGGCCAGCGCCTGCTGGTCCTTGCCGGTCGCCGACACCGCGAGCACGACGGCCGGGATGTCGTCCGTCGAACCGGCCACGACCTGCGGGTCCACGTCCTTGGGCAGCTTGGCGCGGGCCCGGTTGACGGCCTGCTGCACGTCGGCGACCAGCCGCTTGGAGTCGTTGCCGTAGTCGAACTGGGCCATGATGACGGCCGAGCCCTCGCTCGCCGTCGAGGTGACGCCCTTGATGCCGTCGACCGCCTGGATTCCGTCCTCCAGCGGCTCGATCACCTGCTTCTCGACGACGTCGGGCGAGGCCCCCTGGTAGGGCGCCAGCACGGACACCACGGGGAGTTCGATGGTGGGCAGGAGCTGCTGTTTGAGCTGGGGGATCGCGATGGCGCCGAAGGCGACCGCGACGATCGACATCAGCGCTATCAGGCCCCGTTGTACGAGGCTGAGTCGGGACAGCCAGGACATGGGTGGGGTCTCTCTTCTGTTCTGTACGGCGTTCTCGGCGGACGGGCACCACTGGCCCGACTAAACGATCCGCCACGCCCCACCGGTTTTCCCTCGCTCGCAGGTCGGTTTCCGCCCCACCGCCGTACAACGTTCGGAGTACGGCGGTCTCCACCCCCTACTGCACCCGTGGGCGCACCAGCCCCGATTCGTACGCGATGACCACCAGTTGCGCCCGGTCGCGGGCGCTCAGCTTGGCCATGGCCCGGTTCACGTGCGTCTTGACGGTGAGCGGGCTGACCGCGAGCCGCTCGGCGATCTCGTCGTTGGACAGGCCGCCCGCGACCAGGACCAGCACCTCGCGTTCGCGGCCGGTGAGCGTGGCCAGTTCGGCGGCGCCGCGGCGTCCCGGCCCGCCGTCGGCCGCGTCGCCGCCCTGCGCGAGGAACTTGGCGATCAGCCCCTTGGTGGCGACCGGGGACAGCAGCGCCTCGCCGGCGGCCGCGATCCGGATGGCGTTGAGCAGTTCGTCCGGCTCGGCGCCCTTGCCGAGGAATCCGCTGGCGCCGGCCCGCAGCGCCTGCACCACGTAGTCATCGACCTCGAACGTGGTCAGGATGACGACGCGTACAGCAGTCAGGTCCGGGTCCGCGCTGATCATGCGGGTGGCGGCGAGGCCGTCCACGCCCGGCATCCGGATGTCCATCAGGACGACGTCGGCGCCCTTGGCGCGGGTCAGCTCGTACGCCTGGGCGCCGTCGGACGCCTCCCCCACCACCTCCATGTCGGGTTCGGAGTCGACGAGGATGCGGAACGCGCTGCGCAGCAGTGTCTGGTCGTCGGCGAGCAGGACTTTGATGGTCATGCGGTGTCCCCCGGGTGGCAGGTGCGGCCGGGCGCTTCGGCCCGTGTGGTCTGGGTCGTCTGGAGCGGCAGGCGTACCCGGACCCGGAAGCCGCCGGCCGGGCGGGGGCCGGTCTCGACCGTGCCGCGCAGCGCGGTGACCCGCTCGCGCATGCCGATCAGGCCGTGGCCGCCGCCGCGCTCCTCCGCGGCGCCCGGCCCCGCTTCGCCGGCGGGCGCGCCCGTGCCGTCGTTGAGGACGGTCACGGTCAGGTCGCCCGGGGACCGGACGATGCGCACCGTCGCGCGGGCGCCCGCGCCGGCGTGCTTGTGCACGTTGGTCAGCGCTTCCTGGACGACCCGGTAGGCGGTGAGGTCGACGGCGGCGGGCAGCCGGTCCGGCTGCTGCGGGACGTCGAGGTCGACGGGCAGTCCGGCGCGTACGAAACCGTCCACGAGCTGGTCCAGTACGCCCAGGCCCGGCGCGGGTTCGGTGGGCGCCTTCGGGTCGTCGGACTGGCGCAGCAGGCCGACGGTGGCGCGCAGTTCGTCCAGTGCCGAGCGGGACGCCTCGCGGACGTGCGCGAGCGCCTGCTTGGCCTGGTCGGGGCGGCTGTCCATGACGTGCGAGGCGACCCCGGCCTGCACGTTGACCAGGGCGATGTGGTGGGCGACCACGTCGTGCAGCTCGCGGGCGATCCGCATCCGCTCCTCGGTGACCCGGCGCCTGGCCTCCTCCTCGCGGGTGCGTTCGGCGCGTTCGGCCCGTTCCCTTATGGCGGCGACGAAGGCGCGGCGGCTGCGCACCGCGTCCCCGGCCGCCGCGGCCATGCCGGTCCACGCGAAGATCCCCAGGTTCTCCTGGGCGTACCAGGGGCGGGCGCCGAAGAGCATCGCGGCGGCGGTGAGCACGACGACGGTCAGCGCGCCGACACGCCAGGTGGTGGAGCGATCGGTGCGGGCGGCGAGGGTGCACAGCGCGATGACGACGGAGCAGGCGACGGGGGCGCGCGGCGCCTGCGTTTCGAGGATCAGTTCGAGGACGGTGCAGCTGCCGGTGACCGCCAGGACGCTGCGCGGGAAGTGGCGGCGCAGCACCAGGGCGCCGCTCGCGGCGACGGCGAGGACCACGGTGGTGGCGGTCAGTTCGCGCTCGCCGAACCGGGGGCCGTGCGGTCCGTGCGGCTCGGCCACCGCGCCGACCAGGATCGCCACGAGGACGGCGAGCGCCAGTACGGCGTCGAAGGCGCGCGGGTGGGCGCGGGGCCAGGCGAGCGGTCCGGCGCCCGGACGCGGACCGGCCTGCCCGTGAGCGGCGGAGGGAGTCACGAGGACAAACGGTAGCGCCCCGGTCCCACGCGGGGTCCGGGGCGCTGCCTGCGCTGGAGGTGGGCGGGCCGCCCGGTGCGACCGGGCGGCTTCTCAGCCCGGGATCAGGCCGTCGTCGCTGAGCATCTGCCTGACCTCGTCGAGGCTCGCGTCCTCGGCGGGCAGGATCAGCTCGGACGGTTCCAGGGAGTCGTCGGGCAGCGGGCTGCCGAGGCGGCGCACCGCGTCCAGGAGAGCGCCGAGGGTGCGCCGGAAGCCTTCCTGGTCGCCGCTCTCCATCTCGTCGAGCAGCTCGTCGTCCAGCTTGTTCAGCTCGACGAAGTGCGCGTCGTCGAGCTTCACCTGCCCCTCCCCCATGATCCGTACGATCACGACGGTCTCCTTCTGGTCCGGTGCGACGCTCTTCTCCGGTGCGGCGGTCCCGACGAGGCTAACCGCCGCCGCCTCTTACTGCTTGTCGAAACGCGGCTGCCCCGGCTGCGCCTGCGGGGCCTGCTGCCCCTGGCCCGCCTGGCCGCCCTCGATGGCCTGCTTGTCGGCGCCCGGTCCGGCCAGCTCGGCCTTCATCCGCTGGAGCTCCAGCTCGACGTCCGTACCGCCGGAGAGCCGGTCCAGCTCGGCGGTGATGTCGTCCTTGGCCATGCCGGTCGGGTCGTCCAGCGCGCCGGAGGCCAGCAGCTCGTCGATCGCGCCCGCCCTGGCCTGCATCTGCGCGGTCTTGTCCTCCGCGCGCTCGATGGCCATGCCGACGTCGCCCATCTCCTCGGAGATGCCGGAGAACGCCTCGCCGATCCGGGTCTGCGCCTGGGCGGCGGTGTACGTGGCCTTGATCGTCTCCTTCTTCGTACGGAAGGCGTCGACCTTGGCCTGGAGGCGCTGGGCGGCGAGGGTGAGCTTCTCCTCCTCGCCCTGGAGGGTCTGGTGCTGCGTCTCCAGGTCCGTGACCTGCTGCTGCAGCGCGGCCCTGCGGGACAGGGCCTCGCGGGCGAGGTCCTCGCGGCCGAGCGAGAGGGCCTTGCGGCCCTGGTCCTCCAGCTTGGAGGACTGGCCCTGGAGCTGGTTGAGCTGGAGCTCCAGGCGCTTGCGGGAGGTCGCCACGTCGGCGACGCCGCGCCGGACCTTCTGGAGCAGCTCCAGCTGCTTCTGGTACGAGTAGTCAAGGGTCTCGCGCGGATCCTCGGCCCGGTCCAGGGCCTTGTTGGCCTTCGCGCGGAAGATCATCCCCATCCGCTTCATGACACCGCTCATGGGCCTCGCGCGCCCCCTTCTGACCGAGTTACATCGGGCTTAGGCTCCAGCACATCTACAGACCCCACAGTACGGGCCTTGGTTCCATTACCGCACTGTTCGGGCCCGGATGCGCTCCTCCTACAGGACGATCAGGGACCGGCCCTCCTCCGGCGCAAGGTGTAGGGACGGCTCAGGGGAACTCCTACATGCCCGCTCTGTCCCGTTACGCCCCCGACGCGGCACCGACGGCGGCCCCGCGCCGTTGCCGGATCGTTCCCCATGCCGCTGTGGTCCATACACCGCCAAGCCGTACCCTTGGGTTTTGTGTTCCGAAGCCGTTCGAAGGATGAGCAGGCCGCGACCACCAAGGTGACCGCGTCCCAGCCCCAGCAGCCCCGTGACCCGCAGGCCCCGAAGGGCCGCCCGACGCCGAAGCGCAGTCAGGCGCAGTCGCAGCGCCGCACGCGCGCGCAGACGCCGGCCAACCGCAAGGAGGCGGCGAAGGCGTCGCGTGAGGCGCGCCGCGCCGACATGGCCCGGCAGCGCGAGGCGCTGGCCAACGGTGACGAGCGGTTCCTGCCGGTGCGCGACAAGGGCCCGGTGCGCCGCTTCGCCCGGGACTTCGTCGACTCGCGCTGGTGCGTGGCGGAGTTCTTCCTGCCGATGGCCGTGATCATCCTGGTGCTGACGATGCTGCGCCAGCCGCAGATCCAGAACATCGCGCTGCTGCTGTGGCTGTTCATCATCGTGCTGATCGTGATCGACTCCTTCGTGCTGTGGTTCTCCCTGAGCCGGCGCCTCAAGCAGCGCTTCCCGAACGAGAACCACAAGGGCGTCAAGCCGTACGCCCTGATGCGTACGCTCCAGATGCGCCGGCTGCGCCTGCCGAAGCCGCAGGTCAAGCGCGGAGAGCGGCCCTGAGCGCGACCCCGGCGGGCTTTGCCGGGGGCGCCGGGCAGTGGCTCGGCAACCTCGGCGGACTGCGCAACACGGTCCGCCAGGAACTGGTGGCCCGTCAGCTGGAGGAGCAGATCTCCGCGCGCTTCCCGGTCGGGCAGCGGCTGCGGGTCCTCGACGTGGGCACCGGCCAGGGCACCCAGGCGCTGCGGCTGGCCCGCGCGGGCCACCGGGTCACCGGCCTGGAGTCCGACCCGGCGATGCTGGCGGCGGCCCGCGCGGCGCTGGCGGAGGAGCCGGCCGGCATCCAGGACCGGGTGGAGCTGATCGAGGGGGACGGCCGGGACACCGGTGTGCACTTCCTCCCCGGCGCCTTCGACGTGGTGCTGTGCCACGGCGTGCTGATGTACGTGCCGGAGCCGGACCCGATGCTGGCCGGGCTGGCGCGCGTCCTGGCCCCCGGCGGGCTGCTGTCGCTGCTGGTGCGCAACGCCGACGCGCTCGCGCTGCGGCCCGGCCTGTCGGGCGACTGGGACACCGCCCTGGCGGCCTTCGACTCCCCCGACTACACCAACCGCATCGGCCTGAAGGTGCGGGCCGACCGCCTGGCGGCGCTGACCGCGACGCTGGACGGGATCGGCGCGCCGCTGGAGACCTGGTACGGCGTGCGGGTCTTCACCGACATCGCGGCGGACGACGTGCCGCCCCCGTCCGCCGGCGAGCTGGAACGGCTGCTCGCCGCCGAGGACCGGGCCGGGCGCACCGACCCGTACCGCGCGGTCGCGGCGCTGCTGCACCTGTGCGGCGTGCGGGGCGGTCCCGGCGGCGAGGCGCGCCAGGGCGGATGATCAGCGGCGGCGTCGGGGTTCCACGGTGACGACGTCGTAGCCCGGGTCTTCCGGTTCCTGGCCTCCGTAGCCGCCGTACGGGGCGTCCTACGTCGGTCTCCTCGGCCTTCTTGGCTACGACAGGGAGGAGTCGCGTGTGAAGAGCCGCCAGGGCAGTCCTGCCGCCCTTGCGTGCCAAAGGAGTCGGATCGAAGAGGACACGGCACGTCCGAACAGGAGACAGGTAACCGCCGCTGCTTCGCGTCCTGTCCTACGTGACCACCGACCCCGCCCCCGAAGGGCCACCGCCACCCAGACTGCCCGTCCGCCGAACCTGGCAGGTGCTGTACGGCCACATCCGGCCGCACCGCCCGGCCATCGCCCTGGGCGGGTTCCTCACCCTGATCGGCACGGCCACCGGTCTCGCCCAGCCGATGGCCGCGAAGGTGCTGGTCGAGCGGCTGGGCGGGGGCGAGTCCATCACGGCGCTGCTGGTGCTGCTGACCGTCCTGGTGGTGGCGGGTTCGGCCCTGGAAGCGTTCGGCGCGTACGTACTGGAGCGCACCGCGGAGTCCGTGGTGCTCGCCGCCCGGCGCCAACTCGTCGCGCGGCTGCTGCGGTTGCGGATGCCCGAGGTCGACCGCAGCCGACCGGGCGACCTGATGTCGCGGGTCACCTCGGACACCACGCTGCTGCGCGCGATCACCACCCAGTCGCTGGTCTCGGCCGGCACCGGCAGCGTCACCCTGATCGGCTCGGTCGTGCTGATGGCGCTGCTGGACCCGGTGCTGCTCGGTGTCACGGTCGGCGTGATCGTGCTGATCGGCAGCGTCCTGGCGCTGGTGATGCCGCAGATCTCGAAGGCGACGAAGCGGGCGCAGGAGGCGGTGGGGGCGATATCCACCGCGCTGGAGCGGACGTTCGGGGCGTTCCGTACGGTCAAGGCGTCGGGCGCGGAGCCGCGGGAGGCCGCGGCCATCGAGGAGGCGGCGCGCGAGGCGTGGCGTGGCGGCCTCCGGGCCGCGAAGTGGCAGTCGGTCGCGATGTCCTCGGTGGGGCTGGCGGTACAGCTGTCGTTCCTGGCCGTGCTGGGCGTCGGCGGCGCGCGGGTGGCCTCCGGGGCCAGCGACATCGCCACCCTGGTCGCGTTCCTGCTCTACCTCTTCTACCTCATCGACCCGATATCCCGGCTGGTGGAGGCGGCGTCCTCCTATCAGGTGGGGTCGGCGGCGGTCGCCCGGATGGCGGAGGCCGAGGCGCTGGAGACGGAGCCGGAGACAGCGCCGGCAGGCACCGTGCGGGATGCTTCCACGGCCCCCGCGAGCGTCGCCTTCGAGAAGGTGACCTTCCGCTACCGCCCGGAGCTGCCGCCGGTCCACCACGGCGTGGACTTCGCGGTGCCCGGCGGCGGCACGACCGCATTCGTCGGCCCTTCGGGCGCCGGCAAGACCACCGTCTTCGGGCTGCTGGAACGGTTCTACGAGGCGGACGGCGGCCGGGTGCTGGTCGACGGCACGGACGTACGGGACTGGCCGCTGGACCGGCTGCGGTCACTGATCGGCTACGTCGAGCAGGACGCCCCCGTACTGGCCGGCACCCTGCGCGAGAACCTGCTGTACGCGGCGCCGGACGCCACCGGCGAACAGCTCGGCCGGGTGCTCGTGCGGACCCGGCTGGACGGTCTGGTCGCGCGGCTGCCGGACGGCCTGGACACGCCGGTGGGGCACCGCGGGAGCAAGCTGTCCGGCGGCGAGCGGCAAAGGGTGGCGATCGCGCGGGCGCTGCTGCGCGAACCGCGGCTGCTGCTCCTGGACGAGGCGACCTCCCAGCTGGACGCGGTCAACGAGATGGCGCTGCGGGAGACCGTCGCGGAGGCCGCCCGTACGGCCACGGTCCTGGTGGTGGCGCACCGGCTGTCCACGGTCACGCTCGCGGACCGGATCGTGGTGATGGAGGCGGGGCGGGTGCGCGCGGTGGGTACGCACGAGGAACTGGTGGCGACCGATCCGCTGTACGCGGAGCTGGCGGCCACGCAGTTTCTCGCCACGGCGCCGGATAACCGGGCGGACCGGACGCCCTGACGGGACACTCCAGACATGACGCCTTCACTGACCTCCCGTCACGGGACGGTGACCGCCGCGGCGGCCGCCCTGTGCGCGACCGCTCTCCTGGCCGGCTGCTCCGGCTCCGGCACCGAGTCCGCGGCGGACGCCACGTCGCCGGCACCCAAGGCCGCCACCTCCCCCGCCAGGGCGGCGGCCCCCAGCGTCGGCAACGACCTGCAGAACGCCTACCAGAAGGTGGTCAAGGACGTCCTGCCGTCGGTCGTCCAGATCACCACCGGGGAGGGGCTGGGCTCCGGGGTGGTGTACGACGCGCGCGGCCACGTCGTCACCAACGCCCACGTCGTCGGCGAGGAGAAGAAGTTCAAGGTCACCACGGCGCGCGGCAGCCGCTCCCTGAACGCGACGCTGGTCGCCTCCTACCCGGAGCAGGACCTCGCCGTCATCAAGATCGACGACGCGCCGAAGGACCTGAAGCCCGCGACCTTCGGCGACTCCGGCAAGGTCGAGATCGGGCAGATCGTGCTCGCCATGGGCAGCCCGCTGGGGCTGTCCGGCAGCGTCACGCAGGGCATCGTCTCGGCGACCGGGCGCACCGTCAGCGAGCCCAGCGGCGGCGGCGGTACGGGCGCGACCCTCTCGAACATGGTGCAGACCTCCGCCGCCATCAACCCGGGCAACAGCGGCGGCGCGCTGGTCAACCTCTCCGACCAGGTCATCGGCATCCCGACGCTGGCCGCCACCGACCCGCAGATGGGCGAGGGCGCGGCGCCCGGCATCGGCTTCGCCATCCCCGCCTCCACGGTCCGCAACATCGCCGACCAGATCATCAAGGACGGCAAGGTCACCAACTCGGGCCGGGCGGCGCTCGGCATCACGGGGCGCACGATCGTCGGCGAGGGCTTCGAGGGGGCCGGCGTCAGCGTCGTGAGCGTCAAGGACGGCGGCCCGGCGGACAAGGCGGGCATCGAGGCCGGCGACATCGTCGTGAAGTTCGGCGGGACGGCCGTCAGCACGATGCAGGCACTGTCGGAGGCGCTGGCGGGCAAGAAGCCGGGCGACACGGTCGACGTCACCGTCGACCGGGACGGCTCGCGGAAGACGGTGCGGGTGACGCTGGGAACGATCTAGGTGACGCCGGGGACGATCCGGCGGAGGCCGGGAGGTGCCCGCCGGGCCGCGGCGCGGCGGGCACCGGTGCCGGGCCGCTCAGCCCGCGTCGGCGTGCAGGCTCATCGCGTAGATCTCGGAGCCGTCCTCGAAGAGCGTCACCCTGTCGGCGCCCCCCTCAAGGAGGTCCTTCCACACCTCGCCGATCCAGGACTCCGCGTCCCCCTGCGTCGAGAATTCCTCCGGCTCGACCGCGGGGCTCGTCTCCGAGCCGTCGGCCTTCTCGAACCGCCACGTCCACACCATGTCCGCCTCCTGGGTCCCACCGAGTGCTGCTCGTGCCGTACCGCCGCGCACCGGAGCCCGGTGCCGTGCTGCTCCTGTCCTGCGCCGGTGCTCCATACGGACGCCGTACGTGCGGCGTATTCCCCGCGAAGGCGCGGCGTACGTCCCGCGTACGGTCTGTTCCGCAGCCTAACGGCCGTGTCGAGACGGGCCCCCGCGCGCTGAGGCGGGCCCGCCGGGAGAAAATCGACGGGTGGAACTGACTCTCCTCGGCACCGGAGCCCCCCAGGGGCTGCCGCGCCCCGGCTGCCCCTGTGCCGCCTGCGCCACCGCCGTCGGCGGCGAGGCGCGGGCGGCGACCGCGCTGCTCGTCGACGGGGCACTGCTCCTGGACCTGACCCCGGGGCCGGCCTTCGCGGCGGCCCGCGCCGGGCACTCGCTCACCGCCGTACGGCAGGTGCTGCTCTCGCACCCGCACGACGGGCCCGCGATGGAGGTGCCCGCCGGGCTGCCGCAGCCGGGGCGGGTGGCGGACGGCCGGGAGCTGGCGCTGCTGGACGGGCACCGGGTGCGGGCGGTCGCCGTGGACGTGCCGGGCACCGGGTACGAGGTCGGCGGCGCCGAGGGCGAGCGGCTGCTGTACCTGCCGCCCGGCGCCGCGCCGGCCGGTCTGGGCGAGGCCGATGGGCACGGCAGGGGCAGTGGCCCGTACGACATGGTGCTGCTGGACGTCCTGGGGCGGCCGGACGCGCTGGCGCGGCTGCGGGCGAGCGGCGCCGTGGACGCGGCGACCGACGTACTGGGCGTCCACCTGGACCACCACGTGCCGCCCGGCCCCGAGCTGCACCGGCGGCTGGCGGCGGCGGGCGCGCGTACCGTCCCGGACGGCACGTCGCTGGTGGTCGGCGAGTACCACGCGGTGCCCGACCTGCCCCGCCGCACGCTGATCCTGGGCGGCGCGCGCAGCGGCAAGTCGGCGGAGGCGGAACGCCGGCTGGCCGCCTTCCCCGACGTCCTGTACGTGGCCACCGGCGGCACCCGCGACGGCGACGCCGAGTGGGCCGCGCGGGTCTCGCTCCACCGCGAGCGCCGCCCGGCCTCCTGGCGTACGACCGAGACCTGCGACCTGCTGCCCCTCCTGGAGGGCGGCGACCGTACGGAGGACCGGCCTTCGGGTGACGGCTCCCCGCTCCTCATCGACTGCCTCGCGCTGTGGCTGACGCACGCCATGGACGAGGTCGGCGCGTGGGACGACGGGAAGTGGGCGGCGAGCGGCGAGCGGGAGCTGCGCGCGCGGGTGGACGAGCTGGTCGCGGCGGTACGCGGCACCCGGCGCCCGGTGGTCGCGGTGAGCAACGAGGTCGGCTCGGGGGTGGTGCCCGCGACCGCGTCCGGCCGCCGTTTCCGCGACGAACTGGGGCGGCTGAACGCCGTGTTCGGTGCCGAGTGCGAGCACGTCCTGCTGGTCGTGGCCGGTCAGGCGCTTGCGCTGCGCGGATGACGCGCGCGGGCTCGCGCCCGTGTCCTCTTGCCCGCGCCGCCGGGTCCGGGTGGGCTGGGCCCCGTGACCGATACGGATGGCCCGGCGACCGGTGGCACCGACTGCTTCGACCTCGCCGTGCGCGCGTACCTGCGGCGGCATCCGCTGGCGACGGTCGTCGCGCTCGGCGAGGGCCTGGGGACCGGGTTCTGGCGGCTGGACAACGGAAGCCTTCAGTGGCTGACGGTGGAGCTGCCGGAAGCCGCCGCGATGCGCCGGATGCTGCTGCCGGACGGGCCCCGGCGGCGGACCATCGCCTGCCCGGCGGCCGGCACCGACTGGCCGTCGGCCGTCCGCGCGCCGGAGCACGGTGTCGTGGTGGTCGCCCGGGGCCTGCTGATGTTCCTCCCGCCGCCCGGGGTACGGGCCCTGCTCGCGGTGTGCGCGGAACGTTTCCCCGGCGGCGCGCTGGTCTTCGACACGGTGCCCCGCCGGTGCACGGGCCGGGCCGGGACCCGTGGCGGCGCCGCCGCGGACCGGGACGCGCCGCCGCTGCTCTGGGGCATGGACGCCGCCGACCGGCCGAAACTGGCGAGCGCCCACCCGAACATCGTCGCGGTCCGCGAGGTGCCGCCGCCGGGCCGCGGGCCGCTCGCCGGCCGCTTGGCGCGGTGGCGCGGCCGCGTACCGCTGCTGCGCGCCGCCGCCCCCGAGGTCACCGAGATCCGCTTCGGCCGCCCCGAAAGCGCCCCGGCCGACCCGGCGCTGCCCGCCGGGCGCCGTTCCCGGTAATCTGCGCCGAATGAGCGCCCTGAACCTCGATGACTTCGCCCACCTGATCGAGCGCCCCGACGGCGGCGTGCGCCGCGACGCCGAGGAGCGCCGGGCGCGGCTGGCGGTGCCGCCGGGGGCGCTGGGCCGACTGGACGAGCTGGGCGAGTGGCTGGCCGCCGCACAGCAGCAGGTGCCGGTGCGGCCCGTCGAACGGCCGCGCGCCGTGCTGTTCGCGGGCGACCACGGCGTGGCGTCGCTGGACGTCTCGGGCCGCAGGGCCGGGAGCACGAAGGATCTCGTGCGGGCCGTACTGGACGGTACGAGCCCCGCCGCGATCCTGGCGCGCCGGGCCGGGGCCCAGGTGCGGGTGGTGGACATGGCGGTGGACTGCGACCCGGCGGAGCTGCCGGAGGCGGTCACCCGGCACCGGGTGCGGCGCGGCTCGGGCCGGATCGACATCGAGGACGCGCTGACGCCCGAGGAGACGGAGCGCGCCTTCCGGGCGGGCATGGCGGTCGCCGACGAGGAGGCGGACGCCGGTACGGACCTGGTCGCGCTCGGCGACCTGAGCGTGGGCGGCACCACCCCGGCGAGCGCGCTGATCGCCGCGCTGTGCGGCACCGACGCCTCGGTGGTCACCGGGCGCGGCGGCGCCGGCATCGACGACCTGGCCTGGATGCGCAAGTGCGCGGCGATCCGCGACGCGCTGCGCCGGGCCCGGCCGGTCCTCGGCGACCAGCTGGAGCTGCTGGCCGCCACCGGCGGCGCCGACCTGGCCGCGATCACCGGGTTCCTGCTGCAGAGCGCGGTCCGGCGCACCCCGGTGATCCTGGACGGGGTGGTCTCGGCGGCCTGCGCGCTGGTGGCCCAGCGGGTGGCGTTCCGGGCGCCGGACTGGTGGCTGGCCGGGCAGGTCAGCGGCGAGCCGGCGCAGGCGAAGGCACTCGACCGGATCGCACTCAACCCTTTGCTCGATCACGGCGTCACTGCTGGTGAGGGGACAGGGGCGCTGCTCGCCCTGCCATTGGTGCAGGCGGCCGCGGCCCTGTCGGCAGAACTGCCCGTACGCGACTGAGCGGCGCGGGCCGGCCACGGCCGGCCCGCGCGCGAACAGGCCGGATTCCCACGGATCCGGGCATCGGCGGCGCCCCCATATGATCCAGCTTCATGGGAGAAGTCCGTTTGAGCCCGGATGAGGACCGCACCCGCGGTCGGTGGTCACAGCGCGGCGCCGCGTTCGCCGTGTGGTACCTGCGTGCCGTCACCTTCATCAATTTCCTCAGCGCCGTGTGGGTGTCGTTCGGACAGGACATCCGCCGCCACAACGTCGCCGAGTTCTTCACCCCGTACCTCCTCACGGCGGGTTTCGCGTCCGGCGTCTTCTCGCTGTTCTTCGCGGTCACCATGCGGCGCCGCAAACGCGCCGCGTGGATACTCAACCTCGTACTGTCCGGGCTCTTCCTGGTGCTGTTCGCCCTGGCGATGGTGGCGGCGCCGGAGTTCCGTCGGCACGCGCAGAACTGGTTCTCCTTCGCCGTGACCCTGCTGTTCGTGGTGTCCCTGGTCCTGGGCCGCAGGGAGTTCTACGCCAAGGGCGACCGCTCCAACCCCAAGCTGGCCGCGGCCGTCGCGCTCGGCGGCCTGCTGGTCACCTCGCTGCTCGCGGCGCTCTTCGTGACCCTCGCCAACACCGCGCAGGACGGCCACCGCGCCACCTTCACCGACCGCTGGCGCTACGGCGTGATGCGGCTGGTCTCCATCGCCGCCGACGAGGACCGCTTCCCCGGCATCGCCACGCCGAACTGGGTCAACGTCGTCATCAACATCATGAGCACCGTCCTCCTGCTGCTCGTGCTGTGGGCCGCCTTCCGTTCCGTACGCAGCACCGACCTGATCACCTCCGAGGACGAGGAGCGGCTGCGCGACCTGCTGGCCCGCCAGGGCGACCGGGACTCGCTGGGCTACTTCGCGCTGCGCCGCGACAAGAGCGTCATCTGGTCCCCCACCGGCAAGGCCGCCGTCACCTACCGCGTCGTCGGCGGGGTCTCGCTGGCCTCCGCCGACCCGATCGGCGACCCCGAGGCGTGGCCGGGCGCCATCGACCTGTGGCTCGCCGAGGCCCGCGCGCACGGCTGGACGCCGGCCGTGATGGGCGCGAGCGAGGAGGGCGGCACGATCTACGCGCGGCACGGCCTGGACGCGCTGGAACTGGGCGACGAGGCCATCGTGGACACCGACGAGTTCACGCTCGACGGCCGGGCCATGCGCACCGTCCGGCAGGCCTACAACCGCGTCAAGCGGGCCGGCTACACCGTCCGCATCCGCCGCCACGAGGACATTCCCGAAGCGGAGATGGGCCGACTGCTGGAGCTGGCCGACGACTGGCGCGACGGCGAGACCGAGCGCGGCTTCTCGATGGCGCTCGGCCGGCTCGGCGACCCCGGCGACGGGCGCTGCGTGATGCTCGAATGCGCCGACGCGGACGGCGAGCTGCGCGCGCTCCTCAGCTTCGTGCCGTGGGGCGCCAAGGGGCTGTCGCTGGACCTGATGCGCCGCGACCGGGACTCCGAGAACGGCCTGATGGAGTTCATGGTCCTGGAGCTGATCCAGCGGGCGAAGGAGGTGGAGATCACGCAGGTGTCGCTGAACTTCGCGATGTTCCGCTCCGTCTTCGAGCGCGGCTCGCGGCTCGGCGCGGGCCCGGTGCTGCGCCTGTGGCGCTCGCTGCTCAGCTTCTTCTCCCGGTGGTGGCAGATCGAATCGCTCTATCGCGCCAACGCGAAATACCGGCCCATCTGGGAGCCCCGGTACATGCTCTTCGAGAAGAGCACCGACCTGCTGCGCATCGGCCTCGCCGCCGCCCGTGCCGAAGGGTTCCTGGAAGCCCCCGGCCTGCCGAAGTGGCTCAACCGCAAACACCTGGAGACGAAGAGATGAGCGAGCCGGCCCTGCGCCGCGCCGTGCGTGCCGAGTGGGGCCTGCTGGTCAGGACCGTATGGTCCGGCCTCCGCGCGAAGAAGCTGCTGGCGATCCCCATGACGATCTCCGCCATCCTGCTCACCTCCCTCTTCCAGATCGTCCAGAACCAGTCCTGGGGCTACCAGTTCATCCAGAACATCGGCTCCGTCCAGGCCGACGAGCACCTGTGGCTGGCGCTGCTGCGCACCCCGCTGTCGCTGTTCGTGCCCGCGCTGGACCTGCCGGTGTGGGGCGCGCTGGCGCAGCTCCTGCTCGTCTTCGGCATCTGCGAGATCTGCCTGGGCCGGGCCCGGACGCTGGCCATCGCGTACGCGGCCACGCTCGCCGGGACGATGTACGCGCGGATCGGCATCTGGCTCGGCCCCGACAACCCCATCGGCCTCCCGCCGACCGATGCCTTCGTCCACGACACCGGCCCCTCGGCGGCCGTGGTCGGCCTGGGGATCTTCGTGTGCTGGGTCTACCGCGCGTGGTTCACCTGCGCGCTGGTGGTGCTGGCGATGGTCTACGAGGTCGTGTTCATCAAGAACAACCTGGCGGGCCGGGAGCACATCGCCGCCGTCGTCGCGGTGCTGGCCCTGTGCGGGGCGTGGGAGGTGCTGCACCGGCGCCGCAAGCCGCGGGGCGAGCAGCGGGTCAGAGCCGCTGCCTAGCACGTACCGCTCACCGGAACGGCAGGACCGGGCTCAGTGGGTCGGCGTCCCGCCGATGACGTGGTTCACGCGGCGGCGCAGCCCGTTCCAGCGTCGGTCGTGCCGGAAGGCGCGTACCTTCGCCTTGGCGCGGGCCTTGGGGCGCCGCCGGTAGAACCGTTTCGCCCACAAAGAGTTGGGCCGGGCCAGCCGGACGGCCCCGAACAGCGCCACGAACGGCACGAACACCCCGATCACCGCCAGCCTGCCCTTCCCCTTGAAGAGCGCCACCAGCGCGAACAGGAAGTTGATCCCCACGGTCCGCGCCACCCGGAAGCGGTTGTGGAACTCGTCGGGGTCCAGTTCGTTCACCCCGAACGGCAGGGCGCCGCCGAGGATCAGCGCCACCAGCGCGGCCGTGACGATCACGATCTCCACGCTCTTGGTGCCCTGCTCGCTCCAGTACACGTCGTCCAGGTGCAGGATCAGCGCGAACTCGTCCAGCACCAGCCCGACGCCCATCCCGAACAGCACCGCGGCTATCCCCGCCCCGTACCCGTGGCGTCCGCCGGCGATGGCGGTGAACCCGCCGATCACCATGAGCACCACACCCGGCACGACGTGGTGAATGTGCAGGCCGCCCGGCGAGATGTTGCGGAAGGGGCCCTTGCCCGCCCGGATCAGCCGGGTGATCATGCGGGTCACGGCGAACGTCACCACGAAGGAGACGAGCGCGAGCAGCAGGGGGAACTTCCCCGGCTCGATGATGTTGCGGAACCACCAGTGACCCATGCCACGTACTCCCCATTTGTCGCGTATAGGGGCAATTTAGCGCCGTACGGTCCGGGACGGCCGGGTTAGCCTGCCGCGATGAACGACGCCGCCGCCCCCTCAGGACCCTCGCCTTCCCCCACCCTCGGGGACGCCATGCGCTTCGCCTTCGGCACCCTGACCGTGCTGCCGGTACGGCTGCGCCGCTGGGACCGGCCGGCGGCCCGCGGCGGCATGCTGTGCGCGCCCGTGGCGGGCCTGGTCGTCGGACTGGCGGCAGCGGCCCTCGGCACCCTGCTGCTCCTCCTGGACAGCGGCCCCCTGCTCGCCGCCGTCGCCACGGCCGCCGTCCCCGCCGTGCTCACCCGCGGCCTGCACCTGGACGGCCTCGCCGACACCGCCGACGGCCTGGGCAGCGGCAGACCCGCCGAGGACGCGCTGCGCATCATGAAGCAGTCCGACATCGGCCCGTTCGGCGTCATCACCCTGCTCTTCACGCTGCTGGCCCAGGTCGCCGCCCTGGCCCACCTGTACGAACAGGGCTGGGCGCACGGCGCGGCGGCCGCCGTCGTCGCAGCCGTCACGGCCCGCTGCGCCCTCACCCTCGCCGCCCGCACCGGCGTCCCCCCGGCCCGCCCCGAGGGCCTGGGCGCCGCCGTGGCCGGCACGGTACCGCCGCGCCTGGCAGCCGCCGCGGCCCTCGCCGTCATCGCCCTCTCCGCGGCCGCCGGCACCCACGCCGGCCCGTCCGGCGCCCTCCACACAGCCCTGGCCGCCCTCCTCGCCCTGGCCGCGGGCGAAGCGACCCTGCGCCGCTGCCGCCACCGCTTCGGCGGCATCACCGGCGACGTCTTCGGCGCCATCGCGGAGCTGACGGGGGTGGTGGCGGTGCTCGTGCTGGCACTGGGGTGAGCGGGGCCGCGCCCGGGCCCGTCTGCCGCCGGGAGGCCGTTCAGCCGGTGCGCAGCCGCTCGCCCGGTCCCGGGATGCGGGGCGGGACGTAGCCGTCGTCGTCCTTGGGGTCGCCGGCGTGCGGTCCGAGCAGTAGCTGGTCGGGAACGAGCAGGACACGGGCCGTACCGGACAGGCCCGGTTTCAGGCCTGGCGAGGGGCCGATCCAGGAGTCACCGTCCTCGACCCGTGAGCCGCCCGGACTCTCGTCGTGCACGCTGATGTTGTCGCACAGCAGCACGACGTCAGCCGAGTCCACCGCGCAGACCGCGACTTTTGCCACGACGGTCGGCAGGTGACCTGTTTTCGTGGTGCGGTAGGTGAAGCGCACAGCGTCTCCCCGTGCGGGAACCTGCGGATGCGGCCCTACCTTCCAGTCCGTGATCTCGACGGTCAGAGGGTAGGTGACGTCGTCGCGCACCACGGTCACTGCGCGTGCGGCGGGGCCGGGGGCCCGCTCGGCATACCGTCCGTCCTCCGCCGTACAGCCGGCGAGCGCGAGGGCCGCGCAGGCCGCCATCGCCGCCTGTACCGCGGTACAGGCCTGCCTGCGCGTCCACCGCCTCACTTCGCTCCGCCGTTCAGCACGCCTTCCGCCAGGCGTCCAGATGCAGCCGCTTCTGCATGGAGCTGAGGCGCAGGCGCTTCGTGGAGGTGCAGAAGCGGTCGGCCGGGAGTTCGTATTCGACGTGGAAGACGGCCTTGTCCGCCTTGATGAACGGGGTCATGGCCGCGCACTCGTCGTACTGGGCGCACTGTTCGTTGACGGCGAAGTCGAAGTCGCCGACGAGCTGGGGGATCTGGTCGAGGTCGTTCTTGAGGCCGACGGACATGCCGCGGTCGTGGGCCAGCTTGGCGATCATGCGGTTGAAGGCGAGCTGGTGGCCGGCCGTCAGGTCGAAGCCGGTGTCGTTCTTGTAGCCGTCGACGTTGTCCGGCTCGACGGCGTCGAAGCCCTTGTCGCGGCACATGTCGAAGCGCTTGGCCATCAGGGGGCGCAGCACGTCCAGGCGGCGGATGTCGAGCCACTGCTCGCCTTCCCAGCCGTTGTCCTCGCCGATGACGTCCTTGGGGAAGTGGCGCGCGTCCGGGCGGAAGTCCTCGTAGGCGCCGACGCTGATGTAGCAGATGGCCTTGCGGCCGCGCTTGTGGAGGTCGGCGACCGTGGCCGCCTTCTGGTTGAAGCCGTCGATGTCGTAGACGGGGGCGTCGACGGAGAGGTCCAGCTTGCCGGTGAGCTGCCACTGCCAGGCGACGCCGGGCTCGGGGCGCCAGACGGGGCGGGGCTTGCCGCCCCCCGGGCCGCCCGTGCTGCCGGAGCCGCTGCTCGTGCCGGGGCTGGGCTCGTCGTGCGGTCCTGACGGGACCTGGGAACAGGCGGTGGTGACGAGCAGGAGCGCCCCGAGGAGGAGCGGGAGTCTCTTGCGGAGGTGCGGGGGGTTCATCGGGGTGTCTCCAGGTAGGGCGGGAGTGCGTCCCAGGGGTGCGGCACGGTGCCGGGGACGGCGCAGTGCACGGCGGCGCCGCGCCGCGAGGCGAGTTCGGCGGCGGCCCGCGCACACGTTTCGGGCACGCCGTGGATGAGGTGGCAGAACCGCTCGGGCGGGTGGTGGGCGGTCCACGCCGGGATCTCCGCGGTCTCGTACGCCGTCCAGGTGTCTTCGAAGGTGACGAGCAGGTCGGCGAAGTCGAGGTAGCGGGGGTGCGGGTGGAGTCCGTGGTTGAGGACGACGGTACGGGCTCCGGCCGCGCGCGCGGCGACCGCCAGGCGGTTGTAGTGCGCGAGGAGCCCGGCGCCGGCGGCGGCCTGGTCGAAGAACGCGCCGTCGGCCGCGTACCAGTCGCGGTGCCGCAGCAGGTCCTGGACGACGGCCGCGTGCGGGCGGCGGCCGTAGTCGGTGTCGGTGTAGCCGAGGGTGCGGACGCCCGCTTCCCTCAGTTGCCCGGCGACCTCGGCGAAGTGCGGGTCGGGGGCGGTGCCGGGGCCGTTGGCCGGGTTGAGTACGACGCCGTACAGGTCGGGTGCCGCCGCGATCAGCCGCCGCCAGGCGTCCGGCCGTTCCGCCGGGTGCTCGTAGAGCGGGACCAGCAGTCGGCGGGAGGGCGGGTCGGGCTGTCGCGGGGACGGCCGGGTCATGGACGGGGCTCCTGTCAGGACATCCGGAAATGACGAATTACGGTGAGATCCTGAGGATATGGGTGGGGGTGCGGGGACCCGGCACCGGCCCACGGGCACCGGTCGGCGGCCAACTGGGGCCCCGTGCCTCAGCGGTGGGCCGTGACGCGGGCGAGCAGGGTGGAGCCGAGGGCGGCCAGGACGAGCGCGGCGGCGCCGCAGACCGCCAGTTGGCCGGTGGCCGGGGACAGCGGCCCGGTGGCCAGGACGACGGTCTGGGCGATCGCGGCCGCGCCGCACACCGCCGCCGCGACCGGCACGGCACCGAACGCCTGGAGGAGCAGCGCGATCCACAGCACCGTGCCCAGGCACAGCAGCCCCAGGGCGTGCGGCGCGTCCGCCGGCGGCCCGCCCTGCCACAGCAGGGTTCCGGCCGCGCCGAGGAGCGCGAGCACGGCGAGGTAGCAGAGCAGGCACCAGGCCATCGCCCCGGAGGTGGCGCGCCAGAAGCCGGCCGGGGTGGTGCTGGTGCGCAGTCCGGCCAGGGCGCGGCTGCGGTAGCGGTACAGCAGCCATTCGGCGGGGCCCATGCTGAGCGTGAGGGCCACCGCCGCGGGCGCGGCGACCTGGGCCCTCTCCCCGTACCGCAGGACGTCGCCGAGCGCCGTGTGCAGCACCAGGACGCCGACGGCGAGGCCGAAGAGCCCGTACGGCACGGACGCGACCGCGCGCGGCGCCGGCCCGTCGGTGCGCGGCTCGCGGCGGCAGCGCAGGACGGTGACGGCGGCCAGCGCGACCGCCGTGCCGAGCGAGAGGACGAGCAGGGCGGTCCGCACGGCGTCCGGCGGCACGTACACCGCCATCAGCGCGGCGCCGAGCCCGACCGGCGCCAGGGCGCACAGCAGCCACCGCTCGCGGCCGAAGACGAGCAGGGCCGTGGCGGCGCCGAGGTAGACGGCCTGGCCGGCGGCGAAGGCCACCGAGCCGGGGGCGTCGGCGTCGATGCCGGCGGCGGCCCAGGCGATCAGCGCGCCGGCCGCCGCTCCGGCGGGCGCGCCGAGGGCGAGGGCGCGGGCGGCGGGCCACCGTTCGCCGACGCCCAGCCAGGAGTACGCGCGGTGGGCGAGCGCCTGGTTCCAGGCCCAGCCGGTCAGCGCGCCCGCCAGCAGCGGCAGCGTGCCCGCGGGCAGCCCGCGGGCGTCCGGCGGGCCGGTGAGCAGGTGGGAGCCGACGATGTAGGCGAGTCCCGGCAGGGCGAAGACCAGGGCGCGCAGCAGACAGCCGAGCAGGCTGACCCGCCAGGGGTCGGTGAACGGGCGGTCCGGTTCGGGGTACGTACGCGGGACGCGCTCCCACAGTTCCTCGGCGAGGGCGAAGGAGTTCTCGCGCCCGTAGGTGAGCTTGATCTGGTCGTCGCTCATGCCGTCGGACTCGATGATGGCGGCGATCTCGTCGGGGTGCACGGCCGCGGCGATCAGGTCGCCCATGCGGTGGGCGAGTTCGTCGACCGGGTCGGGCGCGGCCCAGTGGGGGCGCTGGGGCCGCGGCACGTCCGGGAGGTCGTCCGTGCGGTCCTGGCCCTCGCCGGGTACCAGCCACAGGGATCCGCTCATCAGCCCGCCCCGTCGGCGGTGAGCGGGGTGTTCCACGGTCCGCGCAGTTGGAGGGTCCACTCCTCCTGCGGTTGGTCCGCGGCCTGGGCCGCGCCGTCGAGTTCGCGGTAGATGGTGCGGAAGCCGTCGACCGAGCGGCGCAGCGTGAACTGGTCGATGACGCGCTGGCGGGCCCGGCTGCCGAGTTCGGCGCGTTTCTCCCAGCCGCCCTTGAGCAGTTCCAGGGTGGCCTTGGCCATCGCTTCGGGCTCCCGCGGCGGTACCACGCGCCCGGTGTCGCCGACCGCCTCGCGCACCCCGCCGACGTCGGTCGAGACGGTGGAACGGCCGCAGGACATCGCCTCTATCAGGCTGAACGGGAAGCCTTCGGAGATGCTGGAGAGCATGACGATGCTGCCGGCCGCGTAGGCGCGGGCCACGTCGTCGATGCGCCCCTCCCAGCTGAGCCCGTCGGTCACGCCGAGCGAGGCGGCCAGCTTCTCGCAGCGGGTCTGGTACGCCTCGCCGCCGGCCGGCACCCCGCCGAACAGCCGCAGCCGCAGGTCGGGGACCTCGGCGCGGCACAGCGCGTAGGCGCGGATGAGGGTTTCCAGGTCCTTGATCGGGTCGATCCGCCCGGCCCAGCTCAGGGTGGGCACGTCCGGCTCCTGTTCGGCGTGCGGGAACAGCTGCACGTCGACGCCGTTGTAGACGGTGCGGATCTTCTCGGGCGGGGTGCCGCCGCGCTCTTCCCAGCGCGTGTTGTATTTGTTGCACGGCGTTACCAGGTCGGCGGCCCGGTAGCTCTCGATCGTCAGCTGCCGGTAGAAGCCGAGCATCAGGGCCTTGACGGGCCAGCGCTGGGCGTCGCGGCGGTATCCGAGGTAGCGCTCGCGCAGGTAGATGCCGTGCTCGGTGAGCAGGAACGGTACGTCGTCGAACTTCTTGGCGGCCAGCGCGGGCAGGCAGGCCAGGCCGTTGCTGACCGCGTGCGCGACGCTGTCGGTCGGTACCCGTACGGACAGCGGCCGCAGGGCGTGTTCCAGCAGGTCGGTGGCGGTCAGCGCGTCGTGCACGGTGGGCTTCGCCGCGCGCGTGGCGACGTGCGGCAGGGTCCAGATCCACATCAGGGAGCGCAGCGCCGACTCGGTGCGCAGCGCGGCGCTGAGCCGTCCTTCGCGGGCGAGCGCGGCCAGCGCGTACAGCTCGGTGCCGAAGTCGGTGCAGGACTGCGGGTCGAGCATGGACAGCAGGAAGCGCTCGTAGGTGTCGACGAAGCGGCGGCGCTCGCGGCCCCGGGACAGGCCGTGGGTGCGCCGGCCCGGCGGCGGGCCCCACATGGGGACGGAGGAGTGCGCGTAGACGTTGCCGGGCAGGTCCCAGGTCACCGGCTCCCGGCCGCTGCCGGTGAGCGCGATGACGTTGAAGCGGACTTCGGGCATGCCCCGTACGAGCTGGTCGCACCAGGTGGAGACGCCGCCGTGGACGTGCGGGTAGGTTCCCTCGGTGAGCATGGTGACGTGCCTGCCGGGCTGTGGTGCGTCGTCGGCCCGCGGACTTCGGCTGCCGACCTCGTACAGGGCTGCGTTCATGGCTGTTCCCCCCCGGGATTCAGGTGCTGGGTGGTGCGGTGTGGGGCGCGCGGGCGCGGGTGCTGCGGGCACCGTGCGCACGCGTGGGGCGGCCGGCGGCCGTGCCGGCCTGGTACGGCGTGCGCTTCCGCGGGGACGTGAGCGGGGACGGTGCGAAGGCGCGGCGCCGGTGTGCGGGCGCGCCCGTGGGGCACCGGTACGGGCGCGTCCGTACCCGCGCGTCCGTACGGATGCCTGAACGCGGGTGCGGTGTCGCGCGCCGGGGTGCCGGAGCGGGCGCGGTGGTGCTGCGGTGCGGGGTACTGCGGGACGGGGGCGGTGGGAGGACGCCGACCGCCCGGCGCGCCCGGTCGGGGTCGCGGACCGGGCGGTGCCGAGGACTCGTCAGGCGGTCGTCGGGAGCTTGAGCGTGACGACCGCTCCGGGCGACTGCGCCGTGGCCCACTCCGAAACCCGTCCGGCATAACGAGTGCCGAATTCCTTGGTCCCATCAGAGAGTTGTGTCGTGGTTCCGTCCGGCATCGTAGCCGGAGCGGCCACCCCCGCCGGCGACGTGACGGTGACAACGTCGCCAATTCTGTACGCCGTCACGGAACCGGCGTCCAGCGCCCGCTGCCAGGCCGCACGCTGCTGCATCTCGCGCCCGATGTCCCGGTGCCGCTGGTTGACGACCGGCGTGCTGTCGGCGAAAAACCCGCGATAGTCGGCCAGAACTTTGTCCAGAACCGGATAGGCGATGCGGCCCTCGGCCAGGTTCGACTGGTGGATGTAGTGCGGCCGCGGATCGTTGGCCAGAGCATGACCAAGGGCGGTCCGCGCCTCCTGCGGGACGATGTACGAGGCGTAGCCCGTCGACGTCGGCAGGGGCTCCGGGAGACAGGTGGAGTGGGGGTCGGTCTCGCAGACCCCGCTGCCGCCGTCGGCCTTGCTCGTGTAGATCCAGTTGTACTCGTCGGTCTCCTCGGCCGCCGTGCCCACGTTGTAGAACACGTTCATCGGGTAGCGCGGGACGGTCAGTGCCGCGCCGACGGCCCGCTGCGCGGACTCCCGCGAGTTGTCGCTCGCCACCCACTTGGCGCCGGTCGCCGCGAGCGCGGGCGCGAGGTTGGGGTTGTCCTGCGGCTGCTGCGGCAGGGACTTCAGCCCGGAGTGCTCGCCGGTCACCAGCTCCGCGGCGTCCACGTCCAGCCCCCTGGCCACGCCCCAGGCGTGGTTCTTCTCGATCTCGGAGGCGATCTCGCCGCGGCTCACCCACCGGGTGGCGCCGAACAGGTCCTTGGAGCAGCGCCAGGGGACGACCGAGGTGTCCTGGACGCAGCCGAGGAAGGGGTGGGTCCAGGTGTGGTTGACCCAGCGGTACTCGGCCTTGTCGGCGAGCAGCCGGTCGGCCAGCGCGTCCACGCCGCCGTGCTCGTACTTCCACTCCTCGCCGGAGCCGGCGTTGTAGACCATGTCGAGCCGGTAGTTCCGCTCGCGCTGCCACTGGGCGGCGTACGCGGCGTCCGCCTCCGTCATCCGGACCGGCGTGGTCTCCGGGACGCCGGGCGCGCAGTCGAAGTCGCCCGGCGTGCAGTTGTTCGCGGTGTCCCAGCGGGCGTCCGGCGCGAAGACGTCGTCGACCTGTACGGAGAAGTAGTTGCGGCTCTGGCCGAGGTGGACGCCCTGGGTGAGCCAGTCGACGATGCCCCGGGCCAGCAGGCGGAACTGCTGCTGATAACGGTTCTGCGCGAAGGTGACGACCAGTTCGCGGCGCCCGTCGTGGGCGTACTCGCCGACCAGCGAGCCGCGCGCGGAGGTGCCGGGCACCGCCGCGTCCAGATACGAGGTGAACGTCGCGCCCGCCGGCGGGTTCGCGACCGGCTGCGCGATGTAGCCGTACGCCTCGGAGACCTGCGCGTCGGCGTCCTCGAAGGGCACCTGGCCCTTGAGGTAGCCGAAGGGGCCCGCCTTGCCCGCGTCGGTGGTCCGGGTGGCGAAGCCGTCCAGCACGCCCGCGTAGCCGCCGTCGTCGGGCGTGCGCAGCCCGACCGCGGGCCGGGCGTAGGTGTACGCGTCCACCTGCGGGATCTTGTATGTGGCCTCGTACGCCTTCAGGGCCGCGAGCTCCGAGGAGGCGGCGGAGCCGAAGGGGTTGTCGTTCGGCAGCACGACGCCCTGGAACTTCGCGCGCGGCCTGCCGTCCACGGTGTCGCCGAGGAACGCCTCGTCGATCACCGGACGGCCCGGGGCCGTCAGGTCGACGGTGGTGTACGGGATTCCCTGGCCACGCAGTTCGGAGGCGATGGCCTCGGTGGAGTCGCTGCCGTCGGACACGACCAGCACCCGCAGGTCGATGCGCGGCTCGGCGGCGGCCGCGGCGCCCGGCCCGGCCGGCGCGGCCTGCGCGGCGGGCAGCCCCACCGCCAGGGGCAGCGCTGTCAGGATCGCGGTGGCGAGTACGGAAACGGCTCTGGCCGGCCGTCCGGCCGATGTGACGTTGCTGCCCATGGGCGCAGTCCCTTCCCCCCGGAAGTCCCCCCTGCCTCCGGAAGCACACCGGGCAGGCTCGTGCACATCATGCGAAGGTTCGGGGCCGGGTATCCCGCAGTCGCCCCGACTGTGACGCACGTCTCATCCGCCGCACGGATGTTGACCCGGAAGGCCGCGGCGTCGACCGGCCCGGTGCCGGCGGAACGGGCAACTCCTCCCACGGGAGAAGGTGTTCGGGGCTCCCGGGACAGGTGTTACAGGTGTGACAGTACGGGCCGATACGGCATCAAGCGGTTACGCACGGCGGACCCGAGCGTAGGCTCGGCCGCAGCAGCGCCCTCGGCGCGAACGGATTCCCGGACGGAACAGGACTTTCATCACCGTGACTGCACTGACCCTCAGCACATCTTCCGCCGCGACGTTGCGCGCGGACGCCGTCGTCGTCGGCCTGGCCAAGGGCGCCAAGGGCGCCGTGCTGGCCCCCGGCGCGCAGGCCGTGGACAAGGCGTTCGACGGCAAGCTCGCCGCCGTACTGGAGACCCTCGGCGCGAGCGGTGCCGAGGGCGAGATCACCAAGCTGCCCGCCACCGGCCTGAAGGCGCCGGTCGTGCTGGCGGTCGGCCTGGGCGAGGTCCCCGCGGCGGACGAGGACTACGACCTCGACGCGCTGCGCCGCGCCGCGGGCTGCGCAGCGCGCGCCCTGGGCGGCACCAAGAAGGCCGGCTTCGCACTGCCCGCCGAGGACGCCGAGTCCGTGGCCGCGGTCGCGGAGGGCGCGCTCCTGGGCGCGTACGCCTTCACCGCCTACCGGAGCAACGGCGACGCCAAGGCCGGCCGCGGGAAGGCCGACGCCAAGTCCGCGCCGCTCGCCGAGGTCGCGCTCCTCGGCGCCAAGCCGCGCGACAAGGCGCACAAGGCCGCCGCCGAGCGCGCCGAGGCGCTGGCCGCCGAGGTCAACCGCGCCCGCGACCTGATCAACACCCCCTCCAACGACCTCACCCCCAAGACCTTCGCGGCGCAGGCCCAGGCCGCCGCCAAGGAGTTCGGCCTCAAGGTGGAGGTGCTGGACGAGAAGGCCCTGAAGAAGGGCGGCTACGGCGGCCTGATGGGCGTCGGCCAGGGCTCGGACAACCCGCCGCGCCTCGTGCGGATCGCCCACACCCACCCGAAGGCCGAGAAGACCCTGGCGTTCGTCGGCAAGGGCATCACCTACGACTCGGGCGGCATCTCGCTGAAGCCGGCCGGCCACAACGAGACCATGAAGTGCGACATGAGCGGCGCCGCCGCGGTGTTCGCCGCGGTCGTGGCCGCCGCCCGGCTGGGCCTCGCGGTCAACGTCACCGGCTGGCTGGCGCTCGCCGAGAACATGCCGTCGGGCAACGCGATGCGCCCCGGCGACGTGCTGACCATGTACAACGGCAAGACCGTCGAGGTGCTGAACACCGACGCCGAGGGCCGCCTCGTGCTCGCCGACGCGCTGACCCGCGCCTCGGAGGAGCGTCCCGACGCGATCGTGGACGTCGCGACGCTGACCGGTGCGATGGTGCTGGCGCTGGGCAACCGGACCTTCGGGATCATGGCCAACGACGACGCCTTCCGCGCGAGCCTGCACGAGATCGCCGAGGAGGCCGGCGAGCCGGCCTGGCCGATGCCGATGCCGTCCGAGCTGCGCCGGACCATGGACTCCCCGGTGGCCGACCTGAAGAACATCGGCGAGCGGGCCGGCGGCGGCCTGCTGGCCGGCGTCTTCCTCCAGGAGTTCGTGGGCGAGGGCATCACCTGGGCGCACCTGGACATCGCGGGCCCGGCCTTCCACGAGAGCGCGCCCTTCGGCTACACCCCCAAGGGCGGCACCGGCTCCTCGGTCCGCACCCTGGTGCTGCTGGCCGAGCGCACCGCGGCCGGCGACCTCGGCTGACGCCGCTCCGGTTGCTCCCGCTTTGTCCGTACGGCCCCGGGTCCGGCGCCCGGGGCCGTACGCGCGTGTTCGCCCTCGACGAAATCCGCACGCCCGTACGCCGGAGTAACCGCACGCGTACCACCCCGGGACGGCCGCCGCGCCGCCCCACAGCCCGGCCCGCCGTCCCGCCCGCCTTCAACAAGTGCGAAGATGGGTTCTTGGCAGGACAGGGCCCCCCTTACCCAGGGCCGAACCAACCAGCGGCCGATCAACAGCCGCCGCCCGGTCACCGAAGACCGGCTCCGGCGTACCCATGCATGGAGGACGTGACGTGGCGAACGACGCCAGCACCGTTTTCGACCTAGTGATCCTCGGAGGCGGTAGCGGCGGTTACGCCGCTGCCCTGCGCGGGGCGCAGCTGGGCCTGGACGTCGCCCTGATCGAGAAGAACAAGCTCGGCGGCACCTGCCTGCACAACGGCTGCATCCCCACCAAGGCCCTGCTGCACGCCGGCGAGATCGCGGACCAGGCCCGCGAAGCCGCGCAGTTCGGCGTCAAGGCCACCCTTGAGGGCATCGACATCGAGGGCGTCCACAAGTACAAGGACGAGGTCATCTCGGGCCTGTACAAGGGCCTGCAGGGCCTGGTCGCCTCCCGCAAGGTGACCTACATCGAGGGCGAGGGCCGGCTGTCCTCCCCCACCTCCGTCGACGTGAACGGCCAGCGTGTCCAGGGCCGCCACGTCCTGCTGGCGACCGGCTCCGTGCCGAAGTCCCTGCCGGGCCTGGACATCGACGGCGACCGGATCATCTCCTCGGACCACGCGCTGAAGCTGGACCGCGTGCCGAAGTCCGCGATCGTGCTGGGCGGCGGCGTCATCGGCGTCGAGTTCGCCTCCGCGTGGAAGTCCTTCGGCACCGACGTGACCATCGTCGAGGGCCTCAAGCACCTCGTCCCGGTCGAGGACGAGAACAGCTCCAAGCTGCTGGAGCGGGCCTTCCGCAAGCGCGGCATCAAGTTCAACCTCGGCACCTTCTTCGACAAGGCCGAGTACACCCAGGACGGCGTCAAGGTCACGCTGGCCGACGGCAAGACCTTCGAGGCCGAGGTGCTGCTGGTCGCCATCGGCCGCGGCCCGGTCTCCCAGGGCCTGGGCTACGAGGAGGCCGGGGTCGCCATGGACCGCGGCTACGTCCTCGTCGACGAGTACATGCAGACCAACGTGCCGACCGTCTCGGCCGTCGGTGACCTCGTCCCCACCCTCCAGCTCGCGCACGTCGGCTTCGCCGAGGGCATCCTGGTAGCGGAGCGGCTGGCCGGTCTGAAGACCGTGCCGATCGACTACGACGGCGTGCCGCGCGTGACGTACTGCCACCCCGAGGTCGCTTCGGTGGGCATCACCGAGGCGAAGGCCAAGGAGCTGTACGGCGCCGACAAGGTCGTCGCTCTGAAGTACAACCTCGCGGGCAACGGCAAGAGCAAGATCCTCAAGACCGCGGGCGAGATCAAGCTCGTCCAGGTCAAGGACGGTGCCGTGGTCGGCGTCCACATGGTCGGTGACCGTATGGGCGAGCAGGTCGGCGAGGCCCAGCTGGTCTACAACTGGGAAGCACTGCCGGCCGAGGTTGCGCAGCTCATCCACGCGCACCCGACGCAGAACGAGGCGCTCGGCGAGGCCCACCTGGCCCTGGCCGGCAAGCCTCTCCACTCCCACGACTGATCCCGGTCCGGGCGCGACCACATCCGCATTTTCGTAAGGAGCAAGAGAAACCATGGCGGTTTCCGTAACCCTTCCGGCGCTCGGCGAGAGCGTCACCGAGGGCACCGTCACCCGCTGGCTGAAGGCCGAGGGTGAGCGCGTAGAGGCCGACGAGCCCCTGCTGGAGGTGTCGACCGACAAGGTCGACACCGAGATCCCCGCCCCCGCCGCCGGCGTGCTGGCCTCCATCAAGGTGGCCGAGGACGAGACCGTCGAGGTCGGCGCCGAGCTGGCCATCATCGACGACGGCAGCGGCGCGCCCGCGGCCGAGTCCGCCCCGGCGCCGGCCGCCGAGCCCGAGCCCTCCGCGGCTCCGGCCCAGGAGGCCCCCGCCCAGGAAGCCCCCCGGCAGGAGGCCCCCGCGGCCCCCGCCGGCGGCGCCCAGGGCTCCGGTGCAAGCACCGGCTCCACCGGAGCCTCCGGCACTGATGTTCTGCTCCCCGCGCTCGGCGAGAGCGTGACCGAGGGCACCGTCACCCGCTGGCTCAAGGAGGTCGGCGAGGAGGTGGCCGAGGACGAGCCGCTGCTGGAGGTCTCCACCGACAAGGTCGACACCGAGATCCCCGCCCCCACCGCCGGCACCCTGCTGGAGATCCTGGTGGGCGAGGACGAGACCGCCGAGGTCGGCGCCAAGCTGGCCGTCATCGGCCAGAAGGGTGCTGCCCAGGCCGAGGCCCCCGCCGCCCCGGCCCCGGCTCAGGAGGCCCCGAAGCAGGAAGCCCCCCAGCAGGAGGCTCCCGCCCCGGCTCCGCAGGCCCCCTCGGCCCCGGCCCCGCAGGCCGTGACCACCCCCGCCCCGGACCCGGCCCCGGCCGCTCCGGCCCCGGCGCCGGCTCCGGCCGCAGCGCCCGTCACCCCGGCCCCGGCCGCGGGTGAGGCGGACGCCGCGTACGTCACCCCCCTGGTCCGCAAGCTGGCCCAGGAGAGCGGCGTGGACCTGGGCTCGGTCAAGGGCACCGGCGTCGGCGGCCGGATCCGCAAGCAGGACGTCATCGCCGCCGCCGAGGCCGCCAAGCAGCAGGCCGCGCCTGCCGCTGCCGCCGCCCCGGCCGCGTCGAAGGCTCCGGCCATCGAGGCCTCCCCGCTGCGCGGCCAGACCGTCAAGATGCCGCGGATGCGCAAGGTCATCGGCGACAACATGATGAAGGCCCTGCACGGCCAGGCGCAGCTGACCTCCGTGGTCGAGGTGGACATCACCAAGATCATGCGGATGCGCAACAAGGCCAAGGACGCCTTCGCGCAGCGTGAGGGCGTCAAGCTCTCGCCGATGCCGTTCTTCGTCAAGGCCGCCGTCCAGGCGCTGAAGGCCCACCCGGTCGTCAACGCCCGGATCAACGAGGACGAGGGCACGATCACCTACTTCGACACCGAGAACGTCGGTATCGCGGTGGACGCGGAGAAGGGCCTGATGACCCCGGTCATCAAGGGTGCGGGCGACCTGAACATCGCCGGCATCGCCCGCAAGACCGCGGAGCTGGCCGGCAAGGTCCGCACCAACAAGATCAGCCCGGACGACATGTCGGGCGCGACCTTCACGATCAGCAACACCGGCTCGCGCGGTGCGCTGTTCGACACGGTCATCGTGCCGCCGAACCAGGTCGGCATCCTGGGCATCGGCGCCACCGTCAAGCGCCCGGTGGTCGTGGACCACCCGGAGCTGGGCGAGACCATCGCCGTGCGCCACATGACCTACCTGGCTCTCTCCTACGACCACCGCCTGGTGGACGGCGCCGACGCGGCCCGTTACCTGACGACGGTCAAGCAGATCCTGGAGGCCGGCGAGTTCGAGACCGAGATCGGTCTCTGAGCGCGGTAGCCACCCCGTAGGTGTGCAGGGTCGGCCCCGGTTCGTACAAGTTCGTACGAGCCGGGGCCGACCCGTTTTCGTTGCGCGGATAATGGCCCTTCCGCGTCGCCCGCACCGGCCGGCCCAAGTTCCGGTACCGTGCCGTCGCCCTCCGTACGCTCTGAAGGAGCACGTCATGACCCCGCCCGTCGTCCATTCGCTCCGCGAGCAGATCCGCGAGCACATCCTCGAAGGGATCGTCAGCGGCCGCTGGCAGCCCGGCGAGCGGATCGTGGAGCGGCGGATCGCGGTCGAGCTGGAGGTCAGCCAGACGCCCGTACGGGAGGCACTGCGCGAGCTGGAGTCCCTCCAGCTGATCGAGTCGGCCCCGAACAAGGGCGTACGCGTACGGAACCTGACCGCGGACGACCTCAAGGAGAGCTACCCGGTACGGGCCGGGCTGGAGCAGGTGGCCGCCGAGCTGGCCGCCGGGCGGCTGGCCGAGGACACCGCGGCGCTGGACCGCGAGGTGGCGGCGCTGTGCGAGGCGGACCGGCACGGGGACGGCGAGGCGCAGGTGCGGCACACGGTGGCCTTCCACCGCGAGATCGTGCGCGCGGCCCGCAACGCCGTCCTGCTGCACACCTGGGAGTCGCTGGGCGTCGAGGTGTGGACGACGCTGTCGATCCGCTGGTTCAGCCCGGAGCCGCGGTCGCACGCGCGGGACCACCAGGAGATCGTGGACGCCTTCCGGCGGCGTGACCCGAGGATCGGCGAGCTGCTGAAGACGCACGTGCTGAGCTGCGCGCCCCGGGTCTGAGGCGCGGGTCCGGGGCCGCTTCCCCCTTCGATTCGGAGACAGAGCCGGCCTGGCACCCCGTGCCTATAAGGCTGGCACCCCGTGCCGACCTGCGGTTTTTCCTTCAACTTGCGTTGATCGATCATCGATCAGAGGCGTATCGTCGTACCCGGGGCGCGACACCCCTGCCTGCCAAGCACTCATCGCACCTCCCTCCTCCGTCCGGAAAGGGGCCACCCATGCCCGATCCCGTACGCCAGCCGTACAGCCAGCTCGACCAGGTCCCGGACCGCGACCCGGAGGAGACGGCCGAGTGGCGCGAGTCCCTGGACGCCGTCACCAAGGCGGCAGGGCAGCACCGCGCCGCCTACCTGATGCGCCGCGCCGTGGAGCACACCGGCGACCCGGGCCTCGCGCCGCTCGAAACCGACTACGTCAACACCATCCCGACCGCCGCCGAGCCCGAGTTCCCGGGCGACGAGGCGATGGAGGCCCGGATCACGGCGTGGAACCGCTGGAACGCGGCCGCCATGGTCACCCGCGGCTCCCGCCTCGGCCTCGGCGGCCACATCGCCACCTTCGCCTCGGCGGCCTGGCTCTACGAGACCGGCTTCCAGCACTTCTTCCGCGGCAAGGAAGCCGACGGGAGTGGCGACCAGCTCTACATCCAGGGCCACGCCTCCCCCGGCATCTACGCCCGCGCCTTCCTCGAAGGCCGCCTCACCGAGGACCAGCTCGACCGCTTCCGCCAGGAGGCGGCCGGCGACGGCCTGCCCTCCTACCCGCACCCGCGGCGCCTGCCCTGGCTGTGGGAGTTCCCCACCGTCTCCATGGGCCTGGGCCCGCTCTCCGCGATCTACCAGGCGCGCTTCAACCGCTACCTGGAGCACCGCGGCATCAAGGACACCTCGGACTCCCACGTGTGGGCGTTCCTCGGTGACGGCGAGATGGACGAGCCCGAGTCGACCGCCGCCCTGGCGCTGGCCGGCCGCGAGGGCCTGGACAACCTGACCTTCGTCATCAACTGCAACCTCCAGCGCCTGGACGGTCCGGTCCGCCCCAACTTCAAGATCGTGCAGGAGCTGGAGGCCCAGTTCCGCGCCGCCGGCTGGAACGTCATCAAGTCCCTGTGGGGCCAGGCCTGGGACGAGATCTTCGCCCAGGACACCGACGGCGCCCTGCTGCGGCGCCTGCGCGAGACCCCGGACGCGCAGTTCCAGACGTACGCCACCCGCGACGCCGCCTACCTGCGCGAGCACTTCTTCGGCTCGGACCCGTCGCTGGACCGGATCGCCCAGGGCCTGTCGGACGCCAAGCTGCTGGAGCTGTTCCAGACCTCCCGCGCCGGCCACGAGCCGCGCAAGGTGTACGCCGCGTACAAGGCCGCCGTCGAGCACAAGGGCGCGCCGACCGTCATCCTGGCGCAGACCGTCAAGGGCTACACCCTCGGCGAGGGTTTCGAGTCCCGTAACGCCAACCACCAGATGAAGAAGCTCACCGGCGAGCAGTTCCGCGCCATGCGCGACCTCCTGGAGCTGCCGATCCCGGACAGCGCCTTGGACGCGGACGTGGTGCCCTACGCCCGCCCGGACGAGAACTCCCCGGAGATGGAGTACCTGCGTCAGCGGCGCGCCGCCCTCGGCGGCCCGGCCCCGGCCCGCAAGGTCGTCGCCAAGCCGCTGCCGATGCCCGCCGACAAGGCGTTCGACGCCCTGAAGAAGGGCTCGGGCTCGCAGGAGATCGCCACCACCATGGCGTTCGTCCGGCTGGTCAAGGACCTGATGCGGGACAAGGAGACCGGCAAGCGCTGGGTGCCGGTCGTACCCGACGAGGCCCGCACCTTCGGCATGGAGTCGCTGTTCCCGTCCGCCGGGCTCTACTCCCCCGTCGGCCAGACCTACGACCCGGTCGACCGCGACCAGCTCCTGTACTACAAGGAAGCCAAGGACGGCCAAATCCTCAACGAGGGCATCACGGAGGCCGGTTCGCTGGCCGACTTCACCGCGGCGGCGACCTCGTACGCCACCCACGGCGAGCCGATGATCCCGTTCTACATCTTCTACTCGATGTTCGGCTGGCAGCGCACCGCCGACCAGTTCTGGGCGCTCGCCGACCAGTTGGGCCGCGGCTTCGTCATCGGCGCCACCGCCGGCCGTACGACGATGACCGGCGAGGGCCTCCAGCACGCGGACGGCCACTCGCACCTGATCGCCTCCACCAACCCGGCGGCGCTCTCCTACGACCCGGCGTTCGCCTACGAGGTCGCGGTGATCGTCAAGGAGGGCCTGCGCCGGATGTACGGCCCGGAGGCGGAGGACGTCTTCTACTACCTGACGGTCTACAACGAGACCAAGGTGCAGCCCGCCATGCCGGAGGGCGTCGAGGAGGGCATCCTCAAGGGCCTCTACCGCTTCAAGGAGGCCGAGCCCGCAGCTGCCGACGCGCCCCGCCTCCAGCTGCTGGCCTCCGGCACCGCCATCCACTGGATCCTGGAGGCCCAGGAGATCCTGGCCCGCGACTGGGGCGTGGCGGCGGACATCTGGTCGGCGCCGTCCTGGACGGAGCTGCGCCGCGACGCGCTGGAGTGCGACGCCGCCCGCCTGGAGGGCGAGGACCGCGTCCCGTACGTGACCCGTGCGCTGGCCGGTGCCCCCGGCCCGGTCGTCGCGGTCAGCGACTGGATGCGCGCCGTGCCCGACCAGATCGCCCCGTGGGTCGAGCAGGACTGGACCTCCGTCGGCACCGACGGCTTCGGCCTCTCCGACACCCGCGAGGCCGCCCGCCGCCACTTCGGCGTCGACGCCCAGTCGGTCGTGGTGCAGGCGCTGGCCGCGCTGGCCCGCCGCGGCGACGTGAAGGCGGAGACGGTCAAGGAGGCCAAGGAGCGGTACGGCCTGTAGGCCACCGGTACGGCCTGTAGGGCCACGAGCGGACGCGGCGGGCCGACCGCCGCGTCCGTACCCCGCGCCGGACCGCGGTCCGGCGCCCCCCGCTCCCGTGCGGAGACCACCTCAACCGCGCCCGGGGTCTCCGCACGGGATCTTCATCGGGGCAGCGCCCGGAACGGCTTCCAGGGCGGCATGATGCAGGCATGCGCGCTGCCCGGCTGATCAAAATGGTGCTGCTGCTCCAGTCACGCGCCTCGATGACCGGCGCCGAACTGGCGCGGGAGCTGGAGGTGTCGGAACGCACCGTCTCCCGCGACGTCCTCTCCCTCTCCGAGGCCGGGGTGCCCGTCTACGCGGACCGCGGCCGGGCCGGCGGCTACCGTCTCATCGGCGGCTACCGCACCCGGCTGACCGGCCTCGGCCGCAGCGAGGCGGAGGCCCTGTTCCTGTCCGGCGTGCCCGCCGCGCTGCGCGACATGGGCCTCGCCGACGCCGCCTCCGCCGCCCGGCTGAAGGTCTCCGCCGCGCTGCTGCCCGAGCTGCGGGACGCCGCGGACGGCGCCGCCCGGCGCTTCCACCTCGACGCCCCCGCCTGGTACCGGGAACCGGCCACCCCCGGCCTGCTGCCCGCCGTCGCGGACGCGGTCCGGGACGACCGGCGCATCACCACCCGCTACCGCCGCAAGGACACCGAGGTGGAGCGGGAGTTGGAGCCGTACGGCCTGGTGCTCAAGGCGGGCGTCTGGTACCTCGCGGCGCGGGCCGGCGAGGACATGCGCGTCTACCGCGTCGACCGCTTCGCGTCCGTCACCCTCCTCGACGACCACTTCACCCGCGTCCCGGACTTCGACCTGCCCGCCTTCTGGGCGGAGCGGGCCGCCCGGTTCGCCCGCTCGATCCTGCGGGACGAGGTGGTCGTACGGCTGACGGCGGCGGGCACCCGGCAGCTGCGGCACGTCACCGACCGCGCCGGCGCCGAAGAGGCCCTGGCCGCGGCGGGCGAACCCGACGAGCAGGGCCGGACCACCGTCACCCTGCCCGTCGAGTCCCTGGACGTCGCCTACGCCCAGTTGCTCGGCCTCGGCCCCGAGGCGGAGGTGCTGGCGCCTTCCGAGTTGCGGGAGCGTTTCGCCGCCACGGCAGCGCGTATGCACCAGGCGTACGGGGAGCCGGCCGGCCACTGATCCGCCGGGCCGCCTACCGGTACCCGGTCGTGTCCGCCGGCTTGCCCTCCTGCTCGACCTCGGTGAGGTAGCGCCAGGCGTCCGGCGCCGAACCGTCCACGTCCGTGAAGCCGTACTCCTTCGCCAGCCCGCCGCTGGAGAGCGCCTGCCCGTTGAAGCGCGCGACGTCCGGGTCGGCGGCCAGCGCCGCCACCGCCCGGCCGACGTACACGGGCGTCTCCGAGATGGCGAAGTGCGGGTTCTGCTCGCAGCCCGCCCGCCAGTTCTCCTCGGTGACCTTGAAGTACGTGTCCAGCATGGCTTCCGACCGCAGCCAGCCCGGCGTCACGCACACCGCCGTGCACCCGTACTCCGACAGCTCCTCGGCGAGCCCCTTCGCCATCCTGATGGGCGCGCTCTTGGCCAGGTCGTAGTAGAAGGGCTCCCGGTAGCGCCGGTTGTACTCCTCCGTACCGTCCGTCACCTCCACCACCAGCCCGCCGGGCCGGCGGACCAGCAAGGGCAGCGCGAAACTGCTGGTGACGATGTGGCTCTCCACCCCCAGCCGCAGGACGCGCAACCCCTTCCCAAGGTCGTGCTCCCACATCTTCTTCCCCCACTCGACCTGCGCGTCCCCGCCCCACAGGTCGTTGACGAGGACGTCCAGCCGCCCCTGCTCGCGGTCGATGCGGCCGGTCAGCGCCCGCACCGCGTCCGGGTCCAGATGGTCCGTCGGCACCGCGATGCCGGCGCCCCCCGCCGCCGTCACCAGTTCGGCGGTCCCCTCGATCGTCTCCGTCGCCCGGCCGACCTCGCTCACGTGCCCTCGGGTCGTACGGCCGGTGGCATAGACCGTGGCACCGGCCCGGCCCAGTTCCACCGCCATCGCCCGGCCCGCGCCCCTGGTGGCGCCGGCGACCAGCGCGACCTTGCCGGCCAGCGGCCGCGGTGTGTCCTTCGCCTCGGTCATGATTCGCTTCCCTTCACGCATGACATGACCCTCGCGTGGAAAGCCGACACCTTGTGTCCGCATTACCCGAAGGAATGTGCGTGCATAACGACACCGTCGCATCTGGGGTAGTCCACGTGCGATGCCGCCCGACAGGAACGATGCTGTACCCGTGATGGACGAGACGGAGTTCTGGGAGCTGATCGACGGCTCCCGCGAGGCCGCCGAGGGCGACCCCGAAGAGCAGGCGGACGCACTGGTCGAGCGGCTGGTGGCGCTCGACCCGGACTCCGTGGCGGACTTTGCCCGGTACTTCGAGTCCCGCTACAACCGCGCGTACAACTGGGACCTGTGGGCCGCGGCCGCCCTTCTGCTGGGCGGCGCGAGCGACGACGCCTTCGACTACTTCCGCTGCTGGCTGATCGGCCAGGGCCGGGAGGTCTTCGAGGGCGCGCTGCACGACCCGGACAACCTCGCCGAACTGCTGGACGCGTTCGACGACGAGGTCGACGGCGACGCGGAGGAGCTGGGCTACGCGGCCGACGAGGCGTACGAGCAGCTCACCGGCGCCGAGATGCCGGACCTCGGCCTGCCGCCCCAGCCGTCCGAACCGCTCGGCACCTACCTCGATCTCGACGACGACCGGGCGCTGGCGGACCGCTTCCCCCGCCTGTGGGACCGCTTCGGCGTCTGAGCGCCACCGCCCCTCAGACCAGCGCCTTCCCCATCATCACGTCGTCCACGTACGCGCCCTCCAGCAGGAACTCCCCGGGCAGCACGCCCTCCACCTCGAAGCCCGCCGACTCGTAGAGCCCGCGCGCCGGGGCGTTGTGCCCGAGGACGCACAGGGTGATCCGGCGGGCCCCCTCGTCCAGCGCACGCGCGCAGGCCGCGTCCAGCAGCGTCCTGGCCACGCCCCGGCCGCGCGCCCAGGTGTCCACGGCCAGCCCCCGGATCTGGCGTACGTGGGCGTTGCACGGCAGCGGAGTCGGCGGTACCACCCGTACGTAGCCCGCGACCCGGCCGGCGACCTCCGCCACGAGCAGGTCCTCGGGGCGGTGCCGGTCGTCGAAGAACCGCTCGTACGGGGGCTTCGGACGGGGTGTCACCGCGTGCAGGACCGACCACGTACGGCGGTCCAGGACCGCGAGTGCCTCCTCGTCGGCGAGCACGGCGGAGCGGACGAACGAATCGGACATGCGTGCCACTGTGTCATGTGCGTGCCTTCGGGGGCAGTATGGCTGCCATGCGGATCGCGATCACCGGCTCGGCCGGTCTCATCGGTACGGCACTCGTCCGCTCCCTGCGGGAGACACCACCGGACGCCGGGGGCGGCCACGACGTCGTCCGCCTCGTCCGGCACGCGCCGCGCGCCGCCGACGAGGTGCGCTGGGATCCGAAACGCCAGACGGTGGACACCGCCGGGCTCGCCGGCTGCGACGCCGTCGTGCACCTCGCGGGCGCGGGAGTCGGCGACCACCGCTGGACCGACGCGTACAAGCGCGAGATCAGGGACAGCCGCGTCCTCGGCACGGCGGCGCTCGCCGAGGCCATCGCCTCCCTGGACACCCCGCCGCGGGCCTTCGTGTGCGGCAGCGCGATCGGCTACTACGGCGACACCGGCGACCGGCGTACGGACGAGTCGGCGCCGCCCGGCGACGACTTCCTGGCCCGCCTCTGCGTGGAGTGGGAGGAGGCCGCCGCACCGGCCGTCGAAGCCGGTATCCGTACGGTCTTCGCGCGCACCGGGCTGGTCGTGGGACGCCAGGGCGGCGCCTGGGGGCGGCTGTTCCCCCTCTTCAAGCTCGGCCTCGGCGGCCGGCTGGGGGACGGCCGCCAGTACTGGAGCTTCATCTCCCTGCACGACCACATCGCCGCCCTCCGGCACCTCGTCGCCACGGACGGCCTCACCGGACCGGTCAACCTCACCGCCCCCGAACCGCTCACCAACCGCGAGGTCACGGCAGCCATGGGCCGCGTCCTGCGCCGCCCCACACCGTTCCCCGTCCCCGCGGCGGCCCTCCGCCTGGCCCTGGGCGAATTCGCCGACAACGTCCTCGCCAGCCAGCGCGTCATCCCCCAACGCCTCCTGGACACGGGCTTCACGTTCGCCCACCCCACGGTGGACGAGGCGATCCGGGCGGCGCTGACGGGGTAGACGGCGCGGGGCGGTTGGGCGGTGCCGGCCGGTTGGGCGCCACTCGCCGTGGGCGGCAGCGGTTCCGTACCGCCCACGTACCGTCCCCGTACCGCCCACGTACGTCTCCCCGCGGCACTCCGTGCCGCTTCGTGCGCCCGTGCGCTGTCTACGCGCGATCGCGCCCCCACCGCCCCGGTTCTTAGGGTTCCAACCTCACGAACTCGGCATCCCGCGCGCCGGAGCGGGGCAGAAGCCCCAGTAGCGCCGGCACCGGGACCGACCTCGGGAGGGCACGTGCTGCGCACCGCATCGACCGTGGACGTCGTCATCGTCGGGGCCGGCCTCGCCGGTCTCGCCGCCGCCCACCATCTGACCAGCGCGGGAGCCACGGTCACCGTGCTGGAGGCCGCCCCGCGCGCCGGCGGCCGGACCACCACCGATCACCTGGACGGCTTCCGGCTGGACCGCACCGGCCAACTACTCGTCACCTCGTTTCCCGAACTCCGCTCCACCCCCGGTCTCACCGGCCTGGTCCTGCGTCACTTCTCCCCCGGGCTCTGTGTCCACAACGGCCAGCGGGCGCTGCGCATCGGCGCCCCCCGGAGCACGAGGGGCGCACTTTCGGCCGCGCGCGCCCTGTCGCGCGCCGAGCGCCGCGCGGACCGCCCCACGGCCGAGGCGCTGACCGCCCGCCCCGTCTTTCCCCCGTACGTCCCCGACGGGTTCCTCCGCCCCCTGCTGACCGCCCTGCTCTGCGACCCGCGGCTCACCGGCTCCAGCCGCAACGCCGCCCTGGCCCTGCGCTCCTTCGCCCGGGGCCGCCTGTGCCTGCCCGCCGGCGGAGCCGCGGCCCTCCCCGAACTCCTCGCCGCCTCCCTTCCCCCCGGCACCGTGCGCACCTCCGTACGCGCCGTCTCCGTCTCGACCACCAGCGTCGGCACCGCCGACCACGGTGAACTGCCCTGCCGTGCCGTGCTCGTGGCCACCGGCGCGCGCGATGCGGCAGAGCTGCTCCCGGGGTTGCGGGTCCCCGATTTCCACCCGGTGACCATCGTGCACCACACCACTGACAGTCCCCCGCTCCGCGAGCCGACGCTGATCCTGCCCACCGCGGGCCCGGTCGCGCACACCTTCGTGGCCAGCGAGACCGACCCCTCGCGCGCCCCGGCGGGCCGCGCCCTGGTCACCACCACCGTGCTGGGCACGCCCGCGACGCTGCCCGCCGGCGCGCTGGACAAGTCCGTGCGGCCCCAGCTCGACCGGATCTACGGGACGTCCACCGACGCCTGGGAGCTGCTGGCCGTCCACCACGACCCGGAAGCGGTCCCGGCCATGCCCGTACCGCACGATCCGCAGCGGTCCGTCCGGCTGCTGGCCGGCCTGTACGTGTGCGGCGACCACCGGGACACCGGCACCGTCCAGGGCGCGCTGCGCTCCGGCCGCCGGGCCGCCCGCGCCGCGCTCGCCGACCTCCAGCTGCCCCCGTTCCACGAACCCTGCGAACTGTCCGCCGCCGCCTGACGCGCCGGCGGGGCGGAGCCGCCACCGCGCCCCGCCCCGCCGGCCCCTGCCGGTCCCCGCCCGTCAGCCCTTCATCGCCGCCACCCGGTCCCGGTACCCGCGTACCGCGGCCGCGTCCCGGTACGGCTCCAGCCGGCGTTCGAACTCGCGCACGTACTCATGCGCGCGCACCGACCGCATCTCGGACGCCTGGAGCGCCGCCTCCGCGCCCAGCGCGCACGCCTGCTCCAGCTCGCCCAGGCCGAGCCGCGCCGTCGCCAGCACCACCCGGCAGAACAGGCGGCTGCGCGCGAAGCCGGCGCCGCGCAGTTGCAGCGAGCGTTCCGCGTGCTGCGCCGCGGCCCTGAACTGCTGGAGGTCGCGGTGGCAGTGCGCCAGTTCGTCGGCGAGCTGTGCCTCGTCGAAGAAGCGCGCCCAGTACGGCGTGTCGTCCCCGGGACGCGCCGTCTCCAGCGCCCGTTCCGCCCGCGCCAGCGAGGCCGTGCACGCCCGTACCTCGGTCAGTACGCCGTGCCCGCGCGCCTCCGCCGAGTGCAGGAGCGCCTGCACCACGGGGGGCGCGTTGCTGCCGACCCCCTGCTGGGCCACCCGCGCCAGCTGTACGGCCTCCCGGCCGTGCCCCAGGTAGACGGCCTGCCGGCTCATGGTCACCAGGACGTACGAGCCGTACGCGCGGTCGCCCGCCGCCTGCGCCAGCCGCAGCGCCTGGACGAAGTAGCGCTGGGCCAGGCCGTGCGCGGCGATGTCGTACGACGTCCAGCCGGCCAGCCGCGTCAGGTCGGCGGCCGCCGCGAAGAGCCGCCGTCCGGCCGCCTCCCCGTAGGTGCCGCGGAGCATCGGCTCGACCTCGTGCTCCAGGTAGCGCACCAGGGCCTGGCGCGCGTGCCCGCCGCCGTAGGCGTGGTCCAGCGCGCGGAACAGTTCGCCGACCGACCTGAGCGCCTTGATGTCACCGGCGGACACCCGGTAGCCCGGCGACCGGTCGGAGCGTTCCGCGCGCTCCGGGCGCTCGGCGCGGTCCGTGCGCCCCGCGCGGTCCTGGTGACCGGGGCGCTCCATCTGCCGCTGCCGGGGCACCGACACCTGCATCCGGCCCGGCGCGGGCAGCCGGGCCGCGGCCTCCGCCGCCTCGCCGTGCGCGACCCGCTCGTCGGCCCGGCCGATCAGCCAGTCGCGGCTGGGCACCACCAGCCCGGCCGGGGTGAAGGCGATCTTGCGCAGCTCCGCGTGGCTGCCGGAGTCCTTGCGCCACAGACCGCTGACGATGTCCACCGCCTCGCTCGGCGTGGACGCGAACTCCAGCCCGGCGTACACCGGCGCGCAGGCGTCCAGGCCGAGGTCCTGTGCCGACAGCCGCCGCCCGAGTCTGCGGGTGAAGACCTCGGCGATCAGTGCGGGCGTGGTGCCTCTGGGCTGCTGTCCGCGCAACCAGCGCGTGACCGACGTCTTGTCGTACCGGAGGTCAAGACCGTGCTCCAGTCCCAGCTGATCGACTCGCCGGGCCAGCCCGGCATTGGAGAATCCCGCCTCCGCGATGAGCGCGGCGAGCTGTCGGTTGGGCGTGCGCTGTGGGGGTCGTTCCGTCATCAGCTTTACCGGTCTCCTGCCTTCCGGGCTGAGCTGCCCGGGTTCGGCTGACCCTGTCCGGCGCTGCTCCCTGCCCTCGTGGAACGGCGTGAATGTAACGGCCCGCGACGGCTTTCTCGTCGCCTTCGCCACGCGTTCATCCGATCGTGTGAGCAGGGCTCGCACTGTCCTCCACGGTTCTCCGGGAGTTCCCGCCCCGAGCCCGCACCGGCGGCCCCAGGAGCGCCTCCGGGGCTCTCGGATCACTTACGTGCGCCCGCGTACCGGGACCACGCGCCGGGCGCCTGCGGGGGCCGCCCGCCCCCGCCGTACAGTTGGCGTGGGCGCAAAGGACTCAACAAAAGTTCGAAGAGGAGCTGCCGTGACTGCGATCTCTCGGGGGGACACCCCCGCACCCGAGGGGCTGCGCTTTGTCCAGTTGGGCTTCGGCGCCGACGCCGTCGAGTACGAGACGGCGTGGCAGGAACAGCGCAGGGTGCACGCCGCCCGGTTCGCCGACGAGATCCCGGACACCTGCCTGCTGCTGGAGCACCCGCCCGTCTATACGGCGGGCCGGCGCACGGACGACAGCGAGCGCCCCTTGGACGGCACCCCGGTCATCGACGTCGACCGCGGCGGCAAGATCACCTGGCACGGCCCCGGCCAGCTGGTCGGCTACCCCATCCAGAAGCTCCCGCGCCCGGTCGACGTCGTCGCGCACGTACGGCGTCTCGAAGAGGCCATCATCCGCACCTGCACCGAGTTCGGCGTGGAGACCACCCGGGTCGAGGGCCGCAGCGGCGTCTGGGTGCTGGGTGACCCGGTCGCGGACCGCCCGTCCCTGGGCGGCCTCTCCCTCGACTTCGACCCGCGCACGGCGGACGAGGAGTTCGACGCGCGGCTGAACGGCCCCGAGTACGCCCCGTCCAACGCCGGCCAGCGCCGCGAGGACCGCAAGCTGGCCGCGATCGGCATCCGCGTCGCCAAGGGCGTCACCATGCACGGCTTCGCGATCAACGTGAACCCGGACAACACCTCGTTCGACAAGATCGTGCCGTGCGGCATCCGGGACGCCGGCGTGACCTCCCTCGCGAACGAGCTGGGCCGGGACGTCACCATCGCCGACGTCGTGCCCGTCGTGGAGAAGCACCTGCGCGACGTACTGGCGCACGCCGAGCTGCTCCCCAGGGCGGTCTAGCGGGTCCTCGCACCGCCGGAACCGGGTGCGAGGAATGCGCCCCTGCCATACGGGGTTGGCCTGCACGTAAAGACGTGCGAATTGACGGGCGTACCCTGGTGTACGCCGAAGAAACGAAGTCGTAGGGAGCCGGACGTGTCCGCTGTCGCACCCGACGGACGCAAGATGCTGCGCCTGGAGGTCCGGAACAGCCAGACCCCCATCGAGCGCAAGCCCGAGTGGATCAAGACCCGGGCGAAAATGGGTCCCGAGTACAACCACCTGCAGGGCCTGGTCAAGAAAGAGGGCCTGCACACGGTCTGCCAGGAGGCGGGCTGTCCCAACATCTACGAATGCTGGGAGGACCGCGAGGCGACCTTCCTCATCGGTGGTGACCAGTGCACCCGCCGCTGCGACTTCTGCCAGATCGACACGGGCAAGCCGCAGGAGCTGGACCGCGACGAGCCGCGCCGGGTGGCCGAATCCGTCCGGACGATGGGGCTGAAGTACGCCACGATCACCGGCGTCGCGCGCGACGACCTGGACGACGGCGGGGCCTGGCTCTACGCGGAGACCGTCCGCCAGATCCACGCCGCGATGCCCGACACCGGCGTCGAACTGCTCATTCCCGACTTCAACGCGGTCCCCGAGCAGCTCGCCGAGGTCTTCTCCTCGCGCCCCGAGGTGCTCGCGCACAACGTCGAGACGGTGCCGCGGATCTTCAAGCGCATCCGCCCCGGCTTCCGCTACGAGCGGTCGCTGGAGGTCATCACCAAGGCCCGCGAGGCCGGCCTGGTCACCAAGTCCAACCTGATCCTGGGCATGGGCGAGGAGCGCGCGGAGATCAGCCAGGCGCTCCAGGACCTGCACGACGCGGGCTGTGAGCTGATCACGATCACGCAGTACCTGCGCCCGTCGGTCCGCCACCACCCCATCGAGCGCTGGGTCAAGCCCGCCGAGTTCGTGGAGCTCAAGGAGGAGGCCGAGGAGATCGGCTACGCCGGCGTCATGTCCGGCCCGCTGGTCCGCTCCTCCTACCGCGCCGGCCGGCTGTACCAGCAGGCGGTCGAGCGCCGCCAGGTCGAGGAGTCGGCCCAGGCCGTCTGACCCGGACGAGGCCCGTTCGGCCCATGGACCGGAATGTGAAACGTGGCACAGAGTGTCATGACGCGGCCCGTACCTCCCCAGGCAGGGGCGGTGCGGGCCGCGTCAAGGTTTCATCGGTGTTTGACCGCTCGGTCATCAGTTGGTAACACCGATCCGTAACGATGGCTTCACACACCGCATCCATCCTTCCTCCAGAAGGGGAACCCCGTCATGCAGGCCGCGCCCGCTCGCGCCACCGCCGCACTCCCCCTCCCGTCGGTCACCGATGCCCTGCGCGCAGTGGAGTCACTGCTGATGCGCGGCGGGCAGCGCACCGCCCGCCGGAACGCCTGGACAGCGGTGCTGGAGGACCGGCGCCGCGCCATGGACCGGCGGGAGGCCGAACACGTACTGGAGGCCGTGGCGACCGAGGGTCCGAGCGACACGTAAACTGCGCCTCATGGCGAGGAAGGCAAAAGCAGACAGCGCTGACGGCGCTGCGAACACCGGGCGACTGAAGCAGATCGCCCAGACCTACAAGATGACCCGTCGGGTCGACCCCAAGGTCGGTCTTGTCGTCGCCGGCGTGGGCATCGTCGTATTCGGCGTTCTCCTCGCCCTCGGCTTCCTGATCGGCCACCCCGTCTACGCGGGCATCCTGGGCTTCGTGCTGGCCTTCCTCGCGATGGCGATCGTCTTCGGCCGGCGCGCCGAGCGGGCCGCCTTCGGACAGATGGAGGGCCAGCCCGGCGCGGCGGCCGCCGTACTGGACAACGTCGGCCGCGGCTGGACGGTCACCCCCGCCGTGGCGATGAACCGCCAGCAGGACGTCGTGCACCGCGCCGTCGGCAAGGCGGGCATCGTCCTCGTCGGCGAGGGCAACCCGAACCGCGTACGCGCCCTGCTGGCCTCCGAGAAGAAGCGGATGGCCCGCATCATCGCCGACGCCCCGGTCCACGACTACGTGGTCGGCGAGGGCGAGGGCCAGGTCCCGCTGAAGAAGATCCGTACGACCCTGCTGAAGCTGCCGCGCACCCTGCCCGGCCCCCAGGTGACCGCCGTGAACGACCGCCTGCGCGCGCTCGGCGACCTGATGAGCAACATGCCGGTCCCGAAGGGCCCCATGCCCAAGGGCATGCGGATGCCGAAGGGCGGCGGCGGCAAGATGCGCTGACCCTCGGCGCGCCGCACCACGACGGCGGAGGGGCCCGGGACCTTGTCGGTCCCGGGCCCCTCCGGTTTTTCAGCTGTCCGTTCCGCTGCGCCGGGGCGCGGCTGACGCCGCCCTCCCGCTCCCGCGGCTCAGATACGCACCTGTACGGCGCGGGCCAGGCGGTCGTGGAGGCCGCGGCCGTCGCGGTCCCAGATCACCGCCGGAATGATGATGACCAGCAGGACCGTCCGCAGGGCGACGCGCCACAGCGGCAGCCGCCCGCCGTCCTCGGCGACGACCCGCAGGCCCAGCAGCCGCTTGCCCGGCGTGAAGCCGACCGTGCCCACCGTCAGCAGGCTCAGTACGGCGAAGACGGCCAGCGCCCAGTTGCTGGTCGCGTTGGCCTTGCCGTCGCCGAGCAGCCCGTACGCCACGAGCATGCACAGCGCCCAGTCGACGAAGAGGGCGGCGAAGCGCCGGCCGGGACGCGCGATCGAGCCCGGCCCCTCCTCGGGGAGCCCGAGCCGCTGCCCGCGGTAGCCGAACTCGACACCCATGTCCTCGGCTGCCGCGCGGGGCCCGGAGATCCACGATCCGATTGCTTGCCTGTTGTCCACCCGTCCACGGTACTGCGACCGCATACGTTCCCCCTTTCGCGGGGCACCGGTGAGAGCCCTCTCACCCTCCGCGCGCCTGCCCCTCCCGGCGGCCCGGCCGTACGTCCCCCACCCCGCCGCACCGCGCGCGTCCCGCGCCCGCCCCTCCCGGAATGATCAATTCCGCCCGCCTCCTTCCCCGCGCATCACTCCCCGAAAAGGGCCGCGCGGCGGTTAACCTCGGCGAAACAAATGGGTCATGCTTGGGAAATCCCGCCTGCCTATGGTCGGGCAAGCGCGCCACCGCACATGGTGCGCTCCGAGTAGCAACCCCGCGTCCGCCGACCTCCGGTGACCGGGCTAGGAGGAGTTGGATGTTCCAGAACGCCGATGAGGCCAAGAAGTTCATCGCGGACGAGGACGTCAAGTTCGTCGACGTCCGGTTCTGCGACCTGCCCGGTGTGATGCAGCACTTCACGGTTCCGGCGGAGGCGTTCGACCCGACCGAGGAGCTCGCCTTCGACGGCTCCTCGATCCGCGGCTTCCAGGCCATCCACGAGTCCGACATGGCGCTGCGCGCCGACCTCTCCACCGCCCGCGTGGACCCGTTCCGCCGCGACAAGACGCTCAACGTCAACTTCTTCATCCACGACCCGATCACCGGCGAGCAGTACAGCCGTGACCCGCGCAACGTGGCGAAGAAGGCCGAGGCCTACCTCGCCTCCACCGGCATCGCCGACACCGCGTTCTTCGGCCCGGAGGCGGAGTTCTACGTCTTCGACAACGTCCGTTTCGAGACGTCGGCGAACCAGTCCTTCTACCACATCGACTCCGAGGCCGGCGCCTGGAACACCGGCTCCGAGGTCAACAACCGCGGCTACAAGGTCCGCTACAAGGGCGGCTACTTCCCGGCTCCCCCGGTCGACCACTTCGCCGACCTGCGCGCCGAGATCTCCCTGGAGCTGGACGCGGCCGGCCTGAAGGTCGAGCGCCAGCACCACGAGGTCGGCACCGCCGGCCAGGCGGAGATCAACTACAAGTTCAACACCCTCCTCGCCGCCGCCGACGACCTGATGCTCTTCAAGTACATCGTGAAGAACGTCGCCTGGCGCAACGGCAAGACCGCCACCTTCATGCCCAAGCCGATCTTCGGTGACAACGGCTCCGGCATGCACGTCCACCAGTCCCTGTGGTCCGGCGGCGAGCCCCTCTTCTACGACGAGCAGGGCTACGCGGGCCTCTCGGACACCGCCCGCTACTACATCGGCGGCATCCTCAAGCACGCCCCCTCCCTCCTGGCCTTCACCAACCCCACGGTGAACTCCTACCACCGCCTGGTCCCCGGCTTCGAGGCCCCGGTCAACCTGGTGTACTCGCAGCGCAACCGCTCCGCCGCGATGCGCATCCCGATCACCGGCTCCAACCCGAAGGCCAAGCGCGTCGAGTTCCGCGCCCCGGACCCGTCCTCGAACCCGTACCTGGCCTTCTCCGCCCTCCTCCTCGCGGGCCTGGACGGCGTCAAGAACAAGATCGAGCCCGCCGAGCCGATCGACAAGGACCTCTACGAGCTCGCCCCCGAAGAGCACGCGGGCGTCCCCCAGGTCCCCACCTCCCTCCCGGCCGTCCTCGACGCCCTGGAAGCCGACAACGAGTACCTCCAGCAGGGCGGCGTCTTCACCTCCGACCTCATCGAGACCTGGATCGACTACAAGCGCACCCACGAAATCGCCCCGATCCAGCTCCGCCCCCACCCCCACGAGTTCGAGCTGTACTTCGACATCTAAAACCCACAGGCCGAACCGGGCTCCCCGGCCCGTTCACCCGAGTGGTCTCCAGCCGTCGGCCGTGCCTTCCTCCTGGAAGGCACGGCCGACGGCTTTGTCGTGCGCGCTCTAACCACACACCCTTGCGAAATGTCAATAGGGGGGATAGCTGGGGCTGGTGGTGGGTAGAGGTGTGGCCGCTGGCGGGCGTGTGGGGGGAGTTGGCGGGGGCGGCTTCCTGGGGCGCCGGTCGTGGGACCGCGTGGGACAAGACGACGAAAGGCAGGTCGTGGTGGGGCAGCCGTTTGAATTGCCGGGGTTTTATCTGCCGTATCCGGCTCGGTTGAATGCGCATGTGGAGGAGGCCCGGCGGCATTCCAAGGAGTGGGCTCGGGGGATGGGGATGCTAGAGGGGTCGGGGATTTGGGAGGAGGGGGATCTGGATGCACATGATTACGCGTTGTTGTGCGCGTATACGCATCCGGATTGCTCGGCGGATGTGCTGGCGCTGGTGACGGACTGGTATGTGTGGGTGTTCTTCTTCGACGACCATTTCCTGGAGGCGTTCAAGCGGACGCAGGACCGGGTGGGCGGGAAGGCGTACCTGGACCGGCTGCCGTTGTTCATGCCGATGGATCCGGGGGCGGCGGTGCCGGAGCCGAGCAATCCGGTGGAGGCTGGATTGGCGGATCTGTGGGCGCGTACGGTGCCTTCGATGTCGGCGGACTGGCGGGCGCGGTTCCGGGAGAGCACCGAGCATCTGCTGAACGAGTCGCTGTGGGAGCTTTCGAATATCAACGCGGGGCGGTTGCCGAATCCCGTCGAGTACATCGAGATGCGACGGAAGGTCGGCGGCGCCCCGTGGTCGGCGGGGCTGGTGGAGTTCGCGGCGGGGGCCGAGGTGCCGGCTTCGGTTGCCGGGTCGCGACCGTTGCGGGTGCTCAAGGACGCGTTCGCGGACGCGGTGCATCTGCGGAACGACGTGTTCTCGTACCAGCGGGAGACCGAGGAGGAGGGGGAGCTCAGTAATGGGGTGCTGGTGCTGGAGAACTTCCTCGGGTGCACGACCCAGGAGGCGGCGGACGCCGTCAACGACCTGATCACTTCGCGGGTGCAGCAGTTCGAGAAGACGGTGGTGACGGAGCTGCCGGTGCTTTTCGCCGAGAAGGGGCTGATGCCGCCGGAGTGCGCGAGTGTGCTGGCTTATGCCAAGGGTTTGCAGGACTGGCAGTCGGGTGGGCACGAGTGGCATATGCGGTCCAGTCGGTACATGAATGGGGGTGGGGCGGCGGCTGAGAAGGGCGGCTGGTCGCCGTTTGCGTTCGGCGGGGTGGGGACTTCGGCCGTTGACGTGCGGAGGGCGGTGGCGGTCACCGGGGCGAAGCGGGTGCGGAATTCCACGCATGTGCCGTTCCAGCGGGTGGGGCCCTCGCAGCTGCCCGACTTCTACATGCCGTTCAAGACGACGCTCAGCCCGCACTTGGACGGGGCGCGGGTGAACGCGGTGGAGTGGGCGCGGCAGATGGGGATGTTGCGGCCGCAGGCGGGGGTGCCGCTGTCGGATGTCTGGAGCGCCGAGAAAGTGGCGGACTACGACTTTCCGTTGTGTGCCGCCGGTCTGCACCCCGAGGCGACGCCGGAAGAGCTGGATCTCGGGTCGCAGTGGCTGACGTGGGGGACGTACGGGGACGACTACTACCCGGCGGTGTTCGGGGCGACGCGGGACCTGGCCGGGGCGAAGGCGTGCACCGCGCGGCTTTCGGCGTGTATGCCCGTGGAGGACGGTGAGGCCGCGCCGGAGCCGGCGAACGCGATGGAGCGCGGGCTGGCGGATCTGTGGGTCCGTACGACGGAGTCGATGGATGCCGCGGCGCGGAAGACGTTCCGGGACAGCGTGGAGGTGATGACGGCCGGATGGATATGGGAACTGGAGAACCAGGCGCTGCATCACATTCCCGATCCGGTGGACTACATCGAGATGCGGCGGGCGACGTTCGGTTCTGACATGACGATGAGCCTGAGTCGTATCGGGCATGGGCGGCGGGTGCCGGAGGAGGTTTACCTCAGTGGGCCGATGCGTTCGCTGGAGAACGCCGCCGTCGACTACGCGACGCTGCTCAACGACGTGTTCTCGTACCAGAAGGAGATCGAGTACGAGGGCGAGGTGCACAACGGGATCCTCGTGGTGCAGAACTTCTTCGGCTGCGACTATCCGACGGCGCTCGCGATCGTCCACGACCTGATGACGTCCCGTATGCGGGAGTTCCAGCATGTGGCGGCGAATGAACTGCCGGTGCTCTATGACGACTTCGCCTTGCCGGGTGAGGCGCGCGCCTTGCTGGACGGGTACGTGAAGGAGCTGGAGAACTGGATGTCGGGGATTCTGACGTGGCACCAAGGGTGCCGGCGTTACCGCGAGGAGGACCTGATCCGGCACAAGGGGCACGGGAGGGGCCGGGAGACGAGAGACGAGGTCGGTGCCGGGGTGCGGGAGTGGGTCGGGCGGCCTACCGGGGTCGGGACTTCGGCGGCTCGGCTGGTGCCGCGGTCGGCGTGTGCGAGCACCGCCGGGTAATCGTTTCCGCGCGCTGGACGGCGTGCGGGCACGCCAGTGGCCCCTCCCGGGTAGTGGCCGGGAGGGGCCGATCAGGTCAGGTCGGGACGGGAGGCCGGTCAGGGGCGGTTGGAGTCGTCACCCGTGGTTGCGCGCCGGTGCGGCGCCTGCCGCCTCAGCGGGCGTTCTCAATGATCAGGGAACGGACCATGCGGCAGGTCGTATTGGAGGGCGGGTGCACTCCGATACGGGCCGCGGTGGAGCGGATGGTGCGGTTGCGGGCGCGCTCCGGGGTGTAGACACCGCCGTCGAGCAGGGCTATCGCCAGGCGCATGGCCTTCAGGCGGCGGTTGTGGGCCTCGTACCACTCGCGCGGGAGGCCGGCGGGCAGCGGCTTCTTCGCTACGGGCCTGGCCACCGCGGGGGTGCGGACCGTCCGTCGCGTGGCGGTCTTGCCGTACCTGCTCGGCTTCGGTACGGCGGGGTTCGTGGACAGTGTGGCTACGGCCATCGGCAACCTCCTGGGACGGCGAAGTAGCGGTCCTGGACGAGTCCGGGACTGCTTCCTTACTGCTGCCAATTTTAGTGGCCACCACTGACAAAGCCCCCTGGTCAGGCACTGCTTGGGGCCGCCGGACGGGAGTGCCGTCAGCGCGTCGCGGGGCCGCCGGAGCCGTTCGGGGCGGGAGTGGGAGCGGGCGGTGCGGAGGAGCCGGGAACGGCGGTGGGCAAGGCGATTCCGTTGCTGGAGCAGCGCAGCGTCCAGGGGGTGTCCCGGCTCGCCGGTTCGTACATGCGCACGTCCACTTCGGTGGCCGGGCGGCCGCCGGGGAGGTCGGCGTTGGCCGCGGTGCAGGCGATCTGGTGGACGGCGGTCGCCTCCATACGGGAGACCGGTACGGGAAGGAAGACGCTCACCGCGCCGCTCGCGGGGACGGCGGTGAGGCGGCCGGGCATCGGCGGCAGCGCGCTGACCAGTCCGCGCGCCCGTTCGGCTGCGGTCGGCCCCTTCACCAGTAGGTCCAGGGCCTCCTGGGGGCCGACCGGGCCGTCGGCCGGGCGGGCGGCGGCGTGGATGCCGACGGGCGAGAGGAAGAAGATGCGGGCGGTGTAGGTCGAGCTGCCCGGTTGCGGGACGCCCTGGGCGGGGGCGCCTGCCTGTACGTAGCCGGTCGGTGTGATGCCGCAGCCGGCGAGGAGGGGGAAGAGGAGAACCGCCGTGGCGGTGAAGAGGATCAGGTACAGGGCCGCGGACGGGGTCGGCCGGGTCGGGCTCCTCATGGGTGGTCCTCGGGGGCGGGGGCGGGGACAGGGCCGGGATTATCGGTGCCGGGTGCGGGCGCTGGTGCGGGCTGTCCGGGTCCCGCCAGCGGATCGAGCGGCACGTCCACGCTGAACACCGCTCCCCCGTCCGGCGCGTTGGCCGCCCGCAGGGTCCCCCCGTGCAGCCGTACGTTCTCCATCGCGATGGCCAGGCCCAGGCCGCTGCCGCCGGAGCGTACGCGGGCGGCGTCGGCCTTGTAGAAGCGCTCGAACACGTGGGGCAGGGCCTCCGGGGCGATGCCGGGCCCCCGGTCGGCGACGTCGATACGCAACCGTCCCGTTCCGGCGTACGCCGTCAGCCGTACCGGCGTACCGCCGTGCCGCAGCGCGTTGCCGACCAGGTTGGCCACGACCACGTCGATGCGGCGCGGGTCGAAGCGGGCCCGCAGGCCGTCGGGCAGCTCGGTGTCGACCTGGTCCTGCCAGCCGCGCAGTTGGAGCGTCTTGCGCAGCGCGACGGCGACGTCGATCTCGTCGAGGTGCAGGTCGGCGGCGCCCGCGTCGAAGCGCGAGACCTCTATCAGGTCTTCCACCATGCGGGCGAGTTTGGCGGTCTCGCCGCTGATGAGGCGTACGGCGTCGGCCGTGTCGGTATCCAGCCGGGCGGCGTCCTCGTCGAGGACCTCGGTGACGGCGGACATCGCGGCCAGCGGGGTGCGCAGCTCGTGCGAGACGTCGGCGGCGAAGCGGCGGGCGTTGGCCTCCATGCGACGCAGTTCGGCGTCGTCCTTCTCCAGGGCGCGGGCCATGTCGTTGAAGGTGACGGTGAGGTCGGCGAGTTCGTCCCGGCCGGTCACCGGGGAGCGGGTGTCCAGCTCTCCCGAGGTGATGCGTTCGGCGGCCTCGCGCAGCCGGCGTACGGGCAGCAGTACGCGGCGGGCGGCGAACAGCGCGGGGACGACGGCCAGCGCGAGGGCGGGCAGCGCGCCCGCCTGTGCGGCGGTGACCAGCGCGTCGACGTCGGCCTTCTCGTCGGCGAGGCTGAACTCGGCGTAGACGACGAGGCCGGAGGGCTTGCCCTTGCCGGGCGCGGAGGACGGCGCCGCGGAGCCGGACGGCGCCGCGCCCCGCCCGCCCTCGGAGGAGCGCCCCCCGGCCGCCGAAGCCCGCGCGTCGGTGAAGTCCACCGGCATGCCGATCGCCAGCCAGGGTTTCCCCCCGCGGTCCACGCGCTGGAAGATGGGCGCGTGGTGGTCGCGGACCGACGCGCGCAGGCCGTCGGTGACCGCGTCACGGCCGCCGCGCCACGGCCGCGGGACGACCGGGCCGTCCTCGTACTGCGCGTAGGTGCGCCAGTTGCGGGAGCCACCGGCCCGGTCGAGCTGCACGACGAGGTTCTGCAGGTCCTCGCGCCGGGGCGGGAAGGGCAGGTCGGGTCCGAGGGATTCCAGCTGGGCGCGCAGGTCGTGCACGGCCGTGTTCTGGGTGCGGGCCAGTATCGCGGTACGGGCCTGCCGGAAGGTGAGCGCCGCGGTGATCAGCGCGCTGAGCGCCGAGACGATGAGGAACCCGACGATGAGGCGGGTGCGCAACCCGCGGAAGCGGGTGTACGCGGCGGCCAGCCGCTCCCGGCCGCGCGACGGTGCAGAGCGTGCCGGACGGCCGTCCGGCGGCGTCTCCTCCCCGCGGGTGCTCAAAGGGGCCCGAAGCGGTAGCCGAACCCGCGTACCGTCTGGACGTACGCGGGTGCCCGCGAGTCGTCCTCGATCTTGGCGCGGAGCCGCATCACGCACGCGTCCACCAGCCTCGCGTCCCCGTAGAAGCTGTGCTCCCAGACCTGTTCGAGGAGTTGCTGGCGGCTGAAGACCCGGCCTGGCGAGTCGGACAGGAAGAGCAGCAGCTTCAGTTCGCTGGGGGCCAGCACGACTTCCCTGCCGTTCTTGGCGACCAGCAGCGCGGAGCGGTCCACGGTCAGTGCCCCGTACGTCTGAGTGGAGGGGGCGGCGGTGCCGGGCGGCCCTGGCTCCCGCGCGTCGGCCCCGGTCCCGTCCCCCTCCCCCGGCGACGCCACGCGCCGCAGCACCGCCCGCATCCGCGCCTGGAGCACCTCACCGCTCGCCGGCTTGACCACGTAGTCGTCCGCGCCGGCCTCCAGCCCGACGACCATGTCGATGTCGTCGCCGCGCGCGGACAGGATGATGATCGGGATCTGCTGTGTCTCCCGGATGCGGCGGCACACCTCCAGGCCGCTCATGCCGGGCAGCATCAGGTCCAGCAGCACCAGCTCCGGCCGGAAGCGCTCCAGCGCGGGGAGCCCGGCCTCGCCGCTGGCGGCCGCCTCGACCTCGTGGCCTCGGCGGCGCAGCGCGAGGACGACGCCCTGGCGTACGGCCGGGTCGTCCTCGATCAGGAGCACTCGTGTCATGGGGCGGGGTCTCCGAAGCGGCTGGCGAAGCGGACGCTCGTCGAAAGCGTACGGCGGGAGGGGTCGCCACCATGGTGCGCGACGCTCGTGACGCCGTGTCTCGCATTGTGTGAGGAATCGATGACGGTTGGGCACTCCCCGCCCCCCGGCCCCTGCGCTCTGCCCGCCCCCTGTCTTTACCGCACGCCGTCTCCCCGCCCCAGCACGTCGGCCTGGAGGCGCTTCTTGTCGGGCTTGCCGACGGAGGTGAGGGGGATGCGGCCGGCCTGGTGCACGGCGCGCGGCGCGTACATGGCTCCCTTGTGCGCCACGACGAACTCGGTGATCGCCTCGGGGTCGACCGTGCGCCCCGGCGTGGGGACGACGACGCAGTGCACCTCCTCGACCCGGTCCGCGGTGGTCACGCCGAAGACCGCGCAGTGCGCGACGTCCGGGTGGGTGTGCAGCAGGTCTTCGAGTTCGCCGGGGTAGACGTGGCCGCCCACGACGATGATCACGTCCTTGACCCGGTCCATCAGGAAGAGGTAGCCGGCCTCGTCCAGGTAGCCGACGTCCCCGGTGCGCACCCAGCCGTCGCGGACGACCTGCGCGGTCAGCTCGGGCTTCTTCCAGTAGCCGGTCATCATGCCCCGGGAGCGGACGTACACCTCGCCGCTGGTGTCGGGCGGGAGGGGGCGTCCTTCCTCGTCGCGGATCTCGATGTCCACGCCGGGTACGGGCCGGCCGACGGTGATCTGGCCGCCCTGTCCGGTGATGCCGTGCTCCGCCGGGCCCATCTCGGTGAGCAGCAGCGCCTCGGACTGCCCGTACCAGCCGTACAGGACCGGGCCGAGCCTCTCCATTGCCTGGCGCAGCCGGGCGGGGGACGACGGGGAGCCGCCGTAGGTAATGCGGGTGAGGCTGCTGAGGTCGGTGGTGGCCAGGGAGGGGTGGTCAATCAGTTGGTAGAGGAGGGGCGGCAGTAGCCACAGGTGGGTGATGCGCTCACGCTCCATCGCGGCGAGGACCGCACCGGGTTCGAAGCCCTCCTGGAGTACGACGCTGCCGCCGGCCGCCAGCGTCATGTCGGACAGCTGCCCGGCCAGGTGGGCCAGCGAGGTGCAGACGAGCAAGCGGGACGGGTCGCCGGCCGACTCGAAGGGGTAGGCCACCGCCTCCGCGTAGGGGCCGTGCGCCATCTGGATGCCTTTGGGCACACCGGTCGTTCCGCCGGTGTAGCGGATGCACCAGTCGTCGTCGGCGCGGGCCGCGCTCTCGACCGTGCGTCCCGAGGGGCGGGCGGCGGCAGCGGCGGTGAGGTCTTCGGCGTCGAGGCCGGTGGCGCCGGGCCCCAGCGTCAGCACCTTCGGCGCGGCGCCGTCCAGGTGGGAAAGCAACTCGGCGGCGGGCTTGGCCGATTCCGGGCCGACGAGCAGCAGCTCGGTCTCGGCGCTCGCCACGATGCGCGCCTGGGTCTCGGGGGCCTGCCCCTCGTAGAGCAGTACGATCCTGGCGCCCAGCAGGTTGACCGCGTACCTGGCGGACAGCGCCTCCGGCCGGTTACCGGCCAGCATCGAGACCGTACGGCCGCGTACGAGGCCGCGGTCGGCCAGCTCCGCCGCCATCCGGTGCACGCCGTCGTGGAATTCGGCGGCGGTGATGTCCCGCCCTTCGGCCGTGGTCAGGACCCGGTGCCCGGGGTTGTCCGCCAGTTTCTTCAGAATGCTTTCGACGTAACTCGTGAACCCTGTCATGTGTTGCGCCTCCTTGTCGTACAACGCACCGCGCGCGGCGGCGACGCGGCGCGCGCGGTGCGTGCGGATGGGGAGCGCCGAGGGCGCGATCACGACGTTAGCGGCGGGCTGCGGGAATCGGCCCGCCCTTTTTGCCGGACCGCGATGGCCGGGTCACCCCTTCGGCCATTCCCCGCTCCCCCCGAGCGGCGCGAACGACGCCTCCGCCGCCGCCAGCACCTCCGTGACGCGCAGCCCGAAGCGCGCGTCGCAGGCGTGCCCTTCGCCGGTGCGTACGGAGGCGAGGAGCGCGTCCACAGCGCGCCGGTAGGCCACCTCGGGGCCGTCCTGGCGGCGCGGGAGCGTGGTGGTGCCCGAAGTGCCGTACAGCGTGACGTTCACACCGGACGCCGCCCGCGGCGCGGTCAGGCTGACCGTCGCCGAACTCGCCGCGCCGCCCGCGTGCCTCAGCGCGAGCAGCACGGTGTCGCCGGGGCCGCGGACGGCCGTGACCTGCTCGGCGTCGCCGAGTACCGGGAGCAGCAGGGACAGCGCGTGCGGGCCGACGTCCCACAGGGCGCCCTTCTCGCGGCGCCAGGGCGAGGCCGCGTACGGGCTGTCGCTGTCGGCGCCGAAGACCGAGCCGAGCCAGTCGGCGTGCGCGGTGAACCAGCCGCCGGCCGCGACCGCCCGGTCCACCCACTCCCCCTCCGCGATCCCGAAGCGCGCGGTGAAGAAGACGACCGAGGCGACGCCCGCCCGTTCCGCCGCCTCGGCCACCGCCCGCGCCTCGGGAACGGTGGTGGCGACCGGCTTGTCCAGGAGGAGGTGCCGGCCGGCGTCGGCGGCCCGTACGGCGAGGTCCGCCTGGACGGCGGGCGGCAGGGCGATGGCGAGGGCGTCGGTGTCGGCGAACAGCTCTTCCGGGGTCGCGTACGGACGGACCCCGTGCTGCGCGGCCAGCGCGGCGGCCGCTTCCGGGCGCCGCCCCCATACGCCCGTGAAGGCGACGCCGGGGTGCGCGGCGAGGGCGGGGGCATGGACGCGCTGCGCCCAGGGGCCGGTACCGAGAAGTCCGATGCGCAAGGTCGTCGTCATGCCCGCCAGTGTGCCTGTCGGAGGTGTTGCCCTCTACGCGGCAACCGCTTCAGGACGCCATGCCGGTGCGCCGGAGGCCGGGGAGGGCGGCGGGGGTCGCCCAGCCGCGCAGTACGGCATCGACCGTTGACCGGAACGCGGTCTCGGCCGCGTCGCCTTCGAGGGCGCCGGCGAGTTCGAGGGTCACGAGCCCGTGCAGGGCGACCCACAGCGAGACGGCGATCAGTGTGGTGTCGCCCGCGAGGACGTCGTCCGCCACGGCGCGGTCGATCGCCGCGACAAGCGGCCGCACCGGGTCGCGGTCGCCGACCCGGGACGACGGTACGAAGGACTGCGCGCCACCGAACAACACCGCGTACAGGTGGCGGTGTTCGCGTCCCCACCGGCGATACGCCACGGCCAGCGCGTACAGGTCCTCCAGGGCGGTATCCGAGCCGGGAACGGCCGTCAGGTCCTGGAAGAGGCCGGCGACCGCCTGGTCGCGCACCTCGCGGATCAGCCCGTCCTTCCCCTGGAACAACGTGTAGACCGCCGCCGTCGACGTTCCGGCGGCGGCGGCCAGCGCGCGGACCGTGACCGACTCCTGGGGACGGGTGGCGAACATCTCGGTCGCGCATGCCACGAGCCGGTCTCTGACGGCGTCGTCGTTCGTTCTCGGCCTTCCCACGCGGACCAGTGTACCGGCGCTGATAACATCGTTTCAAAACGGCGTTTCAAAAAGCTGGGAGAGATCGCCATGGCACCGTCCGCCCGACACTCCTTACGCATCACCGGCCTCCTGCTGGCGGCCGCCGCCGCGGCGGCGGGGCTGATCGCCTTCTTCCTGGCGCTGCTCGTCGCCACCGACGGCGCGGGATCGGGGCTCCCCGCATGGGCCGCGACCGTCGCGGTCGCGGTCGTCGCGGCGCTGTGGCGGGGCCGCCGCCGCTCCTGGCGGGGACGGCTGGTGCCGTTCCTGCCGGTACTCGTCGCCACGGCCCTGACGCTGTCGGTGTGCGTCCCCACCGTCCCCACGACGCGCCGCCACCCGCCCGCCCTGCCGTTCGTGACCACCGAGCACTGGCGCCTGTCCACCGGCAGCCGGGTCGCGGTCTACCACTACCCGCCCACCGGCGGCAGCCCCCGGCACCACGTGCCGCTCGTCTACCTCAACGGCGGGCCGGTACGGGGCATCTCGGTGCTCGACCACCACTTCCTACAGCGGCTCGCCGGGCAGGGCTACGACGTGTACGCCTACGAGCAGGCCGGCGGCGGCCGCAGCGACCTGCTGCCCATGAACCAGTACTCGATCACCCGGTCCGTTCACGACCTCGGCGCCTTCGCCGAGAAGTTCGGCAAGCGCCGCGTCGACGTGCTGGGGTTCTCCGCGGGCGCGGTCGTACTCACCCGCGCGCTGGCCGACCCGGCCATCGCCGCCCGCCTGCGCCGGGCGGTCATCGCCGAGCCGGGACCGGTGGACGGCCCCGGTACCCGGTTCGCGGAGCAGAAGGGCCGGCCGTCGGCCCGGGGCATCGCACCGGCCATGGCCGGACCGCGCTCCACACACGTCCCGCGGTACGCGGTCGCGTTCGGCCTCATGCGGCTCGGACTGCTCAGCCCGGACAACGGGCTGGTAGGGCAGGCGGAGGGCGACAACGCCTTCACCGCCGCCGACCTCGGCAGCGACACCGCCTCCGGCTACTGCGCGCGGGACGCGCACCGCATCCCGGTCGAGGACACGGCACAGAACTTCACCTTCAGCGCCGCCGCCAGCCTCCGCATCCAGCAAACGATCAAAGACTCCCCGTCCATCGCCCCTCGGCTGAGGCGCTCCCGGACACCCGCGATGCTGATGATCGCCGAGTGCTCCTCCCAGGTCCGGCAGTGGCAGACGGCCATCCTCGCGGACAACCCCGCCGTCCAGCGCACCCAGTACATGCCCGGCGTCGGCCACCACATGTGGAACGGCCTGGGTGACAACGACCAACGAGCAGCGGCCGTCATCACCGCGTTCCTCCAGGACAAGCCCGCACCGCTGCCCGACTACCCGGGCCGAGCCGACATCCCTGCCTTCCTCAGGGACCACAAGTAGGCGGATCCCCACCGGCGAGCACGCGCGGAGCGGCCCCCTTCTCCGTGTCGCGCCCATCTGTCTTTACGGGTCGCCTCGTGCTGTTGCCGGAACAGTTCGGGACGGAAGACGTAGTACAGGGCTATCCACAAGAATTCGCCGCAACTTTCGTTGTCCGCTTCCGGTGGCGGCAGTACAAGGAGAGAACTCCTTCGCGAAGGACTCCCTCAGTGCACCCCGAGAACCGAGAGGCTCGGTGACAGCAATGCCGATCGAGTTCCACACCGCCGTGTCGAACGAGCCGGAGGAACAGCAAGTCGTCTACACCGCCGAGGAACTGGCCGTACAGCCGCCGTCCGAGGGCCCGCAGGGCGACACGGCCAGGGGCACCGCCGACGGCCTGGAGAACGTGCGTGGCTACAGCCGTCCCGAAGGCACGCCCGAGCAGCTGTGGCAGCCGCCGACCGCCGCGCTGCCGGACATCGGGGAGGCGTCCTTCGGCCCGCCCCCGGTGGCCGCCGAGACCGTGCACGGCCCGGACGACCGGGTGCAGATCACCGACACGTCCGTGTATCCGTGGCGGGTGCACTGCTCGCTGCTGATCACCGCGGCGGACAACTCCCGCTGGATCGGGACGGGCTGGTTCATCGGCCCGCACACCCTGGCCACCGCGGGGCACGTCGTCTACATCAAAAACAGCGGTGTCGCCGGGCGCGACGGCTGGGTCAAGAGCATCAACGTGATGCCGGGCCGCAACGGCAACACCCTCCCGTACGGCGTCGTCACCAGCACCAGCTTCCGTACGGTCAGCGGCTGGTCCAACAACGGCGACCAGAACTACGACTACGGCGCGATCATCCTGCCCACCAACCTCGGCAACACCACCGGCTGGTTCGGCTTCGGCGTGTGGTCCGACGCCGACCTGCTCAAGACCGTCGGCAACATCTCCGGCTACCCGGGCGACAAGCCGGCCGGTACGCAGTGGTACGACGCGCGCGGCGTGGCCTCCGTCGGTCCGCGCAAGGTGTACTACGACATCGACACGGCGGGCGGCCAGAGCGGCAGCTCCGTCTACCACTTCTACAACGGCGGCCGGTACGGCATCGCGATCCACGCGTACGGCGGCGCGGTCACCAACTCGGGCACCCGCATCACCACGCCGGTGTACAACAACTACGTGGCGTGGAAGGCGTGACCGTACGGCAACAGTGAACGGATGAAAGGTCCCGATATGGCGGTGATCTCCGGAGTCGTGGTGGACGCGGACGGCCGGGCCGTCCCGGACGCCCGGGTGTACCTGGCCGCGGGCCCGGGGTCCTTCCCCGACGTGGCCGCGCTCACCGACGACGAGGGACGCTTCGCCCTCTCCGCAGGGCCCGACGGCAGCTACACCGTCGAGTGCCGGTCGGAGCGGGGCGGCGGCGTGGCGAGCACCGCGGGCGCCGCCGTCACGGTGCGCGGCGGCGCGGCCGAGCCGGTCGAGATCCGGCTCGGCTGAGCTTCCTCCCGCCACCCGCCGGGGCCCGCCCCGGCGGGTGGCGGGAGGGGCCGGGGATGATGGAGGGCATGAAAGCGCCCTCCGCCTACGCTCCCTGGCTCACCCCGCTGTACGTCGGCGCCGTCCAGCTCGGCGCGTACGCCACCGCGCGGCTGCCCGCGCACCGGCGCGCCGAGCTGCTGCGCGCGCACTCGACCAACGTCGACAACCTGCGGGCGGGCCGCTGGCGGACGCTGGCGACCAGCGCCGTGTTCGTGGAGAGCCCGCTGCCCGTGCCGTACGGGCTGGCGCTGATCGCGGCGCTCGGCACGGCCGAGGCGGCGTGGGGCACCCGGCGCGCGGCCGGGATGTTCGCCGCCGGGCACATCGGTGCCAGCGTGCTCGTGTACGGCGGGCTGCGGGCGGCCCGCGCGCTGTCGCACCAGGCCGTCACCCCGGAAACGGAACGGGCCGTGGACGTCGGCGCGAGTTACGGCTTCTACGCCACGGTGGGCGCGCTCGCCGTCTCCGTACCGCACCGCGGCGCGCGGGCCGCGGCCACCGCCGGGCTGCTGGCGCTCGGCGCGAGCCCGGTGCTGAGCAAGCGGCGGGACTTCACGGACGCGGGGCACCTGACGGCGCTGGTGCTGGGCATGGGCGCGGGAGCCGTTTTCAGGAAGCGTCTGCGCCGTCGTCTTCGCGTCAATCCGCAAGGCGCGTGAGGGACAGATCAAGAACGGTCTGGTTGAATGGGGGCATGGCCAGCCTTACCGACACCGCGACGGGTCGCAGCGACCTTGAGCCTTTCTGGCCGTCCCGGCAGGGGCACCACTTCGACCGTCTGTGTTGCCGCGCGCACTGAGCGCGGGCCCGCACACGCCTCACCGACGCCTTCCACCGCGTCCCCAGCCCTGCCCGCGCGCACGACGTCCCCGACGCCTCTCTGCGCGAAAGAGCTGACCCATCATGACGAACCTCCGCACCCTGCCGGCCGCTTCCGCTTCCGCTGCGGCGGCCGCCGCCCCCTCCGTCCCCGGCGTGCCCGGACGGCAGCGACAGCGCCTGCGTGCCGTGGCGCCCGACGAGCTGCCACCGGTCGCCGACCTGCTCACCTCGGGCGCGACCTGGCTGCCGGCGCCGCAGCACAGCCTGCCCGCCCTGCCGGGGCAGCCGCCGATGGTCGGCTACCTCGTCCTCGTACCGGCGGAGCAGGTGCCGGGCGCCGTGCCGGTGCCGCCCGGCGGCCCGGACACCGCCGTGCCGGCCGTCACCGGCAACGAGGCCGTACGGATCGACCCCGAGCAGCGGACGGTGCACGTGCACGGCCGCCCGCTGGACCTGACGTACCTCGAATTCGAGCTGCTCGCCCACCTCGTCGCCCACCCGCACCGGGTGCACACCCGCGACCAGCTGGTGACCACGGTGTGGGGGTACGGGCACGTCGGTGACGGACGGACGGTGGACGTGCATGTCGCCAGGCTGCGCCGCAAGTTGGGCGCGGACCAGCGGTCGACGATCGTGACCGTGCGCCGCGTCGGCTACAAGTACGTACCGACCGCCTGATCCCGGCTGCTGACGGCCGCGCGTGCGAGGTCCGCCAGCGCGCGCCGGTCGTCGGTGCCGGGGCGCGGGTCCAGCGGCTCGTGCACGGTGACGCGCACCGTCAGGCCGCGCGCGCGGACCACCCGCCGTACGGAGGACAGGAATTCCTCGTCGCCGAGGAACCCCGCGACCGTACTGGGCAGCCCCAGCTGGTCGTACGAGAGTGTCACCGGCCGTACGGGAGCGCCCGCGTCCAGCGCCGCCTGGAACGTGGCCCGGCGGAAGGCGCCGTACGCGGCCGAGCACCATGTGCTGGCCTGCGGGAACACCGCCACCGAACGGCCGGAGCGCAGGAGTCCCGCCAGACTTGCCACAGTCGCGGGCAGTTGGCGCGGCCGGGCGCGGTCGATGAAACGGGTGCCGGCGCGGCGGGCGAGGGCGCCGACCAGCGGCCATTCGCCGACCTCCCGCTTGGCGAGCAGGGTCACCGGCTCGACCGCGAGGAGGGCGGGGATGTCGAGCCAGGAGATGTGGTTGGCGACGACGAGGGTGCCGGGGGGCGGTCCCGAAGAGCCCGGCAGGCGCGCTTCCCGGACCACGAGGCCCGCCGTGTCCGGCGGGGTGGCGACGTCGAGCCGTACGCCGATCGCCGCGAGCACCGAGCGCGCGTGCGCCCGCAGCCGCGCCGGTTCGGCCATCCGCTCGCCGTCCCGCAGCGCCCGGCCCGCGGCGCGCGCGAACGCGGCGCAGCGCCGGGCCGCCTCGGCGGCCGGGACGCGGGGCGCGGCGTGTGCCGCGCAACCCGGTGTGCACTCGGACCGTACCTCCCAGGTACTCACGCCCGGCTCCCGGCCGACGAGCCCTTCCGGTCCGGCCGGCCGGCCGGTTCGCCGCCGAGGAAGAAGCGGCGGTAGCGGTCGTTGAGGCGCTCCATGTCCAGCACCACGAAGAAGTCGGCCACGTCGAACTCGGGGTCGTGCGCGGGCGGCCCGCACACCCACGCGCCGATCCGCAGGTATCCGCGCAGCAGCGGCGGGAGCAGCGACGGGTTCGGGCGTGTGTCCGGCGCGGGTCCCGCGTACCGCCACGGCCGGTGCGGGGTGACGCGCAGCCCGCGCGGTGCGGCGTGCCGGGTCCGGCCCAGTTCCCACGCGGCGGCCGCGGCGGCGCCGCCGTCGCCCAGCGGCACGGAGGCGCAGCCCGCCAGGTAGCGGTGGCCGGAGAGCAGGGTGTAGCGGGCCAGCGCGGCCCACATGAGGTTGATGACCGCGCCGCCGCGGTGGTCGGGGTGGACGCAGGAGCGCCCCGCCTCGATGAGCGAGGGGCGCAGCGCGGCGAGCGCCGTCAGGTCGAACTCGCCGTCGGAGTAGAGGCGTTCGCTGCGTCCCGGCGGCAGCAGCCGGTAGGTGCCGACCACGTCGCCGGTGGCGGTGTCCGTGACGATCAGGTGGTCCGCGAGGTCGTCGACGGCGTCGATGTCGTGGCCCGCCAGGGGCGAGTGCAAGGTGGCGCCCAGTTCCTCGCCGAAGACGCGGTGGCGCAGGCGCTGAGCGGCGCGTATCCGGTCCGGTGTGTCGGCGATCGAGGTCTCGTAAGCGGCGGGCACGGACACGGACACGGGCACGGTTGCGGGGACGCTCATGGATCTCTCCGTCCGGGGAGGTCGGTACGTGTGGGGCCCGGCAAGGGCCGCGCAGCCGGCGGCACAGGGGGGACACCGGGCCCTGCGGAGTGCGGGCGGCGGCGGTACGCGGCCCGTACCGGTGGTGCCGGATACACCTCCGTTCCGGGGGTGAAACCCCATGACCTGGTCTTCTCCACGCGGCAGACTGTTCCCGTGCCCGACGTCCGGGCGCGTGAAGCGCAGGGAGCGTACGGATGAGGGTCCGCCGAACACTGGTAGCCGCGGCGCGTGGGTTCGCGCTCGCCCTCGTGACTCTCGCGGGGTCGGTCCTGCTCTTCTCGTTCACGGCCGTCTCGCTCGCGCTGCTGCCCGTGGGGCTGGGGTTCCTGGCCCTCCCGCTCGTGGTCCCCCTGACCCGCCGCTACGCCGACCTGCGGCGGGCGCTGGCGCGGGACTGGGCCGGTATCCGCATACCGGCGGGCTACCGGCCCCTGCCCGCACCGCACCGCGGCCTGCCCGGCCAGGTGCAGCGCTGCCTGCACCTGCTCCGCGACCCGGCCACCTGGCGGGAGCTGCTGTGGCTGCTGGTGGACATCGCCGCGGGGTTCTTGACGGCGCTGCTGCCCGCCGTGGTGATCGCGTTCGGCGTCGAGGGCTTCGTCTACCCGGTGCTGATCTGGTCCGGCGTGGACGCGTCCGAGACGCTCCGGTACGGGTTCCTCGCCGCCTCGGATCCGGTGGCCGTGTTCTTCATGCCGGTGCTGGGCGCCCTGGTGCTCGCGGCCTCCGTCTACAACGAACGGCTGCTGGCGCTGCACTTCCGGCTCTGTGCGGTCTTCCTCGCCCCGTCGAAGAACCAGCTGGCCGCCCGGGTGGAGCGGCTGACCGAGACCCGGCACGACGCGGTGGACGCCTCGGCCGCCGAACTGCGCCGCATCGAGCGGGACCTGCACGACGGCGCGCAGGCCCGGCTGGTCGCGGTGGGCATGGACCTGGGCACGATCGAGGCGCTGATCGAGCGGGACCCGGCCAAGGCCAAGGAGCTGGTCGCGCGGGCCCGTACGTCCTCGGCCGAGGCCCTGACCGAACTGCGGGACCTGGTGCGCGGCATCCACCCGCCGGTGCTGGCCGAACGCGGCCTCGCCGACGCCGTACGGGCGCTGGCGCTGCGCATGCCGCTGCCGGTCGAGGTGACGGGCCGGCTGCCCGGCCGGTTGGCGGCGCCGGTGGAATCGGCGGCGTACTTCGCCGTGAGCGAGCTGCTCGCCAACACCGCCAAGCACGCGGGGGCCGCGCGGGCGTGGGTGGACCTGGAGTACGCGGACGGGCGGCTGCGGATCAGCGTCGGCGACGACGGCCGGGGCGGCGCGGTGCTGCTCCCCTCGCCCTCCCCCACGCCGGACGGTTCCGGCTCCGGCCTGCACGGTCTCGAACGCCGGCTCGGTACATTCGACGGCATCTTGGCCGTCAGCAGCCCGGCAGGCGGTCCGACCCTGGCCACGCTGGAGATCCCGTGCGCGTTGTGCTCGCCGAAGACCTCTTCCTCCTGAGAGACGGTCTGATACGGATGCTGGAGGCGTTCGACTTCGAGATCGCCGCCGCCGTCGACAACGGCCCCGACCTGGCACGGGCACTGGCGGACGAGCGGCCGGACGTCGCGGTGGTCGACGTGCGGCTGCCGCCTTCCTTCACGGACGAGGGCCTCCAGTGCGCGCTGGCCGCCCGCCGCGAACGGCCCGGCCTGCCGGTGCTCGTGCTCTCCCAGCACGTGGAGCAGCTGTACGCGCGCGAGTTGCTGGCGGACGGCACCGGCGGCGTCGGCTACCTCCTCAAGGACCGGGTCTTCGACGCCGGGCAGTTCGTCGACGCGGTCCGCCGCGTGGCCGCCGGCGGCACGGCCATGGACCCGCAGGTGATCTCGCAGCTCCTGTCCCGGCGTTCCCAGGACCGGCCGCTGGCCCGGCTGACGGCGCGCGAGACCGAAGTGCTGGAGCTGATGGCCGAGGGCCGCTCCAACACGGCCATCGCCGCCAAGCTCGTCATCACCGAACGCGCCGTCGCCAAGCACACCTCGAACATCTTCGGGAAGCTGGCCCTGCCGCCGTCCGACGACGACAACCGCCGGGTCCTGGCGGTCCTGGCGTACCTGGACCAGGGCTGATCTTTGCACCTTGCACCATGGCTGGTAGGCCGCCCGGCCACCGCGTACGCTGACGATCCGTACGCAGACCCGTACGGAACGCGAGCGAGGAGTTCACCGTATGAGTGCCGCAGCTGACAAGGAGTGGCTCTACGCCCTCGACATCTCCGACGCCACCTGGCAGCGCGCCCCCGGCGAGTCCGAGGAGGCCGTGGAGATCGCCTTCCTGGAGCAGGGGGCGGTGGCGATGCGGAACTCCAAGGAGCCGGACGTGGTGCTGCGGTACACCGAGGCGGAGTGGCGCGCGTTCGTCCTGGGCGCGCGGGACGGCGAGTTCGACCTCGACCGCAAGCCGGTGGGCCCGGAGCAGTAAGCGGTCCGGGCCGCGGGGGCGCGGGGCGGGTGACCGTCCCAGGATTCACTCGTTTCACGGAACGTGGAGCAGCAGCAGGCAACAGCCCCCCGCCCGGACGGCCGCCGCACCGGCGCCGGTGACGACCCGGCCGCCTTCGTCGGCGTCGAGCAGGCCGAGGCGGCCCTCGTCGAGCACTATCCGCGACTGGTGCGCCTCGCCTACCTGGTGCTGCCGCCGACGCTGGGGCGCAACCGGCGCGTGGTGACGGCGCATGCGGTCGTCCAGCGCGCGCTGCCGCGTCGGCGCGCCCGCGTGCAGGCTCCCGTCCTGCCGGCCCAGCGCCGCCCCGGGCAGCCGGTCACCACCCCCGGTTACGCGTTCGTACGGCTGCGGGTGCTGCGCGCGGCCCTCGCCGCCGAACGGCCGCGGGTGCGGCTCCCCGTGGTGCGCCGCGACGTACCGCTGCCGCCGCTGCCCCCGCTGCTTCCGCAGGTCTGGGGGCTGCGGCTGTTCCCGCACTCCGGCGGCGCCGACGAACTCGCGCTGGACCGGACGCTGTCGGCGCTGCCGGGACCGGCCCGCGCGGCGTTCGTGCTGCGCGACCTGGAAGGGCTGGGCGACGCGGACGTGCGGGCGGTCCTGGAGGCCGCCGGGGCCGAGGACGCCGAGGACGCGCTCGCGGCGGCGGCCGGGACGGCGCCGCCCGCCGGCAGCCGGGACCGGTCGGTGCTGGAATCCCCCGAGTTCGACCCCTGCTCGCTCCAGGCCAGGCCCACCGATCTGGTGCGCCGCCGCCGGCACGCCCGGGCGGCGCTGGCGGCGGGTGCGGCGGTGCTGGCCTGCGGCGCGCTGCTGGGTCTGCCGGGCGGCGGTTGGGGTCCCGACGGCGCGGCGGCTCCCCCGTACGCCGAGAACGCGGCCGCGCGGGCCGCCCTGGACCCCTACCGGGTCACGGCAGCCGCCACCGGAGCGTGGCGGACCGCGGTGCGGCGGGACTTCGCCGCGTGGCCCGCTCGCGGCAACCGCACGCAGGACCGGGACCTGCTCCGGCGCGCGCTGGCCGTGTGGGCGAGGCCGGGCCCGGACGTACAGGTGTCGGCGACGCCGGGCACCGCCAAGGGCCCCGCGGCCGGCCCGCCGCAGCTGCTGTACGCGGGTGTGGTGGACCGTGCCGCCGTGGTGCTGCTGTACGACGGGCTGCGCGTGGTGCGCTATGCGGAACCGGCGGACGGTTCGGGCGCCGAGCAGGACAGCGGGCCCCGCGCGGCACTGGACTTCGCCCGTACCGACGGCGCGGAGGACGGGTCGGCCGCGGCCCTGGTCCTCGGCCGTTCGGACGGCAACGTCCGCTACCTCACGGCCCCGTGGGTCCGGGACGCCGAGCTGGCCGACCTGCTGAAGCCCGCCGGCGCGGCCCGGCCGCTGCCCATCGGCGAGGACGGTTCGACCGGCCCGGTACCGTCCCCGGCCCGGACCACGGACTGCACCTCCTGGCAGGCCCTGCGGATGGGCGGCGGTCTCCTGACCGATCTGGGCGAACTGGTCCCGGCACGGCTGACGTACGGCCCTCCGGAGCAGCCCGGCGACCCGGCCGGGCCGCGGGCGCGTTCGGCCTGGGCGCGGACCGCGTGCCACCTGGGCACCCTGCGCGGCCAGGGCGTACGAGCGGTCAACGACTGGGAGTTCGCGCAGCAGCAGCTGCCCGCCGGCGGCGGCAGCGCTGCGTGGGTGTGCACCCGCGCCGACACCTGGCGGGGCGCCGGCAGCCGCACGTTCGCGCAGATCCAGACGCCGGCGGCGAGCGGCCGGCCGTACGAGCCGGGTGCCGTGGTGGCGCGCTCCGAAGGCGGTCCGGGGTGCGGCCCGCGCCATCCGCTGGCGCTGGCCGGGGTGCTGTGGAAGGCACCCGGCGGGCAGTGGTGGCTGGTGGCCGCGGGCAGCGGGCAGCTCGCGGAGATCACCGCGAGCGGCGGGGTGACGGGCCGGGCGGCGGGCTCGCAACTGGCCGTTCCCGCCAAGGCGGGCGCCCAGGTCGAGCTGTCGGGGCTGCTGGGGAACGGGGTCCCGGTGTCGGGGCTGGAGTAGTCCCCTGTGGCGGGTGGGAGAAATCCGCGTGCCGGGGCTGTTGCCGATCGCGTACCCGCCAGTACATTGACGCCATGTCTAATACGGCCTCGTTGCGGCCCCGGCCGGTCGCGTCCGAGCACACCCCGCTGAAGGCACGCAACGTCGCCTTCGACTGGGCGGACACCCCCCTGCACTGGATACCCGGCGACCCGGACAGCACCCACACCATCAACGTGCTGCACCTGCTGCTGCCCGCGGGCGAGCGCTGGTTCGTGCACGTCTACAAGCAGGTGCTGCCGCAGATCCGGGACGCACGGCTGCGCGAGGACGTGATCGGGTTCATCGGCCAGGAGGCGATGCACTCCCGGGCGCACGACGACGTCCTGCCACACCTCAAGCGGCTCGGCCTGGACCCGGCCCCGTACACCGCGCAGGTCGACTGGCTCTTCGAAAAGCTGCTCGGCGACCGCACCCTGCCGCCGGGCCGGGCGCGCCGGTGGTGGCTGATGGAGCGCGTCGCGATCATCGCCGCGATCGAGCACTACACGGCCTTTCTCGGCGACTGGGTGCTCAACGCCCGGGCGCTGGACGCCCGGGGCGCCGACCCGACGATGCTGGACCTGCTGCGCTGGCACGGCGCCGAGGAGGTCGAGCACCGCTCGGTCGCCTTCGACCTGTTCATGCACGTCGACGGCGGATACCGGCGGCGGGTGCGGACCTGGGCCACCGCCTTCTCCGCGCTCGTCTTCCTCTGGCAGCGCGGCGCCCGCTACTTCATGGAGAACGACCCCTCGCTCCCGGACGGCAAGGCCAGCTTCAGGGAGTTCTTCCGCGCGGGCCGGCAGGGCGTACTGCCCGCCCCCGGCGCCATGGCCCGCTCCATCCCCCAGTACCTGAGCCGCACCTATCACCCCTCGCGCTACGGCAGTACCGAGCAGGCCGCCGCCTATCTCGCCGGATCACCGGCCGCGACCGCCGCCGAGGCTCACCCGACGAAGGCCCACCCGACAGGAGCCGCCTGAGATGCCGACCCTCCCCCGGATACGTACGGTCCTGATCACCGCGGCGGCCGCGCTGGCTGTCCGAAGGGCCCTGCGGCACCGCGTCCGGCGATCGCCGCTGTGGCCGCTGCCCGCGCTGGAGAACCCCACGTCGGGCCGGGGCCCGCACCGCTCGGGCGGCCCCCTGCGACTGCTGGTCGCGGAGCGCGCGGAGGAGGCCGAGGGCGTCGTACGGCTGCGCCTGGAGGGCGACGGGCTGCCGGGCTGGGAGCCGGGCGCACACGTGGACGTGGTGCTCCCGTCGGGCGCCGTACGCCAGTACTCGCTGTGCGGCGACCCGGCCGACACCGGCTCGTACACCATCGCGACGCGGCTGATCGCGGACGGCCGGGGCGGCTCGCGGGAGGTGCACGAGCAGCTGCGCGAGGGCACCGCCGTCGAGGTGCGCGGGCCGCGCAACCGCTTCCGGCTGGAGGAGTGCCACGCCTACCTGTTCATCGCGGGCGGCATCGGCATCACGCCGATCCTGCCGATGCTGCGGCAGGCCGAGTCCGAGGGTGTGCCGTGGCGGCTGGTGTACGGCGGGCGGTCGCGCGCCTCGATGCCGTTCCTGGAGGAGATCGAGAAGCTGGCGGGCGCGGCTTCGGACCGGGTGACGGTGGTCGCCGAGGACGAGGACGGGCTGCCCGACCTGGCGGGCGCGCTCGCCGACGCCCCGCCGCACGCCGCGGTCTACTGCTGCGGCCCCGACCCCCTGATGGACGCCGTCGCCGGGCTGCTGCCGCAGGGGGCGCGCGGGCTGACCCTCCACACCGAGCGGTTCGCGCCCGCCGCCGCGCCGCCCGCGGGCGGGAACACGGAGTTCGAGGTGGAACTGCGGCGCACCGGCCGTACGGTCACCGTCCCGGCGGACGGCAGCGTTCTGCGCGCCATCCGCGAGCAGGCGCTGCCCGACCTGCCGTACTCCTGTGAGCAGGGCTTCTGCGGCACCTGCCAGCAGCGGGTGCTCTCCGGCGAGGTGGACCACCGCGACGAACTGCTCACCGACGCCGAACGCGACGACTCCCTGCTGATCTGCGTCTCGCGGGCGCGGGGGGAACGGTTGGTGCTCGACCTCTGACGCCCTCCGGAGGCCGGTGTCCGATCTCCGGGCACCCGATTCCGCGGTGCGGCCCCGGTGGTTAGGGTGTGCGCATGACCAACGGGGCGCGCCGCAGGATGGGTGTCGAGCAACGACGTGAGCAGTTGATCGCCGTGGCGCTGGACCTGTTCAGCCACCGGTCGCCGGAAGAGGTCTCGATCGACGAGATCGCCGAGGCGGCGGGCATCTCGCGGCCGCTGGTCTACCACTACTTCCCCGGCAAGCAGAGCCTGTACGAGGCGGCGCTGCGCCGGGCGGCCGACGAGCTGGCCGCCCGCTTCGTGGAACCGCACGAGGGCCCGCTCGGTGCCCGTCTGCTCCGCGTGATGGAACGGTTCTTCGACTTCGTCGAGGAACACGGCCCCGGCTTCTCCGCGCTGATGCGCGGCGGCCCTTCCGTCGGCGCCATGGAAGCCGCGGGGTCGGGCCGGACGAGCGCGATGATCGACGGGGTGCGCCAGGCGGCGTACGAGCAGATCCTCGCCCACCTCGGCGTACAGGGCCCGGCTCCGCGCATGGAACTGGTGGTCCGCTCCTGGATCTCGCTCGCCGAGACGACGGCGCTGATCTGGCTCGACAGCCGTGCCATCCCGCGCGGCGAGCTGGAACGCCAGCTGGTGCACGACTTCGCGGCGCTGGCCGCGGTGAGCGCCGCGTACGACGAGGGCATGGCCGGCGTCCTGGCCCGCGTGCTCGCCGATGAGCCGTCCGACGGCCCGTTCGGCGACCTGCTGACCCGGCTGATGGCGCTGGCGCCCCAGCCGTTGTGACGCGCGGGGTGACGCGCGCGGGGCGGCCCGGGCGGTGTGCGACGGACGAGCCCGTTCCGGCCCGCCTCGGGCACAATCCCGCGCATGGACATGATCACCTTCCGGCTCGCCGAGGACACCGAAGCCGACGTGGCCGCCCTCGTCGCGCTCTACGACGGCGCCGCCCGCTGGATGCAGGGCCGCGGAATCGACCAGTGGACGCCCGGCGAGCGCGACGCGGAGCACTTCCGGCTGCGGATCAAGCAGGACGAGGTGTGGTTCGCCGAGGTGGCCGGGGCGGTCGCCGGCGCATGGGAACTGTGGTGGGAGGACCTGCCCGCGTGGGGCCGGCAGCCGCCCGTCGCGGGCTATCTGCACCGCCTGATGACCGACCGCCGCCTGGCCCCCGCGGGCACGGGGCGCGCGATGCTGGCCCGCGCGGAGCAGCGGATCGCCGAGGCGGGCCGCGAACTGAGCCGCCTGGACTGCAAGACGAGCAACCCGCACCTGCGCCCGTATTACGAGAGTGCCGGCTACCGGGTCGTCGGCGAGCAGCCCCACAAGGCGGGCCCGGACGGCAGCAACTACGGCGTCACGCTGCTGGAGAAGCGGGTGGGCGGGGCCGGCCGGCCGTGAACGGGCCGGGGCGGACATCCGGCGCAAGCCGGGGGCGCGCGGAGGTGTGCCGCGCAACCGGCGGCGCCGAACGGCCCTTTGTCCGACGCTTCCGGGGCTTTCGGACAACTCTCCTGCACCGCACAGTGGTACCACCGGGGGCCTGACAGCGAGGGATCACGGGGGCCATGGAGTCCGCCACGGCGGACGGATGGGGGAACCATGGGAGATCCACGGGGGACGTCGGGTCCGCGGAGCCGCCAACGGCGGACGGGCCGTCCATGGGCGGGCGGCCCATGGACGGCCCCACCAGGCGCTGCGGGGCTCGGCCGCACCGGTGTCTAGCGCGCGGCGAACACGGCGACGGTACGCGCCGGTACGGCGAACTTCCCCGTCCGCTTCTCGTACGACGCCGACTTCACGACCGGATCGGCGCCGCGCGCCTGGACGCGGTGCAGCGCGTACCGCTTGCCCGCCAGCGACGGGATGTGCTGGAGCTGCCGCTGCGGCGTGGCGTTGAAGACCACGGCCAGCTTGCCCAGAAGCATGGTCACGACACCCGGTGTCTCGCCCTTGCCCGACAGCGGGAAGGACAGGGCGGCCTGTACGGCGCCGGTGCTGGTCAGGCCGAAGGACGGTTCGGTGGCGTGGATGCGGAGCAGGTCGCGGTAGGCGGCGGAGGCGGCGGTGATCTGCGCGCATCCGGGACGCAGCGCGGGGTCGGCGAGCAGGGGGCGGGCGTACGGCCATGCGGCCTTGTTGTCGGCGGCGGGCGGCAGGCCGCGCCCGAAGCCGTTGCCGTCCCGGCAGTCCCAGTGCAGGGCGTTGAACCAGTCGCCGCTGTCGAAGGAGTTGCGGTCCAGGGACTTGGAGCGGAGCAGGTCCGTACCCGCCTGGGAGAGGGCCGGCCCCTGGGAGAGCGCGGTGGTGGCCATGGCGAGGACCTGCATACGGGCGCGGTCGGCGGCGGATGTGCCCTGCGGGAGCTTGTAGGCGAGGGCGTCGTACAGCGTCTCGTTGTCGTGGGCATCGGCGTACGCGAGGGCGTCGCCGGGTGCGCCCGCGTACCCGGCGGGCGCGCCGTTGTAGTCGACCTGCGAGCCCTTGACCGTACGGCCGGAGGAGTCCGTGAAGGTGTAGTCGGCGAGGTTGCCGGTGAGGCCGACCTTGAGCAGGTCCTGGTAGTGGAGCAGACGCGCGCGCTGTTGGGCCTGGGTGCCGTTGGCGGGCGAGGGGTTGGGGTCCGTGTAGAGGCCGGAGGCGAAGCCCTGGACGCGCGGGTCCTGGTCGAAGGGCCCGCCGCCGCGTACCGCGTCGCGTGAGCGGTCGTTGAAGGTGGCGATCCCGGTGCCCGCCATGTTGCGCTGTGTGGCCTGTACGAAGCGTGCGTCGTCCGCGACCTCGCCGAAGTTCCAGCCTTCCCCGTAGAGGACGATCGCCTTGCCGTCCACGCCGTCCTTGGCGACGGTCAGGGCGTCCAGTGCCTTGCGCACGGCGAGGATGTTGGCCTTGGGGTGGTGTCCCATCAGGTCGAACCGGAAGCCGTCGATCTTGTACTGACGGGCCCAGGTGACGATCGAGTCGACGACGAGCCGCCCCATCATCATGTGCTCGGGCGCGGTGTTCGCGCAGCAGGTGGACGTGGCCACGGAGCCGTCGTCCAGCAGCCGGTGGTAGTAGCCGGGCACGATGCGGTCCAGGACGGAGAGCGCGTCCTGCCCGCTGGCGGCGGTGTGGTTGTAGACGACGTCCATGACGGTGCGCAGTCCGGCCCCGTTCAGGCCCTGCACCATGCGGCGGAATTCGACGGTCCGGGCGCGCGGCGAGTCCGGGTCCGAGGCGTACGAGCCCTCCGGCACGGTGTAGTGGAACGGGTCGTACCCCCAGTTGTAGGCGTCGCGGGCAGCCGTCTTGCCGACGCATTCCTGCTGCCGCTCGGAGTCCGCGGGCAGCGCGGCCAGGTCGCAGCCCGGCCGCGCCTGGTCGGCGCGCCGCTCCGGGATGGTCGCGATGTCGAAGGCGGGAAGGAGGTGGACGTACGAGGTGCCCGCGTCCGCGAGGGACTTCAGGTGCCGCATGCCGTCCGACCTGCGGTCGGTGAACGCCAGGTACCGGCCGGGGTGGCGCGACGTGCGGTCCTCGACGGAGAAGTCCCGGATGTGCAGCTCCTGGATGCGGGCCCGGTTCAGCGGGACGGCCGCGGGCTTCTTGAGCTTGGCCCACCCCTTCGGCGCGAGACGCGGGTCGGCGAGGTCCAGGACGACGCTCCGCGCGGAGTCGGCGGTCAGGGCCGTCGCGTACGGGTCGGTGACCTTGTTCGTGACGAAGCGGCCGACGCCGGGCGCCCAGACGTCCACGACGTACCGGTACGGCTTGCCCGCCCAGCCACGCGTGCCCCGTGCCTGCCACACGCCGCTCGCGTCGTCCCGCCGCATCGGGACGGTCCGGCCGTCGAGTTCGAGCGCGACCGTGCGGGCGGTCGGCGCCCAGACGGAGAGCGTGGGGCGGCCGTGCCGGAAGACCGGCCCGAGCGGGACTTCGGCCGCGTTCGCGCCGTACAGGTCGTCCAGTACCCCGGGTATCTGCACGCCGGTGGTGACGCGCCGCCCGTCCGCGTCCGGCTGGACCGCGACCAGCCGGTCCCGCAGCGCGGCGCGGGCCGACCCGCGGTCGCGCGGGTCGACGGCGAATGCCGGGAAGTTCTTCAGGTGCGGGTACGCGGCCCGCTCGGCGGGGGTGAGGACCCCGGGCGTGAGCCGTATCCGCCGCCCGCCCTCCGCCCCGTACTCCAGGTGGGCGTCCGCGTGCCGGGCGCCCTTCCAGACCACGGTGTCGCGGTCGATCCACTGCGCCGCCGCCTCGGCGGGAGCCGGCGGCGGCTCGGCGGTCGCGGAGGGCGGGACGGGCAGGACCGCCGCGCACAGGGCCATGGCCACGGCTGCGACGGTACGGCGGAGGGTGCGCCTCACGTAAGGGCTCCTTCAGGACGTTCGGGGAAGCGGGGCCGGTGTCAGCCGCAGCTGCGGACGCCGACGTGCAGTGCCAGCGCCGTGTTCGGGGCGAGCGTCGCCGTGAAGCGCCCGTCCCCGCCCACCGTCACCGGCTTGCGGCCCTGTACGTCGCAGTACGTGCCGGCGGGCAGCGAGGTCTGGAAGGTGCGGCTCAGCGCGGTGCTCTCGTGGTTGACCACGGCGTAGCCCTTGTCGCCGCGTCCGAAGGCGATGGCGTCGTTGCCGTTGTCCCACCAGTTGGTGACGGCCGCGCCGTGGGTCGCGTTGCGGAAGCCGACCATGGCGCGGATCTCGGGCCAGTCGTGCTGGCACTTCCACCCGTCCTGCCAACAGGCGCGCACGGCACCCGCGTTGGGCGGCCCCGCGTCGTGGTCGCTGAACTCGTACCCGGAGTGAACGTCCGGCGCCCCGTACGGCCACGCCAGCATGAAGACGTTGGCGAGGGTGTAGTCCGCGCCGTTCTTGTAGCTGAGTGTCGTGCCGTTGCGCTCGGTGTCCCAGTTGTCGACGAAGACGCCGGACAAGCCGGAGGGCAGATACGCCCAGCCCTCCCCGAAGTTCTTCAGGTACGCCAGTTTCTCGTTCTGGAAGACGCGCTTCAGGTCCCGCCCGTACCGGAATTCCTGTACGTCGCCGTTGCCGAGGTACTCGGTGGGCGAAACCGCCTCGCCCTCCCCGTAGATCGCCTCCTGCTTCCAGTACACGGACGGGTTCGTCAACTGCCGCTTGATCGCGGCCAGGTCCTCCGCCGGCATGTGCTTGGCCGCGTCGATCCGGAACCCGTCCACGCCGAGCGACAGCAGGTCGTTGAGGTATGTGGCGATCCGGGACCGCACGTACGGCTCGGCGGTGTCCAGGTCGGCCAGGCCCACCAGTTCGCAGTGCTGTACGTTCCAGCGGTCGCGGTAGTCGGTGATCTGCGCGGTGCAGTCGTCCATGTCCGGGGAGCGGTAGACCCCCGGGTAGTCGTACTTCGTGTACGGCGACCCGCCCGTGCCCGTGCCCGATCCGGCCGACATGTGGTTGACCACCGCGTCGGCGACGACCTTCACGCCGGCCGCGTGGCAGACGTCCACCATGCTCTTGAAGGCCGCCCGGTCGCCGAGCCGCCCGGCGATCTTGTAGCTGACGGGCTGGTACGAGGTCCACCACTGGCCGCCCTGGATGTGCTCGGTGGCCGGTGACACCTCCACGTAGCCGTAGCCCGCGGGGCCCAGGACGTTCGCGCACTCGCGGGCGACCGAGTCGTAGCGCCACTCGAACAGTTCGGCGGTCACGTCTCTGGCCCCGGGCGGCGCCGCGTTCGCGGGCTGCGGCGGCGGCGCGAGGACGACCGCCGCCGCACCGGTCAGAAGGGCGAGGGCGGCGGCCACGGGTCTGCGTGCGGGCCGGCGCCGGCGGGTAGGGGTCATCGTGCCTCCTGAGGGGGTGGGAGGTGTTCGCCCGCTGTTCTATCCGCCGTGGTTGATTGTTGCAAGAGTTTGCGCAAGAGATTGCAACGGCGTTACGGCGGTCCCCACCACCAAAGCGCCGCGCCCGGCGGGGCGTACAGCCCTGAGGCCGCACGTCCCGCCGGGCGCGGGGGAATTCGGGACTACTTCGACCAGCCGGTCCACGTACCGCTCGCCAGGCGGTGGCGGTACCAGCGGTCGCCGTCGTTGCCGACCACGCCGATGGTGGGCGTCCATGTGCCGTTCCCGTCGACGCGCACGCCGCTGCGGGCCCCGCCGCCCAGGGACTGCCAGTTGCTCCAGGAGTTGCCGGAGCCCCAGCGGGTCCAGACGGCGAAGTCGCTGCCGATGATGAACACCTGCTTCGAGCCGTCCGGGAAGGTCGCCCAGGCCTCGCCGTACTCGCAGATGTAGTCGCCACCGAGGCCGGACACGTGGCAGTAGCCCGAAGCGGCCGGAGCGGCGGCCTGCGCCGGGGACGCCACGCCCGCCAGGGCGGCACCGGCCAGCAGGACGGTCGTCGCCGCGAGGGCGGGCTTGCGGAGGATGGAGAAGGACACGGGAACTCCTTGGCTGTTCGGTGCCGGGTGGAGTGCCGGGCGGCCCTCGCCGCCGCTCCCGTTCCGAGGCGGGAGCGACGGGCGGGCGGGCCGCTCGGCACACCACGAGACTGGCAGGCGCCGCGAAGGGTCCCCTAAGCGTCGGCTAACCGCGTTCCGATAGCGCGCGCTTGGGTGCCGGACGATTGGCCTGGTTTCCCCTCTTGACCCGATATCGATCAACATAAGCTCGTCCTGGGCCGTGGACCGATCAACACCGGCGCCGTGGGCCGACGAACGAGGGGTACGCATGGAGTTCCGGGTGCTGGGGCCGGTCACCGCCGTGACGGAGTACGGCAGACCCCTCCCGCTCGGCCCCGCCAAACGCCGCAGCCTCCTGGCCATGCTCCTGCTGAGCCCCAACTCGCCCGTCACCGTCGAGCGGCTGACCGAGGCCCTGTGGGACGGGGAACCTCCCCGGCACTTCCGCACCATGGTGCAGAGCCACGTCTCCGGGCTGCGCGCGGCGCTCGCCGAGCACCGGGCACCGGCACACGGCATCGAACTCGTCACGCAAGGGCGGGCGTACGCCCTGAAGGTCCCCGACGCCCTGGTGGACGCGCACCGCTTCGAGCACGGACTCCGGCTCGCCCGCGCACAGCGCGAACCGGCCGGGGCCGTACCGCTTCTCCGGGAGGCCCTCGCGCTCTGGCGGGGCCCCGCGCTCACCGGAACGCTCCCCCACCCGCCCCTCCAGAACGCCGCCCACGTCCTGGACGAGCTGCGGCTGACCGCCGTCGAAGAACTGGCCACCGCCCACGCGCTGGCCGGGGAGCACGCCGCCGCGGCAGCCGTCCTGCGGCCCGAGGCCGCCGCGAACCCGCTGCGGGAGTCCCTGGTCGCGGCGCTGGCACTGGCCCTGGGCCGGGCGGGCCGCCGCCCGGACGCGCTGGAACTGTTCCACCGCACCCGGCGGCTCCTCGCCGACCAGCTCGGCATCGATCCCGGAGCAGCGCTCGCCGGCGCGTACGCGGCCCTGCTGCGGGAGGACGCCCCGGAGCCCGCGCGGGTGCCGGTCGCCGTCGCCGCGCGCCCCGCGACGCGCCCACCCGCCGACGCCCCCGGCACACCGCCCCCGCCCGACCGCCCCTCCACCGCTCCTCACCTCCACCCGCCCGAACCCCAGTTGCTGCCCCGCCGCCCCCGGGGCTTCACCGGGCGCGAGGACGAACTGACGGCGCTCGACCGGGCCGCGTCCGACGCCCCGGACGCGATCGTCATGATCACCGGCAGCGCGGGCGTCGGAAAGACCGCGCTCGCCGTCCACTGGGCACACCGCCACCGCACGACCTTCCCCGACGGCCGGCTCTTCGCCGACCTGCACGGCTACAGCCCCCTGCCGGCCCGCGAGACCACCGACGTCCTGCGCGACTTCCTCCTCGTGCTCGGCGTCCCCACCGAGCGGATGCCCGGCACGCCCGACTCCCTCGCCGCCCGCTACCGCGAACTGACCACCGGCCGCCGCATGCTGGTCGTACTGGACAACGCCCGCGACGCCGACCAGATCCGCCCCCTGTTACCCGGCGGCGCTCACTGCCTCACCCTCGTCACCAGCCGCCACCGGCTCGCCGAACTCGTCGCCTCGGACGCCGCCCGCCCCGTCCCCCTCGCCGAACTCCCCGCCGCGCAGTGCGCCGAACTGCTCGCCGCGGTCCTCGGCCGCGCAGCGGTCGACGCCGAACCCGAGTCCGCCGCCCGGCTCGCCGGCCTGTGCGGCGGCCTCCCCCTGGCCCTGCGCGTGGCCGCCGCCCGGCTCGCCACCCGCCCGCACCGGGGCCTGGCCGCCTTCGCGGACGAACTCGCCGACGAGCACACCCGGCTCGACCTGCTCAACGCCGGCAGCATCGGGGTCGCCGCCGCCCTCGGCCTCACCGTCCAGCACCTGCCCGTACCGGCCCGGCAGCTGTTCCACCGGCTCGGCCCGCACACCGGCGCCACGCTCGACGCCCCCACGGCCGCCGCGCTGGCGGGCTGCCTGCCCAGCCAGGCGGCCACCGCACTGGACCAACTCGCCGCCGCCCAGCTCGTCGTCGAGACCGCGCCCCAGTCGTACGTCCTGCACGACCTCGTACGGCTCTACGCCCGCAGCCTGTCCCCCGGGTACGACCCCGAGGCGCTGCTGCGCCTGCTCGACCACTGGCTGCAAACGCTCGTCGCGGCCGTCGCCGCCGCCGAGCCCGTGAGCGAGCCGTGCTGCGACCTGCCCCGCGACCTCCGGCGCGCCGCCTCCGTCAGGAAGTTCGGCGACCGCACCAGCGCGCTCGCCTGGTTCTCCGCCGAACGGGACACCCTGCGCGGAGCGGTCGAAGCGGCCGTCGCCGCCGAACTGCACGACCGGGCCTGGCGCCTCGTACTCCTCCAATGGCCCCTCATCCTGTGGCAGGTACGCGACGGATGGGAGCCGCTGCTCAGACAGGGGCTCGCCGCCGCGGTACGGGACGAGAACCCCGGCGCCCAGTCCCGCGCCCGCGCCCTGCTCGGCTGGGTACTGTCCGAGGAGGGAAAGCACGACCAAGCACTCGCCGAACTCGAACACGCCCCCGCCCTCGCCGCGTCGGCCGGCGACCCGGCCGGAGAGGCGACCGCGCTCCTCAACCTCGCCGCCGCCCTGATCCAGCGCGGCGACCGCCGCCGCCCCCACGGCCTCCTCCTGCGGGCCCTGGCCCTCGCCGAAGAACTCCGCGCCACCGAGACGGTGGCCCTGGCACACCTGCACCTGACACGGCACCTGCTCTCCGTCGGCGCCCCCGAGGCGGCCGCCGGTCACGCCGTACGCGGCCTGGCCCTGACCGCCCCGCCCTACCCCGCCCCGCGCCGCGTGCTCCTGCGGACGCTGTACGGCGAGGCGCTGGCCGCGTCGGGCCGCGCGGGCGAGGCCGTACGACAGCTCCGCGACGCGGCCGAGGAGGCCCGCGAGCACGCGTACGAGGCCGGGGAGACGGCGGCACGGGCGGCACTGGCGGCCGTGCCGGCCACGGGGCACGGAACGTGCCGGTGATGCGCTAGACGTGGGTACCCGGCACGAGGTCCAGCTCCGCGCGCACGGTCTTGCCGACCGACGCCCGGTCGAGGACCGCCCACCGGGTGGCGAGCGCCGCCACGACGACCAGGCCGCGCCCGCCCTCCTCGTCGCCCCGCGCCGCCGCGACCGCCTCCGGCCCCGGCGGCCGCCGCTCGCTCCGCGTGTCCGTCACGTCGATCCGCAACGTCCCGCTCCGCGCGAGCCCACCGACAACCGCGAGCCGCAACTCGAAGTCCCGCCCGGGCACGCGGCCGTGCGTCACGGCGTTCGCCGCCAATTCCCCGACCACCGCCCCGACGTCATCGGAGAACGAGGTCCCATAAGGAAACCCCCAAGCATCGAGCCGATGCACGGCCAGATGCCGCGCGAGACGTGCGCCCAGCCGCGTACTGCTGAAGCGCTGGGTGAACACACGTACGGTGACGGGGGGCTGGGGCGGAGTGGGGGTTAGTTGGGCTTGCATGGGCACCACGGTCGCGGTTGGACGGTGGGGTGACCAGGGTTTCCACCCGTACGGAAAGTCAGCGTACGGGCACATGGAGTGGACAGTACGGGTAACAGACCGTGACCATGGCCCAGTTGTGCGCTTAGACACCGGAGGTGCCGGACCATGACAGGTAGCACGGGCAGCAACGAGCCGGAATGCACGGACAGCCTCAAGAGCTTCGGTGCCGTGGCCAAGGTCTTCCGAGAACGGGCCGGGCTGACGCAGGAGGAACTGTCCCCGCTGGTGCGGTTCTCCCCGCAGACCGTCGCGTCCATCGAACAAGGCCGCAGGCTCCCACCGCCGGAGTTCGTCGAGCGGGCGGAGGGGGTGTTGGACGCGTTCGGGGTACTGCGCGCTGCGGCGAAGCACTTGGCCCGTCGGCCTGGGCTGGCAGCGTGGTTCAGGCAGTGGGCAGCCTTGGAGGAACGGGCGATCAACCTGTACACATACGAATGCCGCATGGTCCCGGGCCTCCTGCAGACCGAGGCCTACGCACGCAGCCTGTTCCACAGCCTGGTGCCCCCGCTGGCTGACGAACAGGTCGAGATCCAGCTCAAGGCGCGGCTGGAACGCCAACGTCTACTCCGGGAGAGGCCGAACACCACGTTCAGCTTCATCCTTGAAGAGTCGCTGTTCCTTAGGCGCACCGGCGGCGCGGACGTCACCCGGGAGCTCATCGGACATGTGTTGGAGTGCGCGACTCTGCGGAATCTGGAGATTCAGGTCATGCCGTTGGTGCAGGAGGATCATGCCGGGCTCGGTGGGCCCATGCAACTACTGGAGACCCCAGACAACCAGTGGTTCGGCTACTCCGAGGGACAGCGCACTGGCCACCTGATCTCGGATACCAAGGAAGTCAGCGTGCTGCAAAGGCGGTATGCCAGGATGCGATCGCAGGCCCTTACGCTGGAAAAATCCGTGAGCCTGCTGGAGCGGATCCGAGGAGCGCTATGAGCACCACTGAACTGTCCTGGCACAAGTCCAGCTACAGCAGCGGCGACGGCGACAGCTGCGTTGAAATCGCCACCAGCCCCTCTGCCGTCCACATCCGCGACTCCAAGGACAGGCAAGGGCCTAGGCTCATCATCCCGGCGGACGCCTGGAACGCCTTCCTCTCCTACGCCACCCGGCACGCAACCTGACCCGATCCGTCGTTGACCGCCGTCCCCGGCGGCAGTTGCATGGGGCGTGGTCGTGATGTGGCGTCTAGGGACGGTGGGGTCGATGGCGTACGACGCCCTTGAGCGCAAGTTCAGCATTCTCTTCGACTGGTTCGACCAGACCGACGACGGTTGGTTGACCAGCGAGGACTTCGAGCGGATGGCCGGGCTGTTCACGGCGGTGGCGCGGCCCGGGGACCAGGCGAACAGGACCGCGCTGCGGGCGGCGTTCGTACGGTGGTGGGACGTGTTGCGTGACGCCGGCGGTGTGGACGCCGAGGGGCGGGTGGGGCGTCAGGCGTTCATCGACCTGATGCGCTCGCACGTCACCGACCCGAAGACCTTCGAGCACGTCGTGCTGCAGATCGTCGACGCGCTCATGCGGGCCCTGGACACCGACGGCAACGGCAGGCTCACCGCCGACGAGTACGTACGGATGTACGACGCGCTGGGCATCGACCCGGCGACCTCGACTCCCGCCTTCCACCGGCTGGACCGGGACGGCGACGGCGCCGTCAGCCACGCGGAGTTCCGTACGGCCATCGAGGAGTTCTACCTGAGCCCCAACCCGGAGGCCCCCGGCAACTGGCTGCTCGGGTCGCCGCTCGCGCCGAGCTAGCGGCCGCGGCGTCAGGCGGACGGGGCCGGTTCGTGCACCGTCACGAAGACGCCGCGTGCCTTCCGCCCCGACGGCTGCTCGGTCCAGGTGGCGCTGACGTGGCCCAGCGCCGGCACGGCGGCCTCGGCGCCCTCGGTCAGGACGCGGCGTACGCGCAGGATGAGCGGCCGGGTGGACCGGATGAGGATGTCGCTCGCGTCGGCGCTCTGGTCCACCGCTTCCGGTCCTGGTACCGCCCCGTGGCCGGTCTCCGTGAAGTGCGGGAGGACGGTGGGGTCGAGGGTGTCGCTTTGGCTCTGGGCGTGCGCCTCGGCCTCGCCGGTGAGGAGGGCGAAGAGCTGGGTCACCAGGACCGGGTCGTGGGTGCCGTCGTAGGCCCAGCGCTTGCCGAGTACGCCGTGCTCCAGGGTGCCGACGAGGGCGTGGTCGGCGCCGGGCAGCGGTGCGCCCCGGTAGGTGAGCGGCACGTGGTAGCGGACCGGCTCGGGTCCGGAGGTGTCGGTGGCCACCATGAACTCCATGCCGACCTCGCCCTCGGGGTCGTCGAGGCGGAAGCCGCCCGCCTTGGCGAGGTCCGGCGCGGACCCGTCGCCCGCGTACCAGGGCTGGGCGGGGAGCCAGGCGGCGAGCAGCTCCAGCTTGGTGGGCGAGAGGGTGGTGTTGTGGATGATGGCCATGGTCCGGCACCTTCCCCTTGTGGTTGGTGGGGCTAGAGGGTTTCGGGGGCATCCTGCCACCGGGCCGTCGATCCCCGCACCACCAGCTCCGGTTGGAAGACGAACTCCGTGTGCCGGTCCGGCGGGCGGTCGCCGTCCGCGCGGGCGCGGATCTCTTCGATCAGCGCGTCCACGGCCGCCGAGGCCATCGCCCGTACCGGCTGGCGCACGGTCGTCAGCGGCGGGTCGGTGAAGGCGATGAGCTGGGAGTCGTCGAAGCCGACGACGGAGACCTGGGCCGGCACGCCGAGGCCGCGTTGGCGCGCTGCCCGTACGACGCCGAGCGCCATCAGGTCGCTGCCGCAGACGACCGCCGTGCAGCCCGCGTCCAGCAGGGACACGGCCGCCGCGTGGCCGCCTTCGACTCCGAAGAGGGTGTGGCGTACGAGGCGTTCGGCCTGCCCCCACCGCAGGCCGAACGCCTCCGTGAGGGCCGCGGTGAAGCCTTCGGCCTTGCGGCGCGAGGGTACGTAGCGGGCCGGGCCGACGGCCAGGCCGATGGTGCGGTGGCCGAGTTCGGCGAGGTGGCGTACGGCCATGCGGGCCGCGGCCCGGTCGTCGGGGGAGACGAACGGCGCGGCGATGTCCTCGTGGTAGCCGTTGATGAGGACGTACGGGACGCCACGGCCGGTGAGGCGGGCGTAGCGGGTGGGGTCGGTGGTGCTGTCGGAGTGGAGGCCGGAGAGGAAGATGATGCCGGTGACGCCGCGGTCCTCCAGTTGCTCGACGAGCTCGTCTTCCGTGGCGCCGCCGGGGAGCTGGGTGCACAGGACCGGGGTGTAGCCGTGGCCCGCGAGAGCTTGTTCGATGAGCTGGGCGAAGGCCGGGAAGATCGGGTTGGTCAGTTCCGGGACGATCAGGCCGACCAGCCCTGCGCTGGTGCGGCGCAGGCGTACGGGGCGCTCGCCACCGAGGAGGTCGAGGGCGGCCAGGACCCGCTGCCGGGTGCCGCGGGCCACGCCCGCCTTGCCATTGAGCACCCGGCTGACGGTCGCCTCGCTGACCCGGGCCTGCGCGGCGATGTGGGCCAGGCGGGGGCCGTTGCCCCCGCCCGGCGGCACGTCGGGTCGGTCGGTCACGCTTCCCACCACACGGCGGAGTCCGCCGGGAGGGCCGGTTCGTCGTCGATGGTGAGGAGGTCGGCGGAGGACAGCAGCGGCCGCCAGGCCGGCCCGGCGTGGGCGCTTACCGGTTCCGATGTCGTGTTGACCGTGCAGACGAAGCCGCCGGGGCGGCGGAACGCCAGCACGCCTTCGGGCGCGTCCAGCCACTCGACCCCGTCGCCCGCGCCCAGGGCGGGGTGGGTTCGGCGCAGCTTGAGCGCGGCGCGGTACAGCTCCAGCATGGAGGCCGGGTCGCCGGTCTGGGCGGCGACGCTGAGGTGTGCCCACTCCGGCGGCTGCGGCAGCCAGCTGCCGCCCGTGCCGAAGCCGTACGGGGCCGTGTCGCCGGACCACGGGATGGGGACGCGGCAGCCGTCGCGCAGGCCGTCCTGGCCGTCGCCGCGGAAGAAGGCCGGGTCCTGGCGGACCTCGTCGGGCAGGTCGGTGACCTCGGGGAGGCCCAGTTCCTCGCCCTGGTAGACGTAGGCGGAGCCGGGCAGCGCGAGCATGAGGAGGGCGGCGGCGCGGGCGCGGCGGGCGTCGCCGCCGAGGCGGGTGGCGTGCCGGACCACGTCGTGGTTGGAGAGGACCCAGGTGGTGGGCGCGCCCACCGGGCGCATCGCGTCGAGGGAGGCGTCGATGACGGCGCGGAGTGCGGCCGCGTCCCAGCCGGTGTTGAGGTAGTGGAAGTTGAAGGCCTGGTGCAGTTCGTCGGGGCGGAGGTAGAGGGCGGTGCGGTCGGCGCTGGGGGTCCAGGCTTCCGCGACGCCGATGCGGTCGCCCGCGTACTCGTCGAGGACGCGGCGCCAGGAGCGGTAGATCTCGTGGACGCCGTCCTGGTCGAAGAAGGGCAGGACCTGGTTGCCGAGCAGTTTGAGCTGGTCGGTGCGGCCCATGTCGGGCAGGCCCGGCGCCTTGACGAGGCCGTGGGCGACGTCGATGCGGAAGCCGTCCACGCCGAGGTCGAGCCAGAAGCGCAGGATGGAGCGGAACTCGTCCTGTACGGCGGGGTGTTCCCAGTTGAAGTCGGGCTGTTCGGGGGCGAAGAGGTGCAGGTACCACTCGCCGTCGGCGACGCGGGTCCAGGCGGGGCCGCCGAAGACGGATTCCCAGTCGTTGGGCGGGAGTTCGCCGTTCTCGCCGCGGCCCTTGCGGAAGTGGAAGCGGTCGCGGAGCGTCGAGCCGGGGCCTTCTTCCAGCGCCTGCCGGAACCAGGCGTGCCGGTCGGAGCAGTGGTTGGGAACGACGTCGACGATGACGCGCAGGCCCAGGGCGTGGGCGCCGCGGATGACCGCTTCGGCGTCGGCGAGGGTGCCGAAGGCCGGGTCGATGACGCGGTAGTCGGCGACGTCGTACCCGGCGTCGGCCTGCGGGGAGGAGTAGAAGGGGCTGAGCCAGACGGCGTCGACGCCCAGGTCCCTGAGGTAGGGCAGGCGGCTGCGGATGCCGGGGAGGTCGCCCATGCCGTCGCCGTTGCCGTCGGCGAAGCTGCGCGGGTAGACCTGGTAGATCACCGCGTCGCGCCACCACTGGGTGGCACCGGGCGCGGTCGCTCCGGTGGCGTTGTGCTGGGTGGTCATGTCATCCCTTGGTGGTACCGGAGGTCAGTCCGGCGACGAGGTGGCGCTGGGCGAAGGCGAAGACCAGGGCCGCGGGTACCGCGATGATCACGGCGGCGGCGGTCATCGATCCCCAGTCGTTGACGTACTGGTTGACGAAGGTCTGCAGGCCGCCGGCGAGGGTCAGGTTCTCCTCGCCGGTCATGAAGGCGGAGGCGTACGCGACCTCGGCCCAGGCCGTCACGAAGGTGTAGAAGCCGGTGACGGCCAGGCCGGGGCGGGCCAGCGGCAGGACCAGGCGCCAGAAGGTGCCGAAGGGGTTGAGGCCGTCGACGCGGCCGGCCTCGTCGATCTCCACCGGGATGGTGTCGAAGAAGCCCTTCATCATCCAGGCGCAGAAGGGGACGGCGATGGTCAGGTAGGTGACGACCAGGCCGGCGGGCTGGTTGAGCAGGCCCAGGTCCGCCAGCAGGTTGTACAGCGGCACGATCAGTACGGCCACCGGGAACATCTGCGTGATCAGCAGCAGCCACATCAGCGGGCGCATCCCGGGGAACCGGAAGCGGCTGACGGCGTAGCCGGTGGTGGCCGCGGCGAAGACGCCGACGACGGTGGTGATGCCGACGACGACCACCGAGTTGCCGAACCAGGTCAGGAACTGGGTGTCGGCGACCACGTGCCGGTAGTTGGCGAAGGTGAAGTTGGTGACCGGCTCGGTGGAGAAGGCGTCGTTCTTCGGCTTGAAGGAGGTGACGAGCAGCCACAGCGGCGGGAAGACCGCGACGGCGGCGGCGATCAGCAGGGTCAGGTGCAGCCCGACGGAGGCCAGCGGGCTCCTCGTGCCGCGCGGGGACTTGGCCATCACCACACCTCTCCCTGCTTGCGGAGCGCGCGCCGGTAGACCACCGCGACGACGGACAGCAAAAGCAGGATCAGTACGCCCCAGGCGGCCGAGCCGGCGAAGTCGCGCGGGCTGTCGACGAAGGAGAGCCGGTAGGCGTACGTCACCAGGATCTCCGTGGCGTCACCGGGGCCGCCCCGGGTGAGCAGGAAGATCACGGGGAACATGTTGAACGTCCAGATGGTGGAGAGCAGGATGACGGTGCTGCTCACGCCGCGCAGGCCGGGCAGGGTGATGTGGCGGAACCGCTGCCAGGCGCCGGCGCCGTCCATCTCCGCGGCCTCGTACAGCTCGCCGGGGATCGACTGGAGGCCGCCGAGCAGCGCGACGAGCATGAACGGTACGCCCAGCCATACGTTGACGGCGATGACCGACAGCTTGGCCCAGGTCGGGTCGTTGAGCCACGGCACCGCGTCGATGCCGCCGCCCGCCAGCACCTTGTTGAGCAGGCCGTTCTTCTCGTTGTAGAGCAGCCGCCAGGTGAAGACGGAGACGAAGGCGGGGATGGCCCAGGGCAGGATCAGCGCCAGCCGGTAGAAGGTGCGGCCGCGCAGCGTGCGGTTGAGCAGGTTGGCGAGGGCCAGGCCGATGGCGAAGGTGAGGCCGACGCAGGCCACCGTCCACAGCACGGTCCAGCCGAGCCGGCCCCAGAAGACGCCGTCGCCGAGGATGGCCGTGTAGTTGTCCAGGCCGGTGAACTCGTACGTGGCCGGGATGTGGTTCATGCCGATGTTGCGCTCGACGTTGGCCTCGTTGGCGTCGGTCAGCGACAGGTACAGGCCGCGGACCAGGGGGTAGCCGATGATGACGCCGATGACGAGCACCACCGGGGCGACCATGGTCCAGGCGTACCAGTGGGTGCCCAGGGCTCTGCGTACCCGGCCCGGCGGCGATGTGCGCCGGGCCGCGGGTACCCGTACGGCGTCCGTCACTTGTAGTCCTTGAGGATCTTGCGGTAGCTGTCGCCGACGGCCTTGGCGGCCTGCTCGGGCGTGCTGGACCCGGTCAGGACCTTGTTCATCTGGACCTTGATGGGCTCGAAGAGCGCGTTGCCCTCGGCGATCCAGGGGCGCTGCACGGCCTTGTCGACGGCGGGCTTGAAGAAGCCGACCATCTCGTTGTTCTTGACGGCCGGGACCTCGTAGACGGACTTGCGGGTGGGCAGCAGGCTCAGCTTCTCGGTGGTCTGCTGCTGGATCTTCGCCGAGCTCATGTACTTCACGAAGGCGTAGGACGCCTGGAGGTTCTTCGAGCCCGCGTAGACGGAGAGGTTCCAGCCGCCCTGCGGGGAGCCCTGGGAGGCGCTGCCACCGGGCACGGGCGCGACGCCGAGGTTCTTCGCGTCCTTGAACTCCTTGCCCGCGCGGACGCCTTCGATGTCCCACGGGCCGCTGACCGCCATCGCGACGCTGCCGTCCTTGAGGGCCTTGAGCTGGTTCTCCTGGCCGTCGGTGGCGTCGGTGACGGCGGCCTTGGAGTCGACCAGGTCCTTGATCAGCTTGAACGCCCGGACGCCGGCGTCGTCGTCGATCGTGACGATCTTGTCGCGCGCGTCGACCAGGTCGCCGCCCTCGCCGTAGAGGTAGGGCAGGAACCAGTACGGGTCGTCGCCGCGCAGGTACAGCGCGGTGGCGCCGGTCTTCTCCTTGATCTGCTTGGCGGCGGCGGCCAGCTCGGCGAAGGTCTTCGGGACCTGGACGCCGGCCTCCTTCAGGAGCCGCTTGTTGTAGAAGAGACCGAGGGTGTCGGTGACCTGCGGCGCTGCATACGTCTTGTCCTTGAACCCGGTGCTGCCGAGGGCCTGCGGGAGGTAGTCGCCCGCGTTGTCCAGGGCCGGGGTGCCGTCCAGCGGGGCGAGGTAGCCGAGGTTGGCGAAGTCGGCGACCCAGGCGACCTCGGTGCGCATCACGTCGGGCGCTCCGGCGCCGGCGCCCGCCGCGTTCTTGAACTTGGCGTTGGCCTCGCCGAACGCCACGCTGACGTACTTCACGTCGACCTTGGGGTGCTCCTTCTCGAAGCTCTCGGCCAGCTGCTTGTACGTCGCCTTCTCGGCGTCGTTGGAGGTGTCCCAGAAGGTCACGGTGCCCGACAGCTCGCCCCCGCTCTGCCGGCCGCCCCCGCCGCCGTCACCACCGCACGCTGTCGCTGCCAGTGCCAGCCCCGCGACCAACGCGGTGGCCGCTATGCCACGCCGCATGTGAACTCCTTAGGGAAACGCCCGAGATGGCGCCGGAACGCCTCGCTCGGCCGTTCGGAACGCCTGTGATGGCGGACAGGAACGTAACAGCGCGGAAATGAAACCGAAAGGCCTTGCGGCAATTTTCTGCAAGACTGCTGGCAGAACTTGCAGGGGGCGGCGCCCGCGCATCCCGCGCCCACCGCGCGCCACCAGGCCGCTCACCAGGGCCCTCGCGAGCCCCCGTGCCGTCACCCGGGGTGTACCCCGAGCGTTGAGCCGGTGAACGACCGTCCGTCCTCCGAAGCCCGGACCCTGCAAGACGACGCATGGACGCTCCGCCCGAAACACCCCACTCTCGAACAGGGATGCCAGATGCCCCAGGAGCTCACCTCCACCGATACCGCGCACCTGACGGCCGGCCGCGGCGGCCGTCCGGGCTGGTGGCGCGACGCCGTCATCTACCAGGTGTACGTCCGCTCCTTCGCCGACTGCGACGGCGACGGCATCGGCGACCTGCGCGGCGCCAGAGAACGCCTGCCCTACCTCAAGGAGCTGGGCGTGGACGCCGTCTGGCTCACCCCGTTCTACGCCTCGCCGCAGGCCGACGGCGGGTACGACGTGGCCGACTACCGCTCCGTCGACCCGCTGTTCGGCAGCCTCCAGGACGCCGACGACCTGGTGCGGGCGGCCCACGCGCTGGGCCTGCGGGTGATCGTCGACATCGTGCCCAACCACACCTCCGACCAGCACCCCTGGTTCCGGGACCCGGAGCTGGCCCGGCAGCGCTACGTCTTCCGCCCCGGCAAGGGCGCGTACGGCCAGCTGCCGCCCAACGACTGGGAGTCGGTCTTCGGCGGGCCCGCCTGGACGCGTACGGACCGCGGCGACTGGTACCTGCACCTGTTCGCCCCGGAGCAGCCCGACCTGAACTGGGAAAACCCGGACGTACACGCCGAGTTCGAGTCCATCATGCGGTTCTGGCTCGACCTCGGCGTCGACGGCTTCCGCATCGACGTGGCCCACGGCATGATCAAGGCACCGGGCCTGCCCGACATCGGCCACAAGGAGCAGGCCAAGCTCATCGGCAGCCAGGTACTGCCCTTCTTCGACCAGGACGGCGTCCACGAGATCCACCGCGCCTGGCGCCGCCTGCTGGACTCCTACCCCGGCGAACGCATCGGCGTCGCCGAGGCGTGGGCCCCCACCCCCGAACGCCTCGCCCTGTACGTACGCCCCGACGAGCTGCACCAGGCGTTCAACTTCCAGTTCCTGACCGCCGACTGGTCCGCCGCCTCGCTGCGCGCCGTCATCGACGCCTCCCTCGCCGCGACCACCTCGGTCGGCGCCACCACCTCCTGGGTGCTGTCCAACCACGACGTGGTCCGGCACGCCACCCGCCTCGGCGGCCTGCAACGCGCCCGCGCCGCCACGCTCACGATGCTCGCGCTGCCCGGCTCGGCCTACCTCTACCAGGGCGAGGAGCTGGGCCTGCCGGAGGTCACCGACCTGCCCGACGAGGTGCGCCAGGACCCGGCGTTCTTCCGCGGCGACGGCCAGGACGGGCACCGCGACGGCTGCCGGGTGCCGATGCCCTGGTGCGGCGACTCGGCGGCGTACGGCTTCGGCCCCGGCGGCAGCTGGCTGCCGCAGCCCCGCGCCTGGAAGGACCTGTCCGTACGGGCCCAGACCGGCGACCCCGGCTCCACCCTGGAGCTGTACCGGGCGGCGCTCGCCCTGCGCCGCGACCACCCCTGCCTCGGCGACGGCGGCCTGGACTGGGCCGAAGCCCCCGACGGGCTGCTGGCCTTCACCCGCACCGGCCGCACGGGCCGCACGGAACTGCTGTGCACCCTCAACACCCTGGACCGCGCCGTCGAACTCCCCCGCCCCGGGCGGCTGCTGCTCGCCTCGGCCACCGTCCCCGCCGAGGGCGGCGTGGTCCTGCTGCCCGGCGACTCCTGCGCCTGGTGGGCCGTCTGACCGCCGGTCTCGCGCGGCCCGCCGGGCGCGGCACGGACCGCGGGCGGTGCGGGCAGCGTGGGCAATCCGACAGGCGACCGGTACAGTCCCCTCCATGACCGCCCGGCTGGCCGACATCGCAGCGCAGGCGGGTGTCAGCGAGGCCACCGTCAGCCGGGTGCTCAACGGGAAACCCGGTGTCTCCGCCACCACCCGCCAGTCCGTGCTGGCCGCCCTCGACGTGCTCGGGTACGAGCGGCCCGTGCGGCTGCGGCAGCGCAGCGCCGGTCTGGTCGGCCTGATAACGCCGGAGCTGGAGAACCCGATCTTCCCGGCCTTCGCGCAGGTGATCGGCCAGGCGCTGACCCGCCAGGGCTACACGCCGGTGCTGGCCACCCAGACGCCGGGCGGCTCCACCGAGGACGAGCTGACCGAGATGCTGGTGGACCGCGGCGTCGCCGGGATCATCTTCGTCTCCGGACTGCACGCGGACACCTCGGCCGACATGCGGCGCTACGAGCAGCTGCGCGGCCAGGGCGTGCCCTTCGTCCTGATCAACGGCTTCTCCGACCGGGTGCAGGCGCCCTTCGTCTCGCCGGACGACCGGGCCGCGATCCGCCTGGCCGTCACCCACCTGGCGGCACTGGGCCACCAGCGGATCGGGCTCGCGCTCGGGCCGAAGCGCTTCGTGCCCGTCCAGCGCAAGATCGAGGGCTTCCTGCACAGCATGCGCGAGCAGCTCGGCCTGGACCGGGAGGCGGCCCAGGAGCTGATCCAGCACTCCCTGTACACCCTGGAGGGCGGGCAGGCCGCGGCCGGCTCGCTGATCGACCGCGGCTGCACGGCGGTGGTGTGCGCCAGCGACATGATGGCGCTGGGCGCGATCAGGGCCGCCCGGCAGCGGGGCCTGGACGTGCCCCGCGAGGTCTCCGTCGTCGGCTTCGACGACTCCCCGCTCATCGCCTTCACGGACCCGCCGCTGACCACGATCCGGCAGCCGGTGACCGCGATGGGGCAGGCGGCGGTGCGCGCCCTGCTGGAGGAGGTCGGCGGCACCCCGGCCCCGCACAGCGAGTTCGTCTTCCACCCCGAGCTGGTCGTGCGCGGTTCCACCGCCTCCGCGCCGAAGGCCGGCCGGATTCCCGGTCCGGCCGTCTCCTCTGATAAGGATGGAAGCCGTGCGGGTTCTCAGGGTCCCGCGTCCCCCTAAGGTGCTACCCGGGGCCCTTCGGGACCCGACCAGAGGGTGATCGGCCGCCGACCCCTTTCTGGCAGACTGTCTGCCTATGGGTGAAGCGCATGTGAAGACTCTTGACGGCCGTACGGCCGTGCCGCCACCCACCGAGGAACGCGTGCCGAACGTGTCCTCCGGTGGCCGGCTGGCCCGCCTGCGCTCTCCCCGGTCCCCGCGGCTCTGGTTCGAGATCCTCTTGATCGCGGTCAGCTACTGGGTGTACTCCCTCATCCGCAACGCGGTGCCCGAGCAGAAGGCCCAGGCGCTGAAGAACGCGGACTGGATCTGGCAGGCCGAGCAGGCCCTCGGCATAGCGGTGGAGAAAACCGTCAACCACGCCGTGGACTCGGTGACCTGGCTCATCGTCTCGATGAACTATTACTACGCCACGCTGCACTTCATACTGACCATCGGCGTGCTGGTCTGGCTCTACCGCTGGCACCCCGGCCGGTACGCGGCCGCCCGCCTCGCGCTCTTCGCCACCACGGGCGTCGCCCTCCTCGGGTACTACTTCTACCCGCTGGCGCCGCCCCGCCTGATGGACGGCGGCGGCTTCATCGACACCGTCATCGTCCACCACACGTGGGGCTCGATGGCCTCCGGCAACCTGGCCTCGATGTCCAACCAGTACGCGGCGATGCCGTCGATGCACATCGGCTGGTCGCTGTGGTGCGGCGTGATGATCGCGCTGATCGCCAAGCCGGTGTGGGCCAAGGCGCTGGGCCTGCTCTACCCGGCCACGACCCTGATGGTCATCGTCTCCACCGCCAACCACTTCTGGCTCGACGCGGTGGGCGGCATACTGTGCCTGGCCTTCGGGATCGGCCTGGCCTTCGCCTGGTACGCGGCGCTGCCGCACCGGCTGCCGCGGCTGCCTCAGCCCGCCGCCCCGTAGAAGATCTCCTCGACCACCGCGCGGGCCCTGCGGGTCGTCCGGCGGTAGTCGTCCAGCATCTCCCCGACGTGCCCTTCCTCGTACCCGAGGTAGCGGCCGACCGCCGCCAGCTCGCGCGCGTCCGAGGGGAACGTGTCGCCGGGACGGCCCCGTACCAGCATCGCCGCGTTGCGCACCCGGGAGGCCAGCACCCACGCCTCGTCGAGGATCTGCGCGTCCTCGGTGGTGAGCAGCCCCGCGGTGCGGGCCGCGGCCAGGGCCTCGCGGGTACGGGTCGTGCGCAGGCCCGGTCGGGCCCAGGCGTGCTGCATCTGGATCAGCTGCACGGTCCACTCGACGTCGCTGAGACCGCCACGGCCCAGCTTCGTGTGCGTGGTCGGGTCGGCGCCGCGCGGCAGCCGCTCCGTCTCCATGCGGGCCTTGAGCCGCCGGATCTCCCGTACGGCGTCCTCGCCCAGGCCCTCCACCGGGTAGCGCAGCGGGTCGACCAGCTCGATGAACCGCTCCCCCAGCCCGGCGTCGCCCGCGACCGGCTCGGCGCGCAGCAGGGCCTGCGCCTCCCACACGAGCGACCAGCGCCGGTAGTAGGCGGCGTAGGAGGAGAGGGTGCGCACCAGCGGGCCGGTCTTGCCCTCCGGGCGCAGGTCGGCGTCGATCGGCAGCGGCGGGTCGGCGGACGGCAGCTGGAGCAGGCGGCGCATCTCGTTGGCGACGGCGTGCGCCGCCTTGGCGGCCTCCTGCTCGTCGGCGCCCTCGCGCGGCTCGTGCACGAACAGCACGTCGGCGTCGGAGCCGTAGCCCAGCTCCCGGCCGCCGAAGCGGCCCATGCCGATGACGGTGAAGCGGGTGGGCAGGGTGTCGCCCCACTGGTCGCGCACGGCGGCGCGCAGCGCGCCCGCGATGGTGGCGGCGGTCAGGTCGGAGACGGCGGTGCCGACCACGTCGGCGGCGTGCCCGCGGTCCGCCTGGGCCGGATGGCCTTCCGTGCCGTACGCGCCGATCAGGTCGGCGGCGGCCGTACGGAACAGCTCGCGGCGCCGTACCCCGCGGGCCGCGGCGGCGGCCTGCTCGGCACCCTCCGCGCGGCCGACAGCGGCCAGCACCTCCTGCTCCAGCGCGGCACGGCCGCGCGGCTGCAAGCCGTCCTTGGCGCCGAGCAGCGCGACCGCCTCGGGGGCGCGCAGCAGCAGGTCGGGGGCGAAGCGGCCGGCCGACAGGACGCGGGCCAGGTTCTCGGCCGCGGCGCCCTCGTCGCGCAGCAGCCGCAGGTACCAGGGCGTCTTGCCGAGCGCGTCGGAGACCTTGCGGAAGTTCAGCAGGCCCGCGTCGGGGTCGGCGGAGTCCGCGAACCAGGCGAGCAGGACCGGCAGCAGGGTGCGTTGGATGGCGGCCTTGCGGGTCACGCCGGAGGCCAGCGCCTCCAGGTGGCGCAGCGCGGCGACCGGGTCGGCGTACCCGAGCGCTTCGAGGCGCTGGCCCGCCGCCTTGGCGGAGAGCCGGGTGCTGCCGGGCTCCAGGTGGGCCACGGCGTCCAGCAGCGGCCGGTAGAACAGCTTCTCGTGCAGCCGCCGCACCTCGCGGGCGTGCCACTTCCACTCCTTGCGGAGCGTCTCCACCGGCTCGGTGCGCAGGCCCATGGAGCGGGCCAGGCGCCGCAGGTCGGGGGCGTCCTCCGGCATCAGGTGCGTACGGCGCAGCTTGTAGAGCTGGATGCGGTGTTCGAGCGTGCGCAGGAAGCGGTACGCGGCGTCGAGCGCCTTGGCGTCCTCGCGGCCGACGTAGCCGCCCGACGCGAGGGCCGAGAGGGCGTCCAGGGTGGTCGGGCTGTGCAGGGTCGCGTCGCCGCGGCCGTGCACCAGCTGGAGGAGCTGCACGGCGAACTCCACGTCGCGCAGGCCGCCGGGGCCCAGCTTCAGTTCGCGGTCGACCTGGGCGGCGGGGATGTTCTCCACGACGCGGCGGCGCATCTGCCGTACGTCGGTCACGAAGTTCTCGCGCTCGGAGACCTGCCAGACCAGCGGGGTGACCGCGGCCACGTACTCCTTGCCCAGTTCCTCGTCGCCCGCCATCGGCCGGGCCTTCAGCAGCGCCTGGAACTCCCAGGTCTTGGCCCAGCGTTCGTAGTAGGCGAGGTGGCTGTTGAGGGTGCGTACGAGCGGCCCGTTGCGGCCTTCGGGGCGCAGGTTGGCGTCCACCGGCCAGATCGTGCCCTCGGCCGTGACGTCGGAGCAGATCCGCATCAGCCGGCCGGCCAGCCGCGTCGCGGCCTGGAGCGCCTTGGCCTCCGCCGTCCCGTCGCGCGCCTCCGCGACGTAGATGACGTCCACGTCCGAGACGTAGTTCAGCTCCCGGCCGCCGCACTTGCCCATGCCGACGACCGCCAGCCGGCAGGCCGCGGCGTCGGTGGGCTGCTCCTCGCAGGCGATCTCCAGCGCGGCGCGCACCGTCGCGGTCGCCAGGTCGGCCAGCTCCGCCGCGGTCTCGGCCAGATCGGTCGTGCCGCACACGTCGCGCGCCGCGATGCCCAGCAGGCACCGGCGGTAGGCGGCCCGCAGCGCGTCGGGCCGCGGCCGGTCCCGGCCCCGCTCGCCCCAGATGCCCTCGGCGAGCGCCGCCTCGAACTCGGGCGTGGTCGGGTGCAGGTCCGCCGCCTCGTAGGTGACCAGCGAGTGCCAGTCGTGCGGGTGCCGCACGAGGTGGTCGCCGAGCGCCTCGGAGGCGCCGAGCACGCCCAGCAGCCGGTCGCGCAGCGGCTTGGCGGTGATCAGGGTGCTCAGCAGCTGCTGCCGCTCGTCCGGGTCCTGCGCCTCCACCATCCGTACCAGCGCGGTCAGCGCCAGGTCGGGGTCGGCGGTGGCGCCCAGCGCCTCCAGGAGCACCGAGTCGTCCCGTACGGCGGCCAGTTCGGGCGCGTCCAGCAGGCGCCCGGCCGCCGACGGGTCGGTGAAGCCGTACCGCAGCAGCCGGGAGAAGGCGCTGCTGCGCCGCCCCTGGTTCTGCGGAGCGGGGTGCGCGGTCACAGGACCGGCAGCATCTTGCGCAGCTCGAAGGCGGTGACCTCGGAGCGGTACTCCTCCCACTCCTGCTTCTTGTTGCGCAGGAAGAAGTCGAAGACGTGCTCGCCGAGGGTCTCCGCGACCAGTTCGCTGCGCTCCATCAGGTCGATGGCCTCGCCGAGGTTCTGCGGCAGCGGCTCGATGCCCATGGCGCGGCGCTCGGAGTCCGACAGCGCCCACACGTCGTCGTCGGCGCCGGCCGGCAGCTCGTAGCCCTCCTCGATGCCCTTGAGGCCGGCGGCGAGCAGCACCGCGTACGTGAGGTAGGGGTTGGCGCCGGAGTCGATGGAGCGGACCTCGACCCGGGTGGAGCCCATCTTGCCCGGCTTGTACATGGGCACGCGGATGAGCGCGGAGCGGTTGTTGTGGCCCCAGCAGATGTACGAGGGCGCCTCGCCGCCGGCGCCCGCGGTGCGGTTGGCGCCGCCCCAGATGCGCTTGTAGGAGTTGACCCACTGGTTGGTGACGGCGGAGATCTCGCCCGCGTGCCGCAGCAGGCCGGCGATGAAGGAGCGGCCGACCTTGGAGAGCTGGTACTCGGCGCCGGACTCGTGGAAGGCGTTGCGGTCGCCCTCGAAGAGCGAGAGGTGGGTGTGCATGCCCGAACCCGGGTATTCCGAGAACGGCTTGGGCATGAACGTCGCCTGCACGCCCTGCTCCAGCGCGACCTGCTTCATCACCAGCCGGAACGTCATGATGTTGTCGGCGGTGGACAGCGCGTCGGCGTACCTGAGGTCGATCTCCTGCTGCCCTGGCGCGCCCTCGTGGTGGCTGAACTCCACCGAGATGCCCATCGATTCGAGCATGGTGATCGCCTGGCGGCGGAAGTCCATGCCCACGTTCTGCGGGGTGTGGTCGAAGTAGCCGGAGGAGTCCGCGGGGCTGGGCCGGGTGCCGTCCACCGGCTTGTCCTTGAGCAGGAAGAACTCGATCTCGGGGTGGGTGTAGAAGGTGAAGCCGAGGTCGGAGGTCTTGGCCAGGATGCGCTTGAGGACGTAGCGCGGGTCGGCGTAGGACGGCGAGCCGTCCGGCATCAGGATGTCGCAGAACATCCGGGCGGTGCCGGGGGCCTCGGCGCGCCACGGCAGGATCTGGAAGGTGCCCGGGTCCGGCTTGGCGATCATGTCGGACTCGTACACCCGCGCGAAGCCCTCGATCGCGGAGCCGTCGAAGCCGATGCCCTCGTCGAACGCCTGCTCAAGTTCGGCGGGCGCCACCGCGACGGACTTCAGGAACCCCAGCACATCGGTGAACCACAGTCGTACGAAGCGGATGTCGCGCTCCTCCAGCGTTCGGAGCACAAACTCCTGCTGCTTGTCCATGGCTCACCATTCCTTGCAGGTCAATCGGCCTGTCCGCACCCCGTCGGACAACGAGGTGTGGCACACCAGTATCACGGGAGGGGGTTACCGTCACATTACGCACCCTCGGCCGAGATCAGAACTGCCGGGCCGGGAGGCGGCGGCGGCAGGTTTGGCCGGAAGCGGCGGGCGGTACCCCGGGAGAGGAAGATCCGGACCGTCCGGTTCCGCGAGGAGAACCCCGTGCCCGACCGTTTCGACGTCACGGCCGTGACGTTCCACTTCGACCCCGTGTGCCCCTGGACCTGGCGCACCGCGCAGTGGCTGGTGGACGCCACGGGACGGCGGGGCATCCCGCTCTTCTACCGCGCCTTCGACCTGACCGGCGGCGCGCCGCCGGCCGAGCTGCCCGACGAGCGGCGCGCGGCGGCGGCCGGCAGCCGCTGCCTGCTGCGGATGACCGAGGCCGCGCACGCCGACGGCCGGGACGCGCTGGCCGGCGCCGTATACGCCGTCTACGGCGCGGCGGTCCACGACGGCGGCGCCGACCCGACCCCGGAGCTGGCCGAGCGGGCCCTGTCGGAGGCGGGCGGCGGGGCGTACGCCGCAGCGCTGCACGACACCGCGCTGGACCGGCCGGTGGCACGGGCGCGCGAGGAGGCGCAGGAGTTCTCCGGCGAGGACGCGGGCTCGCCGGTCACGGTCCTCACCACGGCCGCCGGCGCACGCGGCTTCTTCGGCCCCGTGGTGGCACCCGCGCCCACCGGCGCGGCCGCCGACCGCCTGTGGGACGCGGTCGCCGGCGCGGCGTCCGTACCGCAGTTCTTCGAGGTGCGCGCGCGGCGGACCGCGAAGCCCTAGTCGGGCCGGCGTTCGCGCGGGCCGTCTTCCAGGTCCGGGTCGGTGGCCAGGGACAGGACGGCCGTGGCGACCGCCTCCGGGGCGTCGGCCATCACCAGGTGCCCGGCCGGGGCGGCCACCGCGAAGGCGCCGCCGAGCTGGGTGGCCAGCCCGCGCTGGCGTTCCAGCCAGCGCAGCTCGCGCGGGGTCTCGCTGCCGTCGTACGCGGCCAGGATCGTCACCGGCACGCCCCGCAGCGGATGCCCCGGGCGCAGCGCGGCGACCTCGGCGGCCTGGTAGGAGTACGTGGCGTTCTCCAGGGCGCAGGCGCGCAGCACCCGGCTGGTGCGGTAGCTGCCGGACTCGTACGGGTCCGGCGGATGGTTGCGCACGGTCGAGGCCCGGGTGGTCAGGCGGCGCGCGGCGGGGCCGAGGGCGCGCGGCAGCCCGGCCGCCGAGAGCACGGACGCCAGGCCGCCGGCCCAGGCCGTACGGACGGCGCGCGGCAGCCGCGGGCGCGGGTCCTCCTCCACGCTCCCGTCGACGAGGACCAGGCCCGCGACGCGGTCCGGGTACAGCCGGGCGAACGCCTCGGCGTGGAAGGCGGCCAGCGAGTGGCCGACCACGGTGCACGGCCCCGGCAGCCCGAGCGCGTCCAGGACGCGCGCGATCCGGGCCGCCTCGCCCGCCGCGGTGGGCGGGCCCTGGGCGGGCGCGCTCAGCCCCAGCCCCGGCCGGTCGAAGCGGACCACCGTACGGTGCGGGGCGAGGCGGACCGCGACCTCGTCCCAGTCGAACCAGCTCATGCCCAGGCCGCCACTGAGAACGCACACCGGGCCGCCGCCCTCCCGCAGGACGTGCAGCACCGCCCCGTCGACGCGCAGCATGCGTCCGGGGGCGGGCCCCGGGCCGTCCGGGAAGCCCTTGCCCGCGCCGTTCCTCGTGTCCCGCCGTCCCTTCCGCCCGCCGTCCCCGTTCATGCCGTGTCCCCTTCCCTCCCCGTAGTGGTGCCCGCTCGCCCGACGCACCACGCGAGCAGCCCCACGTACAGGGCGACGAGCAGGACCTGGAGGCGCTGGCCGACGCCGAGCGCCCAGGTGCCGTGGCCCTCGGTGAAGGCCGCGATGGAGCTGAGCGTCCAGGCGGTGGCGGCGAGTTCGGCCAGCGTCAGCCACGGCGCGAGGCGGCCGAGCGGCGGCCACCAGCCGTACCGGCGGGCGGCGGCCGTCAGCAGGACCAGCGCGGCCAGAGCGCCCACCATGGCCAGCGAGCTGCTGATCGCGTGCGCGGTGTGGGTGGCGGGCACCAGGCCCGCGGTCTCGCGGGCCGCGCACTCCGGGTCGCTGGTCGGCGCGCAGCTCAGCGGCAGCCGGGAGTCGACGGCGGTGGCGGCGCCGAAGAGGGCGAGCGCCGACCAGCCGGCGGTCGCCCAGGGCCGGCGCGGGAGGGTGCGGAGGGCGGCGAGGGCGCCGGCCAGCACGAGGAGTCCGGCGAGCAGGTCGGTGGCGCGGAAGAGCCCGCCGAGCGGCTGGTCGGCGGCGGCCAGTTCGCTGACGTACGTCCGGATCGGGTCGAGGCCGGTGGACAGGACCACCTCCAGGAGCCAGGCGGTGTACGCCACCGCACCGAGCAGGAGGAGTACGGGGGCGGCGCGGCGGCGCTTGCTCGTCTGCACGGACATCCTGGTTGGTCGGGCTCGGAGGCCAGGGGCGCTTGCAAAGGTCAAGAATAGGCAAAGTGGGCGCGGCCCGGGGCACCTGGGGGCGGCATACCCCTGAGGGGTAGGGTGCTGGACAGTGGCACCGGGAGGACCGTCGACATGCCGTACGCAGTGCGAGGACAGGGCAAGGCCGCCGCGTGGTGCGGCCGCCTGCTGCTGTTCGCCGCGCTGCTCGTCGGCATCGTCGGCATGCACACCCTGGGGCACCCGGTGGGCGGGCACGGATCGGCCCCGGCGCCGGCGGCCCACCAGCAACAGCCCACCCACGAGGCGCAACCGTCCCATCAGCCCTCGCAGCACGCCCAGCACGCCTCCTCCCCTTTCTCCCCGTCCTCCCCCTCCTCCTCCACCGCCGACGACCACCACGCCATGAACCCCGGCGCGGTCTGCCTCGCCGTGCTCTCCGTCTGGGTGCTCGCCCTCGTCCGCACCGGCCGGCTGCTCGGGCGGCAGGCGGTCGATCTCCTGGCCGCCGTACGGGCCCGGCTGCTGCGCGGCCTGCGGCCGGAACCACCGCCGGTCCCCCGGCACAAACACCTCGCCCGGCTCTCGGTCCTGCGCGTGTAGCAGCGCGGCCGGCCGCCGACGCCTGCGCGCGTCCGCGACCCGGCTCCCACGCGCTCACCACAGACCGCACTCCACCACGAGGTGTTTCTTCAGCATGCGTACGCACACCCGCCGCGCCGTACTCGGCGCGGGCATCGCGGCCGCCGGCAGCGGCCTGCTCGCCGCCTGTTCCGCAGGCTCGGACCCGGCCGGCAACGGCCACTCCGGGCACGGCAAACCGGCCGGGACGCCGGGCGGTTACGTCTCCCCCGACGGCCCCGAAGTGGCCGCCGCCGAGGCCAAGCGCGGCTCGGGCCCGGTACGGAAGGTCGCGCTGACCGCCACCGCCGCCCGGCTCGACCTCGGCGGCCGTTCGGTCGCCACCTGGGCGTACGGCGACGAACTGCCCGGCAAGGAGGTCCGCGTCACCGCGGGCGACACCCTGGAGCTGGCCCTCGCCAACCACCTGCCCGAGGCCACGTCCCTGCACTGGCACGGCCTGGCGCTGCGCAACGACATGGACGGCGTGCCGGACCTGACGCAGCGCGCGGTCAAGGCGGGCGGCTCGTTCACGTACCGCTTCGCCGTCAGCCACCCCGGCACGTACTGGTTCCACCCGCACTCGGGGGTGCAGCAGGACCGCGGCCTGTACGCGCCGCTGATCGTCGAGGACCCGAAGGAGCCCCTCGCCTACGACAAGGAGTGGGTGGTCGTCCTGGACGACTGGGTCGACGGCGTGGACGGCAGCACGCCGGACGCGGTGCTGGCCGAACTCTCCAAGGGCATGGGCGGCATGGACCACGGCTCCGGCGGGATGGGCCACGGCGCGCACTCCATGGGCGGCCGCGAGGAGCCGTCGCCCACCGGGCCGTCCCGCATGATGATGGGCGCCACCAGCAAGCTGCTGGGTGGCGACGCGGGCGACGTGGCGTACCCGTACCACCTCGTCAACGGCCGTACGCCCCAGGACCCGCAGACCTTCCGCGCGCGGCCCGGCGACCGCGTCCGCATCCGGTTCGTCAACGCGGGCGGCGACACCGCCTACCGGGTCGCGCTCGGCGGCCACACCATGACGGTCACGCACACCGACGGCTATCCCGTCACCCACGCCCCGGCGGACGCCCTACTGCTGGGCATGGGCGAGCGCTACGACGTGGTGGTGACGGCCAAGGACGGCGTCTTCCCGCTGACCGCGCTCGCCGAGGGCAAGAAGCGCACCGCACTGGCCCTGCTGCGCACCGGCGGCGGCGCGGCGCCCGACGCGTCCGTACAACCGGACGAGCTGGACGGGCGGCTGCTGACGGCCGACCGGCTCAAGGCCGACGGTTCCGTACGCCTGGCACCCCGCGAGCCGGACCGCACCCTCCGGTTCGACCTCACCGGCTCGATGGCGAAGTACGACTGGGCCGTCAACGGCAAGAAGTACACACCGGACCAGCGCTATCCGGTGCGGGCCGGTGAGCGGGTACGGCTGTCGTTCCGCAACAACACCACGATGTGGCACCCGATGCACCTGCACGGCCACACCTTCGCGCTGCCGGACGGCGGCCCCCGCAAGGACACCGCGATCGTGCTGCCCGGCCGCCGGCTGGACGTCGACCTCGACGCCGACAACCCGGGCCTGTGGATGCTGCACTGCCACAACGTCTACCACGCGGAGTCGGGAATGATGACGGTCCTCGGCTACCGGAAGTAGGCATACGCGAGCGGGGCCGGCCCGTCACCGGCCCCGCTCGCGCGCTTCCGGCCCTCGGAGAAGGAAGCGCTCCTAGCCCTTGAGGAAGGAGTAGTCCTTGACCTTCCCGTTGTCGTCGACGTGGACGGTGGCCGTCGACATGGCCGAGTCCATCGTGTAGGTGGCCTTGCCCTGGTCACCGAAGTCGCTGGTGATCGGCCCCGGGTTGTCGCCGGAGAGCACGCCGACGGCCTCGCCGTCCGGGTCCAGGACCGTGGCGGTGCCCGCCTTGCCGTCCCACGCGAGGGTGTAGTGGTTGGCGATCTTCACCTTTTTCACGCCGTGCGACGCGGCGGCGGACGCCGCGGGGGCGGGGGCCGCGGAGTGCGCCGGGGCGGCGACCGCGGCGGCGACCGGTACGGCGACGGCGGCACCGGCCGCCACGGTGACGACCGCGGCGCGCAGGCCCGCCCGCTTGCCGGTGCGGGCGGCGGAGACGGGCGCGGACTCGTCGGCCCTGCGGCTGGCTGCGAAGAACATGCTGCTCCTTGCTGTGGGTGCGACGTCCGGGGCCGAGCCCGGACCTGGCGTGCGGGCCCGTGGAGACCCACGCCAGGAACGCTAGGAAGCCGCTGTTGCCGCTTCCCGGCCATCGGGTAACAGCCACCGCGCGGCCGTGGCACAGGGCCGTTGCACACAGCGGGCACACAGCGGGCGCACAGCTCGCGCTCATCCGGTGCTTACGGACGCCCGCGGGCGGGTTCCGGAGGGTGCCGGTCCGGCCGCCGAGACTCCCGCCGTCCGACGGGGCGGACAACGAGAGCGGCCCCCGACCACGGTCGTGGTCGGGGGCCGCCCCGGGGCGCCGGTCCGGCGGGGCCGGGTCAGCTCACCCGGTCCGGCAGTTCCGCCGGTACGTCGTCGGTGTCCTCGCTGCTCGCGACGATGCGCGAGGACGCGGAACCGCCGCGGTCGAGCAGCCCGGCGGTCACCGCGATGCCCAGGCCGACGACGGCCAGGACCGCGCCGACCAGCGCCGGGGAGGTCCAGCCCCAGCCCGCCGCGATGGCCACGCCACCGATCCAGGCGCCGCCCGCGTTGGCCAGGTTGAACGCCGAGTGGTTGGACGCCGAGGCCAGGGTGGGCGCGTGCCGGGCCTTCTTCATGACCAGCATCTGGAGCGGTGTCGTGGTCATGAAGCCGACCGCGCCCAGGACGGCGACGCACACCAGGGCCGCCCACTGCACGTGCACCGCGTAGTTGAAGACGACCAGGGTGACGGCGAGCGCCGCGAGCGCCCCGTACAGGGTGGGCCGCAGCGCGCGGTCGGTCAGCGGTCCCGCGGCCAGCGCGCCCAGCGTCATGCCGGCGCCGAAGAGCGCCAGGACGAACGGCACGGAGTTCTCGGCGAAGCCCGCGACCTCGGTCATCATCGAGGCGAGGTAGCTGTAGACCGCGAACACGCCGGCGAAGCCGAAGACCGCGGTGACCAGGCCGAGGACGACCTGCTTGTTGCCCATGGCGCGGATCTCGTGGGCCACGCCGCCGCGCTCCTCGCGCGGCATGTGCGGCACGAGCCGGGCCAGCGAGGCCATCGCGACCAGGCCGATGGCGGCCACGACCAGGAAGGTCGCGCGCCAGCCGAGGTGCTGGCCGAGCAGCGTCGCGGCGGGCACGCCGACGATGTTGGCGACGGTCAGCCCGAGGAACATGGTGGCCACCGCGCGGGCCTGCCGGCCTTCCCTGACCAGCCGGGCGGCGACGACCGCGCCGACGCCGAAGAACGCGCCGTGCGGCAGTCCGGCGAGCAGCCGGCCCGCGATCAGCAGGCCGAAGTTGGGCGCCAGGGCCGAGGCCAGGTTGCCGACCGTGAAGACGGCCATCAGCAGCAGGAGCATCCGCTTGCGCGGGATGCGCGACCCGAGGGCGGTCAGCAGCGGCGCGCCGATGACGACACCGAGGGCGTAGGCGGAGACGAGATAGCCGGCCGTGGGCACGGACGTACCCAGGTCGCCCGCGACATTGGGCAGCAGGCCCATCATCACGAACTCAGTCGTGCCGATGCCGAAGGCGGAGACGGCCAGCGCGAGCAGCGCCAGGGGCATGAGAGACCTTTCGAAACGGTGCGTACGGACACCCGGGCACGCCGAAGCGGTTTCGCTGGGGCGTGGGGTGTCCATACGACGGTACGCGGCTGGATGTCCGTAAGTTCTTCTACGGAACAAAGTCTCTCAGGGCATTCATTCCGCCGGGAGAACGGAAAGTGACGGAGGAGGGGCGACGGCGCTCGCGCGGCCCTTGACGGAGGGGAAACGGCCGCCCCCTGCCGGGGGCGGCGGCCGTTCCGGCTTTGTCAGATCTTGACCGAGGCGGCCAGCGGAAGGTGGTCACTGCCGGTCCTGGGCAGCGTCCAGGAGGAGACCGGGTCGATCCCCTTCATCATGATCTGGTCGATCCTGGCCATCGGGAAGCCGGCCGGCCAGCTGAAGCCGAAGCCGTCGCCGGCCGCGCCCTGCGCCGAGCGCAGCTGCGAGGTGACCGGGGCCAGCGAACGGTCGTTCATCGTGCCGTTCAGGTCACCCAGCAGGATGACCTGCTTGACGCGCTCCCGGGCGATCGCCTCACCGAGGGCGGCGGCGCTGTTGTCGCGCTGGTTGGCGGTGAAGCCCGCGTTGAGCTTGACCCGTACCGACGGCAGGTGCGCGACGTAGAAGGCGACCTCCCGGCCGTCGGGCGCCTTGACGGTGGCGCGCAGCGCCCTGGTCCAGCCCATCTTGATGTTCACCGGCGCGGCGTCCGAGAGCGGGTACTTGCTCCACAGCCCCACCGTGCCCTGCACCGTGCGGTACGGGTACGCCTTGGCCAGCCCCTCCTTGTACTTGGGCAGCGCGTCGCCGGTCAGCTCCTCCAGGGCCACCACGTCCGCGCCGGACTTCACGATGTCCTTCGCGGTGCCCGCGGGGTCGGGGTTGTCGGCGTCGACGTTGTGGGTGGCGACGGTCAGGTTGCCGCCGGTGCCCTTCTTGTCCGTGACCTGCCCGCCGAAGAGGCTGACCCAGACGACGGCGGGCAGCAGCAGCGCGACGATCGCGGTCGTGGAACGCCGCAGCACGGCGGCGATCAGCAGCACCGGGACGCCGATCATGCCGAGCCACGGCAGGAACGTCTCCAGCAGGCTGCCGAGGTTGCCCACGGTGTTGGGGACGTGCGCGTGCACGATCATCAGCAGGCCGAGCAGGAGCGCCAGCACCGCGAGCACGATGCCCCGGCGCCACATGCCCTCCGGGCGCCACCAGTCGCGCAGGCGCCGCGCTCGGGAGGCGGTCCGCTCAGGGTCTTGGCCCTGCCCCGACTCCGTCATGTATGCCTGCGCCATGCCGCTGCCCTCACTGCCTTGCTCCGTACGCCCCGCCTGTGGTCTCCGACCCTAGGCGATGGTCCGTAATGTGCTTTCTTAGAAGTGAGGACGGCGCGCTGACGCGTCCGGGTTCCTGCTCCGGGGACCATCGCGGCCGCTGTGACAGAACGGGCATAGTCCCGTCATCGAGCGGTCAGCTGGTGTCGTCTTTTGCGCACGGTTGTCGCTTCGGGGCGGGTACGCCGGGGACGCCGCGACGTCTACGTCCGGGGCCGTACGCCGTCCAGCACCGTGTCGACGATCTCCTCGGCGAGCCCCTCCGGCAGGTCCGCCCACTCGTGCAGCAGGGCCCGGGACAGCACCGGGCCGACGAAGAGGTCGGCGAGCAGGTCGGTGTCCCGGTCGGTACGGATCTCCCCGCGCTCCATGCCGCGGCGCAGTACGGAGAGCAGCACCTCGCGGCGCGCCTGGACGACCGTCTCGTGGTACTCCCGCCACAGCGCCGGCTGCGCCTTGACGTGGGTGACGACGGTGCGCAGCAGCGCCGAGTTGCGCTTGGCCAGGCCGCGGATGCGCAGGAACTCGATGATGCCGACCAGGTCGTCGCGTACCGACTCGCCGGCCGGCGGCGGGATGTCGGTGTCCAGCGAGCGCATCACGTCGAGCATCAGCTCGCTCTTGCCCGGCCAGCGCCGGTAGACGGTGGCCTTGCCGACGCCCGCCTGGCGGGCGATGCGCTCCATCGACAGCTCGCCGATGGAGACGCCGTCCTCGATCAGGTGCAGCACCGCCTCGATGATCGCGGTGTCCGCCGCGGCGTTGCGGGGACGGCCCCGGCGGGGGTCGGCCCCCTCCCCCGCGGCCCGGGTGCCCGCCGCCTCCCCGGTCGTGCCCGCCGTCCGGCTGCCGTTCATGTCCGTACCTTCGCCTCATCCCGGTCCGCACGGTCCGCGCCGTGCGCACCGGCCCCCATCCTGCCCGGCAGGAAGGCCGCGACCACCACGGCGCCGAGCACCGCCACACCGGCCGAGCCGAGCGCGGTGACGTGCATGGCGTGGACGAACGCGCCGTTCGCCTCGTCGGCCAGCGCCTTGCCCGCGGGGCCCAGCTGCCGGGCCAGGCCGAGCGTCGCCTCGATGGACTCGCCCGCCGCGTGCCGGGCCCCGTCCGGCAGGCCGGGTACGGAGTTCAGCGCGCCCTCGATGCCGTCGCGGTAGACGGTGGACAGCAGCGAGCCCAGTACGGCGACCCCGAGCGTGCCGCCGACCTGCCGGAACGTGTTGTTCAGCGCCGACCCGGAACCCGCCTTCTCGCGCGGCAGCGACTGCATGACCGAGACGGTGACCGGCGGCATGATGTGCGCCATGCCGGTGCCCTGGATGAAGAAGAGCACCTCCAGCACCCAGATCGGGGTGCCGGTGTCCAGGAGCAGGAAGCCGGCCATGGTGACGGCGACCAGCAGCATGCCGACCGTGCAGACGGCGCGCGAGCCGAAGCGGTCGACGACGAGCCGGGCCCGCGGCGCGAAGATCATCTGGGCGGCGGCCAGCGGCAGGATCAGCAGCCCCGCCTGGAGCGGCGTGAAGCCGCGCACGCTCTGGATGTAGAAGACGACGAAGAACGTGACGCCCATCAGCGCGAAGAAGACCAGCGCGATGGCGCCGACGGCGGCGGAGAAGGCCGGCTTGCGGAAGAGACTGACATCGATCGACGGGTGATCGATGCGCTTCTCGTACAGCACGAAACCGACCAGGACGAGCACGCCGCCCAGGACCGTGCCGAGCACCTGCGGGTCGGTGAAGTCGGCGAGCTGGCCGCCCTTGATGATCCCGTACACCAGCAGCACCAGGCCGACGACGGAGAGCAGCACGCCGACCGGGTCCAGCTTCCCCGGCCGCGGGTCCCTGGAGTCGGGCACCAGGAGGAGTATCGCGACCAGCGCGACGAGCACGATCGGAACATTGACGAGGAAGACCGAACCCCACCAGAAGTGGTCCAGCAGCAGACCGCCCGCGATCGGGCCGATCGCGATGGCCAGGCCCACGCCGCCCGCCCAGATCCCGATCGCCTTCGGCTGCTCGTCCCGCTCGAAGACGTTCATCAGGACGGCGAGGGTGGCGGGCATCACGAAGGCGCCGCCCAGCCCCATCACCGCGCGGAAGGCGATGAGCTGCCCCGGCGACCCGGAGACGGCCGCCAGCACCGAGCCGATGCCGAACACCACCAGGCCGAAGAGCAGCACCTTCTTGCGGCCCAGCCGGTCGCCGAGCAGCCCGGAGGTGAACAGCAGCCCCGCGAAGACGAGCGTGTAGGAGTTGATCGCCCACTCCAGCTGGCTCTGCGTGGCGCCGAGGCCGGCGGGGGCCGGGGTGGCGATCGTCTTCATCGCCACGTTCAGGATCGAGTTGTCCAGCACCACGATCAGCAGGCTGAGCATGAGGACGGACAGGATCGCCCAGCGGCGGCGGTGGACGTGCTCGGGTACGTGCCGGGAGGCGCCGGATATGCCGGAGGGTTCGGAAGCGTCGGAAGCACTGGCCATGACAGCGAGCGTACTCCTTTAACGATACGGGCCCGTTCCGTATCGCATACGGCCGCCGGACGGGCGGCCTCCCCCCGCCGGCGCCCCTTTCCCTCCGGCCGCCGGGCGTGCCAGCATGGAAGGGAGTCCGGAGACGCCGTCAGGGCGCTTCGAGATGACGAACAGGAGCCGTCACCATGACGCAGCTTTCGCCTGCCACGAACCCGGCCGCCGAGGGGACCGCGGCGCCCGCCGGGACCACCGGGAAGCCCGCATCCGACAGCAGCAAGTCGCTGTACGGGGGCAAGAGTTCGCGGCGCATCACCGTACGCGACATCGCCGCCGCCAAGGAGCGCGGCGAGAAGTGGCCGATGCTCACCGCCTACGACGCGATGACCGCCTCCGTCTTCGACGAGACCGGCATCCCCGTCCTGCTGGTCGGCGACTCGATGGGCAACTGCCACCTCGGCTACGAGACCACCGTGCCCGTCACGATGGACGAGATCACGATCCTGTCCGCGGCCGTCGTCCGCGGCACCAAGCGCTCCCTGATCGTCGCCGACCTGCCCTTCGGCGCCTACCAGGAGGGCCCCGTCCAGGCCCTGCGCAACGCCACCCGCCTGGTCAAGGACGCCGGCGTCGGCGCGGTCAAGCTGGAGGGCGGCGAGCGCTCCGCCCACCAGATCGAGCTGCTGGTCTCCGCGGGCATCCCCGTCATGGCGCACGTCGGGCTGACGCCGCAGTCCGTCAACGCGTACGGGGGCTACCCGGTGCAGGGCCGCGGCGAGGAGGCGGCCCAGCAGCTCCTGCGCGACGCCAAGGCCGTCCAGGACGCGGGGGCCTTCTCCGTCGTCCTGGAAGCCGTACCGGCCGAGCTGGCCGCGGAGGTCACCCGCTCGCTGCACGTCCCGACGGTCGGCATCGGCGCGGGCGCCGGCTGCGACGCGCAGGTCCTGGTGTGGACCGACATGGCGGGCCTGACCAGCGGCCACGTACCGCGCTTCGTCAAGCAGTACGCGAACCTCCGCGCGACCCTGGGCGACGCGGCCAAGGACTTCGCCGAGGAGGTCGTCGGCGGCGCGTTCCCGGCCCGGGAGCACTCCTTCCGCTGACGCGGGGCCCCCGCCGCCACGGCGGCGGGGGCGTCCGCCGGCCCGCTGTCGGCCGGATGTCGGTCGTTTGTCAGTGGGGTCTGCCACCTTGGTGGCATGACGCGAAAGACGATATCCAACGGCGCGGGGAACGCCGTCGAAGTGCGGGGGCTGGTCAAGCACTTCGGTGATGTGAAGGCCGTGGACGGGGTGGATCTCGACGTACGGGAAGGCACCGTCCTCGGCGTGCTGGGGCCGAACGGTGCGGGAAAGACGACGCTGGTGCGCTGCCTGTCCACCCTGCTGGTGCCGGACGCCGGCACGGCGACGGTGGCGGGGTACGACGTGGTGCGCCAGCCCCGCGCGCTGCGCCGCACGATCGGGCTCACCGGCCAGTACGCCTCGGTCGACGAGAAGCTCTCCGGCCGGGAGAACCTGTACATGATCGGGCGGCTGCTCGACCTCTCCCGCAAGGACGCCCGCGCGCGGGCGGACGAGCTGCTGGAGCGGTTCTCCCTGACCGAGGCCGCCGGGCGGCCCGCCGCCAAGTACTCCGGCGGTATGCGCCGCCGCCTGGACCTGGCCGCCTCGATGATCGGCCGGCCCGCGGTGCTGTACCTGGACGAGCCGACGACGGGCCTGGACCCCCGCACCCGCAACGAGGTGTGGGACGAGGTCCGCGGCATGGTGCGGGAGGGCGCGACGGTCCTGCTGACCACCCAGTACATGGAAGAGGCCGAGCAGCTCGCGCACGAGCTGACGGTCATCGACCGCGGCCGGGTGATCGCCGAGGGCAAGGTCGACGAGCTGAAGACCAAGGTCGGCGGCCGTACGCTGCAGATCCGCCCGGCGCTGGCCGCCGAGCTGGACCGGATGGTCGGCGCCATCGCGCAGGCCGGCCTGGACGGCGTCGCGGGCGCCACCGCCGACCACGAGGACGGCGTGGTGAACGTGCCGATCGTCAGCGACGAGCAGCTCTCCGCCGTGGTCGGCATGCTCGGCGAGCGGGGCTTCGTGATCTCCGGCATCAACACCCATCTGCCCAGCCTCGACGAGGTGTTCCTGGCCATCACCGGTCAGAAGAGCTCGGAGGCCGACGGCGGCCCGCAGGACGGTCCGCGGGACCCGCAGGGCGTACAGGACAAGCAGTTCGAGGAGGTTCCGGCATGAGTGCCGCGACGGTGACGGCGCCGGGCAAGCCGCAGCGGCCGGGTGCCGACGAGGGCCGGCTCGGGCTCCGGGCCCATCTGCGTCACACGAGCGCCCTGGTGCGCCGCAACGCGATGCAGATCAAGAACGACCCGGAGTCGATGTTCGACGCCCTGCTGATGCCCATCGTCTTCACGCTGCTGTTCGTGTACGTCTTCGGCGGCGCGATGGGCGGCAGCCTGGGCGGTGACCGCTCCGCGTACATCAACTACATCATTCCCGGCCTGCTGGCCATGGGCGGTCTGAACATCGCCATGTCGGTCGGCTCCGGCGTCAACGACGACTTCAACAAGGGGGTGATGGACCGCTTCCGCACGATGCCGATCGCCCGTTCCTCGGTGCTGACGGCGAAGATGCTCGTGGAGTCCGGGCGGATGCTGGTCTCCACCGTCATCCTGCTGGCGCTGGCCTTCCTGATCGGCTTCGACCTGGAGACCGGCCCGCTCCAGCTGCTGGCGGCCGTCGCCCTGGCGCTGCTCTTCGGCTCCTCGCTGACCTGGATCTTCATGCTGCTGGGGCTGACCATGAAGACCCCGCAGGCGGTGCAGGGCGTCGGCTTCATGGTGCTGATGCCGCTGCAGTTCGGCTCCTCCATATTCGCCCCGCCCACGACGATGCCGGGCTGGATGGAGGCGTTCACCAAGATCAACCCGCTGTCGAACCTGGCGGACGCGGCCCGCGCCCTGATGAACGGGCACGGCGCGGTCGCCCACCCGGTGCTGATCACCCTGGCCTGGACCGCCGGCATCACCCTGGTGTTCGCGCCGCTGGCCGTGAACAAGTTCCGCAAGAAGACCTGACGCGTCACCTTCGCCCGGCGCGCGTCAGATGAGGGCGGTGGCTTCTTCGAGAGAGAGGCCGCCGCCCTCGGCGTGCGCCCGTTCGTAGGCGGCGTCGTCGCCCAGCGCCGCGCGCGTCTCCGCCTCGGCCGCCGCCCGGTTCTTGCGGATGATCCGCTGCGGCCGGTGCGAGCCGGAGCGGAGCGCGTCGTACGCGCCGATCAGCCGCGCCGCGTCCGTGCCGCCGGCCGCCGCGCCCCGCACGCCCAGCAGCGCCCGCGCCCCGGTCAGGAGCTGGACCACCGGCAGGTCGGGCGCGACGATCTGCGTCAGTTCGTCCTGGAACAGCGCCATGGCCGACCGGGCCCGGGGCAGCATGTCGGGGGCGAACCTGCCTTCCTCGATGTCCAGGGCGATCAGGGACATCGTCAGCACGCCCTTGAACAGTTCCGGTCCGCGCTGGCCGAACGCCTTGCGCGCCTCTTCCAGGTGACCGCGCGCTTCCCGGAGCCGGCCGGCGCACGTGAGGTGCATCGCGAGCGTCAGATGGGCGAACGGCACCGCGTCGCGGCCGCTGTTCTGCTCCTTGGCCAGCTCCAGCACCTCGTACAGCATCCGCTCGCCGGTCGCTTTGTCGTCGGCCTCGACCAGCACGCTGCCCAGCCGGGTCTGGAGCAGCAGGACCTGGCTGCGCGCCCCGAGGTCCTCGGCGTAGCGGATGGCCGCCCGGTAGTCCTCGGCGGCCAGCTCGTACTCGCCGCGCGCCTCGCGGGACTCGCCGCGCCCCGCGATGGCCTCCGCCGCGCCCCACGCGTCCCCCAGCCGCACGAAGATCTCCAGGGACTCGTCGGCGTCCCTGCGGGCCTTGCCCAGGCCGCCCGGCCGGTCGTTGAAGATCTTGGCGCGCAGTTGGAGGACGAAGGCCAGCTCCCATTCGTAGCCGTACTCGCGGCAGGCGCTTACCGCGTCCTCCGTCATCTCCGCCAGGTCGTTGAACCGGCCCGTCAGCAGCACCGCGTAGAACCACATCACGCCCGGCAGCTTGCAGGTCTGCGGCATGCCGCTGCGGTAGGCGGCCAGGATGCCGGTCAGCTCGTCCCGCCGGTCCTGCTTGCGCAGCACCTCGATGCCACTCTCGACGCTGGCCAGCCCGACCAGCCGGATGCCGCGGCGCGCTTCCTTGAGCTGCTCGGGGTCCATCGGCGGCGGCGCGTCGATGGGCCGGGCGTGCAGGACGGGCGCCGGTTCGACGGGCAGCGCGAACGGATCGGGGCCGAGGGCCGCCACCGCCGCCGACCAGGCGCGGGCGTCGGCGCGGTGGTCGCGCAGCGTCCAGAACCACTGGAGCGAGAGCAGCAGGCACAGGGCCTCGTGCTCGTCGTGGGCGGCGACGGCCCGGCGCAGCGCGGTCCGCAGGTTGTCGTGTTCCAGTTCCAGGCGGTCCAGCCAGGCGCGCTGCTCGGGACCGCGCAGCAACGGGTCGGCTTTGCGGGCGAGTTCGCGGTAGGCGACCAGGTGACGCCGTTCGGTCGCGGGCCGCTCCCCCGCCTCGTCCAGGCGCTCGCCGGCGTACTCCGAGACGGTCTCCAGCAGCCGGTAGCGCATCCGCCCTTCGCCGTCCTGGGCCGCGACCACCAGCGACTTGTCGATCAGCGAAGCGAGCAGGACGGCCACGTCGCGGGGCGCCACCCGCGCCCGGCAGCCCGCCTCCCCGTCCCCGCAGACCTCCTCCGCGATGACCAGGTCGCAGCCGCCGGAAAAGACCGACAGCCGGCGCAGCACGGCCCGTTCGGCGTCGTCGAGCAGGTCCCAGGACCAGTCCACCACCGCGCGCAGCGTCTGCTGCCTGGGCAGTACGGTGCGGCTCCCGCTGGTCAGCAGCCGGAACCGGTCGTCCAGCCGGTCGGCCAGCTGGCGCGGGCCGAGCAACCGCAGCCGGGCGGCGGCCAGTTCGATGGCGAGCGGCAGCCCGTCGAGCCGCCGGCAGATCTCGGCGCAGGCGACCGGGTCGTCCTCGATACGGAACCCGGGCCGCGCGGCGGCCCCCCGGTCGGCCAGCAGCCGCAGCGCGACCGGGTCGGGCAGCGGTTCCACCGGCCGCAGCGCCTCTCCCGGCACGGCCAGCGGCTCCCGGCTGGTGGCCAGCACCGTCACGCCGGGGCACTCGGCCAGCAGCCGGTCCGCCAGTTCGGCGGCGGCGCCGATCACGTGCTCGCAGTTGTCGAGGACCAGGAGCATCCGCCGGTTCGCGCAGAACTCGGCGAGCTGGGCCATCGGGTCGTACGCGGACGGGTCGGTGGCGGCGCGCAGTTCCTCTGCGGTGGAGCCGCGTACGACGGTCTCGCGCGCTCCGAGGGCGGTGAGCACGGCTTCCGGCACGGTCTGCGGGTCGTCGACGGGCGCCAGCTCGGCGAACCACACGCCGTGTGCCCAGGCGTCAGGCGCGGCAGCGGCCGCCGCCTCGGCACTCTCCTGCGAGAGCCGCGTCTTGCCGGCACCGCCAGGGCCCAGCAGGGTCACCAGGCGGTGCGCGGCCAGGTCGGCGCGGATCGCGGTCAGGTCGTCTTCCCGGCCCACGAAGGAGGTCGGCCGGGACCGCAGATTGCCCGGCCGGGCGGCGGCCCCGTTACGGACGCCATTCGCGGCACCGCTCGTGGGGGGCACCCCCGCGCTCCGCCCACCACCCCCCACCGACGACCTCACGCCCACTTCCGCCACCGCCGACCGATCCGCGGCACCCCCCTCCGACCGCAACAACTCCCCATGCAGCTCCCGCAGTTCAGGCCCAGGATCGGCGCCCAGGCGGTCGGCGAGCACGGCTCGTACCGAGGCGTACGCGTCGAGCGCCTCCGCCGTACGGCCCGCGGCCCGAAGGGCGCGCAAGCGCAGCGCCTGGAGCGGCTCGTCCAGCGGATGGTCGGCGCACAGGGCCGCCAGCGCGGGCAGCGCCTGGCCGGCACGGCCGAGGGCGACCTCCGCCGCGAGCCGCGCACGGCGGGCGTCCAGGTGGCCGCGCTCGGCACGCGCCGCCTCGCCCGCCGCCTCCGGGAGGTCGGCCAGCGCCGGGCCGCGCCAGAGCGCGAGGGCGTCGTCGAGCAGCACGGCGGCCTTGACCGCGTCGGCGTCCGCCAGCGCCTGCGCCCCCTCGGCGGCGAGCTGGTCGAAACGGTACAGATCCACGTCGGCGGGGGCGGCGCGCAGCCGGTACCCGCCGTGTACGGAGTCGATCGCGTCCCGGCCCACGGACCGGCGCAGCCGCGCTATCAGAGCCTGCAACGCGCCGGTGGCGTCGGCGGGCGGCTCCGGGCCCCAGACGTCGGCGATCAGCAGGCCGGCGGCGAGCGCCCGGCCGGGGCGCAGCGCGAGCGCCGTGAGGAGTGCGCGCAGGCGCGGGCCACCGAGGACGACGGGCGTACCGTCGCTCCGGTGGGCCTGGGCGGTGCCGAGGATTCCGTAGCGCACCGGCCCATTGTCCTTTACGGGCGGTGGTTTCACGCGCGGCGCTCCTCTGTGGACGGTGGTTTCACGCGCGGCGCTCCTCGCGCGCCACGTCCACCTCGACGATCACGCCGCACTCGGCACGGTGGTAGGCGCACCGGCCCCCGCCGTCCTGCGCCCGCGGGCCGGCGCCCGGACCCGTACCGTCCGCTTCGTCCTCGACGCGGCCGGCGAACCACCTCGGGCAGTCCTCGACCGGGCGCAGCCACCGCTCACCGGGCACCGGCTCGGCCGCCCGGTACCCCACGACCACCACCTGTATGGACCGGACCCGCCCCGCGACCCAAGGGGCCCCCGACCCCTTCTCCGGCGCGCCACCGTGCAGCGTGGCCACCCGCAGCCTCCCCCGCCCGTCCAGGCAGTCGGCCCAGATCTCCGCGTCGGCGGCCGGCACGTCCTCGAAGACCAACGGCCAGGCGACCTCGTCACCGACCGAGAAGGGCTTGCCGCAGCACTCCAGCTCCCAGCTGCGGTGGAAGATCCTTACCGTCCGCCCCGTGCCCGAATCCGTCATGGGCCCAGCCTCCCGGAACTCCCCGCCCGCCGCCCGCCGTTTTCCGTGCACGGCCGGCCGGTCCGCGGATACGGTCGGTGCTGCCTGCCACAGAGCCACCGGGAGCACCAGAAAATGACCACAGCAGCACAGCGCGCCGACCGCCGCATCAGTCCGGTCTTCCTCGCGCTCGTCGCCGTCATGGCGGTGTCCGGGTGGGCCGTCTGGACAGGACGGCTCGCGGCGAGCACCGGCTTCGCCGTCTTCCTGTTCGTGGTCTCCGGCTGGATCGTCTCCCTGTGCCTCCACGAGTACGCCCACGCCCGTACCGCCCTGCACAGCGGCGACATCTCCATCGGCGCCAAGGGCTACCTCACCCTCAACCCCCTCAAGTACACCCACGCGCTGCTCAGCATCGTGCTGCCGGTGCTCTTCGTCATCATGGGCGGGATCGGCCTGCCGGGCGGCGCGGTGTTCATCGAACGCGGCCGTATCCGCGGCCGCTGGCGGCACAGCCTCGTCTCGGCCGCCGGCCCGCTCACCAACATCCTCTTCGCGGCCGTCGTCTCGGCCCCCTTCTGGCTGGGCGCGATGGACGGCGTACCGCAGCCGTTCCGCTACGCCCTGGCGTTCCTGGCCCTCCTCCAGGTCACGGCCGCCATCTTGAACTTCGTCCCGGTCCCCGGCCTGGACGGCTACGGCGTCATCGAGCCCTGGCTCTCCCCCAACCTCCGCCGCCAGGTCGAGCCCTTCGCCCCCTTCGGCCTGATCGCCGTCTTCGGCCTGCTGTGGATCCCGGAGCTCAACCACGTCTTCTTCAACGCCGTGGACGCCATCCTGCGCGTCCTCGGCATCACCAACTGGGACACCTACTGGGGCCAGGAGCTCTTCAGGTTCTGGCAGGGCGAGCCGGCACTCCGCTGAGCCGGCTCACCCCCGCCCCGCCCGTTACGGGGCGGCCCGCACGACGTTGCGCGGGCCGCCCAGCCAGACCCGCTCCCCGTCACCGTCCACCGTCAGCCCGAACCCGTCCCGCTCCGGCTTCTCCAGCTCGTGCCACCGCAGGAACTGCTCCCGCACCTCGTCCCACAGCGCGCGCGGACCGTACTGCTCCACCGCGTACGTCCGGGCATCCGGCACGTACTCGACAGTGGCCCACGATTTCCCGTCGTCGGAAACGCACCACAAAGTGGCCTCTTCGCTCCCGTCGTCCGCCGTGCACCACCGGTACCAGGCGTCGGTGACACCCAGCCCGATGAAGAACGCCGGATCATCCTGGATGACGTTCTGCGGCGGAATATCGGTAACGCCGTGCGTTCCCTCCTGTCCCTCGCGGTAGACGTCCGCGATACGACCGGCGCCGCCGCGCTGCGTACGGTCCCACATGAAATCCGGATCGCCGGAGAACGAGCCGTACGCCGTCCCGCCCGCGACGGTCAGCGTCACGAAAGAACCGTTGAAGAAACTGCTCCCCCAAGGCGCCACGATCCGCCCGTCAGGGCACTGCTCCACCCACGCCCACGGAATGCCGCGCACCGAGCACGTGCAAATGATCCGGTCGTACGGCGCACCCTCCCGCCACCCGTCACGGCCATTACCGAGAATCGCCGTCGGCTGGAAACCGGCGCGTTTCAGATTCGCCACCGCCACGGACCGTACCGCCTCGTCCACTTCCACCGTCGTCACGTGACTCTCCCCGATCCGGTGGCACAGCCAGGCGGCGTTGTACCCCGTCCCGGTACCGATCTCCAGCACGCGGTGGCCGGGGGCAACGGCCAGCAGTCCCAGCATGTCGAGCATGATCGACGGCATGGACGAGGACGACGTGAACAGCCGGAACGCCCCATCGGCCGACGGCCGCCCGTCGTTGACCTGCGTCACGACGGGCGCGTCCGCGTAGACGGCCCGCAGCCAGCTCTCCGGGGCGGCGGCGAAGTCGTGCCCTTCGAACACCGCAGGGACGAACAGGCCCCGGTCCACGGCAGCCACGGTCTGCCGCCACGGCGCGGGCACCGCGCCCATGTTCTCCAGCGTCTCGACGAGCTGCCGTTGCGTAGTCATCCGCCCTCACTTCTTCGGCTTCGGCGGTTCGAACGGCTTCGTCGGCCCCGGCGGCTTGTCGCGGTGACCGTCACCACCAGCGGTGTCCGGCTTGCCGGAGTGGCTGCCGCCCTTTGTGCCCATGCCTGCCTCCCGGTGGCGCGGATGCCGGCAGATTTCGTGGCTTGCGGCCACGGCCACGGTGACCAGCCCCGCTTGCCGCGCCTCGGCACGACGCGCGGCCTCCGCCGCACAGCGACGACACCCGGCCTCCGGAGCGGGGTTGAAGCCGTCCGCGTAGGGATCCAGAAGATACACGGGCGGGTCGAGCGTTCCTCGGTGTTCGTTCGCAGGGACATCGTCGGGCGTATCGTGGGACACGGACAGTGGTGACGTGGTGACTTGGCGGTGACTCGTGGTCGCACAGTTCGGGGAACAGGTCCGCAGCGCTCTGAAGGTCCGAGGCATATCCATCCGCGAGGCGGCGCGCCGACTCACTTACGATCCGGCGTACTTGAACCGAGTGCTCAACGGTCGCCAAGCCCCCTCACCCCAGCTCGTCAAGCGGCTGGACCGCCTGCTCGGCGCCGAGGGCTCCGTCGTGGGCCTCGCGGCGTCCCTGACCCCCGACGACCACGGGCGCATCAGCCGCTCCATCGCGCGCCCGGCCAGGCTGGACCGGCAGGCGGTCGACGCGCTGGCCGGTGTTCTGGCGGCGCAGCGAAGGCTGGACGACGCGGTGGGGGCGGCGCCGCTGATCCATCCGACGGAGGCGCAGCTTCTCACCGTGAAGCAGCTGCTGCGCGACGCTCGGGGGCCTCACCGGGACGCGCTGCTCGGCGTCGTCGCGGAGTACGTGCAGTTCGCCGGGTGGCTGCACGCGTCAGCGGGGAATTACGTGCAAGCGTCGGTGCACCTGTACGACGCGGTGGAGCTGGCGGACGAAGCGGGCGAGGGCACACTGGCGGCTCAGGCGCTCAACTTCCGCGGCTACATCGCGCGCCGCCAGGGACGTCCGACAGCCGTCGCGCGATGGTTCGACGCCGCGTACCGTACGCCGGGCGCCCATGCCGCTCAGCGTATGGGCGACGCGGCCCAGGCGGCTCAGGGATACGCCCAGCTGGGAGAGCACGAGACGGCTAAACGCCTCCTGGGCGAGGCGGGAAGACTCGCCGACGCCGCTCGCGAGCAGCCGCCCGGGACGGCGTACTGGCTGACGCCGGACTTCCAGCGGCTCTCACTCGGCCTGGCGCACTTGGGAATGGCGGAGTACAGCACCGCCGCGGACCATCTCCGCTCCGGGTTGGACGGGCTCCCCGCCGAGCAGCACCGTGCCGACTGGACCGCTGAGTACCGGGCGGCGCTGCAAGAGGCGGAGAGCGCTCGGTGAGCGGGGGGCGGTTGACCGGGCCCCGGCCCGGTCGGCGGCGCCTCAGGCCGCCGGCGCCGTCCCCTCGCGCTTGGTGCGGTCCAGCTTGGCCTTGCGTACGTAGAACCACGCCATGTTGCTGGAGATGCCCGCCATCAGGATCCATACGATGCCGAGCCAGCTGCCCTCGGCGAAGGAGACCACGGCCGCGGCGACGGCGAGGATGCAGACGACGAGGGCGAAGACGGCGAGGCGGGGCATGGGGTCGGCTCCTGTGCGAAGGGGAGGTATGGGGGTTTTCCTCCAGTGTCCCCCATGCCCCTCGGGGCGCAGGGCCGGGGGCGGCCCCGGGGGCCGCCCCCGGAGAAGGGCGGGTCAGTCGCCGTCCGCTCCGGTTCCGGTGACATAACGGCGTGCCCCGCGCCGGCCCGCGTGGCGTCGCTTGCGGCTGCCGGCCTTGACGATCAACCACTGCATGGCGTCACGTTCCCTTCGGTGGCGGAGAGGGATGCGGGAAGAGCCGGACTACACGTCCGTGATCCGCAGGCCCGCGTGGGCCTTGTAGCGGCGGTTGGTGGAGATGATGTTGGCCACCAGGGATTCCACCTGGTGGGCGTTGCGCAGGCGGCCCGCGTAGATGCCGCGCATGCCGGGGATGCGGGCGGCCAGGGCCTGGACCTGGTCCGTGTCGGCGCGGGATTCGCCGAGGACCATCACGTCGGTGTCGATTTCCTCGATCTCCGGGTCCTGGAGGAGGACGGCGGAGAGGTGGTGGAAGGCGGCGGTGACCCGGGAGTCGGGGAGCAGGGCCGCGGCCTGTTCGGCGGCGCTGCCCTCCTCCGGCTTGAGCGCGTAGGCGCCCTTCTTGTCGAAGCCGAGGGGGTTGACGCAGTCGATGACCAGCTTGCCCGCCAGTTCCTCGCGGAGGGATTCGAGGGTCTTGGCGTGGCCTTCCCACGGGACGGCCACGATCACCACGTCGCTGCGCCGCGCGCACTCGGCGTTGTCCGCGCCCTCGACGCCCTGGCCGAGTTCGCCGGCGGCGGCCTGCGCGCGCTCGGCGGCCCGCGAGCCGATGATCACCTTCTGGCCCGAGCGGGCGAGCCGGTAAGCCAGGCCGCGGCCCTGGTCGCCGGTGCCGCCGAGGACGCCGACGACCAGGCCGGACACGTCCGGCAGGTCCCAAGGGTCCCGCTTGAGTGCCTTCTTGGCTTCGGTCGCGACATTCACGGGCTGTGCGTCGCCGGTCCGCGCATCGTCAGGAGTAGTCATGACAGCGATACTGTCACGCCTTCACGCTGCCCTCGGTGAGCCCCGTACGCCAGTAGCGCTGGAGGACGGTCATCAGCACCATCAGCGGCAGTACGGACAGGAACGCGCCGCCGACCGTGTACTGGTACAGCTCCGGCTGCCGGTCCGCGTAGCCCGTCCAGGAGGTCAGGCCGAGCTGGATCGGGTACAGGTCGGAGTCGGAGAGCATGACCAGCGGCAGGAAATAGTTGTTCCAGATGTGGACGAATTGGAAGAGGAAGACGGTGACCAGGGCCGGGGTCATCAGACGCAGGCCCAGGCCGGCGAAGATGCGGGCCTCGCCCGCGCCGTCGATGCGGGCCGCCTCCAGGAGCGAGTCGGGTACGGCGGCCGCCGCGTAGATCCGGCAGAGGTAGACCCCGAAGGGGCTCACGACGCTGGGGAGCAGCACCGCCCAGTAGGTGTTGGCCAGGCCCATGGAGCTGAAGAGGAAGTAGAGGGGCAGGGCGAGGGCGGTGCCGGGGATGAGGACGCCGGCGAGGACGAGGTTGAAGACGGCTTCCCGGCCGGGGAACGGGAACTTGGCGAGCGCGTAGCCGGCCGCGGCGGAGAGCAGGGTGGCGGCGAGCGCGCCCACGCCCGCGTACAGGAGGGAGTTGGCGAACCAGCGGAGGTAGATGCCGTGGTCGTAGGTGAGTACGTCGCCCAAGTAGGCGAACGGGCGCGGGTGGGCGAACCAGAAGCCGAAGGTGCCGAAGAGGTCGGCGCTGTTCTTGGTGGCGGAGACGACGAGCCAGTAGACGGGGACGAGGAAGTAGGTCGCGGCGAGGGTGAGGAGGGAGGCGGTGATGATGCGGTAGCGGAGGGGTGGGCGGGTGGCGGCCCCGGCGGAGGGGCGCGCGGTGGCCTCGCTCACGGTGATCCGGCTCACCTGTCGCTCCCGTCGCCGCGCTGCCCGACCAGCCGCAGGAAGCCGAAGGACAGTGCGCAGGCGACCAGCGCCAGCAGCACCGCCTCGGCCGCGGCGACGTGCTGGTTGTTGCTGACGAACGCCTCGCTGTAGGCGTGCAGGTTGGGGGTGAAGCCGGAGTCGATGGTGGCGGCGAGGGGCCGCAGCACCATCGGCTCGGCGAACAGCTGGAGCGTGCCGATGATGCTGAAGACGGTGGTCAGCACGAGCGCGGGCCGGATCAGCGGGATCTTGATGTGGCGGGCGATGTGCCAGGCGTTGGCGCCGTCGATGCGCGCCGCCTCGTACAGCTCCTCCGGTACGGCCTTGAGCTGGGAGATCAGTACGAGCATGTTGTAGCCGGTGAACTGCCAGGTGACGATGTTGGCGATGGACCACAGGACGGTGTCGCGGGCCAGGAAGTCCACGTCCCAGCCGAGCGATCCGGCGATTTCGACCAGCGGGCTGATGCCCGGTACGTACAGGAATCCCCACAGGATGGACGCGATGACGCCGGGGACGCCGTACGGCAGGAAGAAGGCGCTGCGGAAGAAGGTGACGCCGCGTGCGCTCGCGCTCTCCAGGAGGAGCGCGAGTACGGTCGCCAGCGCGATCATCAGCGGTATCTGCACGACACCGAAGAGCAGGACCCGGCCGAATCCGGTCAGGAAGCGGTCGTCGGCGAGCGCGTGCGCGTAGTTGGCGAGGCCCGCGAAGACCTCGCGCTCCCGGCCGCCCAGGCCGAGGGGGCCGGTGCGCTCGGTGCGGTGCAGGCTCTGCTGGACGGCGTAGACGATCGGGGCGAGGAAGCAGAGGAGGAAGAGGAGGAGGAAGGGGAGGACGAAGGCGGTGGCGACGCGGGCGTTGCGGGCTTCCGAACGGGTGAGGCGGGGGCGGCGGGCGCGCCGTACGTGTTCGGTGGCGGCCCGGCTCCGGCCCGGTCCGCTCGCCCGCCGCTCTCCCCTCGCGCTCACCCGCCGCTCTCCACCTTCAGCCCCTTGCCCCGCAGGTCGGAGACGGTCTGCGCCTGTACGGTCCGGAGCACCGACCGGAACGTGCCGCCGCTGTCGAGCACTTCGGTGAAGGCGTCGCCGAGCCGCTGGTAAAGGGTGTCCACGCCCGGCCCCCACTGCCAGCTCGTGTCCACGTGCGCGCCCGCGTCCGCGAAGACCTTGCTGTACTCCTGCCCGCCGAAGAAGTCGCGGTACACGTCGAGGTCGGTGGTGGCGTAGCCCTTCTTGGCGCTCGGGAACCCGTAGCCGCCCTTGATCAGCAGCGCGATGGAGCGCGGGTCGGAGTTGAGCCAGACGGCGAAGTCCAGCGCGTCCTTGGGGTAGGCGGCCTTCGCGAAGACGGCGGTGGTCGAACCGCCCCAGTTCGCATGGGCGTCGGCGCCCTTCTGCCACTGGGGCAGGGGCGCGACGCGCCACTTCCCCGCCGTGCCGGGCGCGTTTCCCGCGAGCAGCGCGTCACCCCAGCTCGCGCCGATCCAGGCGGGGACGGCGCCGGTCTGGATGTCCTTGTACCAGGCGTTCTGCCGGTCCGGAATGGTCTTGACCAGCTTGCGCCGCACCAGGGACTCCCAGTAGTCGGCGACCTTGCGGGTGGGCCCGTCGTCGATGTGCACGGTCCAGGTGTCGCCCCGCGCCGCGTACCACCTGGCGCCCGCCTGCCAGGCCAGGCCGGCGAAGCGGTTGCCGTTCGTGGGGGCGAACGTCTCGATCCAGGCGCCCTGCCGGCGGACGGCCTTGGCGGCCTCCTCGTACTCGTCCCAGGTCTGCGGGAGCTGGATGCTCCACTTGTCGAAGAGGTCCTGGCGCAGGAAGAAGCCCATCGGGCCGGACGCCTGCGGAACGGCGTAGACGCCCTTGCCGAACACCGACTGCTGCCACTGCCAGCCCACGAACCGGTCCTTGTAGCGGGCGGCGCCGAGCGCGGACAGGTCCATCAGGGCGTTGTCGAGAAGGAAGCCGGGGACGACGGGAAACTCGATCTGGGCGAGATCCGGCGGGTTCCCGGCTTTGACGGCGGCGTGCATCTTGGCGTACTGGCGGCCGTCGACCGCGGATACCTTCTCCACCTCGACGCGCACGTCCGGGTGCTCGCTGTTCCACAGGTCCACCGGCTTGTCGATGCCCGGCACCCAGGACCAGAACGACAGCCGGATCCGCTGGCCCTTCTCGCGCTCCTTCGGGGCGGCGCCGTCCCCGTCACCGCCGTCGCCGCAGCCGGCGAGCGGGAGGCCGGCGGCGGCCGCGGCGGCCCCGCCGAGCAGGGTCCGGCGCCGGATCCGGGGCGCACGGGCACTGTCGTACGAACCGGTGCTCATGCCAGCTCCTCCACGGGGATGCGGCGGAAGGTGATCGTCGAGTAGGCGCTGAAGTCGCCCGTCTCGTAGAGCAGCCCGACGGTCGCGGCGTCGACGCGTACGAGGTCGGAGTAGGCGGCCGGGAGCCCGTCGACGGTGTATGCGTCGTACCAGGTCAGGCCGCGGTCCCGGCTGGCCCGTACGGTCATCAGGGCGCGGGCGTCCGGGTCGGCGGGGCCGGAGAAGAGCAGGACGCCGGGCTCGTCCAGGTGCAGCACGCTGCCCTCGACGACGGGCCCGGCCAGCCCGGCCTGCGGCCGGAAGGGCCTGACCAGCTGCTCGCCGCCGTGTACGGGTGCGGAGTGCGCGTCGGCGCGGTTGCCGGGGGCCGGGGAGTCGTTGCGGGTGTTGAAGTAGAGGGTGCCGTCCGGGAATTCGGCGGCGGTGGTCTCGTTGGCGTTGATGTAGCCGTTGGGGTTGCTGTCGGTGTAGCCGATGCGCCAGTTCGCGCCGTCGTCGTCGCTGAGCAGGACATGGCCGCCGTTGTAGCGGCCCTCCGTGCCGTTGTCGCCCGGGACGGTGGGGGCGATGGAGTGGTTGGCGGGGACGACCAGGCGACCGGCGTGCGGGCCGTGCCGGAGTTGCAGGGCATGGCCGGGGGTGGTGGCGTACCAGCGCCAGTTGGAGCGCTTGGCCTGCGCCGTGATCTCGTACGGCGGGCCCCACGTGACGCCTTCGTCGTCGCTGCGCTGCACCCAGACGCGCCGCCCGTCCGCCGCCGGCACCAGGCCGCGGCGGATGCGGTCCTCGGTGGCGGTGGCGGCGCTGCGCACGTGCACCAGCAGGACCCGGCCGCCGTCCAGCACGACCGGGGCCGGGTTGCCCGCCGTCCCGGTGCCGTTGCGCGCGGCGACCTGGAGCGGCCCCCAGGTGCGGCCGCCGTCGGCGGAGCGCTTCAGCACGATGTCGATGTCGCCGTGGTCGGCGGCGCTGTGCACCCGGCCCTCGGCGAAGGCGAGCAGGATGCCCGGACCGCCGCCGGCCGGGGGGCGGCTGGTGACCACGGCCGGGATGCGGAAGCTCGCGTACCCCTCGGACCCGGCGCGGAACGGTAGGGAAGTCTCGTGAGCCATGGGCCCTCCCCGACGGCCGGACGTAGGACGTCCTCTGTCAGCGTGACCATAGGGAGGCCCCCACGGGCCGTCAAGGCGCGTCACACGTCCGGCGGACCGGCCGGTGCGACCGCGTTCCCACCGCGTTCCCACCGTGTCCTCACCACGTCCCCGCCGTAAATGCGTTGCCCGCCGGCCGGTGCCGCCGCACGATGGTCCGTCGTGACCGAGAAAGACCACCCCCCACCACGCTCCCGCCGCGCCGCCGCGCTGCTGCCCGACCTGACGCCGTGGCGCTCCTCGCCCGACTTCCGCCGGCTGTGGTGCGCCGGGGCGGTGACCGTGTTCGGCTCGTTCCTCACCTTCGTCGCGGTGCCGTTCCAGCTCAAGGAGCTGACCGGCTCGACGCTCGCGGTCGGCGCGATGGGCGCGGTGGAGATCGTGCCGCTGATCGTCTTCGGTCTGTACGGCGGCGCGCTCGCGGACTCCATGGACCGCCGCAAGCTCATCGTGTGGACCGAGGCGGCGCTCGGGCTGCTGTCGGTGCTCCTGCTGGTCAACACGCTGCTGCCCGATCCGCTGAGCTGGCCGCTGTACGTGATCGTGGCCGCCGCCAGCGCGCTGACCGGGCTCCAGCGCCCGGCCCTCGACTCGATCGTGCCGCGCATCGTCCCGCACGACCAGCTGCCCGCGGCCTCCGCGCTCAACGCCCTGCGCTGGCAGGTCGGCGCCATCGCCGGGCCCGCGCTGGCCGGTGTCCTGCTCGCCTACGCGGGGCTGCGCTGGGCGTACGCGATCGACGCGGTCACGTACGCGGTCTCCGTGGCGCTCGGCGTCCGCCTCGCCCCCTCGCCCGCCTCGCACGACGCGGAGAAACCGTCCCTGCGCGGCATAGGGGAGGGCGCGCGCTACGCCTGGAACCGCAAGGAACTGCTCGGCACGTACGCCATCGACGTCACCGCGATGCTCTTCGCCTTCCCGATGGCGATCTTCCCGTTCCTCGCGGACGACCTAGACGCGCCGTGGTCGCTGGGGCTGATGTACGCGGCGCTGCCCGTCGGGTCCTGCCTGGTCAGCCTCACCAGCGGATGGACCTCGCGGGTGCACCGGCACGGGCGGGCGGTGCTGTTCGCCGCGGCGGCCTGGGGGCTGGCGATGACCGCGGCGGGCTGGGTGCCCAACGTCTGGCTCGTGCTGCTGTGCCTGGCCGCGGCCGGGGCGTGCGACATGGTCAGCGGCATCTTCCGCTCCGCCATGTGGAACCAGACCATCCCCGACGAGCTGCGGGGCCGGCTCGCGGGCATCGAGCTCCTGTCGTACTCGGTCGGGCCCCAGCTCGGCCAGGTCCGCTCCGGCGGCATGGCGGCCGTCACCTCGGTACGGACCTCGGTCTGGGCGGGCGGCCTGCTCTGTTTCGCCGGGGTGGCGGCGCTGGCGCTGGCCCTCCCGAAGCTGCTGGCCTACGACGCGCGGACGAACGAGCACGCGGTCCGCATGCGGGCGGCCCGCGCACAGCCGGAGCCGACGGCGGCAGCGTAGCCCGAGGGCCGGCGCGGACTTCCCGCGACGGCCCTCCGGCGGCTACGCGGAGCCTTCGCGGCCCTTCTCGTGCCACCGCGGGTCCGTCTCCCACTCCTGGTTGCGCTCGCGCGCGGTCTCCATCGCGTGGGCCGCCTCTTCGCGTGTCGCGTACGGGCCGAAGCGGTCGGCGGCGCGGCACTCGGGGCCCTCCTCGACCGTTCCGTGCTTGAGGCAGTAGTACCACTCGCCGGGCTTGCCGGCTCCCCGCCCCTTGAACAGCGCCATCACGGCCTCCTCTGTGCGACTCATGTGCCGCCATCCTGCCCGATGGGCCGCGGATACACTCGCTGGCATGTCTGGCCAGTCGCTTCTTGTCCCGGGGAAGATTTCCCCCACCCGCCCCGTCCCCGCCTCGATCCCGCGCCCCGAGTACGTGGGCAAGTCCGCACCCACCCCGTACACGGGCCCGGAGGTGCAGGACGCCGAAACGATCGAGCGGATGCGCATCGCGGGGCGGATCGCCGCCCAGGCGATGGAGGAGGCCGCCAAGCTGATCGCGCCGGGCGTGACCACCGACGAACTGGACCGGGTCGCCCACGAGTTCATGTGCGACCACGGCGCGTACCCGTCCACCCTCGGCTACCGCGGCTTCCCGAAGTCCCTGTGCTCCTCGGTCAACGAGGTCATCTGCCACGGCATCCCCGACTCGACCGTCCTTCAGGACGGCGACATCGTGAACCTGGACGTGACCGCCTACATCGGCGGCGTGCACGGCGACAACAACGCCACCTACCTGTGCGGCGACGTGGACGAGGAGTCGAAGCTGCTGGTCGAGCGGACCCGCGAGGCCCTCAACCGGGCGATCAAGGCGGTGAAGCCGGGCCGCCAGATCAACATCATCGGGCGGGTCATCGAGTCGTACGCCAAGCGGTTCGGCTACGGCGTGGTCCGCGACTTCACCGGTCACGGGATCAACTCGTCCTTCCACTCCGGACTGATCGTCCCGCACTACGACAGCCCGCATCACACCACCGACATCAAGCCCGGCATGACGTTCACCATCGAGCCGATGCTGACGCTGGGCACCTACGAGTACGACATGTGGGAGGACGGCTGGACGGTGGTCACGAAGGACCGCAAGCGCACCGCCCAGTTCGAGCACACCCTCGTCGTCACGGAGACCGGCACGGAGATCCTCACGCTGCCGTAAGGGAGATCCGCATGCTGCCGCAAGGGGGCAGCGGCGGCCGAGGCGGTACCGCGCGCCGACGCGAGGGCGCGCGGTACCGCTTTTTCCTGCCCGGCTCCCGCGCCCCCGGCTTCTCCCGCTTCCCCCGGCTTCTCCTGCTTCCCCTGCGCCACGGTGGTCAGCACGCGTAAGGTTTTACCGACAGGACGTCGGGAACAGGTTGACTTAGGTAAGCCTAACTAAGCACAATCTGATCCCGTACGCACCCCATCGGTCCCCGGAGGTCCGCCTTGGCCGCGCCCAGCTCGACCCCGTCCGTGCCCGCCGATACGGCAGTGCCGTTCTCCACACTGATCCGCACCGCGTCGCACGAACAGCACACGGAGGCCGAGAACTCGTCCTTCATGGGCGACATGCTCGGCGGCAGGCTCGGCGTCACGGCCTACCGGCGCTACACCGAGCAGCTGTGGTTCGTCTACCGCGCGCTGGAGGGCGCCTCCGAGGCCCTCGCGGAGGACCCGGTCGCCGGGCCGTTCATCCGGCCGGAGCTGGCCCGCACGGCCGAACTGGAACGGGACCTCGCGCACCTCGGCGGCCCTTCGTGGCGCACCGGCCTGGAGCCGCTGCCGGCCACCGCCGCGTACGCCGACCGCGTCACCGAATGCGCCCGCCGGTGGCCCGCCGGCTATGTCGCGCACCACTACACCCGCTACCTCGGCGACCTCTCCGGCGGGCAGATCATCCGCGGCACGGCCGAGAAGACCTGGGGCTTCGCCCGCAAGGGCGACGGAGTGCGCTTCTACGTCTTCGAGGGCATAGGCAACCCCGCCGCCTTCAAGCGCGAGTACCGCGAGCTGCTGGACGCGCTGCCGGTCGACGACCTGGAGAAGCAGCGGGTGGTCGACGAGTGCAAGCGCGCCTTCGCGCTGAACACGGCGGTCTTCCGCGAGCTCGGGGAGGAGTTCCCGCTCAGCGCGTGAGCGGGCGGGCGCCGCCCGTCAGGGCCGCCCCGGCACGGGCAGGACGCGGCCGCCCACGGCGATCGTGCCGTCCCGGCAGGGGCGCGTCAGGATGCGGGAGCCGGCGCCCTGGCGGATGTCGAGGGCCCGGCCCAGCTCGTGGGTGAGGGTGAGGGCCGCGGCGCCCGTGGCCTCGTCCTCGGTGATGCCGTCGCCGCGGCGCGGGAAGAAGCGGGCGCGCACGGTGCCCGCGCCGCGGTCCTGCCAGGCCCACACGTACAGCGGGCCCTCCCCCGGCGGCGGACCCGCCAGTGCCGCCACGTCCGCCACCGTCCGGTACTCCTCCGTACGGCGCCCCGTGACCCATTCCGGGCGCCCGCGCACCCACACGCACTCCCCCTCGTACGTGACCGGCACCTCCCCGGCCGGCGGCCGCAGGGTGTCCACCGGGCGGCCGAGGTGCCGCAACAGCCAGGCCACGCCGACCAGGGGATGACCGGCGAAGGGCAGCCGCACGCTGGGCGTGTGGATGTCGACACGGGCACCGTCCGCGCCGTCCACGCCGTCCGTACCGTCCATGAACACGGTCTCGCTGAAGCCGAGTTCGGCGGCCAGGGCCCGGCGGGCCGCCTCTCCCGGCACGGCGGCGCCGTTCCGTACGACGCCCAGTTCGTTGCCACCCCGGCCGTCGGGACCGCAGAAGACACGCAGGACGTGCAGTTGGCGCGGCTGTGTCCGGCGGGGCGTGTGAGGTGCTGGCATGGGGACATTCTCGCTCCCGCGCGTTCCCGGGAACGCCGGAGTACCCGCCGCGCGGAGGCCTGCGCGGCGGGTACGGTCCCCAGAGCCCGGGGGCGCCTGTGTGTGGGGTGTGGGGGAGGCGGCCCCAGGGGGTGCGGACCCGGGGATGTGGGGGGGGTGGGGTCGGGCCGGTGGTCAGCGGGTGGCGCGGCGGCGTACGGCGTACGTGGCGGCGCCGCCCGCCGTGATCAGCACGGCGGCCACGCCGGCCAGCGTGCCGTTCGGCGTGGAGGAGCCGGTGGCCGCGAGCGAGGCGCTGCCGCTGGTGAAGCTGGCGCCGCCGCCGGCCGTACCGTCCGGTGTGCTCGACGCGGCTCCGGAGGCCGGGAGCTGGGCGCCGGGGTCGACGGTGACGACGGCGGTCACCGGGTCGAGGGCCTGGCCCGCCGGGTAGTTCTCGAACGCCTTGGCGCCCGCCGCGGTCAGCGTGGCCGGCACGTTCTTGAGCGTGACCACGCCGTTCTCGGCGGTGAGGGCACCGGCCGGGATCTTGAGGTCGGCGACCGCCATGCCGGGGGTGTCGGTGACCTTGCCGGTGGCGCGGGACTTGGCCGAGACGTCCGCCACCAGCGTGCCCTTGGTGCCGGTGGCCTTGACCTTGAGGTTGGCGAACTTCAGGTCGAGGGCGCCCTCGTGCCCCGTGAAGCGGACCGAACCGTTGAACTCGGCGGCGATGGCGGCCTTGGCGCTGTCGTACGTACCGTGGCCCTTGGGGAAGCGGTAGCCGGCGGCGGAGGTGGTGGCGCCGCCCGCGAGTTCGGCCTTGCCGTGGGCGATGGGGCCGGTGACGTAGTCGCGGAAGGACTTCTTCACGCCCCAGTCGAGGTTGCCGTCCACGATCTTGCCGGCGGCGGCAGCGGAGGGGGTGCCGGTCCCGGAGGAGGGCGTGGCGGCGGGCTGCCCGGCGGGCTTCTTGCGGGGAGTGGCCGGGGCGGTGTCCGGGTGGGAGCCGGACGCGCTCCCGGACGTGGCGCCCGGCTGCTCCTCCGCCTTGCCGCCCTGGCTGCCGTGGCTGCCCTGCCCGTCCTTGCCGCCGTGCCCCTCCCGGCCGTCCTCGCCGCCCTTGCCGGGCGAGCCGGCGGGCGTCACGGACAGGGTGGCCGGGTCGAGTTCCTGGCCCTCCTTGTACATGTCGTTGAACGCCTTCGCGCCCTGGGCGGTCAGTTTCACCGGGATCTTCGCGAACGTCATCGCGCCGCCCGCGCCGCCGCCCGGCCGGATGCCCGACAGGTCCAGCGAGGCCAGGGGCACGTCGCCCTGGGTCTTGCCGGCCGCCGTGATGTCGGCGGTGATGGCGCCGGACGTGCCCTTCGTGGCGACCTTGAGGTCCGCCAGCTTGATGTCGAAGCCGTGCGCCTTCGAAGTGAAGCGGACGCTGCCCTTGAAGGTGGTGGCGACGGCGTGCGTGCTCGTGTCGTACGTGCCGGTGCCACCGGTGAAGGTGAACGGGCCGTTGCCGGGGGCCTGGCGGGCGCCGTCGGCGGTGGTGATGTCGCCCAGCGCCATGCCCTTGACGTACGTGCGGAAGGACTCTTTGACGCCCCAGTCGAGGGTGCCGTTCTTCAGGTCCGGCTTCGGCGCCGCGGGGGCGGCCGTCGCGGTGGACGGCAGGCACAGGGCCGCTGTGGTGGCGGCGGTGGCGATGGCTGCCGCGAGGGCGAGCGGGCGGCGTATGGCGGTCATGGTCGGTGGCTCTCCTTTGGGAGTGGGGGTGCGGGCGTGCGGTGGAGGGTCAGTCCTGCGGGGGTGCCGTGGGGGTCGTACGCCGGCGGGCGCGCAGGACGAGGAAGGCGGCGACGGCGACGAGCAGCGCGCCGGCCGCGATGGCGAGGGTGAGGGTGCGGGCGGAGACGGACGAGTCGGAGGCGGCCTGCCCGGTGGGGGCGGCCTGCTTCGCCTGCTCGCCGCGCCCGGCGGCGGACTTGGGGTCGGTGCCGAGGTCGGGGAGTGCGGGGAGCGCGGCCTTCTCGTCGACGGCCACGGCGAGCGAGACGGGGTCCATGGCGGTGCCCGCCCGGTACATGCCGCCGAACGCCCTGGCGCCTTCGGCGGTGAGTTCCGTGGGCACTTCGGTGAGCTTGATCAGGCCCTTCTCGGGTGTCAGGCGCTTCGCCTCGAAGGTGGCGAGCGGGGTGCCCCCGGTGGTCGTGCCACCGGTCGTGACGTCGGCGGCGAGGGTGCCGCGGCCGTCCTTGACGGTGACGGAGACCGCGCCGAGGGTGAGGTCCAGGTTCTTGCCGGTGAAGCGGAGGGTGCCGGCGAAGTCCGCGTCGAGGGTGCCCGCCGCGGCGTCGTACGTGCCCTTGCCGCGCGGGAAACGGAAGAGGGCGCCGCCGTCCTGGGCGCCGCCGGACAGCTGCCAGCGGCCGTGGGCGATGCCGCCGGTGACGTATTCGCGGAAGGTGCGGCGGACGCCCCAGTCGACGGCGGCGTCGGCGACGGCCCCGCGTTCGGGGTTCCCGTCCGTGTCGCTGTTGTCCGGAGGGCCGGTCTGCGGACCGGGCTTCGCGTCCGTGCGGACGTCGGCCGACAGGCTCACCGGGTCGAGCTGGGTGCCTTCCGTGTAGTAGCCGGCGAAGGCCCGCGCGCCCTGAGCGGTGAGCTTCGCGGGGACGTCGGCGAGCGCGATGGGCGTGCCGCCGCCCCGGGTGTCGACGCCGTCGAGGCCGAGCGTGGCGAGTGGCACCCGCGCGGCCGTGGTGACCTTGCCGGTGCCCTTCTCCTTGCTGGTCATGTCGGCGTAGAGGGTGCCGTGTCCGTCGGCGACGGCGACCTGGGGGCGGCTGATGGTCAGGTCCAGTTCGTACGAGCCGTCCGGCTTGCGGTGGCCGGTGAAGTGGACGCCGCCGGAGAAGCCGGCCGTCAGGGCGCCGCTGTCCGGGTCGTAGCTGCCGGTGGCGGTGTGGAAGCGGAACCGGCTGTCGCCGACCGTGGCGGCGCCGCCTGTCAGGTTCCAACTGCCGTGGGCGATGGGCCCGGTGACGTACGACTGGAAGGAGGACTTGATGCCCCAGTCCAGCCTGCCGCCCGCTACGGTGCGGGCCGCCGCCTGCGCGGGGGACGCGCCGGCCACCGGCAGCGACGCCGCCGGCAGTGCCACCAGGACGGCGGCGGCGAGCAGGCGGGCGCGGCCGCGGATACGGCCGCCGGCCGGTCTGAACGGCAGCATCAGGGACCCCTCCAGGGCTAGCGATTAAGGTAAGGCTAACCTAAGCTAAGCGCGGTCGAAGCGGAACCCCGGCAGTCACCCGGAGCACCGGCCGCACCACCGGACCCCGGCGAACTCGCGTCCACAGAAAGGCGGGACAGTGCCAGCAACCTTCCGGGAGCAGGGGAGCCGGCGCCTGCCGCGCCCCCTCGGCGCACTGGCCGCCGCCCTGGCCCTCGCCCTCGCGCTCGCCGGCTGCGACGGCGGCGCGGACACCGCCGCCTCCCCCGAGCGTCCCGCGGCCCGGCCCGCGGCCGACCGCGTCGAGCCGCTGTCCGGACCCGCGCCCCGGCCCGAACTGCCCGCGACCGTACGCTCCGCCGACGGCCACGACACGACGGTCCGCGAGGCCGGCCGGATCGTGCCCCTCACCGGATCCCTCTCGGAGATCGTCTTCTCCCTCGGGCTCGGCGACCGGGTCGTCGCACGCGACATCACCGCCACCTTCGACCAGGCGAAGAAGCTGCCCGTGGTGACCCGCGCGCACGACGTCTCGGCGGAGAACGTCCTCTCCCTCAAGCCCGACGTGGTGCTCGCGGACACCACCACGGGACCGGCGGAGGCCGTCGCGCAGATCCGCGACGCCGGCGTCCCGGTCGTCACCTTCGAGCCCGCGACCGAACTGGCCGACGTGGACACCCGGATCGGCGCGGTGGCCGCGGCGCTCGGCGTACGGAAGGCGGGCGACGCGCTGAAGTCCCGTACGGACCAGCGGATCAAGGCCGTCCGGAAGGACATCCCGCACGGTGCCGAGGCGGCGGCCGACCGCCCCCGGGTGGCGTTCCTCTACCTGCGCGGCCCGGCCTCCGTCTACCTGCTCGGCGGCGCCGGGTCCGGCGCCGACTCGCTGATCGAGGCGGCGGGCGGCATCGACGCGGGCAAGGAGTCGGGGTTGAAGAAGGACTTCACGCCGATCACGAGCGAGGCGCTGGCCAAGGCGGCGCCGGACGTGATCCTGGTAATGACCAAGGGCCTGGAGTCCGTCGGCGGGGTCGAAGGGCTGGTGAAGATCCCCGGCGTGGCCCAGACACCGGCCGGGATGGACCGGCGGGTGGCCTCCGTCGACGACGGCGTGCTGCTCAACTTCGGGCCGCGCACGGACGCCGTGCTGCGCTCCCTCGTGCGGCAGATCCACGCCAAGGAGAAGTGAGATGACGGCCCCTCCCCGCGCCGCGGCGCCCGGCACCGCCGCGCCCCTCCCGGCAGCCGCCGGCGCCCTCCCCCGCGCCCGCCGGCTCCGCGGCCGCACCGCCCTGCTGACCGCCGGGCTCGCCCTGGCCCTGATCCTCTGCTGCCTGCTCTCCGCCGGTCTCGGCGCGTACCGCATCCCGCTCGGCGACGTCGTCGGCTCGCTGCTGCACCGGCTGCACCTGGGCGGCGCGGAGCTGGACCGGGTCGCCGAGAGCGTGCTGTGGAACGTGCGCCTGCCGCGGGTCGTCCTGGCGCTGCTCGTCGGCTCCTCGCTCGGCTGCGCCGGCGCCCTCATGCAGGGGGTGTTCGGCAACCCGCTCGCCGAACCGGGCGTCATCGGCATCTCGTCGGGCGCGGCGGTCGGCGCGGTCGGCGCCATCGCGCTCGGCCTCGGCTTCCTCGGCACCTGGACCGTACCGGCCTGCGCGTTCGCCACCGGCCTGCTGACCGTCCTGATCGTCTACACGCTGTCCCGCTCCGGCGGCCGCACCGAGGTCGTCACGCTGATCCTCACCGGCATCGCGGTGAACGCCTTCGCGGCGGCACTGATCGGCCTGTTCATCTTCTCCGCCGACAACGCCCAGGTCTCCCAGATCACCTTCTGGCAGCTCGGCTCGCTGTCCGGGGCCGTCTGGCCCAAGGTGCTGGCGGTCCTGCCCTGCGCCCTCGCCGGGCTGGCCCTCGCGCCCTGCTACGCACGCAAACTGGACCTCCTGGCACTCGGCGAACGCCCCGCCCGGCACCTGGGCGTCGACGTGGAGCGGCTGCGCGTCGTCCTCATCGTGGTCGTCGCCCTGCTCACCGCGGCCGCCGTGGCGGTGGCCGGCGTCATCACCTTCGTCGGCCTGCTGGTCCCGCACCTGCTGCGGATGGCCGCCGGGCCCGGACACCGCTTCCTGATCCCCGGCAGCGCCCTGGGCGGCGCCCTGGTCCTGGTCGCCGCCGACCTCGCCGCCCGCACCGTGGCCCAGCCGGCGGAGCTGCCGCTGGGCGTCCTGACCGCCCTGTTCGGCAGCCCGTTCTTCTTCTGGCTGCTGCGCAGGACCCGCCGCAAGCAGGGAGGCTGGGCATGAGCCGCGGCCGGTTCCCGGCGCCGGGCCGGTGGTTCGCGGGGCGCTCCCGTACGCTGCCCGGGCCCGTCGCCGAAGGCACGGCGTACGCACGGGCCCGCGGCCTCGGTGTGCGGCTGGGCGGCCGTACGGTCCTGGACGGGGTGGACCTGGAGGTCACGGCGGGCCGGGTGCTGGCGCTCGTCGGGCCGAACGGCGCGGGCAAGTCCACGCTGCTCGCCGCGCTCGCCGCCGACCAGCCCGCCACCGCGGGCGAGGTACGGGTCGACGGCCGCCCGGCCCCCGCCTGGACCGCGCCCGAACTGGCGCTGCGCCGGGCGGTCCTGCCGCAGTCCGCCGCCCTGGCCTTCCCCTTCACGGTGGAGGAGGTCGTACGGATGGGCCGCGCGCCCTGGGCCGGGACGCCGCGCGAGGACGAGGACGGGGCCGCCGTCGCGGAGGCGATGGCGGCGACCGAGGTGGCCGGCTTCGCCGGGCGGCCGTTCTCCGCGCTGTCCGGCGGCGAACGGGCCCGGGTGGCGCTGGCCCGCGTCCTGGCGCAGCGCGCCCCGTTGCTGCTGCTCGACGAGCCGACCGCCGCGCTGGACCTGCGCCACCAGGAGCTGGTGCTGCGGGTCTGCCGGGAGCGGGCGGCGGCGGGGGCCGCGGTGGCGGTCGTCCTGCACGACCTGGGGCTGGCCGGGGCGTACGCGGACCGGGCGGCCCTGCTGCACGACGGCACGGTCGCGGCGCAGGGCCCGCCCGCCGAGGTGTTCGAGGCGGAGCTGCTGAGCCGGGTCTACCGGCAGCCGGTCGAGGTGATCGGGCATCCGCGCACCGGAACACCCCTGGTCATGCCCCTGCGTGAGCGCTGAGGCGCGGCCGGTGGCGGTCGCGCCGGTGCCGCGCGCGGGCCCGTACCGGTCCCCGCGCTCGCCGGCGGCGGCTTCCCCGGTAGTGTTGCGCCGAATCGTGCCACCCCGGCGGCCGCCCAGGCCGCCCCGGCCCCGGTCGCCCCGAAGGAGCCCGAGCCCCATGACACGCAGGTCGCCGTTCCGGGTGCCCGTAGCGATGACCGCCGCCGGCGCGGCGCTGCTGACCCTGAGCGGGTGCATGACCGTGCACGGCGAGCGGGAGATGCTCCCCGCGGTGTCGAAGGCCGAGGCCGGCAAGGCGCTCCAGCAGTTCGTCGACGGCTTCAACACGTCCAACAGCAAGCTGGACCCGAAGGTGAACCCGACGTACGAGACGGATTCGCTGCTCGCCGTCGACCAGGCGCTCATCAAGGCGGGGCACGCGATCAGCCCGCAGGGCAACCCCAAGTTCCCGCCGCTGACGCTGCGCAACCCGACCTTCACCGTGCCCAAGCAGGCGGGCTGGCCGAAGGTGTTCCTCGCGGACGCGGTCAGCAACCGCAACAACGCGCGGTGGTTCCTGGTGTTCACCCGGGACTCGGTCGGCGCGAAGTGGAAGGCCGGCTACCTGTCCGCGCTGGCCGACAAGGAAGTCCCGCAGTTCAAGACGGACAAGGACGGCTTCGCCGAGGTGGTGCCGGCCGACGCCGGGGACTCGGGCCTCAAAGTCGCGCCGGGGAAGCTGGGCGAGACGTACGCGGCGTATCTGAACACCGGCAAGGGCGACGTCTTCGCGCCGGGCCCGCACACCGACCGGTGGCGGTCCCTGCGCGAGAAGCAGGGGCGGCAGCCGGGCGCCCGCATCCAGTACGAGGACCAGGCGTCCGGGTTCGCGCCGGTCGCGCTGCGGACCAAGGACGGCGGGGCGCTGGTCTTCTTCTCGACCTACTACCACCAGCAGAAGACCGTCGCCGAGGGCTCGCGGATCAACATTCCCCCGGAGATAAAGGGGATCATGGACGGTCCGGCGAAGACGTCCAACCGGATGACCTTCACGACGCTCTCCGAGCAGGTGGTGAAGGTCCCGGCGGCAAGCTCTCAGGAGAAGATCGCTTTCCTGCACCGGCTGGAGGCCAAGACCTCCGCCAAGTCGCTGTAGGGCCCGCTCAGCGGCCGATCGGCCAGGCCGCCGCTTCGTGGTCGTGGTCGGGCTGCCGGTCCGCGTACTCCGCGCAGGCGTCGGTGAGGGTCTCCAGCAGCGTGAGCGGGTCCGGCACCGGGCGCTCGGGGCCGCGCAGCCAGGCCACCGCGGGCTGCTCACCGGGCAGGCGGGAGGGCGGCAGGAGCACGTAGCTGCCGCGGCAGTGCCAGCGCAGGCCCGGGTGCTCGTCCATCGTCTCCGGATGGCAGTCCAGCTCGCAGGGCCACCACTCGTCCTCGTCGTCCGGGGTGCCGCGGGTGGCGGTGAAGAACAGCATCCGGCCCTGCCCGAGCGCCGCGCCGCTCAGCGCGACCGGGCCGACGTCGATGCCCGCCGCCTCCAGGCGCTCCAGCGCGCTGCTGCCCGCCTCGACGGGGACGTCCAGGACGTCGTGGGCGATGCCGGTGGCGGTGATGAAGTTGGCCTGCGGATAGGCGCGCGCCCAGGCGGCGACCTTCTCCCGGTCGGTGCTGGCGACGGTCTGCCAGCCGAAGGAGACGGGGTGCCGGCCGGGCGTGGGACAGCCGATGCGCTCACAGGAACAGCCGTAGCCGGAGGGGTGGGCTGCCGGGGCGAGCGGGAAACCCGCGTCGGCGACCGCCAGCAGCAGGTCCTCGCGGCTTTGTGCGGCCGCTGATCCCGTGTCCGTATCGCCGCCGTCCGAACCGCTCTTCGGCCGGCGAAGCCACTGGGAGAACCTGCTCTTGCGTTCCATCTATCCCCTCACTTCGAGCGGTGGTCTGGGATCAATGCTGCCACCATCCTCCTCCTCGGGTGACCGGAGTACGGATCCGGGGTGGCCGATGAACGGGCGAATCACATTATTCCGGGTGTTATCCACGCCCTTTCGTTCATCTTCCTTTACCTTGCACGCCCCCCGCGGGACCCCGGCGCCTCACCCGGGCACGTCAGCCGCGCGGCCGCAGCCCGGCGAGCGCCAGGTCGACCAGCGTGTCGACGAACTCGTACGTCAGCTCGCCGGTCCGCATCAGCCAGCGCTGCGAGAACGGGCTCAGCACCATTTCGGCCGCCACCCGCACGTCCACGTCCCGCCCGATCTCCCCGGCCTCCTGGGCGGCCCGCATCCGGTCCACGTAGACCTTGATGCCGGGCTCCAGCAGCCGCTCCACGAACCGCGCCGACAGCTCCGCGTCGTTCGCGCCGGCCACCGCGAGGGCGCGGTAGGGGGCCTGCCACGCCGCGTCGTTGAACTCGTCGGCGGTGGCCCGCAGGACGAACTTCAGGTCGGCGGCGAGATCGCCGGTGTTCGGCAGTCCGGCCTCGTACCCCTCGACGTCCTGGGTGAACGCGTCCAGCAGGACGGCGGCCTTCGAGGGCCACCAGCGGTAGATCGTCTGCTTGCCGACGCCGGCGCGGGCGGCGATGCCCTCGATCGTGAGCTTCTCGTAGCCGACCTCGCCGACGAGGGAGAGGGCGGCTTCGAAGATGGCGCGGCGCGAGCGTTCGCTGCGGCGCGTGGAGTCGGGCGCTGTTTTGTTGGCCATGCCGGAAGTCTACCGACGCATGAGGCGAGACGTATCGTCTTGACAAGACGCAACGTCTCGCGCAGACTCGACAGCGAACGAGACGAAACGTCTCGCTAGTCGACGGACGAAGGAGACGACCCTCATGAGCAAGGGCAACGCGAGCGGCATGCTCGGCGTCGGCGGCACCCGCAGCAAGCTCTCCCGCGGCGCGCTGCGCGGCGGCCGGGGCGGCAGCGGCGTGGGAGGCGGCACGGACGCGATGGCACAGCGACGCGCCCTGCTGCGCAAGCTCCGGGAACAGCGCACCGACCGGCAAACTCCCTAGGGTTCGGATTCACCCGGCCGGATCACTGCGCCAACGGCTCCTCACCGTGCACGATTTGAGCGCGTACACCACCCCGTACGCACATCGAGTCCCACGCACCCTGAGGAGCCTTCCTTGCGTATACCCCAGCGCAGCGCCCGGCCCCGGCGTTACCTGATGTGCCCGCCGGCCCACTTCAAGGTCAGCTACTCCATCAACCCCTGGATGGACCCGGACAAACCCGTCGACCTGCCGCTGGCGCTCGCCCAGTGGGAGGTACTGCGCGACCGCTACCGCGCGCTCGGCCACACCGTCGAGGAGCTGCGGCCCCACCCGGACCTGCCCGACATGGTCTTCGCCGCCAACGGCGCCACCGTCGTGGACGGCCGGGTGCTGGGCGCGCGGTTCGCCTTCGAGGAGCGCCGCGGCGAGGAGGCCGTGCACCTCGCGTGGTTCCGCGAGCACGGCTTCACCGAGATCCGCGAGCCGGAGAACGTGAACGAGGCCGAGGGCGACTTCGCGGTCACCGCCTCCTGGCTGCTGGCCGGGCGCGGCTTCCGCAGCAGCCCGCTCTCGCACGCCGAGGCGCAGGAGTACTTCGGCCGCCCGGTCATCGGCCTGGACCTCGTCGACCCCCGCTACTACCACCTCGACACGGCGCTGTGCGTCCTGGACGACACGACCGACTCCGAGGTCATGTACTACCCCGGCGCCTTCTCGGCGGGCAGCCGGGCCGTGCTGGCCCGGCTGTTCCCCGACGCCCTGATCGCCTCGCGGGCGGACGCCGAGGCGTTCGGCCTGAACTCGGTGAGCGACGGCCGCCACGTGCTCCTGCCGCAGGCCGCCGTGGGGCTGTTCGAACCGCTCCGCGAGCGCGGCTACGAGCCGATCGGCATCGACATGACCGAGCTGCTCAAGGGCGGCGGCAGCGTCAAGTGCTGCACGCAGGAGCTGCGCTCAGCCTGACGTCCCGCCGTCCCACGCGTCGCCCCACTCGGCGTTCCTGGCGGCCTTGTAGCGCTCGCCGTGCCGCTTGGTGACCGTTTCCCGCCGCAGCCCCACCTCCGTGCACAGGTCCAGCAGGACCTGCCCCTTCCGGAGCTGGGGTTTGCGGACGATCCGGGACGGCGCCCGGCCCGCGGCCGCCGCCGGCCGCACCGCCGCCACGTAGCTGAACTTCTCGTCCTCGTACGGCAGCGAGCCGCCCTTGACCTGGCGGTGCAGCGAGGAGCGGGTCACCCGCGCGGACATGTGGCACCAGTCCTCGCCCGGCACGATCGGGCACACGGCGCTGTGCGGGCACGGGGCGACGACGCGCAGCCCGGCGTCCGTCAGCTGCTCGCGGGCCTCGCGAATGCGCAGGTAGCCGTCCGGGGTGCCGGGCTCGATCAGGACGACGGCCCGCGCGCCCGCCGCCGCGCCGACGACCGCCCTGCGGGCCTCCGGGCGCAGCTCGCCGAGCACGTACGAGACCGTGACCAGGTCCGTGCCCTCCGGGACCGTCATGCCCTCGCCGATGACCTTCCGCTGCCAGTCCGTGTCCGGCAGCACGCCCGCCGCCAGCTCGCGGCCCAGCTCCAGCGCCGGTTCGGCCCAGTCGTACACGGTGGTGCGGTGGCCCGCCCAGGTGGCGGCCACCGCCCAGGTCGCGGCCCCGGTGCCGCCGCCGACGTCCACGTGGGAGGCGGGCGAGAAGTCCGGCAGCCGCGCCGCGAAGGCGTCCAGCGCGTGCCGCACGGCCTCGAAGGTCGCGGGCATCCGGTAGGCGGCGTACGCGGCGACATCCGCGCGGTCCCTGAGCACCGGGGCGTCGGTGGGGGTCCGGCCCCGGTAGTTGGCGATCAGCCGGTCGACGGCCCGCGCGGCCTGCGTGGGCGGCAGGCCGTCGAGCAGGCCGGCCAGTGCGGCGCGCAGTTCGTCGTGCATTCCGGCAATTTTACGGTGCCGGGGCGGCGGCTCCGGACGCGTCTCACAGCCCTTCGAAGGCGGCGGGGCCCGCCCCCGGCGCCCTGCGGCCCGCCCGTACCGCCCGCGCCAGCCGGGTCGCGGCCGCGGCCCGCGGCGCGCTGCCCGCCTCGCGCCGCCGCGGATGGACCGTGTTGGCCAGCAGCACCAGGAAGGTGTCGGTCGCCCGGTCCACGACCAGGCTCGTACCGGTGAACCCGGTGTGCCCGGCCGCGCCGCGCCCCGCCAGCTCGCCCATGAAGTACGGCTGGTCGACGCCGAAGCCGAGGCCCGGCGGGTCCAGCAGCAGCGCCACCGACTCCTCGCTCAGGATGCGGGCCGTGCCGTACGCGCCGCCGCTGAGCAGGGTCCGGCACAGCACCGCCAGGTCCTGTGCCGTCGAGAACAGGCCCGCGTGCCCGGCGATGCCGCCCAGCGCCCACGCGTTCTCGTCGTGCACCGCGCCGCGCACCAGGCCCCGGTCCGCCTTGGCCCACGGCCGCCGCTGGTCCTCGGTGGCGGCCACGCCCGCCGGGGCCAGCGGCCCGAACGACGTGCTGGCCAGGCCCAGCGGGCCGGTGATCCCCTCCCGTACGAGGGCGTCCAGCCGCAGCCCGGTGAGCCGCTCCAGCACCAGCTGGAGGGCGATGAGGTTGAGGTCGGAGTAGCGGTATGCCCCGCCCGCCGGGCCGGCGGGCGCCGCCGCCTCCTCCCACAGCAGCGCCAGCTGGGCCGCGCGGCCCCTGCGCTCGTGGAACGGCAGCTCGGGGCGGAGTCCCGAGGTGTGGGTGAGCAGCCTGCGGACCGTGATCCCGGCGGCGAAGCCCGGCAGCCACCCGGCCGCCTCGGCGTCGAGGTCCAGCAGGCCCCGCTCGGCCTGCTGGACCGCCACGACGGCGGTGTACAGCTTGGTCAGCGAGGCCAGGTCGAAGACGGTGCCGACGCGCATCGGCTCCCAGCGTTCCCGGGGCAGCTCCACGCCGCGGTCGCGCTCCGGGTCGTATCCGGCGTAGCGCAGCGCCCAGCCCGCCGCCTCCTCCGCCGCGACGACCGGACCGCGCCCGGCGAGCACCACGGCCCCCGCGCACCAGGGCTGCGGGCCCTCGGTCGCCTCCCGTACCCCGCGCACGAGCCGCCGCATCCAGGCGGGATCGAGTCCCGCCCTGGCGGGGGTGCCGCGTCGTAGCCTCGGTGCGTTCAGAGCCTGGTCCTCTCGCCGGTCCCGGTGGCGGTCTCCTCCCTACGCTGCCACGGGCGGCACAGTCCCAGGAAGCTCAGCAGCGCCAGTACGCCACAGGCGAGCTGGACCAGGGCCATCGGTACGGCGGTGTGCTCGCCCGCGATGCCGACCAGCGGCGACGCGACCGAGCCCAGCAGGAAGGTGGAGGTGCCCAGCAGCGCCGAGGCGGAGCCCGCCGCGTGCCCGGAGCGCAGCAGCGCCTTGGTGTTCGCGGACGGCATGACCAGGCCCATGGCGGACATCAGGACGAACAGCCCGGCGGCCATCGGCCACAGCCCGACCTCGCCGAAGACGCCGCCCGCCATCAGCAGGAGCGCCGTCGCGGCGGCGGTGATCAGGCCCAGGCCGATGCCGAGGACCACGTCCAGGCTGACCCGGCCGACCAGCACCTTGCCGTTGATCTGGCCGACCAGCACCAGGCCGACGGAGTTGACGCCGAACAGCAGGCTGAAGGTCTGCGGGGAGGCGCCGTAGATCTCCTGGATCACGAAGGGCGAGGCGGAGATGTACGCGAACAGGGCGGCGAAGGCGAACGCGCCGACGAGGAGGTAGCCGGAGAAGGCGCGGTCGGCGAGGAGGGTGCGCATGGTGTGCAGGGCCTCGCCGAGACCGCCGGAGTGCCGCCGCTCGGGCGGCAGCGTCTCGTGCAGGCGGCGCCAGACCAGCAGGGTGAGCAGCACGCCGACGACGGTGAGCACGACGAAGACGCCGCGCCAGTCGGTGATCCGCAGGATCTGCCCGCCGATCAGCGGCGCGACGACGGGGGCGACGCCGGAGATCAGCATCAGGGTGGAGAAGAAGCGGGCCATCGCCACGCCGTCGTACAGGTCGCGGACCACCGCCCGCGCGATGACGATGCCGGCGGCGCCGGCCAGGCCCTGGAGCAGGCGGAAGGCGATGAGCAGTTCGGCGTTGGTGGCGAGGGCGCACAGCGCGGTGGCCAGCACGTACAGGACCATGCCGACGAGCAGCGGGCGGCGGCGCCCCCACTTGTCGCTCATCGGCCCGACGACCAGCTGCCCCAGGGCCATGCCCGCGAGGCAGGTGGTCAGGGTGAGCTGGACGGTGGCGGCCGGGCTGTGCAGCGCGTCGGTGACCTCCGGCAGGGCCGGGAGGTACATGTCCATGGAGAGCGGCGGCACCGCCGTCAGGCCGCCGAGGACGAGGGTGACGAGCAGGCTGGTGCGGCGGGACGCGGCGGGCGGTGCCGGCGCGTCCCGCCCGGCTATCGGAACGCTGTCCTGGGTTTCTACCGCTCCGGTACCGGAGTCCGTCATGAGTGTCTCCATGGATGATTGATGTCTGGACCATGGTGTCACGCACGGAACGGGCTCCGGCGCCCTTTCGGCCAGGACCTTGGTACCGGGCCCGCGGTCCTAGGACCGCGCACGGGCCGGTCCGCGAGCCCACCGGCCCCGGCGGGCTCAGGCCGGCTTGAGCCCCGGGTCGCCCGCCTCGGTCACGAACGACCCCGCCGTGCTCACCGGCGCCCCCGGCACCGTCACCTTCGACACCGTGCGGAAGTCGGCGCGCGCCTTCTCCCGGTCCAGCGTGACGGTCACGTAGCCGCGCCTGCCGTTGTAGAACTTCATGTGCGGGTTGGCCGCCATGTACGTGCCCCAGTTGGCGGGCTTGTCCGCGCCGTCCTCGCCGCTGGCGATCGAGGTGGTCACGAACTCCACGCCCGCGGTACGCGACTTCTCGTCCCGGAAGTCCCGCTTGACGTCGAACGCGTAGTGCACGTGCACATCGCCGGTCAGCACGACCAGGTTCTCCACGCCCGCCGCCTCAGCCCCCTTCAGCACCCGCTCGCGGGAGGCCGGGTAGCCGTCCCAGGAGTCCATGCTGAGCTTGTAGCCGGGGCCGGTGGCGTTGCGCCGCTCGGAGAAGGTGACCTGCTGCGGCAGCACGTTCCACAGCGCGGAGGACGACCGCCAGCCGTCGACCAGCCAGCGCTCCTGCTCCTTGCCGGTCAGGGTGCGGGCGGGGTCGGCCGAGTCGGGGCCCGGCGCGTGCCAGCCGTCGCCGTACGCCTGGTCGGAGCGGTACTGGCGGGTGTCGAGGACGTCGAACTGCGCCAGCTGCCCGTAGTGGACGCGGCGGTAGAGCCGGGCGTCCGGGCCGTGCGGCTGCTGGGGGCGGCGCAGCGGCTGGTTCTCCCAGTACGCGCGGTACGCGGCGGCCCTGCGCAGCAGGAACTCGCCCTTGGGGTCGTTCTTCTCGCTGATGTCGTCGGCGTAGTTGTTCTCCACCTCGTGGTCGTCCCACGTGACGATGAACGGGTGCGCGGCGTGCGCGGCCTGGAGGTCGGGGTCGGACTTGTAGAGCGCGTAGCGCAGCCGGTAGTCCTCCAGCGTCACCGTCTCGCGGTTGAAGCGCGCCGGCAGCTTGCGGTCGGTGTACTTCCGGGCTCCGCCGGCGGCGTCCACCGGGTACTCGTACAGGTAGTCACCGAGGTGGAAGACCACGTCGAGGTCCTCGTCGGCCAGGTGCCGGTGCGCGGTGTAGTAACCGTCGTGGTACGCCTGGCAGGAGACGACGCCCAGGCGCAGTTCGGCGAGCTTGGCGCCGCGCGCCGGGGCGGTGCGGGTGCGGCCGACCGGGCTGATCCAGCTGCCGGCCCGGAAGCGGTAGTAGTACACGCGGTCCGGCGCCAGGCCGGTGGCCTCGATGTGCACGGCGTGGTTGAACTCCGGGTGCGCCTCGGCCCGTCCGCGCCCCGCCAGGCGCCGGAACTTCTCGTCGTAGGCGACCTCCCAGCGCACCGTGACCCGGGCCTGGGGCATGCCGTTGCCCGGCTCGTACGGCTTCGGGGCGAGCCTGGTCCACAGCACGACGGAGCCGGGCAGCGGGTCGCCGGAGGCCACACCGAGCGTGAAGGGGTTCTCGGTGATCTTCCTGGCGTCGGCCTCGGCCGCGGCGTACGCGACGCCGGTGCCGGGCAGGTTGGCCGCGAAGGCGAGCGCCGCGACGGTCCCGGTGCCGGTGAGGAAGCGGCGCCGGGCGAGCCGCGCCGCCGCGGCCCGCACTTCCGGGCCGTGCGGTGCGTCCTGGGCCTCCTGCGCACGCTGCGCGCCCTGCTCGTACTGACCTTGACGGGCCATCTGCCCCTCCCCTGGCTGGTGTTGTCACCAGAGATTGGAGGGGCGGAGGACGGCGTACCGCTGTCCCGTGTACGACGCACTCATGACAACCCGGTGATGTCTGCGCCCGCTTCGGACGCCGCCGGACAATCACGGCGGACCCGTGCGAGCCGCACCGTCTTCCACCGGTCGGCCCGCTCCGTAGGATTCGGGGCATGGCTGAACTGATGGTGCGCGACGGCACGTGGTCCTTCGACGGCGACCACGTACGGATCGTGCCGGGACAGGAACGGGGCGTGCACCGGCTGCGGCAGGACCTCGGCGAGATCTCCGTACCGCTCACGGCACTGGCCGGCATCGCCTACGAGCCCGCGCGCAAGGGCGGCCGGCTGCGGTTGCGGCTGCGCGACGGCGCCGACCCGCTGCTGTACGTCACCGGCGGCGGCCTGCCGGACGACGCCAACCCCTACCAGGTGACCGTCGACCCGGACCGCACCGGCGTCGCCGAGTACTTCGCCGACGAGGTGCGCCAGGCCCTGCTGCTCGACCAGGTGGCCACCGGGCCCACCGACCGCTACCTGCTGCCGGGGCCCTGCGTACCGCTGTCCGCCGCCGGGGTGGACGGGGTGGCGACCTTCGACGGCGAGCACGTGCACATCGAGTGGCGCTGGACCACCAGTGAGAGCAAGAAGCACGCGGGCGCCAGGGACTTCGCCCTCGCGGACCTGGACGGGGTGGACTGGCGCCCCGCCGCCGGCCTGGAATCCGGCTATCTGCGCTTCCGGCCCAAGGGGCTGACGGCCAGGCTCAAGCCGGAGCACGACCCGAACGCCATCGAGCTGTGGGGCTTCAAGAAGGAGAGCGGCCGCACGGCGCTGCTCGCCGCGGCGGTCGCGGCCCGGCTGCCGCACCCGGCGGCCCCGCCCGCGCCCGCCGCGGGCGCGGTGACCGGTCCGGCGACCGCACCGGCCCTGGAAAAGGCGGCGGGCACGGGCACCGGGAGCGGCGGCGAGGGCGCCGACGTACTGCTGCGCCGGCTGCGCGAACTCGGCGAACTCCACCGGGACGGCATCCTGACCGCCGAGGAGTTCACCGCGGCCAAGGCGGCGGTGCTCAAGGACTTCCACGGGGCGGGCTGAACGGGACACGCCCGCGGCCGCTCCGCGAGCCCGCTCCCCCGGGCGGGCGGGCCGCGCCCTACCCTGCCGCCATGACGACACCCGGCACCCGCCCCGGCACCACCCCACCGCCCGCACCCGTCGCCCTGGTCACCGGCGCCGGCTCCGGTATCGGCCGCGCCGTCGCGCTGGCCCTCGCCGGGGCCGGCTGGTCGGTGGCGCTCGCCGGGCGGCGCGCCGGCGCCCTGGAAGAGACCGCCCGCCGGGCGGCCCCGGACACCGGCGGCGCCACCCTGTGCGTACCGGCCGACGTCACCCGCCCCGAGCAGGTCGACGCCCTGTTCGCCGCGGTCCGCGACCGCTTCGGGCGGCTGGACCTGCTCTTCAACAACGCCGGCACGTTCGGCCCGCCCGTACCGCTCGAAGAGCTGGCGTACGACGACTGGCGGACGGTCGTGGACACCAACCTCACCGGCGCGTTCCTCTGCGCCCAGGCAGCCTTCCGCGCGATGAAGCAGCAGGACCCGCGCGGCGGCCGCATCATCAACAACGGCTCGGTCTCCGCACACACACCGCGCCCGCACTCCATCGCGTACACCGCCACCAAGCACGCGATGACCGGCCTGACCAAGTCCCTCTCCCTGGACGGGCGTCCGTACGACATCGCCTGCGGGCAGCTCGACATCGGCAACGCGGCGACCGAGATGACGGGGCGGATGCAGACCGGCATCCTCCAGGCCAACGGCACCACCGCGGCCGAACCCGTGATGGACGCGGCCGACGTGGCCCGTACCGTCCTGCACATGGCGCAGCTGCCGCTGGCCGCGAACGTGCAGTTCGCGACGGTGATGGCGACGGCCATGCCGTACATCGGGCGCGGCTGAGGGCCCGCCCCTTCCGGACTTCGGCGCGCCACGCTCCTGACAGACGGCGCGTCCGGTGGCACGCTTCCTGACGCACGTCCATCCGCACCGCTCATCTGCCGGGCCGCGGAACCCGCGGCCCTGGAGGGACGGCCGCGCGGTTCGCCACGCGGCCCCGCAGAAGGAGTTACGCGTGAGACGAACCCCCAGCACCTCGCCGGGCGCCCGTAAGCGCGGGGTGTCCCGTGCCGTCGCCGGAGCCCTGACCGCCGCCGGCGCCCTGCTCGTGTCGGCCCTCCAGAGCGGTCCGGCCGCCGCGACCGGCGCGGCAGCGCCCGACCGGACCGGAACCGGCGCGTCCGCCGCGGCCGGCTTCTGGACCGCGGAGCGGATGCGCGAGGCCACCCCGATGGACCTGATGTCCGCCGGGACGGAGGCAGCGGTCCCGCGGACCGGTACGGGGCCGGACACGGCCGCCCCGGCGGTTCCGCGCGGCACCGAGCGCACCGTACGGCCCACCCTCCCCGGCGGCACCCCGGCCGCCCCCGCGCCGAAGGCCTTCCCGCAGAAAGGCGCCGCCTGGACCGGCGGCGGCGCCGTGACGAAGACCGCGGGCCGGGTGTTCTTCACCTACCAGGGCCGCACCGCCTCCTGTTCGGGCAACGCCGTCACCAGCGCGAACAAGAGCACCGTGATCACCGCCGGGCACTGCGTGAAGATGAACGGCGCCTGGCACGGCGACTGGGTCTTCGTGCCCGGCTACCACGACGGCCAGGCCCCCTACGGCAAGTGGGCCGCCTCCAAGACCCTCGCCACACCGCAGTGGACGGCGAGCGAGAACATCAACTACGACGTGGGCGCAGCGGTCGTCGCCCCGGTCGGCGGCCAGCGGCTCACCGACGTCGTCGGCGGCCAGGGCCTGGCCTTCAACACCGGCTACAACAAGCCCATGTACGCCTTCGGCTACCCGGCCGCGGCACCCTACGACGGCAGCAAGCTCGTCTACTGCAGCGGCAACACCATCAAGGACCCGCTGTTCTCCACCGACCACGGCCTGTCCTGCACCATGACGGGCGGCTCCAGCGGCGGCCCCTGGTTCACCTCGTTCAACGAGGCCACCGGCACCGGCCTGCAGTCCTCGGTGAACAGCTTCGGGTACACCTTCCTGCCGAACACCATGTTCGGCCCGTACTTCGGCGACGACGCCGAGAACCTGTACGACGAGGCCCAGTCGAGCTGACCCGCCCGGCGCCGAACGGCAACCGCCGCCCCGGAGACGCCGTTTCCGGGGCGGCCGAGAGGACTCCCGTGCCAGTGAACGAAAGCGGCAGTGACGGCAGCGGCAGCGGTACGAAAGGCGCGCCGGGGCCGGCTCCCGAAGAAGTCGGCGCGATGTACGACCGGTTCGGTGACCTCCTCGCCATGGTGCTCGGCGGCAGCGCCCTGCACGTCGGCATGTTCGTCCCGCACGGCGAGCACGCCCCGCCCACCGGCCTCCTCGGCCTGGCCGACCTGGCCCAGGACCGGCAGACCGAGTTCCTCGTCGACGTCCTGTCCGCGGGCCTGCCCCAGGACGCCCGCCTGCTGGACATCGGCTGCGGCACCGGCGGCCCGGCGATCCGGCTGGCGCAGCGCACCGGCGGCCGGGTCACCGGCATCACCGTCAGCGAGCGGCAGCTCGCCCGCTGCGAGGCACGGCTGGGCACGTCCGGCCTGGCGGGCCGGGTGGACTTCGCGTACGGCAACGCGATGCGGCTCGGTTACGCGGACGGCTCGTTCGACGCGGCCTGGTCGATCGACTGCATGCCCCACCTGTCCGACCGGCCGGCCGGACTGCGGGAAGCCCTGCGCGTCCTGCGCCCCGGCGGCCGTCTGCTGATGACGGAGTTCGCCCGCCGCGGCACTCCCACCGAGGCCGAGACCGACGCGTTCACCCGGCTGTGGACCTCGCCGCCGCCCACCACCTTCGCGACGCTCGTCGGCGAGATCGGGGAGGCGGGCTTCCACGTCGCGCGGGTACAGAACATGACGTCGAACATCGCCCTGTGCGGTGAGCTGATGTGCGTTCTCTACAAGGAGCGGCGGGACGCCATCGAGCAGCGTTTCGGCAAGGAGGCCACCGCCCACACCGATCCGCTGATGGAGCCCTTCCGCACGCTCTGCCGGAACCACCTGGACTACTACCTGCTCCTGCTGGCCAAGCCGGAGGGCTGACCCGGGCCCGACGTCCCCCTCCGCCCCCTCTCCGACCCCCTTCGCCGCCCTCCGACGTGCCTTCTCCCTCCCCTCACTCGTTCACCGTGATGTGTCTCACGGGACGTGTGGGCGCCTGTGAGGCGGGTATCCGGCCCCAAGATCGCGGGCAGGGACCCTCCGTGAAATGGTAGAAATGCGGAGGAAAGCCCCACCTCGGAGAGGAGACGCCATGTCGTCGAAGCGACGCCGCAAGAAGAAGGCACGTCGTAAGAACGGTGCCAACCACGGCAGCCGGCCCCAGTCCTGAGCGGCCGCGCCCACATACGTGAAGGCCCCCGGAACGGCTGTTCCGGGGGCCTTCACGTATGCGGGCGCTACGGCCCCGTTACGCGGCGTCCACCACGCCCGAAGCCGCCACCTCGATCTTCGCGGAGGTCGCGCCGGAGCGGGAGCCCAGGCCCTCGATCTTGGTCACCAGGTCCGTGCCCTCGACGACCTCGCCGAAGACCACGTGCGCGCCGTCCAGCCACGGCGTGGCCACGGTGGTGATGAAGAACTGCGAGCCGTTGGTGTTGCGGCCGGCGTTCGCCATCGACAGCAGGAACGGGCGGTCGTGCTTGAGCTGGAAGTTCTCGTCCGCGAAGCGGTCACCGTAGATGCTCTTGCCGCCGGTGCCGTTGCGGCGGGTGAAGTCGCCGCCCTGGAGCATGAACTCGGGGATCACCCGGTGGAACGGCGAGCCCGCGTAACCGAAGCCGTGCTCGCCGGTGGCCAGCTCACGGAAGTTGCGCGCGGTCTTGGGCACGACGTCGTCGTACAGCTTGAAGACGATGCGTCCGGCGGGAACGTCGTCGATGGATATGTCGAAAAATACGTGGGAACTCATGGAAGCTATCCTTCCACTTCGTCCGGGCCGCTCCGTCCGAGCCCCTCCACCCGACCCCCTTCGTACGAGGGACACCCGGCCCGGCCGGCGGCATCCGCCACGTACCGAAGGCATGATCGCACCATGAACGCGTATCGCGGAAACGGACAGGGGAAAAGGCGGACCCGGTGACCGAGCACGGCAGTGACCACGACCATGACCACGACCACGTCTGCCCCGGCCCCCACCTGCTGTGCAAGGGGTGCGGCGGCCAGCAGACGGAACTCCGTTCCACGCTCTACGTCTCCGGCGTGGGCCACCCCGGTGAAATACACGCCCCGCACGGATGCCGCTCGTGCCGGGGCTGCGGCTTCTTCTGCCAGCACGGGACGACCTGCCGGGGCGAGCACAACGAGCAGACCCCGTTCCGGCGCCCGGACGAGATCCCGCCGGTCTAGGCCCGCTCCCGCGCCGCCCCGGACCGGTCCGGGGGCACCGGCCGGACGGCGAGGATGGCGATGTCGTCGGCGCTGTCGGCGCCCAGGCCGATGAGCAGTTCGTCACAGAAGACGTCGAGGGGTTCGCGCGCCAGGGCGGCGGTGTGCCGGCGGAGCCGGTCCATGGCGTGGTCGAGGGACTCGTCGCGGCGTTCGATGAGGCCGTCGGTGTACAGCAGGACGGTCGAGTGGGCGGGGAAGGGGTTCGCGGCTCCCGGGCGGGGCATCTCGGGCTCCATGCCGAGCAGCAGGCCCGCGCCGCCCTCAAGGTAGCGGGTACCGCCTTCTTTGGTGGTCAGCAGCGGCGGCAGGTGCCCGGCGGAGGAGTGCTTCAATTCCCAGGGGCCGCTGTCGGGGCCCGTGACCAGGGCGTAGATGCACGTGGCGGTGGCTTCCTGGGACAGCGTGTGGCTCGCCACGTCCAGGCGGCGCAGCACCTCTTCCGGGGGCTCCTGGCGGTCGATGGCGATGCCGCGCAGCATGCTGCGCAACTGGCTCATGGCGACGGCCGCCTCCAGGTCGTGCCCGGCGACGTCACCGATGACCACGGCGGTCCGGCCGTTGGGGACCAGGAAGCTGTCGTACCAGTCGCCGCCGATCTGCGCGGTGGTGGAGGAGGGCGCGCAGCGGGCGGCCATCTGCAAGTGTCCGACGTCCGGCAGCACGGGCAGCAAGGAGCGCTGGAGGCGCTCGGCGATCTGCCGGGTCTCCTGGTACAGGCGGGCGTGCTCCACCCCCAGGGAGAGGCTGCGGACCAGGTCGCCGATCAGGGGCAGCGCTTCTTCGGTGAAGGCCCGCTCCTTGCCGGTACGGGCCAGCGTCAGGGCGCCGAAGACCGGCCCGCGGGTCCGCAGCGGAGCGACCACGGCGCTGTTCGCCCCCACCCGCTCGAACAGATCGACGTAATGGGCGTCGAGCGGGCTGTTGACCTGACTCGGCGGCGGCCGCTCGGTGAGCAGCAGCGGGCCGGCTCCGCGCAGCACCCGCGCCAGCGGCCCCCGTGCGGCCCCGGTCACCGGCGGCAGCCCGCCCGCGTGCGCTTCGGCGGGCAGTGCCGTGGGGCTGCGGTGCCCGACGCACATCCGCTCCAGCTGGTCGCAGTCGTTGAGCAGGTCCACCACGCACCAGTCGGCCAGCCGCTGGGTCAGGATCGTGCAGACCCGCTGCAGCCCCTCTTCCAGGTTCGGGGTGCTGCTCAGCGACTCCCCGATGTCGGCCAGCAGCCGGCGCTCCTGGGCCGCCCCGCCGGGTTCGTCGCCACGCGCCCTGGCGACAGGCTCCGAGGCCTCCGGCAGAACCGCCTCCCCCACCTCGCCCGGCTCCCCCATCTCGCCCGGCTCACCCGGCTCTTCTGCCGCGGCGAACCCGCCCTCCCCGGAAGCCGGAGGTGCGGGGTCGGGGGGCGCGGTCCTGGGGGCGAGCTGGGCGACGAACACGGTGCGGCCGTCGGCCGTCCCCTGCGTCTGGATGAACAGCCGTACGGGAACCAGCCGGCCGTCCCGGTGCAGCGCCGGCAGCGGCACCGAGCGGCCCAGGATGTGCGGCTGCCCGGTACGCAGCAGCGAGGTGAACGCCGCCATGTGGCGCACCCGCAAGTGCTCGGGGATGAGCACGGTCAGCCGCCGGCCGACCAGGTCGTCCGCCTGCCACCCGAGCATGTCGGCCGCCGGCCCGTTCGCCACGACGATCCGGTTCTCCTCGTCGGCCGCGATGGTGGGCACCCTGCTGGCCCGTACGTGGCCGGCGTCCCAGGGCACCAGCTCCCAGGGGCTGGCGCTCGGGTCGCGGGGCACCACGGTCCACGCGGCGGCGGGCTCGCCGGCGAGCTGGCCGGCGAGCTGGTCCAGCAGCCACCGGCGGAAGACGCGGTTCTGGGGCATCGCCGGCCAGGTCAGGAGGCGCTCGTCCCGGGCCGCCTGCTCGGCCAGGTCGAGCACCCGGCGCAGGGTGGCCACGGCCGGCCCGGCGTCCGCGGGGAGCGCCAGGCTCAGGGAGTGGATGTGGGCCACCGCGGGCTGCTTCTCCAGCGCCTCCGTCACGCCCGCGCTGATCACGTTCGACATGTCGTGCGCGGTGGCCAGGTCTTCCGGGCGTACGCCGGTGTCCTCGCCGGCGAACTCGGCGAGCGTCAGCTCGCGCAGCAGCGCGTGCCGGTGCTGCTGGGACGCCAGGTACAGCGTGCCCGGCAAGTCGACCAGCGTCACCGTGCGCGTGGACCCGGAAGGCGGCACGGGCGTCTCCCACGCGGAAGGCCGCGGCGGCCGCCCGTCCCCCCACAGCTCGAACCACACCGTCTTGCGCTCTTCCCCGGTCTCCACCCCGTACCGGGACGCCAGCTGCCGCACCATCGCCAGCCCATGCCCGGGACCGGCGTGCGGAAGATCCTGCGGCACCGGCCCCCGCCCCGGCCGCCCGTCACCGACCCGCACATGGACCGCCCCGTCCACCGCCCAGGCAGCGACCTCCGCCTCCGTACGCGCGTGCAGCACCACATTGGTGACCAGCTCACCGGCCAGCAGCTCGGCCGTCTCCACCACATCCGCGCCCGCACCGGCCAGAGCATCCCGCACGAAACGCCGCGCCGGCCCCACACTCTCCGGCCGGGAAGCAAACCTCCGAGAGGCCACCGCCCCCGTCTCACTGCTGTGGTCCATGCCGCCAGTGTGCTCCACGAGACGGCCCGCACAGCCGACCGGCACGCACGCCCACACCGGCGCACCCCCACAAAAAAACCGCCCCGACCAGGATCGGAACGGCGAGGCGGACGAGTCGGCCTATACGCCGGCACAGTGACCTTACGGGCAGTGACCTGCGGCTCATCTTCATCCCGGTTGAAGTCCTCTAGGGCATGCGCGACAGCCTCCCTTGCCCTGAACACGGCGCCCGGACCCCAGCCCCTGATAGTCAGCGCACTTTCAATTACCAGCTGGACATCAGCGACCGAAAAGCCCGGTATCGCCATTCGGCCTGCGATCAGCTCAACATTCGATTTTCCTGCAATGGCGTATAACCGATTCAAACGCCGAGAAAATTGCACTACGGCCGCTTGGCAATCCTGACTCTGGCCGAGTTTGCGGGCTTGAGCATCGGTGATCTCCCGGTCTTGTTGCTGCGCCCCTTCAAATTCTGTAATGGCCAGGCCCTGATGGCAAGGAATCGGCTAGCCGACCTGCATCAGGGGCGGCTCGGTCGCGGCTGACGTCGCACTGACGCTCTTTCTGTTGACGCTGACGAGTCTTGACGCCCTGGGAAGTAGCCTGCCGAGCGCCGCCGGCCTCACCCCTCGCGGAGGGCCCAGAGGGCCCGAAAACGGGAACCGAGGGCTCCGTGGGGCGGCCCCAGCGGTCGACGAGGGGCTCTGCGGAGAGGGGTCAGTTCGCCTTGCGGTGTGCCTCCCGGATCTCCTTGGAGACTCGGGCCGCGGTCGCTTCCAGCAGCTTGTCGCAGCTGTCCGGCATGAGGGCGATTTCGTATCCACGCCGTCGAGGGCGAGGGAGTGTGTGGCAGCCTCGGAGGTTTCTTCCCCGGCGGGATCGCCCGTGTAGATGGTAACGACCACTGAGCCATGGTGTGCAGTCTAGATTCTCGTCTGATTCGTAAGCCAAGTTTTGCGATATGTGAGGATCCTTCATCGCTCCGTGGGTAGAGTCACGCCCATGGCAGAGTTCTTTCAGGTCTCCACGGCGACGGAGACTCGCGAACAAGCTATGGAGCTAGCGCGCTCTGTGGTCTCCGCGCGCTTGGCTGCGGGTGTTCAGGTCGTAGGCCCCGTTGCTTCGGTCTTCTGGCACGCCGGTAAGTACGGCGAGGGGGAAGAGTGGCAACTTCTCTTCAAAGTGAGTGCGGGGGCATATGACCGGCTTGAGAGGCACCTTCTGAGCCACCACCCATGGAAGAACCCAGAGGTCGCCGCGGTGCCGATCGTGGCCGGCTCTCCCGCCTACCTACGTTGGCTAAAGGTTGTCCCGTAACCAGTGGTGCGGTTGGCGCGTTGGTTGGGCATGGGTGGGGTGATCTCGGCAGATGATCCGAAGTGGATCGAGCCGTTTGCTGGTCTGACCGAGGTGCAGTTCGCCAGGCTGGTGGCACTGGTGCGGTGTCGCGGTGGTGACGTTCAGCGTGGCCGACCGTGGCGCCTGTCGCTCGAGGACCGGGTGCTGCTGGTGGCGACGTACTGGCGCACGAACCTCACGTTGCGGCAGGTGGCGCCGTTGTTCGGGGTCTCGAAATCCGCGGCCGACAGGATCCTCGACCACCTCGCCCCGCTGCTGGCCATCTCCCCGGCCCGCCGGCCGCGCAAGGACACCGTCTACATCGTCGACGGAACCCTGGTGCCCACCCGCGACCGCACCATCGCGTCCTCGAGCAAGAACTACCGGTACTCGAC
>NZ_JBIRJY010000007.1:0-386363 GCF_044329785.1 Streptomyces sp. NPDC017529
CCCACCCCCACAGCCTGCTCTCCCTGATCCGCAGAATCGGACCGATCAGCGCGGGAAACAGCAGGTAGAACAGCAGCTCACTGCACAGCGACCAGGCCGGCTGGTTGACGCTCAGGTGGATCTGCGGGTCCGGGAACCACGAGTGCACCAGCAGTAGGTTCGGCAGCCAGGACGAGACCGGGGTGACCGTCCCCGCGAACAGGACCATGGCCAGCGCCCACGTCACGACGTGATTGGGGAAGATCTTCAACAACCGCCGCCGCCAGAACCCCGTGACCGTGTCACCGGGCTTCGCCGACCACGTCATCACAAAGCCGCTGAGGACGAAGAAGAACGTCACCCCCATCCAGCCGGCCTTGCTGAAGAGCCACCGGAACCCTTCCGCCACATCCTCGTCCGCGAAGGGGCTCAGCGGGATGAAGGTCAGGGAGGCGTGGAAGAAGAAGACGAGCCCGGCGGCGATGAACCGCACACCCGTCAGCGACGGCAACTTGGGTCTGCCACTCGGCGGCGCACCGGCCGCGGCGGAGGTCTGTGAGGACGGCATGACTGGCTCTCTCTGTCAGGGCTGCGCGACGCCGGTCGGACTGGGGCTCGATTGCTGCGGGGCCGGGGCCTCGGCCCCGGTGCCGCGTCGGCTCCGGGCGGCGAAGACGGTCTGGGTGATGAGGAGGGCGCCCAGGCCGGTGAGCACGGCAGCCCCAAGGGTCACCGAACGGGTGCCGAGGCCGAGGTCGATGATCTGGCCGCCGAGCCACGAGCCGAGCGCGGCACCGAGGCCGAAGGCCGACATGTTCGCGGTGAGGGAGAGGGTGGGTGCGTCCGCCGCGGCGGAGAGCACCTTGGTCTGCAGGCCGGGGATGAGGGCGAAGGTGGCCAGCGAGAACAGGAAGAGCGAGACGGCGCCGCCCGCGGCGAAGGGGGCGGCGGCCCAGAACAGGACGCACACCGCGGCCAGGACCCAGGACAGCCACAGCACGGCCGAGTCGATGGACCGGTTGGCGAACCTGCCGCCGATCAGGTTGCCGAGGATGGAGCCGACGCCGTAGGCGACCAGGACGACGGGGACCCAGCTCGCGGGGAAGCCGCCGACGTTCGTGAGCAGCGGCACCATGAAGGTGATGAGGGTGAACATGCCGCCGGAGCACAGCACCGTGGCAAGCACCGTGCCGAGCACGGACCACTTCTTGAACACCCGCAGCTCGTGGGCGGCGGCGGAGCCCGAGCTCTCGCCGTCGTCGGGGATGACGGCGAGGATGAGCAGCGCGGCGAGCACGGCGAGTCCCGCGACGATGCCGAAGGTGACCCGCCAGTTGTAGTGCTGGGCGATGAGGGTGCCCAGCGGTACGCCGAGCACGGTGGCGAGGTTGATGCCCAGCTGCATGCCGGCGACGGCCGACCCGGCCTTCTCCTTGGCGACCATGCCGCCCGCGGTGACCACACACACGGCCAGGAAGGTGCCGTGGATCACCGCGGTCACCATGCGCCCGGCCACCAGCACACCGAAGTTGCCGGCGAAGGTGGAGATGACGTTGCCGGCGACGAAGAGCGCGAGCAGCCCGACGAGCAGGTACTTGCGTCGTACGCGGGTGGTGAGCGCGGTGATCAGCGGCCCGCCGACGACCATGGTCAACGCGTAGACCGTGACGAGGAGACCCGCCGTCGGGATGCTGACGGACAGGTCCTCGGACAGGTCTCCCAGCATGCCGCTGGGCACCAGTTCGGCGGTACCGACACAGAAGATGGCCAGGATGAGTACGGCCAGACGGAACGGCATGAGCGCCCTTTCAGGCAGGTAGGGGTCGGGGCACGGCGTGGCGGGAGCCGGTGCGGTGCCGGCTCAGGAGAACGCGATCAGCACTTTGGGGCGCGGCCTGCCGCGGTCGGCGAGCCGCTCGAAGGCCCGGACGGCCTCGTCGAACGGGACGACCGTGTCGATCAGCGGGGCCAGGCGCACCGCGCCGGAGCCGACGGCCGCGAGCAGGTCCTGCCAGTGGCCGACGCCGGACAGCACGGCGTGCAGGGTCACGTTGCCCAGCACCAGCGAGGAGACGGGCACCTGGTCCACCGGACCGTGCGGGGTGCCCAGTTGGGCCAGCCGCGCGCCGGACGCGCACAGCAGGGGTGCCAGGCGCACCGCGCTCGCGGCCCCGGATGCCTCGATCACGGCGTCGAAGCGGCCGTGCGGGGCGTCGTCGGGACTGCCGACCGAGGTGATGCCCAGCTCCCCGGCCAGTGCGCGCGCCCCGTGGTTCGGGTCGTAGACGCTGACGGCGGCTCCGCGGGCGCGGGCGATCTGGGCCGCGGCGATACCGAGTGTGCCCGCGCCCAGGACGGCGACCTCGTCCCCCCGGGCGACGCGCAGCCGGTCGACGGCGTGCATCGCGGCGGTGCAGGGCTCCAGCAGGGCGGCGTCACGCTCGCTCACCGAGTCCGGCAGCGTGACCACCGTGTCGGCGGGCACCGCCAAGTACTGGGCGGCGGCGCCCTGTTCGGCGCCGATCACGCCCATCTCGCTGCGCCCGGGGCAGTAGAGGATGTGGCCGCGCGCACAGCTCTCGCAGGTGCCGCAGGGCCGGAAGTTGTGCCCGGCCACCCGGTCGCCGACGGCGAATCCGGTGACGGACTCCCCCACCTCGACGACGCGTCCGCTCCATTCGTGGCCGAACACGAACGGATAGCTCTTGTCACCGTCGTGCAGGTAGTTGCTGCTGCCGTCCCAGAACCCCAGGTCGGTGCCGCACAGCCCGACGTACCGGACGGCCACCAGCAGTTGGCCGGCTGCCGCCCTGGGTACCGGGAGTTCGGCGTGTACCAGGCGCCCCGGCCCTTCGAGGACGAGGGCGGTCATGGTGGCCGCGGGCGCCGCGGCCCGGTTCTCCGTCGTGGCGGTCATCGGGCGGCAGCCTCCTCGCGGGGTGCGGACGCCCGGTGCCCGGCCGCCGCGAGCATCGCCCGCAGCCCTGCCGGTACGGACCGCGCCCGCCAGTCGGGTACGCCGGTGACGGCGCCGAAGTCGTCACAGCGCAGGGACGAGTAGCGCGGCCGGGTGGCCCATTCACTGTCCGCCCTCCGGCACGCCGTGACCAGGCCCTCGTCCGCCCCGGCCAGGCGGTAGGCGGCGCGTGCGAAGTCGTGGCGGCTGAGTTCGGCCGGCCCGGACAGGTGGGCCGGGCGCCCCGGCGCGGTGTCGCCGTCCCGCGTGGACTGAGCCGCCAGGACGTCGGCCACGTCGTCGATGTGCACGGGAGTGAACCACTGGTCCTCGGGGACCGAGAGCGGGCGGCCCGCGAGGGCCGCGTCCAGGCAGCGTTCCGCGAAGGTCACCCGCTGCCGGCCCGTGGACCACTGGCCGTAGACCAGACTGACCCGCGTGACGGCTCCGCCGGCCGCGAGCACCGCCCGCTCGGCGGCCAGCTTCACCTCGCCGTACACGTTGGCGGGGTCCGCCGGGTCGTCGGGCGTGCGCAGCCCCGCCGTACCGGAGAAGACGTTGTCGGTGGAGACGAGCAGGACACCGCGGCCGTGCCGGGCGGCGACGGCCTCGGCCACCTCGGTGTGCGCGGCCGCCGCCTCGGCGGGGTGGTCCGCCATCCACGTCACGTCGCTGGGGCCGTGCGTCAGTACGACGCGGTCCGGGTTCCAGCGCCGCAGCGCGGCCAGCAGCCCGGCCCGGCCTTCGGGGGTGCCGAGGTCGCACGGCGCGTGCTCCGGGGTGCTGCTGCCGCTGCGCGCGACGGTGTACACCTCCGCGTCCGCCAGGCGCAGCGTGCGGGCCAGGGCGGTTCCGATGAGTCCGCGGCCCACGACGGCCACGCGACGCGCCGCGGGGCTCACCGCTGCTCCCCGGCCGCGACGATACGGGCGGTACCGGAGCCGGGGCCGCGCTCCACGGTGAGGTCGGCGAGCGTGCCGACGAACAGGGAGAGCGTGGGTTCCGAGCCCGACAGCGTGCCTCCCGCGACCCCGATCACGGCGGCGCCCGCGGCGTGTCCCGCCCGTGCCCCGGGTTCGGCGTCCTCGACGACGACGCAGCCGTCCGCGTCGACGCCCAGCCGCCGTGCCGCGGTGAGGTATCCCTCGGGGTCCGGCTTGCCCTTGCCGAGCGTCTCCGCCGTGACGAAGACCTCCGGCTCCGGCAGCCCCACCGCGGCCAGCCGCGCGGACGCCAGCGGCCGGGTGCCGGAGGTGACGATGGCCCACGGCACCGGGGCGGCTTCGCCGGCACCGTCGAGTGCGGCGATCAGCTCCGCCGCGCCCTTGCCCGCCGCCAGGCCCTCCATGTCCCGCGCCTGCTCGCTTTCGAGCGCGGCGGCCTCCTCCTCGGCGTCGAGGTGCGGCGCCACGAGCGCGATGGTCTCCACGGACCGGCGCCCGTGGCACGTCGCGAGGACCGTCCCGGCGTCCAGGCCGTGGCGGTGCGCCCAGCGGGACCACGACCGTTCCACGGCCGCCCCGGAGTGCACCAGCACGCCGTCCAGATCGAACAGCACGGCGCGGGCTAAGACTTTCGTCATGGACAGCCTTTCTTCGTACCGAGCGCGGATCAGCGCGCGGGAAGCGCGGAACAGGGAATCGACAGCAGAGGAGTCGGGGCCGCATCCCGGGAGGCGTGAATTCCGCTCGGGTGAAATCCCGGCCCGCTCAACCCGCTCGGCCCTTCCGGCTCGAATATAGGAACCGGACGGCACCGCCCACAACATGGCGCCGCTCACTACGGTTGTGTCAGTTTGCAAAAGGCTCCCGGCGTTACGCTCCTGGGCGCTGGAACCAATTCCGGCAGTCCAGCGGCGGATCGTCGCATTCATCTGGAGCTGTCTGCATGCGGTTGCCCGTACTCGCGCTCATGCTGTGCGTCTTCTGCCTGGGCACGGCCGAGATCGCCGTCATCGGGCTCCTCCCGGACGTGGCGTCCGGCCTGGGGGTCTCCGTCCCGTCCGCGGGGCTGCTCGTCACCACGTACGCGGTGGGCGTGGCCGTGGGCGGGCCGGTGGTCACGCTGCTGACCCTGCGGGTGCCGCGCAAGCCGCTGCTGGTGGGGCTGATGGCGGTGTTCGTCGCCGGCAACGCCGGCAGCTTCCTCGCCGGCGACTACCTGCTGCTGGTGGCGGCCAGGCTGTGCGCCTCGCTCGCCCACGGAACCTTCGTGGCCATGGCGGGACTGGTGGCCGCCGGCATGTCCGCACCGGACCGGCGGGCCTCCGCCATCGCCCAGGTGTCCCTGGGGTTCAACCTCGCGAACATCCTCGGCTCACCGCTGGGCACCGCCATCGGCCAGCAGTGGGGCTGGCGCGCCACGTTCGCCGCCATCGCCGTCGCGTCCCTGGTCACCACCGTACTGGTGATGGTCACCGTGCCCGGCCGCCGGACGCCGGGGCCCCCTGGCTCCACCGGTACGGACCCGGGGCCCGGCGGGTCGGTGCGGGACGAGCTGCGCGTGCTGAGCAGGCCCCAGGTGCTGGCCACCACGGTCATCGTGGTGCTGGCGCAAGGAAGCGTCTTCACCGTCTCCACCTACCTGGCGCCCCTGCTGCGCGACGTCTCCGGCTTCCCCGCAGGGGCCATGGGCGCCCTGCTCATGGTGCTCGGAGCCGGCGCGGTGCTGGGCAACATCGCCGGCGGGCGGCTCGCCGACCGCGACCCGACCACCGGTGCCGTACGCAGCCTGGGCGCCCTCGCCCTCGCGACGGCCCTCTTCTGGGCGGCGGCGCCCTGGTGGCCCCTGGCACTCGTCGCCCTGTTCCTCTTCGGCGCCACGGGGTTCTCCATCATCCCGGCACTCCAGGCGCGCGCCCTGGCCCTGGCCGCGACCGCGCCCCTGCTCGCCCTCTCCGCGAACGTCTCGGCCTTCAACCTGGGCAACGGCCTCGGCGCCTGGCTCGGCGGGGAGGTCATGGACCTCGGGTGGGGCACCCGCTCGGTGGCGGCGGCCGGCACCGGGACGGCGGCCGTGGCGCTGCTCCTCATCCTGTACGCGCGGGCGCGGGAACGCCGCCGGCCACCGGCGCGCGTCCGGCCCCATCCCCTCGAAGAACCGGAGGACATCGATGCGCTGCATCGTTGCTGACGTCGGCGGCACCACGCTTCGCACCGCCGTCTGGGACGGGACCACCGGCACGCTGTCCGGCGTCCGCCGCACCCCGGTGCGCGGGACCGGCGGCGCCGACGCCGCGGACGTGCGGCAGGTGCAACGTACCGTCCTCGACCAGCTCGCCCAGGAGATCCAGGCGGTCCGGGCGGCCCCCGAGGGCCAGGGCGCGGAGGCCGTCGGCATCGCGTTCGCCGGCCCCGTCACCGCCGCAGGCGTGGTCACCGGGGCGCCGACGGTCTGGGGCGGCGGCGGGCCCGCGCTCCCCTTGGCGGAGCTGCTCGGGCAGCGGACCGGCCTGCCCGTCACCGTCGTCAACGACACCACGGCGGCCGCCTGGCGCTACGCGTCCCCCGGCGGTCCGTCCTTCTGCCTGTTCACGGTCAGCTCCGGCATCAGCAACAAGGTGTTCCACAACGGCGAGGTGCTCGTCGGTGCCGACGGCCACGGCGGCGAACTGGGGCACCTGCCGTGCGACACCTCGCCCGGCGCGCCCCGGTGCGACTGCGGCGGGCGCGGTCACCTGGGGGCTCTCGCCTCCGGCCGCGGCATCCTGGCCGGGGCCCGCAGAAGGGCGGGGGACCTCCCGTCCGCGTTCGCGGCGAGCCGGCTCGCCGCGCTGTGCGACGGCGACCCGGGCCGCCTCACCAACGAGGCCCTCGTGCAGGCCGTGCGCGCGGGCGACGGTTTCGCGACCGACGTGCTGCGGGCCGGGCTCGCGCACTTGGCGCATGCCCTGACCTCGGTCTTCCTCACGACGGGCATCCGGAGTTACGTGTTCGTCGGCGGCTTCGCGCAGGCGGTGGGCGAGCGGTTCACCGAGCTGCTCGCGGAGCAGCTGCTGCGCGTCGGCTGCTTCGGCCTGACCGAGCGGGAGACGCGGGACATGCTGCGGCTGGGCCTTCCCGACGACGACCACGGGCTGGTCGGCGCCGGCCGCATGCTCTGCCGGGCGCCCCTGGCGCACGCGGTCCCCGCATGACCCGGAATTCCGCGACGCGGAAATGCGTCGCGGAATTTCTGACACAACATTCGGCGGCTCATCACATACCGAAAACGTTGACCCGGTGAATTCACGCATGCTGCACTATCGGTGCGGGATTCACCGTCCACGCTGGACAATTCTCCAGTGAGAAAACGTTTCGTTCCTTCAGGGGGTAGCGTGACTCGCAAGTATCCGACGGACGGACTTTTCACCCACAGCAACCTGGTCGACGCCTGGCGCGTAGAGGCGACAAAGCCGGTCAGCTACGAAGTCCGCATCTGCGACGACGCCTTCGAACCGGCGAACACGGCGCTGCTCGAACCGGCTCCGCCCGCGGGCACCCGGCGGCGGCGCTTCGTCGTCGTCGACGCGGAGGTGGAGCGGCTGCACGGACAGCGGATCAGGCAGTACCTCGACCACCACGAGGTCGACTACCGGCTGTACTGCGTCGAGATCGACGAGACCGTCAAGGAGCTGACCACCGGCGAGGACATCGTCCGGGCCATCGACGAGTTCGGCATCGACCGGCGCCGGGAGCCGGTGATCGCGATCGGCGGCGGAGTCCTGATGGACATCGTCGGCCTCGTCGCGAGCCTGTACCGCCGCGGCACCCCGGTCGTCCGGGTCCCCACCACGCTCATCGGCCTGGTGGACGCGGGCGTCGGCGTGAAGACCGGCGTCAACTTCAACGGGCACAAGAACCGCCTCGGCACGTACGCCCCGGCGTCCCTGACCCTCCTGGACCGCTCGTTCCTGGCCTCGGTGGACCGCCGCCACATCGCCAACGGCATGGCGGAGATCCTCAAGATGGCGCTGATCAAGGACGCCCGGCTCTTCGAGCTGCTGGAGCACCACGGTCCGCGGCTGCTGGACGAGCACTTCCAGGGCGAGCGGTGGGCGGCCGGCCAGGTGGCGTCCGAAGTCGTCCAGCGGGCCATCCACGGAATGCTCCAGGAGCTGCAGCCGAACCTGTGGGAGACGGAGCTGGAGCGCGTCGTCGACTACGGCCACACCTTCAGCCCCACGATCGAGATGCACGCCCTCCCGGCGCTGCTGCACGGCGAGGCGGTGTGCATCGACATGGCGCTGACCACCATGATCGCCACCAGCCGCGGCATGGTCACGACCGGCGACCGGGACCGCGTCCTGGCCGTGATGGACTCCCTCGAACTCCCCAGCTGGAACGACCTGCTGGAACCGCGCCTGCTGGCCCGCGCCCTGGAGGACACCGTCCGCCACCGGGACGGGCTCCAGCGGCTCCCGCTGCCGGTGGGCATCGGCGACGCGGCGTTCGTCAACGACGTCACCTCCGAGGAGCTGGCCGCCGCGGTCGAGGACCTGCGCAGGCTCGGCACCGCGCGCCTGCACGGGGCCGCGCTGGAGGGGGCGGCGTGATCGTCGCGGACACCTCCGACGCGTCCCGGGTCTACGGCGTGCACGGGACCGAGGGACTCACCTACTGGAAATGCCTGGCCCGCAGGACCGGAACCGCCGGTTCCTGGGAGGCCGTCGAGTGCGCGTCCCTGCCCCCGGGCACCGTGAGCGGCGCGCACCGGCACACCCGCACCGAGGAGATCTACTTCGTCTTCTCGGGAGAGGGGGAACTCCACCTCGACGGCGTCGCGCACCCCGTCCGTCCCGGCAGCCTCGGCCTGACCCGTGCGGGCAGCACGCACGCCCTGCACAACACCGGGGACAGCGCGCTGGACTGGCTGGTCATCGAAATGTCCACACCGCACACCCACGCCGTGCTCACCGGAGCGCGGCGGGCCGAGCCGGAGAAGAACATGCCTCGCAGCGCCGTCCACCACCTCGACCACGACAGCACCGTCGACCCCGCCACCTCGTTCGACGGACCGTTGCGCACCATCCGCACGCTCACGCTGGACCCCGGCGAGTCCGAGTCCTTCGCCTCGGACGGGGCGGAGCACGTGCTCTTCGTACTCGACGGCGAGGGCACCGCGGCCGGCAGCGGCACGGACCTCCCCCTCGCCGCCGGCACCGCGATCACTCTCCCGCTCGGCGGCGAGGTCAAGATCAGCTCCGGCGCGGGCCCGCTGCGGCTGTTCCACACCGTCATGGACGTGGCACGCACGGCCGGGGGGACGCAGTGATCGTCTCCCGGGCCGGGGCGCACTCCGTCAACCGGCCCGCCGGCCGGCCCGCCGTGGCCCGGCGCTGCCTGGCCCGGCGCGGCATGCTGCACAGCGAGTGCGAGGCCGTGGACCACATCCGCACGGAACCGCACGGAGAGATCGAGACGAGCGGCCGCGGCGGCACCGACGAGGTGTGGCTGGTGCTGTCGGGCGCGGTCACCGTGGAGGAGACCGACAGCGCCCCCTGGACGCTGCGCCGCGACGAGCTGATGCTCAGTCCCGCCGGCGCCCGCCCCAAGCTGACCGCGCAGCGCGACGGAGCCGAACTGCTGCACCTGGCGGTGCTGCCGCACAGCGTGGTGCGGCAGCTCCCGCCGCGCGTACCGGAGCTGCCCCATGACTGACCGCGCACCCACCGCGCCGCCGGCCGCCCGCGGCATCCCCACCGCGCGCAACGTCGACCACATCGCCTTCACCGTGCCCGACCTGGAGGCCGCGGTGGCCTTCTTCACCGAGGTGCTCGGCGGTGAACTCGTCTACCGCGAAGGCCCCTTGAGCCGGGACGACGACTGGATGGCGGAACGCCTCGACGTGCACCCCCGGGCCACCGCCGTGATCGCCATGATCCGGCTCGGGCCGACCTGCAACGTCGAGCTGTTCCAGTACACCTCGCCCGGCCGGCGCACCGAGGCACCACGCAACGACGACGTGGGCGGGCACCACCTCGCCATCGCCGTCGACGACATCGAAGCGGCCACGGACTACCTCGCCCGGCAGCCCGGCGTCGAGATCCTGGGCGGTCCGGAGACCATCGAGGCGGGCCCGATCGCAGGCAACCGGTGGACCTACTTCCGTACCCCCGTCGGCATCACCATGGAGCTGCTCAGCATCCCGGACGGCACGCTGCCGTACGAGCGCGGGACGGCGGCCCGCCGGTACGCCGGCGAGTCCGGCGGCTGGGCCGCCCGCCGCTGACGCGCCGCGAACCCGCGCCGGCCACCCTGACCGGCGGGGCTCCGCGGGGAAAGACCCACCCCCGCCCGCGGAGCCCCGCCCCGCCCGCCGGCCCGCCCCGGCTCCGCCCGTCAGCCGGCCATGGCCGGCAGCTTCCACTCCGCCTCGGCGCCGCAGAGCTTGACCAGCGCGTACGCGGCCGAGGCCAGCGTCATGTGGCGGTGCCAGCCCTCGTAGGACCTCCCCTTGAAGTCCCGCAGCCCGCAGCGCGCCCCGGTGCCGGCACTGTCGCGCGCCACCTGCGCGGCGTGCATGCGCAGCCGGAAGATCTCGTCCGCCGACGTCTGCGGGTCGGTGACGAGCCAGTACGCATCCGGTTTGTAGTGGCCCTCCCGCCACTCGGCGTACAGCAGCAGGTCCTTGCCGTACCAGGGCAGGGACGACGCGCGCTGCTGCCGCATCAGCCGGACCCGCGCCGTGGCGGCCCGGGTGCCCGGGGCGATCTGCCGGACGGTGAGCCGGGACGCGTACGACGGCGACAGCAGCCGCTCGACGGCGAGCGTCTCACCGGCCCCCGCGCTCCCCGCGGCGTCCGGCAGCCGTACACCGGCCGCCCCGGACAGGCTCACCATCGCGGGCAGCCCCAGCGGTGCGAGGGTGTCGAGGACCGCCGCGGCGTCGTGCGCGCGGCCGTCCCACACGACGGGCGGTAAGCCCGCCGAGCAGGCGCGCGGGACGGGGAAGGCGACGGCGGGGCCCTCGGACGCGCCCTTCAGGTGCAGGTGCCAGTCGACCGGGGCGTTCACGCCGTTGTGCCCCACGTACCAAAGGCCGCTGGCCCGCTGCCCGTTCACCATCTGGCCCAGCTCGGGCACGAACCCGCGGTGCACGCCCACCGACTCCTTCCCCACCTTGGGGATGAGCATCGGCTGCACCACCCATGCCCGCGGGGCCGCGAGGTCCGTCAGGTACCCGGTCAGCGCCTCCCGCACGGGGCGCCAGTTCCAGGGAGCGTCACAGATGAAGTGGTGCAGCCGTTGCGCGGCACCCGGGTCGTCCAGCGAGCGGGCGACGTTGCGGATGGTCTTCCGCCCCCGGGCCGCGAGCAGTCCCCTGAGGTACTGCGCGCCCTTGGTGTGGTGGTCGGCCCGGGTGAAGGAGGCGAAGAGGCGCGCACACAGGTCGGCGAACACGGCGTCTTCGGTGCCGGACGGCACCGTGGCGGGCAGTGAAACGGCGGTGAGTGAGCAGGGCATGACGTGATCTCCGTTTGCAGGTTGCCGGGTGACCGGTTCGTACGCACTCGCCGTCGAGGGCGTACGGGATGCGAAGCCAGCGCGGCCTGCCGTCCGCGGTGTGCGCCAGGTCGCGGCCCGAAGGGCCCGCCGGCGCGGGAGCACATATCGGCAGAAACGACGTATGCGCAGGTCAGGGCTGCGCTAACAGAGCCGGGAGAGAAGGGCCGCCGACGCGTGCCGAGCAGCACCGACCGACACATCACACATGCTCGACGCCCCCCTTCCACGCGCTGTGCCGTCGCTTTCCACTCCATCGCACATGTGATCTCGTGCAAAGCGATGGCGTGGGTCAGCTTGGTCAGTCTGGTCAGTTCCCGATCGGCCACGGTGACCCGCGCGGCGCTCCGGGAGCCATGTCCCGGAGCCGGGAAGGCCGCCGGACGCGTCCGCTCGGCCGCTACACGAAAGGTGGATCCGTGACCTCACCTGGACGCGCCCGCTGGGCCATCGGCGGGCTGCTGGCGGGAGGCATCGTCGTCAACTTTCTTGACCGGACGGCGCTGTCGGTGGCCAGTTCGTCCCTGGCCGGGGAGTTCGGCCTCGGCCTCGGTCAGCTCGGCGTCGTCCTGTCCGCGTTCACCTGGTCGTACTGCCTGGTGCAGCTGCCCGCCGGCGTACTGGTCGACAGGATCGGGGTGGCCTGGCTGACCCGGATCGCCTCTCTCTTATGGGCCGCCGCCAGCCTGCTCACCGCGGTGGCCAGCGGCGTCGGCGGCATCATCGCGGCGCGGCTGCTGCTCGGCGTGTCCGAGGGGCCGTCCATGGTCGGAGCCTCCAAGGCGACCGCGGCGTGGTTTCCGCTCGGCGAACGCGGCAGGGCGACCGCGCTGTTCGACGGGGCCACCAAACTTGCCAACATGGTCGCGTTTCCCGTCCTCGCCTTCGTGATGAGCACCTGGGGCTGGCGGGCCGGATTCCTGTTCACCACGCTGGCCAGCGTGGTGTTCACCGCGGTGTGGTGGTGGGGCTACCGGGACCCGTCCGCCCACCCCCTGCTCAGCGCCTCCGAGAAGGCGTTCATCCTCGACGGCGGGGCGCGCGACACGGACCGGTGGCGGGCCGGTCAGCTCCGCGCGGTGCTGCGTTCCCGTACGAGCTGGCTGATGGCGCTCGGCTTCGCCTGCTACGGCTACACGATCAACGTGGTCCTCACCTGGATGCCCGAGTTCTTCCAGCGGGAGTTCCACCTGCGGCTGCTCAGCTCCGGCGCCTACTCGATGATCCCGTGGGGCGTGGCGACGGCCGCCGAACTCCTCGTCGGCGGCTGGGTGGTCGACAAGCTGGTCCGCATGGGGCGCGACCCGATGTCGGTACGCAGGTCCGTACTCGTCTGCGGCATGGCGCTCGGCGCGACGGTCGGCGCCGCCGGCACGGTGCGCTCACCCGCCCTCGCGGTGTGCTGGATGTCCGTCTCCCTGGCGGGCCTGGCCATCGCCGCGCCGGTCGCCTGGAGCCTGCCCGGTCTGCTCGCGCCGGCCGGAACGGTGGGGGCGGCCAGCGGCCTGATGAACTTCGCCAACACGGCGGTCACGGCGGGCGGCGTGGCGCTGACCGGCTGGCTGGCCGAGGTGAGCGGCACGTTCCATGTGCCGTTCCTCGTCGCGGCGCTGGTCCTGGCCGTGGGCGTACTGCTGTACTGGCGGGTTCTGCGTCCGCGCCAGGACGGCGCCCCGCCGCGCACGCCCGGCACCCCCACCGCCGTCACCCCACTGGCCGCGCCCAGCGCCGTCGGCGCACCCGCACACCGTGTACACCCCACGTGTCAACCATCACAGCATCGACAGGCCGAAAACGGGAATGCCCACTGGCGGAGCCTGCGTTGGCGGGGGCGTCGGCGAGAACGGGGGAGGGACAAGCGTTGACGGACAACACCGGGCGCTCAGGGGGCAGTTCCACTCACTGCCGGGCACATCAGCCAGCTGTCCGCAGCCGGCACCCGAGCCTCCCGGAAGCGTTCCCACCCGCTCAACCGCAGGCACCGACACCGCCTGCCGAAGAGATCGCGACCGACCCTTGCTGAACGAGACGTCGCTACTGACCTCTTGTCTGGCGCGGTTGGAGTGGTCGCCGGAGCGGCTGGCCCGTGAGATCAACAAACACTGCGGCAGCGGAACCATCAGCAGCAAAGCCCCCTACAACTGGCTGAAAGGCGCACGGCCACGGCGCCAGCTCCCCTACCTCGTCGCGCAGATCGTCTCCGAACGGCTCGGCGAGGCCGTCACGGTCGAGGCGCTGTGGCCCCAGCACTTCTCCAGCACCCCGCACCCGGCGCTGGCCGCCGCCACCCCCGCCGAAGCGGAAGCGCCCGGCACCCCGGCGGCCGACCCCGACCCGGTCGCCGCCGCGTTGGACTGGATGCTGGCCGACGAGCAGGAACCGCCCTCCCAGCAGCGCGGCGAAGAGGTCAACCCCGCCGCGGTGGAGATGCTGTTCGCCCGCGTCCGGCAGCTGCGCGAGCTGGACGACAGCTCGGGGACCCCCCTGGCCATGGACTGGGCGAGCCAGGACCTGCGGTGGGTACGCAAACTGGTCACCAAGCACTCCTACGACGCGCCCACCGGCGCCCAACTGCACCGCGTCATCGCCGAACTGTGCCAGTTCATCGGCTGGCTGGCCGCCGACATGGGCATGGTCAGGCCCAGCCGGTCCTGCTTCGTGGAAGGGCTGCGGGCCGCGCGGTTGGCCAACGACCGCTCCCTGGCCGCGTACATCATCTCCTGCATGAGCTACCGGGCCGCCTGGGACGGCCGGGGAATGGAAGCCCTGCGCCTGATCGGCATCGCCCGCAGGGGCGCCGGCCACGAGACCGGCATCGTCGAGGCGCTCCTGGCCACCCGGCAGGCCAGGGCGCACGCCTGCCTGCGCGACGAGGCGGCCTGCCACCGGGCCCTGGACGAGGCGGCCGACCTCAGCGAATCGGACCCGTCGTCGCTCGACAGCCCCTGGGCGTACTGGCTGACCCCCGCCGTCATGGTGGCCGACGCCGGACGGGCGTGGCTGGAGCTGGGCCGCCCCAAGCGCGCCGAGCGGGAACTCGCCCGCGGCATCGACCTGCTCGGCACCTCCCAGCCGCGCAACACGCTGCTGCACTTCACCTCACTGGCCGAGGCCCGCCTCAAGCTCCGCGACCTCGACGGCGCGACCGCCGCGGCCACCCACGCGCTGTCCCTGGCCGAGGAAGTCACCTCGCTACGCGCCCAGGTACGGCTCTCGACGCTGCGCCGGCTGTTCGCACGCTACGACAGCGCGGAGATACGCCAGGTCCTACAGCGCGCCGACGACCTCCTGGGCTGCTGCTCCGTCCCCTGACGCATGCCCGGCGTCAGCCCGGCACCACAACGCGCCCGGCTCTGTTCGAAAGGGAACCAGAAACACACATGCGCGTCACGCACACTGCCCCGCTCGCCCCACTGACGACACTGGGCCTCGGAGGCGCGGCAGCCGCCGTCGCAGAACTGCACGACCTGGAGGACTTCCCCGAATTCGTCGCCTTCGCCGAGGCGTACCCCGGCGCCCCGGTCCCCCTCGGCGCCGGCAGCAACGTACTGGCCGACGACTCCGGCTGCTCCTCCGCCGTACTGCGCATGGCCACCCAGGGCATCAGGATCGCGGGAGAGACCGCCGACGGCCGGATACGCGTGGAGGTCCAAGCCGGGCACTCCCTCGCCGACCTGGTCGACACCACCATCGCCGCCGGCCTGACCGGGATGGAAATGCTGGCGGGCATCCCCGGCACCACCGGCGCCACCCCCGTCCAGAACGTCGGCGCCTACGGCCAGGAAATCTCCGACACCCTCGTCGAAGTCACCGTCTGGGACTGGAAGCTGCGCCGCCGCACCGTCATGGACGCCGCCGCGTGCGGCCTGGGCCACCGCACCAGCGTCTTCAAACGGACCCGGCGCTGGACCGTCCTCACCCTGGTCTTCGCCCTCCACCGGGCCGAACTGAGCGCCCCGGTCACCTACCGTACGGTCGCCGACGAACTCGGCGTCCCCGTCGGCACCAGGGTCCCGGCAGCCGAGGCGGCCCAGGCGGTCCGCGCCGTACGGCACACGAAGGGCATGGTGCTGGACACCAGCGGAATCGACCACCGGTCCGTCGGCAGCGTCTTCCTCAGCCCGGAGATCACCCCCACCCAAGCGGCCGACCTGCGCGCCCACAACGCCCCGGTACACCGCTTCCCCGACGGCTCCACCAGAGTGAGCGCAAGCTGGCTGATAAAACGCTCCGGCTTCGCCCTCCGCTCCCCCGTCACCACCGGCGTACGCATCTCCTCACAGCACTACACCCTGGTCGCCGACGAGGGCACCGACGCCACCGCCACCACCTTCGCCAAGGCGATCGACGTCGTACTCCAACAGGTCCAGACCCACACAGGCGTCACGCTGACCCCCGAAATAGACCGCATAGGCGACCCCACCCCTCACAACGCCCACGCCCACCACTCTTCTCTTTTCTGACGATCACAACCGACCCGAGCCCCCACCACACCCCCACCACCCCACCCCGATCCGCTACCCTGTCTGAGACCGCCGCCAGCGGCGGTCCCCACCTTGCCCGAAACGTGCACGAACCCTCACCGAGAGTGTTCCCCACGTCTCACCCAAGGCCCCGCCTCCGTAGCTCAGGGGATAGAGCACCGCTCTCCTAAAGCGGGTGTCGCAGGTTCGAATCCTGCCGGGGGCACCAGCGCGAAGACCCCGGACCGATCTTGGTCCGGGGTCTCTGGGTTTCGCGCGGCGTGTCCTCTACCGGGTGTCAGGACCGGTGCCGGCGGGGGACGGCCAACCAAGACTTCGGGATGTCGTCGTTCCAGCCGCTGTCCGGGTCGAACGTAGCCGCCCGACAGCCACGGCTGCGATCGGAGCTGTGCACCCAGCGCTCCCTGTCACTGGAGTCGGTCTCGACGGGCTGCCCGCACTTGGCGCAGACGTCTCGATCAGGCTCGCTGTCCGCCCTCGCCTGGGTCGCGCGCCGCTGGCTCTCACTGGCCAGTCCCTCAAGCAGAACGAGGACCTCGCGGCCCGAGATTCCGGGATCGGCCTCAACAGCCTGCCGTACAGCGCGGACCATGGTGTCGGCTTGTAACGACTTCATGGTTTCCATCAGCGCGGAAATGCGCTCGTCCATCGCGGGCCCCCTCAGACGTGCTGGCAGGGCAGCAAAATACAACAGCGACCTGCGACGCGATGAGGAGGGGGAAGTGGCATGCCGTCCGCCGCTATCGCCGTCCCCGCCATACCAGTGCCTGGGCGATGACGATGGTTTTGCCGTTGTGGGTGATGGCGGGGCCTTCGTGGAGTTCGTAGCCGAGTTCGAGCGCTTCGCTCACGCGTTGGCAGAATGCGGCGTCGTCCGGGCCGGTCATGACTCGGTAGACGGGCAAGCCCTCTGGTGGTGTGCTCATGAGGGGCAGGATCTCAGGCCGGTGGTACGGGAGCGGCGGTTCCCCGGGGCCGGGGAACCACCGCAGTCGGCTGTGTGGACGGTCAGGGCTTGCGAAACAGGAGCATCGTCGAGGAGCCGAAGGCCTCGGTGTTGGTGTACGTGCTGTCGACCAGGCGGAAGCCGTGCCGGCTGATCTCTTCGACCAGGGCGTCACCGGACCGCTCCGAGTAGGGGAGCACCTCCAGGCCGATGCTCTTCTCGCCGTCCTCGGCCCGGATCCTCCTGGAGATCACGCGGCCGGGGACGAAGTCGTCGGCGACCTCCGCGTAGTCCGGGACGGAGAAGAAGCCCTTGCCCCACTCGCTCGCGCAGTGGTCCACGACGAAGTGACCGCCGGGGCGGAGGATGTCGAAGACGCGGGAGATGTGGCGGCCTCGCTGGTCCTCGTCGACGAGCATGTGGAGGCAGCCCATGTTCATGGCGAGGTCGAAGCTGCTCTCGTCGAAGCCGCGGAGGTAGATGATGTCCCGCTCCATGAACCCCGAGGCATCCAGGTTCGCGGCGGCGGCGCGCTCGCGGGCGCGGTCCAGGGCCGAGTGCGACACGTCGACCGAGACGACGTCGTGCCCCTGGGACAGCAGGTACAGGGAGTCGCGGCCTTCGCCGCAGCCCAGGTCGATGATCCGGCCGGAGAAGACGTCCGGGTGCTCCCGGGTCATCTGGAGGAGCGAGGCGTTCGGCTCCGCCGACTCCCACAGGTGGGCGCCGTTCTCGTACACGGTCCGGTAGCGGTCCTCGTAGCCGAAGTAGTAGTCGTCGATCGAACCGACGATGCTCCGGACGTCGTCGCTGGTCGGCGAGAACTCCACGGGCGAGACGGTGACGTCCGTGTCCGCGCCCAGAACCATGAGCTCGGTGTCGTCGAGAAGCCCGATCGCCAGAACGTACTGCGACTCGTCGCACTCGGCCACTTCGCCCACCCCGAAGGGCGCGCAACACTCTTTTAGCGCGTCCAGCGTCAGCGCGGCGGCCTTTTCGCATACGAAGATCGCCGCTCGTCCCCGGGTCACCTTTGCGGCGAAGCCGGCCGAACCGTCCAGCTGCCATACGGTGGTGCGGTCCGCGAGTTCGATCGTGGTCAGTCGCAGCCCCTCGGGAGCGGCTTCGTCGAGAATTGCTTGGTAGAGACTCACTTCGGTAACCCCTATGCGTGGATTTCGGATGTGCGCAGAGCCGCCAGACGGTTCTTGTACTCCTGGAGTACGGGGCTCTGATGACGGAAGACTCTGCCGGTCTCGCGAATGCGCTGGACGAGTTCGTAGTTCTGGGCGCGAATGGCGGCCTCGATCCCGGTGAGTTCCACGACGTCGCGCTGCGCGTTGCTGCCGCCCATCGAGAACGAGTGGTGGAAGGACCGGGCCAGCCGGGTCGCGGCATCCGCGTAGTCACCGGTCGTGAAGGACCGGAAGCCGAGGAAGATGTCGACCATTTCCTCGGGTACTTCCTGGCCGCGCGCCAGGACCGCTTTCAGAAGGGCGTCGGCGCGGCCGTACTCCCCGACCTGGCAGTAGGTGATGTACGCGTGGAAGTCGTTGAAGAGGTACCAGTTCTCCTCCAGGTAGGGCTCCCAGTCCTGGAAGAGCGACCGCCAGTAGGCGTCGAGGTCGAGCGACGGCTTGATGAGGGCGAGACGCCAGAGCATCGTGACGGCGTCCAGGTCCTCGGTCGACCGCGGTGACGTCTTCCGGCGAATGCCGATGCGGTAACACGCCAGCACTTCCCGGATGTTGTCCGCGTAGAGCTCGAACAGCGCGTAGTGCCACCAGATGTGGATGCGCATGGGAGTCGAGCCGTCCCTGCTGCGCATGTACTCCCGGATGTAGCGGGCGCCCTCTTCGTGACGGCCTGTCTCGTAGAGGCAGTGCACCATCGCGTGCATCGCGTAGATGTCGTCGGGGTTCAGGTCCAGTGCGGCCCGGCAGCGTTCCATTGCCGCGTCGATCAGGCCGTTCTCTTCGAGCGAGAACGCGTGCAGGCCGTACAGATAGCCGATGACCTGGTCGTCGGCCGCGAAGAACTCGATGGCCCGGGCTATCGACGCCAGCATGTGCGGCCGGTCGCCGATGTAGAAGTCCAACATGTGCACGACGAAGACCGACACGGCATCCCCTGGATACGTGTCGACGATGCCCTGGAAGCCGTTACGGGCGGCGGCCAGGTCCCCGGCCGTCCAGAATTCGATGGCGGAGAGCATCGCCCTGGTCCGCGCCTCGGTCGGCTCGGTCTTCGTGATGGCGGCGCAGATCTCCGCGGCCTCCATGATCGCCGGGCGTTCCATGGAACACAGCAGGTCCAGGGCGAGCATGAGCTTGAGCGCCACGGGCGGAGCGGGCTGAGCGGACGGGCGACATCGTTCGTGGTCCAGTTTCATGGCGACCAATTGGACGATGGCGCTTTCGACGCCCGCCATGTCCGACGGTCGTCCGACCAGATGCGGAACGCCTCGGGAATCTGTGAGTACTGTCATCAGGACACCTCGGTGAGTATGAGTCGACTGCTCTGGGCCTTGCGTATTCTGTGGAACGCGAGAACGAGCAGCAGTGTCAGTACGAACGGGGCCACCCAGATGTGGGCGGAGAAGAACCTCCCGCCGGCCAGGGCCGCGGCCAGCAGTACGAGTGAGAAGGCGTTCGCGTTCGCCACGATCGCGCCGACCTGTCGCGGCGAGAAATCCGTTGCCGCTTCCGCGCGAAGGATCACCCGCAGGGAGCCGAATGCGCATCCGAGGGCGAAGATGGCGACCATCTGCGGCACTCCGAATACCGGAATGAAGAGCCAGATCGCTATCGCCGCGCCGACGGCGGCCGCGGCCCCCGTCAGCACCCAACGCACTTCCAGGCTGCTCGTGAGTCGGTGCAGGAAGATTCCCGCGACAGCCATCCCGATGCCGAGCAGCATGTCCAGGATTCCGACCGTGAGCATGCTTCCGTCGTGGGCGAGGGCCTGCAACGGCAGCATGAAGTTGAACGTCCCCAGGACGGGCCAGACGAGCATGAAGGCGAGGACGTACGGGACGCTGAGGCCGCCCGCGCTCTTCGGGCCGTCCTCCGTCTGTGCCTCCTCCTTGGAAACCGCCGTGCGGTGCGACCCCAGACTCATGACCGCGACGATGGCGAACAACGCGGCGCAGGCGACCAGCACCCACTCGGCCGGGATCACGCGCGTGAACAGTGGTGCGAACAGCGGGCCCACCATGAGCGCGACCTGGTTGACGGTCATGGTCAGCGAACTGTGCCTGCGCAGGGTGACGCTGTCGACCCCGGACGCCTCGTCGTTGAACCACGCTTCCCAGGTCGATTCTAGGAAGAAAAAGAAGAGCCACAGCACGAAGTTCAGGCCGACCACCACCGGCACGTGGTCGTAACCGGCCGCGATCAGCACCAGGGTGAGGGAAACCCCGGCGAGTCCCGCGGCGGTCATCCTGGCCCCGCCGGTGATCGGACTGAAGCGGACCAGCAGGGGCACGAAAATGGCGGGTACGAAGGACAGCGTGGTCGAGATGGCGAGTGCGTCGTAGCCTCCTCCTTGCGCGGAGGCGATATGCCAGTTCAGGAGCAGCAGCACTACTCCGTTGAAGAATCGGTAGAGAGCGGAGTAGAGCGTGTACCGCTTCACTCTTCGACCGTCTCGCCAGTCACGAAGATCTGGTCGGACAGTTCCTTCGCCATGGTCACCGGCAACCAGGTCTTCTCGCTGAACAGCTCGTCCCATTCGAGTTCGATGAGACCCTCCCTGGCGCTCCAGTTCTTGGCGGCCTGGGAGACGTCACCGCGTTTGGCGCTGATGTTGATGCTGCGCACCTCGGGCGGCAGCGGCTTACCGTCGATGACGTCCTGGATGCGTCCGGGCGCGGCCTTGAGGAACGCGATGGCCGAGGTTTTGGCGGGCACCGCGCCGGCGACGACGTCGAGGAGGTCGGACCCGAGGTACGAACCGATGTGCAGCCGGTAGGGGTTGAGCGAGTAGGCCCGCTCGACCTGGTCCATGATTCCGTCGCCGCCCGGCCGGGCCGCCACCTCGATCACCCACGCGGTGCCGTCCGCGGCGAACTTGATCTCCACATGGGCGAGGCCCCGGTCGATGCCCAGCGCGGCACAGGCCCGTACGGCGAGGTCGGCCACCGCCGGGTCGCCGGTGCGGTGGCTCGGCACCAGGTGCGCGACCTCGGCGAACCAGGGGCGCGGGGAGAGGTACTTCTCGGTCACGGCCAGGACTTCGGCGCGGCCGGCGCCGCAGAGGACCTCGACGGAGATCTCGTCCTCGGAGTCGACGAACTGCTCGACAAGGTACTTGTCGCCGAGGATGTTGAACGCTGATTCGTACTGCTCGACGACGGCCTTCGACTCCGCGAGGCCCGCGACGGCCTCCTCGCGCGTGGTGGCCAGGACGACTCCGCCGCTGCCGCCGAAGTCGTACGGCTTGATGATCACGGGCAGTCCGATGGCCTCGACGGCGGCGTGCAACTCCTCCTCGGATTGCACCAGGTGGGACCGGGGAGTCTGTACGCCGGCGGCCAGAAAGGCCTGCTTCATGGCGTGTTTGTTCCGGGCCTTGGTCACCGTCGCGGCGTCCAATCCGCCCAGTCCCAGGACGCGGTTCACGGTGTTCGCCGAATCCACCGTCCAGTCGTTGAGCGGAACGACGATTCTGGGATGCCAGCCCCGGGCGGAATAGGCCCGGATGGCATTCAGCAGGGATTCCGGATCCTTGGGGTCGGCCGACAGCATGTTGTCGAACGTGCGGTTCAGTTTGCGTACGGCATCTTCCGTGGCTGCCCAGACGGGGAGATCGGTAGCCTGTTTCGCTCCCGAGAAGACCCGTTCGCGAAGATACTGGTCAGCCCCGAGCAGGAGTAAGTATTCTTTTGGCTGCATGGACGCACTCCATCTTCCGAGGATCCCCGTCATGAGATACCCGGCCTCGGCGCTGCCGCCGAGAGCCAGGCGAGAATAAGTGAATCAACCAACGGCCGAGAGGGATCACTGCAACCTGGATGCAGCGATTCTCGTTTAACCTCGATCGACACGCTGAAGAAATTCCCCCCGCTTCTGCCGCGGTATCGTAACGGTGCGCCAGAGAGACACGCAAGCACCATTCGGTGACGAGGTGGACACGTTGATCGGCCAACGGTTTTGCGTAATGCCCTCTTCCGGCGAAGGGCACGCCGCCGCAGAAGCCGCAGGTGCGGTGGGGTCCACGGGCCCGGAGGCCGCGGCGAGAGCGACCACCGGGAGCCCGGTGCCGCCCCGGGGGCGGAGGACGCCCGTCGCGATGATCGGGTAGTGGCCGGTCCGGGCGAGGATCTTGCACGGAAGGGGCGGGCCTGGTCAGCACCATGGTCAGCACACACTCGTGACGCTTCACCGTGTTCGCGTCCGCGCTGCCCGGCTGAGCAGCAACGTCCACACGTACCGGCTCATCCGCCACCGCACTTTGGCATCTTCCACACCGCCACGCCGCCCGGCCGGGCTGGCAGGCGGCGCAGGACCGTTGGCACCATCAGTAGCGGATCACCGCTCCGGCAACATCCGTACGGGGGCTCACGTGGATCCCAGACACACCACACGTCGCTATGGTTCGCCACCCCAATGGGCCGTAATGCCCGGTTTGCTCGTACCACTCCGCGCTGGCGACGAGGCGTTCGCCACTGCGAAGCGGCTCATGGCGTGGCAGCGCACCGCCGGAGCACATGGAAACTACGGAGAAGCATTACGTCACGGACCCGAATTACGCGGAGCAGCGGCACGTCCGACGGACCGAATTAGCGACCCTGCCTGGATTCGAGGATCTTTCGCTCACCCTGCGGCCGCTTCGCGTACTTCCATGGCACCGACGCGAGCACGAGAGACGTGTAGCCGATGATCACGAGTACGGCCCTGGCGGCAAGGCCACTACCGGTGGCCTCGCCGACGAATCCGGCAACCATTCCGCAGCACCCTGGAAGCAAGGAACGCCGACCGAAAAGCATTTTCCGAACCGACCGGGCACGCCTGTCGGCGGATTCAACTGCATTCCCTCGCCCGCCATTCTCCGACCGTACCTCCTGAAACCCTACTCACCCCAATAACCCTGCCCCCTCTCCTTTCATGTCAGGCGGGGTTGGGAGTGGTGAGTTGTTCTATGCGTTCGGCGAAGTTGCTCGGCGGAAGGGGGAGATCCAGATCGGCGTCGTCGGTGAATTGGATGGCGTTGGAGACGTAGCCCAGTACGGCGGCTGCGGTGGTGGCCGCGGGAGTGCCGGGTTCCCGGGCCGTCTCCAGGTCGATGGCCCAGGAGGTGAACAGGTCGTAGGCGTCGGCGGAGGGGCGGGCGGGGCGGTCCGGGTCGGCGTGGGAGTGCCACCAGTGGGCCTCGCCGACCTCGGCCAGGGAGAGGTGGTGGAGGTAGAGGCAGTAGGCGGCGGAGGTGTCGCCTGCGCCGGCGGCGTACTGCCACCAGAAGCGCGCCGAATCGTCGCGCCCCACCAGCTGGAGTACGCAGGCCAGGACGCGGGCGCCGACGGGTTCGAGGACGCGGCCGCCGATGAAGACGGACATCTGATGGAGGGCGTCGGGCTCACCGACCACGAGGGCGCACAAGCGCTGGAGGTCTTGGGCGGCGTCGTCCATCTGACGTAGTTCGGTGGGCTCGCCTCGTTCGCTGGTGGTGCGGTCGCGGCCGATGGCGGCTTCCACGCGGGCCTGGATGGCCGCGTCGAAGCTCAGGGCCCCGTGGAGCATTCGGCCGGTGACGCGGGCCGTCAAGCGCTGCTCTGCGGCGTCCAGTTCGCGCTGGGTGTACGGGGGCGTGGCAAGGCGCGCCTTGGCCAGGATCCGGTCGAGGTCAGTCCGTGAGGCGGGCATCGTCTTCCCCTTCCTCCAGGCCGAACGCCTGGCGCAGTCGGCGGCGTGCGTGGCGGGTGGTCGAGCGGACCCCGGCCTCGGTGATGCCCATGAGGCGCGCCGTCTCCTTGGTCTCGTACCCGAGTGCGTAGCGCAGCAGCATGACGTCGCGCTGGCGGTCGGGCAGCTCGCCGAAGGCCTGGTAGAGGGTGAGGGAGTCCTCCAACTCGCCTATGGGGTCGATCGAGTGGCGCAGTGAGTGAGTCTCGAAGGCGGCTACGTCGACGACGACCGGCCGCCGGCCACGGGCCCTGGCGTGGTCGATGGTGCGGTTCTTCACCACGCGCCAGGCGTACGCCTCGGGAACCGGCTGCCGTAGAACGGTCTGCCAGCAGAGCATGAGCTGCTCGAAGGCGAGGTCAACGGCTTCTTCGGCGTCCGCACGCGACTTCAGGTGGAGTTCGGCGTACCGGATGTAGCCGGCGCGGTAGAGCTGGTGGAAGGCGCGGAAGTCGACGGGCAGGCCGAAGGGGGAAGCGGCCGGTGCGGTGACGGGGGTGGCTTGCGTCGGCTTGTGCTCGGGCATCAGCGCTCGCCCTCCTGAGTGTCGAGGTCGCGCTGCGAGCCGTGGGCGGAGCCGTAGTCGCGCGCGGGGTGGGGGCAGGCGCGGGTGCGGGCAGCGGCGCCGTTACGCGTGAGTTCGGAGACGCCGGCCAGCACCTGGGCGGCGGCGAGGCGGCGCAGCAGCATCCGTATGTCGGCGCTGAATACACGGGCCGCGACGGCGGCCACGGCCCAGTCACGTACGAGATCAAGGTTCACGGAACCCTCGGTCCTCCGGTCGGGATGGACGGTGCCTGCTCGTCGTCCGGCACCGGAGAGCCGGTACGGGCTCTCTGACCGCAATAGCGTTCAAGACTGCTCAGTCGTGCAATGAAAGAAGGCAAAAACTTACGGAGTGCTACCAGCCAGTCACACCTGTTCGAGGAGATGGGCGGCCACGGGTCACGAAGAGCGGGTGCGACCTCGGCGAGGACGGTGCGAGCGCGGGGTCGAACAGCGCGGGCACCAGTAGCCGTCGCCCTGGTAGTACGTCCAGCCCATGTCGGCAATGTGTGGAGCAGCCGTGTTGGCGCTGTGGAGGAGGTGACCGAAGAGGTCCTTCCCGATGTCCGGCGGCGGATCGGGGACGACCATGTCGAGGACGGCACGCGCGCCGCAGCCCTGGCGGTCGCACAGCAGGAAGAAGCGCACGGGCCCCGGCGGCTCGCCGGCGGTGGTGAGACTCATGCGCTCACTTTGGTGGATGCCGGCGGCGGGGGCGGGTACTTCGCCGTAACCCGCCCCCGTTCAGAGCCACTTCGGGGCCGGGGGCGGGTGCCGGGCCAAGAGGTCAGGCGGGGGTGGGGCGCCACCATGACGTGGTCGGTGACCACACGCGGAGGCCGGTGGGCGGGGCGCCCAGGGCGGCGGCGTCGAAGCGGTGGCCGTGGTGGGAGGGGTCGGCGGCGACGGTGACGTAGCCGACGGTGCGGGCGGCGGGAGCGGGGCGGCCGGTGACGGTACGCACGGTCGCGTACGCGGTGGCTCCCGGGGCCAGGCGGTAGGGGGCGCTCTCGGTGGGCGGATCGGGCTGCGCGGCGCCGTCCAGGTCGCCGAAGGTCACGGTGGGGACGCGGTCGATGAAGCAGGGGGTGGAGGTGTGGTTGGTGGTGGAGAGGCGGAGTACGTCGGGGCGGGAGGGGGCGAGTACGGACGCCTTGGTCGTCAGAGCGGACTCGGCGCAGCGAGGGGTGGCGGGAGCCGTCGCCGAGGCCGTGGGGACGGCGGTCATGAGGGCGGCGGCGGTGAGGACCAAGCTCGCGGTGATGGGGCGCATGGGTGGGTCTCCGTCCCTTGAAGGGTCTCGGCGGAGCGGTACGTGACGCGATGCGTGACGAGGTTCACGGAGGCGTTTTCCGGTGTTCTCCGCCGCCTGATGAGACCGCTGGGGAGGCGTTTTCGTTGTATGGGGGTAGCAGAGAAGGCCGGCCCGGCGCGGGGTTATCCACAGGCTTGAGCGCGGTGCCGGTGATAGCTCGTACGCTGCTGGTATGAGCGAGGTGGAGATGGGTTCCGGGGCCGGGGAAACAGCGGACGACGCCAGTGGCGCGCTGGGCGTGCTGCGGCGGGTATTCGGGTACGACGCGTTCCGCGGGGAACAGCAGGCGATCATCGACCACGTCATAACGGGCGGCGACGCGGTCGTACTGATGCCGACCGGCGGCGGAAAGTCCCTCTGCTACCAGATCCCGGCCCTGGTGCGGCCCGGGGTCGGCGTGGTGGTCTCGCCGCTGATCGCGTTGATGCAGGATCAGGTCGACGCGCTGCGGGCGCTGGGGGTCCGGGCCGGGTTCCTCAACTCCACCCAGGACATGGAGGAGCGGCGGCTGGTGGAGGCCGAGTTCCTCTCGGGAGAGCTGGACCTGCTCTACCTGGCACCGGAGCGGCTGCGGGTCGACCAGACGCTGAGCCTGCTGGACCGGGGCAAGGTCTCGCTCTTCGCGATCGACGAGGCGCACTGCGTCGCGCAGTGGGGACACGACTTCCGGCCCGACTACCTCGCCCTGTCCATGCTGCGGGAGCGGTGGCCCGAGGTGCCCCGGATGGCCCTGACGGCGACGGCCACGGAAACCACGCACCGCGAGATCACCACGCGGCTGGGCATGGAGGAGGCCCGGCATTTCGTGGCCAGCTTCGACCGGCCCAACATTCAGTACCGGATCGCCGGGAAGAGCGACCCGAAGAAGCAACTGCTGCAATTGCTGCGCGACGAGCACGCCGGTGACGCGGGAATCGTCTACTGCCTTTCGCGGGCGTCGGTGGAGAAGACCGCCGAGTTCCTGGCACAGAACGGAATCACGGCCCTCCCCTACCACGCCGGGCTGGACGCGCGGACGCGCGCGGACCACCAGGCGCGCTTCCTGCGGGAGGACGGGGTGGTGGTCGTCGCCACCATCGCGTTCGGCATGGGCATCGACAAGCCGGACGTACGGTTCGTGGCCCACCTCGACCTGCCGAAGTCGGTGGAGGGGTACTACCAGGAAACCGGCCGCGCCGGGCGGGACGGCCAGCCGTCCACGGCATGGCTGGCCTACGGGCTGCAGGACGTCGTCCAGCAGCGCAAGATGATCGACGGCTCGGAAGGGGACGACGCCCACCGGCGGCGCCTGTCGGCGCACCTCGACGCGATGCTCGCGCTGTGCGAGACGGTGGAGTGCCGGCGGGTGCGGCTGCTCGCCTACTTCGGGCAGCAGAGCGGCCCGTGCGGCAACTGCGACACGTGCCTGGCACCGCCGCAGACGTGGGACGGCACGGTCGCCGCGCAGAAACTGCTCTCCACGGTGGTGCGGTTGCAGCGGGAGCGCGGGCAGAAGTTCGGCGCGGGCCAGATCATCGACATCCTGATGGGCCGCAAGACCGCGAAGGTCATCCAGTTCGACCACGACGGGCTGAGCGTCTTCGGGATCGGCGAGGACCTGCGGGAGGCCGAGTGGCGGGGCGTCGTAAGGCAGTTGCTCGCGCAAGGACTGCTGGCAGTGGAGGGCGACTACGGCACGCTGGTGCTCACCGAGGAGAGCGGCGAGGTGCTGCGGGGGCAGCGCGAGGTCCTGATGCGCCGCGAGCCGGAGAAGACGAAGGCGGCCAAGGCCGCGGGTGCGGGCGGCGCGAAGGGGCGTCGGGCGGCGCCGGTGGACCTGCCGGAGGAGGCCCTGCCGGTCTTCGAGGAACTGCGGGCCTGGCGGGGACGCACGGCCAAGGAACAGGGGGTGCCGGCGTACGTGGTCTTCCACGACGCGACGTTGCGCGAAATCGCGACGGTACGGCCGACGAGCGTGACGGAACTGGGCGCGGTGAGCGGCGTAGGCGAGAACAAGCTGGTCAAGTACGGGGAGCAGATACTGGAGGTATTGGCGGGGGTAGGCAACGCGGAGCCTGCTTCGCAGGCGTAGTTCCGTGCGCGCGGTGCGCGCTGGCGCGCGTTTTGCGCGTTTGGGCCGGTGGGGGGCGGGGCCGGGGCCCCGCAGGGGGCACCCTCCCCCAGCCTCCGGCCGGGGGGACCCCCCTGCGCGGCCCCGACCCGAAACGAAACCAGCGCACCCCCGCGCGACAGCGCGCACCGCACCCAGACCCCCAGGGAGCCCCATGAACATCACGATCACGCTGGACGACGCGGACAGCGACCGCGAGACGCGGTCGCTGGGTGAGTGGCTGGCGGACACCCCCACCGTGAGGGCGGACGTCTCTTTGCGCGCCGCGGCACCCCGCCCCGGCCGCATGGGGCTCGCGTTCGACGCCGTGCAGCTCATCGTCGACAGCGCGTTCCAGCTGAGCAGCCTCGCCATCGCCATCGACGGCTGGCGCAGGGCGTACGCGGCGCGGCCCAAGATGACCGTCGAGCGTGGTGGGGTGCGCGTCACGTTCGCCACGGCGGATACGGACGGTGCCCGGAGCATCCTTCGCGCGTTGGAGGAGTTGGAGCGGGCGGCTGGGCCCGGCGACGCGGAGGGTGACGCCGGACAAGGCGACGGGAGCTGACACGTATGGGTGAAGCCGGGGGTGTGCCGGGGGCCGCGTTCGACCCCGCGGAGTCCGCTTGCGTGATCGTCGGGGTCGATACGTACGCCAGTCTGACGCCGCTGCCCGCGGTGCGGAACAACCTCAAGGCGCTCAAGGCGGCGCTGACCGACCGGACCATCGGCGGGATGCCGAAGCGGAACTGCCGGGTCGTGCTCAATCCTCGCACCATCACGGCGGCGCTGCGCCCCGTCGAGCAGGCGGTGCAGGCCGCGCGGGACACGTTGATCGTGTACTACGCGGGGCACGGGTTTCTCGATTCGCGGCAGGAGGGCCTGTATCTCACGCTGCCCGGCACCGAGGCCGGGAAGGTACACAGCGGCATCCCGTACACCTGGCTGCGCAGTGTGCTGGGCACCCGTACGCCGCCGAGGCGCCGGATCGTGATCCTGGACTGCTGCTACAGCGGCAGCGTGATCAAGGGCATGTCCGCCGGGTCCATGGCCGGCGCCATGTCCACCGCGTCGGCCACCCAGCAGGCGTCCAGCCGGCTGGGCGAGGCCCTGTTCGCGGGCATGGACGGCATGGAGGGCGTCTCGTACCTCCTGACCTCTACACCGTGGAACGTCGAGGCGCTGGCTCCCGAGGGCGAGGAGTACACCGCGTTCACCGGGGAGTTCCTACGGGTGCTTCGGGAGGGGATCCCGGCTCCGCGGCCGGTCCCCGCGGAGGGGGCGGCCGATGCCGGGCCCTCCGCGGGGGCCGCGTCGCCGCCGAGCGGCGACCCGGCCGCGCATCTCAGTCTGGAGGCGATCTACCGAGAGGTGCGCCGGTCGCTGTGGGAGAAGAACCGGCCGCTGCCCCAGCAACAGAGCCAGAACGGCATCGAGAAGCTGCCGTTCGTACGGAACCGGGCGGTGCGGCCCGTGCGGCCCGCTCCCCAAGCGCCCCAAGGGCCCCAGGGCGAGCACGGAGCGGGCGGCGCGCCGCCGGAGGCCGACGACGGAGCCACGGAGGAGCAGACGGCGGCGCGAGCGCAGGCCGTGCGGAAAGGCCGGCGCCGGGCGCTGGTCTCCGCGCTGTGTGTGGCGGCGGTGGCGATCCCGTCCGCATGGTGGTGGCAGTCGCGCGGCGATGAGCCGTCCTCCGGGCCCTGTTCGGACGACGTGGCGCTGATCGGGCACAGTGACGCGCTCAACGGCGTGGAGTACGAAGCGGCCGTACCGGTCGACGGGCTGTCCGGCCTGGCGGTGGCCGGGGCCTCGCGGGCCTGGGCGCTGGCCGACAACCCGCCGGGGCGGATCTTCGACCTCGATCTCGGCACCTCGGGCGCGGCCGCGCCGGCCGCCCGCGCCGTCGACATGCGGACGCTGCACCCCACGGGCGGTGGGCGCTTCGACGGCGAAGGGCTGGTGCTGGAGAAGGGCGGCCGTACCGTACTGGTCGCCTCGGAGGCGGGGCCTTCGATCCGCAGGTTCCGGGTGTCGGACGGTGTGGAGACGGGGCGTGTGGAGCTGCCGCGCAATCTGGTCGAGTGGTCGGGGCCGGAGAATCTGGAGGCGCTGGGCGCGTCGCCGGACGGCCGGTATCTGTACGCGGGCCTGGAGGCGCCGCTCTTCCGCGACGGCAAGGCGCGCGGCCGCGGCCTGCTGCGTATCCAGCGCTTCACGGGGACGCCCGGCGGCGCGTACGTCGCGGACAAGCAGTACGCGTACCAGTCGGCGGCCGGGCTGCGGGTGTCGGAGCTGGTGGCGCTGGGCGGCGACCGGCTGCTCGTGCTGGAGACCAACCACGCGGAGGGCCAGGGCAACGCGGTGCGGGTCTTCGGCGCGGACCTGAGCCGCGCGAAGGACGTCTCGGGGGTCGCGTCGTTGCAGAGCGAGCCGGTGGACGCGTTCGCGAAGAAGTGGGAGCCCGTCGATCTCGTGACGTGTCCGAGGGGTGGTGCGGCCGCCGCGCAGCCGCAGTTGAACCCGTTGCTGGAGAACGCCGAGGGGATGGCGCTGGGGGCGGCGCCGCTGTCCACCGGCCCGTACAAGGGCCGTATGCCGCTGTTCCTCGTCTCGGACAACAACAACAGCCCGCATCAGATCACCCGGGTGTACGCCCTTGCCGTACGGCTGGATCGGGGGGCGGATTGAGGCGCAAGACGGCTCTGGCGCCGCCGTCCGGGGCGTTGGTGAAGGCCAGGTCGGTGCCCAGGACGGCTGCCTGGCCGACGGCGATGGTCAGGCCGAGGCCGTGCCCCTTGCCGCGGCCGGGCGCGTCGGTACGGAAGCGCTGGGGGCCGTGCCGCAGCAACTCGTCCGGGAATCCCGGGCCGTGGTCGCGTACTTCCACGACGGGGACGGGCGCTGCGGCGCGGCTCCCGTTCGGTTCCTCGCGTCTGCCGTCCGGCGCGCCGCCGGGGGCGGGGCGGCCGCCGTCCGGTACGTCGACGGTCACCACGACCGGGGGCCGCCCGTGCCGGTGCGCGTTGAGCACCAGGTTGCACAGGATCCGGTCCAGCCGGCGCCGGTCCGTGCGGACGACCGCGTCCCGGACGACCCGTACCTCGGTGTCGTGTCCCAGGGCCCGCACGGATCGCCGGACCAGCGGGCCCAGTTCGTAGGAGGCCAGGTCGGCGCGTTCGGCGCCCGAGTCGATCCGGGAGATCTCCAGCAGGTCCTCGGTGAGCCGGTGCAGGGCCCGCAGCCGGTCGTTGATCATCTCTTTGGGGCGGCCCTCGGGGAGCAGCTCGGCCGAGGCGAGGATGCCGGTCAGCGGGGTGCGGAGTTCGTGGGCGACGTCGGCGGTGAAACGCTGTTCGGCCTGGAGGCGGCCCTGGAGGGAGCCCGCCACCGAGTCCAGCGCCTCGGCCACCGCCGCCACCTCGTCCTTCGCGCCCGGCCCGGCCCGGCGCTCCCCCTCGGTGCCGACGCGCGCGTCCAGGTCCCCGGCGGTGATGCGGCGGGCGACGGCGGCCGTGGTGCCGAGCCGGCGGCTGATGCGGTGGGCGAGGAACAGTCCGGCGAGGGCGACGGCGGTGGCGGCGAGGACGGCTGAGCCGAAGATGGCCGTGTCCAGGTTCTCCAGGGAGCGGCGGGTGTTCTCGTACGGGGACCAGACCGCCATGACCTGGTCGCCGGCCGGCGCCGCCGTCCACATGACGCGCTGCCCGTGGTACGTGCCGACCATGCTGCCGCGCCGGTCGTGGCGCACCAAGGCGCGGAGCTGCGCCGGGAGTTCGGCGGGGTCGAGGACGGAGTTGAGGCCCTCGCGGGAGGTGCCGTACTCGTACAGGTCCAGTGCTTCGTCGAGGTCGGCGAGGGTCTCCTTCCGTACCTGGCCGACGGTTTGGCGGGCGACGGCGTTGTGCACGAGTACGCCCAGTACGGCGGCGACCGCGCAGCACACCGCCGTGACGGTGAGCGCGATCTTCCAGCGGAGGGAGAGCGCCGGGCGGGTCATGCGGGAGCCCCCGGGGACGGTGGGCTCGACGCCGCCGTGGGCAGCGGGTTCTGCGGTGTCCGGTAGTCGTCCAGGGTGAGGTCCCACAGGCCCATCCGGCTGCCGTCCCACACGTAGTCGGTGACGCTGACGTAGCGCGGGTCCTTGGTGGGCTCGCGTACGGAAAGGTGCCCGGCGGCGAGTTCGACGCCCGCGAGCACCGCGCGCAACCCCAGCACGCGGGTGACGACGTTTCTCCTGACGCTGTAGACGCGCAGTTCGCTGGTGCGCTTGTCGAGGTCGACGGCGCTGATCAGGTCGGGTTTGCCGTCGTCGGTGAGGTCGTGGAACACCGGACTGCGCACGGACCGCGGGTCGGGCGGCCGTCCGTCACCGGCCACGATGTCCGCGCTGACGACGGCCGCCGGATCGGTGTCCTTCATGTCGCCCGAGGGCACCTCGGGGACGCCCGGTACGGCCCGCTGGTCGCCGGGGTCCTCGTCGCGGACGCGGGGCGCGGGCGTACGGTCCGCCCACAGGGCGAGCGGCGCCTGCACGTCCCGCGCCCGGCCGTCGTCGTGCAGGCCCGCGACGCCCGCGCAGCCGGCCAGCAGGGCGAGCGGCGCCACCGTGAGGAGCACCTGGTGCCGCATGGCCCACCACCTTCCCGGCACGGACGCAGGGGTACGTCACACGCGTACGTAACGAGACAAAGTTACCCATAGTGGTGGCGCAAAGACGGTTGGTCGCGCGCATGCCGTGACATCACTGCCCGCAGAGCGGGTCCAGGCTGTTACACAACCTACGGATCGCCGTGAAACGCACCTCGTACATTCTTCTCTGCCAGTACGACGCATCAGCAGACTTACGGCGGTCGGGACCGCCACGACGAGGAGAAGTTCCATGCGGGCAAAGCGCCGCTCCCTGATCCGTACCGCCGCCGTCGCGACCGGCGCCGCCGCTGCTCTCCTCCTCCCGGCGGGCGGCGCCTTCGCCGCCGACGCCCCGGACACCACCACCTCGGGCGCCACCATCTCGCACGCCATGGGCCGCAAGTCCGCCGTCCTGCCGGAGGACGGTCTCGCCGGTGTCGCCGAGAAGATCGGCCACCTTCCCACGGGCGGACTCGCGGGCGCGGCCGCCGTGCTGGGCGCCGGCCTGGGCGTCTCGCTGCACCGGCGCCGCGAGTCGCAGCAGGGCTGAGGCCCGCTACCCCTCCTGACGCGCCGCCAGTCGCTGGATCTCCCCGTAACCGGGCACGGCGGCGCCGTCTTCCGGAGCGCCCTCGCGGATGGCTCCGGCGAGTGTGACGGCGGTGTGCAGCGCCGAACGGAACAGCAGTGAACCCGTACTGACGCGCCGTACGCCCAGCTCCGCCAACCGGGCAAGGCTCAGCCGGCCCGGCGCGTACAGGACGTTCAGCGGCGCCGGGACGGCCCCGACGAGGGTGGCGACGGCTTCTTCGCCGGCGACTCCCGGCACGAAGATGCCGTCCGCCCCGGCCGCCAGATACGTTTCGGCGCGGGCGAGCGTCTCGTCGAGCGGCCGCGCGGCGGGGTCGTCCACGAGCCAGTGGGTGTCGATACGGGCGTTGAGGAAGAGGCCCGGCGCGTACTCCTTCACGGCGCGGATCAGCTCCGCCTGCCGGCCGGCGGGCGCCAGGGGCTCGTCGCCCGTCCGGCCCGGCAGCCCGTCCTCCAGATTGACGCCGGAGGCCCCCGCGTCCGCCAACTCCCGCGCCAAACGGCCCACTTCTTCCGGACCGCCACCGAACCCGCCCTCGATGTCCACCGTGTACGGGCAGGTCAGGCGGCTGCCCAGCCGCCGCGCCAGGGCGACCGTCGCCTCGCGTACGAGGGCTGACCCCTGGCCGTCGGGCTCGCCGAGCGCGGCCGCGATGCCCAGGCTCGTGGTGCCGACCGCGGCGTGGCCGGCCGCGGCGAGCGCGGTGGCGGAGGCCGCGTCCCAGGCGTTGGGGAGCAGCAGCGGCTCGTCGCCGTGATGCAGGGCGTGGAAGGCTCGGTTCCGGTCCGTGCTCATGCGCACATCACCTCCAGCGAGTCCAGGACCCGCAGGTTCGCGGACGGTACGTACACGAGGTCCGGCCGGGTCGGCCGGCAGCCGCGGGCGCGCAGCGCGTCCAGCACCCCGGCCGCGAGGGCCCGTGCGTGCTCGCGCCCCGGGCAGGCGTGTGCCCCGGCTCCGAAGGACAGCGCGCCGTCGGCGGTGACCAGGCTGGTCCGGACGGGAGCGCCACCGCCCGCCGGGGCCCGGAGCGTGCCCCGCACCGGCGGATCGACGCGCAGCGCACGGTCCAGGAGGCCCGCGACCGGGTCGCCCTCAGGGGCCGTGGCAGTGTGCGCCGGCATCAGGCGCGCCGCGTTGCCGATGAGCCCCGCCGTCGCGTCGTACGCCTGCACCAGGAGGCCGATCCGGGCCGCCGTGTCCTCGTCCCAGGCACCGCCGCAGGCCGCGACGAGCCGGGCGAGCGCTGCGTCGGCGGCCGGTACGGTCTCGCCGTGCGCATGGTAGGCGCGGGCCACCTCGCCCACCAGCCCGGCCGTCTCCACCGTCACCGGCAGCAACTCCAGGACCGCTGCCAGCACTTCGACGGGAACGACGCGCGCCACCTGCGCCATCACCTCCACCGGGCCGGGGCCGCGCAGCAGCGCCTCGGTCCGCGTGCGCGCTGCGTCGCGCAGCGCACCGGCCGCCTCCGGCCCGCCGAGCCGGGCGGCCGCCGCGGCCCGGCGCCGCGCATGTGCGTCCCCGCTGCTGAAACGGGCGACGTGCGCCCGCAGCCAGGCCATCGAGCCTGCCGGTACGTCCTGGGGCACCGGCGGCACCACCCAGGCCGGGTCCGTGAGGACGCCCGGACCCACGTCCGCCGATGTGCCGTTGCCCGTGCCGTCTCGCGTCTCGTCTCGCGTGTTGTCTCGCGTGTCGTCCCTGGTCCGCATGGCAGGACCGTACGGCCGGGACACTTCGGGGCAGGCCGAAACGTGGGTGCGCACAATGGACCCATGACCACACGCGCGGCGGAACCGGTACCGGGCCACGGCGAGGGGCTCGCACGGCTGGCGGGGCTGCTCGCGGACCGCACCAGGGCCGCGTTCTGCCTGGCCCTGCTGGACGGGCGGGCCTGGACCGCGGGCGAGCTTGCGGCGTACGCGGGGGTCGCGCCGTCCAGTGCCAGCGAGCACCTCACCCGGCTGACCGAGGGCGGGCTGCTCGTGGAGCGGCGGCAGGGCCGCCACCGGTATGTGCAGCTCGCGAGCCCGCGGGTCGCGGAACTCCTCGAAGGGCTCACCGCGCACCTCGACCCGCCCGCCGAGCGGCCGCGCGGGCTGCGGGCCGTCAACGCGTCGGCGGCACTGGCCCGCGGACGTACCTGCTACGACCATCTGGCCGGGCGCCTCGGGGTGGCCGTCACCGACGCGATGACGGAGCGCGGACTGATCGACCAGGCCGGCGGCTTCGCGCTCACCGCCGCGGGCGCGGGCTGGTTCGCCGAGGCCCTCGGCGTCGACGCCGCCGGGCTCGGCACGGGCCGCCGGCCGACGGCCCGCGGCTGCCTGGACTGGACCGAGCGGCGGCAGCACCTGGCGGGCACGGCCGGCGCCCGGCTGTGCGCGGGGCTGCTGGAGCGCGCGTGGGTACGGCGCGTCGGCAGCGGCCGGGCGGTACGGCTGACGACAGCGGGCGCGGGAGCGCTGCGCGAGCTGCTCGGGCTCGACGCGGAGGAGGCCGGGCTCGTCTGAAGCGGGCGTCAGCAGTGACCGGGACGGGCGTACAGCGTGACCCGCGCGCCCCTGATGTCCAAGGACTTGCAGACCTGGAACGAAGCGCTCAGGGTCGCCCGCTTGGCGATCTCCTGATCGGTCTGGTCGGCCGGCTGCCCCTCCGGGTCGCCGACCGCGACGATGCGGCGCGCCGCCAGCATCCGGGCGTGGATCCGGTCGCCGGACAGCTCCGTGCCGTACAGGGTGTGCGAGGCGACGGGACTCCGGTCCAGCGCCAGGTCGCTCAGGCGGTGGAACTCGTGCGGCACGGCCGCCGCCCACACCCGCCGCCGGGCCGGCTGGAACAGCAGCCCGTCGCCCGGCGACGACAGCTCCTTGACGGCCCCGGTCACCGCGATGGCGTCGTCGGTACGGCTCTGCGGGCTGCGCAGGAAGACGTTGACGGGTACGAGCAGCACGACGGCCAGGGCGAGCGCCGTCGACCTGTACAGCAGCCGGCGCCGGGTCTGGCCGCGGTGCCCGGCCGGCCGCAGCACCCAGTCGAGCGCGGCGCCCGCCAGGAGGGCGAACCCGGTGACGTAATACAGGACGTAGCGGTCCACGTAGATCGGCTTGAGCTGCGAGAGCAGCACCAGCAGTGCCGTGGGCAGGATCAGCAGCGGCAGCGCGACCGGCCGCAGCCGCAGCCGCCGCAGGCCCGCCCGGCCGACCGGGACGCGGGAACACAGCAGGCCGCCCAGCACCAGGACGGTGAAGGTGACCAGCTGGACCGGGTTCGGCCACTGCAACCAGCTGAGCTGCTCGCTCTGCCCCATGCTGAACAGGGCCAGCGGGACCAGCCCCATGATCACCGCGCCGGCCACCAGGCACCAGGCACGCCGGACCGGGCGCGGCAGGCCGGACAGGACGACCGCGGCGCCGTGCGCGGGCAGTACCAGCACGGCGAACTCGTGCATCAGGCAGGCGGCGAGGGACAGCGCCGCATAGCCCGCCCACAGCCGCCTGGACGGCCGGGCGGCGACCCGCACCAACAAGTAGGTGGACCACACCACCAGGGCGCAGACCAGCGCGTAACTACGCCCTTCCTGCGCGTACTGCTGCACCATCGGCAGCAGGACGAAGACGAACCCCGCGAAGAGACCCGCGCGCCGCCCCGCCAGCTCCCTGCCCAGCAGCGCAACGCCGGCGGCGGCCACCGCCATAGCGCACACGGACGGCAGCCGCAGGGCCACCACACCACCATCGAAGACGAGGAACCAGCCGCGCATGAGCACGTAGTAGAGGCCGTGCACCGCGTCGACGGTCTGGAGCGTCGGCCACAGCTCGGACAAGGTGCGGTGCGCCATGTCGTACGTGACCGCCTCGTCCCGCCACATGCTGCCCTGGCGGCGAATGCCCCACAGTCCCAGCAGCAGCATCAAGATGACGGGGTACAACGCGACGGCCCCCCGCAACGCCCAGATTCCTCTGGCGCGCGCGGGGGACGCGTACGCGGTCTGCGCTACGTCGATGACGGTCTCCGCCTCAGCCGACCCGGGTCAGCTTCGCGCCGAACGTCGGCTCGGCGAGGTCCTCCTGAAGGGCCACCGGCACCTTCGCCGCGCTGGAGCCGGTGCCGACGGTCAGCTCGCCGACCACCGTGCCGGCCTTCGCCTCGTGCGGGACGGACGTGCCGGCGGCGGCACCGATCTTGAAGTCGATCTTCTGTCCGGGGACGCCGATCGCCTTCAGGTCCTTCGTCGCCACGACGGGCGTCTGCCCACCCACACCGTCGTCCACATAGCCGACGACCTGGCCCTTCTTCACCGTGGTGGCGGAGGTGAGGGCGTTGCGGATGGCTTCGATCATGGGCTTGGTGCGGTCCTGGACCAGCGCGAGGCTGGCCGTGCCGTTGGTGTCCGGACCCTTGGCGTGCTGTGCCATCGTCGCGCCGAGGATCAGCTGGTCCTTGCCGTCCACACCCTTGTAGGACGCCCACACCAGCGCCCCGCCGGCCGCCGTGCTGGAGCCGGTCTTGATGCCCTTGACGCTCAGCTCGGGGTTCCGCGCGATCAGGCCGTTGGCGTTGAAGATCCGCTCGGGCAGCCCGTCCTTGGCGTCGGGCAGCGCGACGATCGGCCGGAAGGCGTCCAGCTTCATGACCTCCTCGGCCAGCTTGAGCTGGTCGACGGCGGTGCTGACGGTGGTCTTGGTCAGGCCGCTGGGGTCGGTGTACGTGGTGTTCTTCATGCCGAGGTCCTTGGCCGCGGCGTTCATCTTCTTGGCGAACTCCTGCTCCGAACCGGCGTCCCAGCGGGCCAGCGCACGGGCGATGTTGTTGGCCGAGTGGATCATCAGCATCTGGAGCATCTTCGCCTCGCTGTACTGCTGACCCTCCTTGAGCCCCGGGATCGTCGACTCGCCCGGCGCGTTCCCCTCCTGGACCGCCTTCGCGTCGATCGTGATCTTCGGGCCCTCTTCCTTGGCCTTCAGAGGGTGGTTCTTCAGCACGACGTACGCGGTCATGATCTTGGCGACGCTCGCCGTGGGCACCGGCTTCTCATCGCCGTACGTGCCCAGGCTGCCCGCACCCACGACCTTCGCCGCGGCCTGGCCCTCCTTCGGCCACGGCATCTGGAACGAGCCGCCCTCGAACGTGAACGAGGTCTTCCCGCTCAGCGCCAGCGACGGTCCCGGCAGCGGCCGCACCTGCTGCACGACCACGAAGACGACCAGCAGCAGCAGTACCAGCGGGGTCCAGATCTTGAACCGGCGGGCGACCGTACGCATCGGCGTCTCGGGCGGCGGCGGGGTGTTGGTCAGCTGCGCCAGCAGGTCCAGCGGCGGCAGCGGCTGCTGCTTGGTCCGCTCGGAGTCGGGCAGCGCGGTGGCGCCGGTGGACGCCGCGGCGGCGGGCGCCTCGGGCGCGGTGGCCTTCGCCTCGGTCTGGGCGGCGGCCTTCGCGCCCCACTTCGTGCCCGGCGCGACGTCCGGCTCGGCAGCGGGCTGCGCGCCCGCCTTCGTACCCGCCTTGGCGTCGGTCCCGGCGCCGGGCTTGCCCTCGGTCTTCGCAGTGTCCTTGGCCGGGGACTTGCCGGCCTTGCCCGGCTTGTCGCCCGTGACGGGCCGCGGCGGCTTGATCGGCTGCGGGTCGGTGGACTTCAGGGCCACGAACTGGCTGGTCCGCTCGCCGTCCGACTCCGCGGCGCCGGGCGGCCGTACGGCCTTGATCGCCGTGGTCGGCTGGTCGGCCGCAGGCTTGCCCGCCGGCTTGCCGCCGGGCTTTTCGGCCTTGGGTTCGGCCTTGGCACCGGTTTTGGGCTCGGGCTTGGACTCAGGCTTGGGCTCGGCCTTCGCGTCGGCCTTCGCGTCGGGCCCGGCGTCCTCGGCTTCGGACTTTCCGGCCTTGCCGGGCTTGCCGGCGTCCTTGGCGGACTTCGCCGGTCCGTCGACGTCCGAACCCTTCTGCTTTGCGATCGAGAACGCCCGGGTCGCGTCGTCGGCGGGCTCTTCCGCACTCGGCACCTTGAAGATGGCCGTCGGCTGGTCCACCGCCTTCGGCTTGTCCTCGGCCGCCGCACCGGAGGTGCTCTTCGTGGCGGCTTCAGTGGCCTTGGAAGCACCCTTGGACGCGCCCTTGGACGCGCCCTTGGGCTCGGCCTCGGACTCACCCTCGTCCGAGCCCTCAGCAGCCTTCGAGGTGCCCTTGGGGGCGTCCTTGGGGGCGCGCTTGGCAGCCTCCTCGGGGGCGTCCCCGGCCTTCTCCTCGGCGTCGCCCTTCGACGCCTTCGTCACCGGAGCCTCGTCCGCCTCAGCCTTCGCACGCGTTTCCGCTCCGGCCTTGGCGTCGTCCCCGGAAGCGCCGTCTTCGGTGGCGTCCTCGTCGGGCGCGTCCTCGTCGTCCGTGGTCGCCACCCAGGCGGCGACCGCCTCTCGCAGCCGCTCGTCACGGCCCTCGCCGCCGGGCGCCGCCGGCTCCGCGGCGGGCTTCTCCGCCTTGTCGCCCTTGCCGCCCTTGCCGCCCTTATCGCCCTTGACGGGCTCGTCGGCCTTCTTCTTCGTCTTGTCCGTGCCGTCCGCAGCCTCGGCATCGGCGTCGTCCGCCGTGCCGTTCTTCGGTTCCGGCCCGGCCTGCCCGGCCTTCGGTTCACGGAAGACCGCAAGTCGCGGATCGCGTTCGCTCCCCGCCGTCTCCCCCGACGACTGCTTCTGCTCCGGCTTGCCGGGGGACTCGCCCGCCACCTATGTCTCCTTCACACGTCGCGATACGTCGCGCTCTGTCTGGCCCAGTGTTCCCAAGTGTCCTGTGTCCGCGGGGCGCGCCCTCACCGCCACGCGAAACGATGGGCGCCCCGCCCCACAGAAGGCGTCGCCAAGGTGATAGACGAGAACGACATACCTACAGGTTCCCTGCCTAACCCACCACGCACTCTCGACAGATGAATGTGAGAGGGGTCACCCTGTCATTCATCCACGCGGGGAGGCATGGATGGGCAGGAGCCGCAGAACAATTCCGGAGGAGCTTCTGCTGCTCGCTTTGGACCCGGCAACGGGAACCACAGCGCAGCCGCAGTCGCTCGACCTCGGTCTGGCCGGGGCCCAGCTAGTAGAGCTGGCTCTGGCCGGACGGATAGCCCCTGACGGGGATCGTATCGCCGTGGTGCTGCCACGGCCGACCGGAGATCCGACTTTGGACTCCGCGCTTGAGTTGCTGCGACGCCGCGGCAGCCCGGTGCGCGCCGTCCACTGGATCGGCGGGCCCCGGCTGGGGCTGCGCCAGACGTATCTCACGCATCTGGAGCGGTGCGGCATGGTGCATGCCGTGGCGGGTCAGATGTGCGGGGTGCTGCCGACGACTCGCTACCAGGCGACGGACACGGCGATCAGCCGGGAGATCAAGAACCGGCTGGACAACGCGATCCGCACCGGCGTACCGCCGGACCCGCGGACCGCGGCGCTCGCCGCGCTGGCCCACGCGGTCGGACTCGGCAAGCACCTGTATCCCGGCAACGAGGGGCGCTCCTCGCGCTCCCGCCTCCGGGACCTGATCCGGCACGACCCGATGGGCGGGCTGGTCGCACATGCCGTCATGGATGTGCAGAACGGCGTCGCGGCGCAGCCGAGGCGCGCACCGGTGGCGGCGTCCGGGCCGGGCCCGGGAGCGGGCCGGCAGCCCGCGACCCGCGTCGCGGCGGAACCGTCGGGCGTACCGGTCCAGCCACGGCACGGGTCCATGGCCCGCGTCGGTGCCCGCTGACGTCCCGCGTCAGCGAGCGTCGCCGGGCGCCCCGGCACAGCACAGGCAGTGCACTGGCACCAGTAGTGCGCTGGCACCAGCAGATCACGTGGCGCAGATGGATCACGTGGCGCGGATAGATCGCGCGAAGCAGGCACACCACGCACCACCGTCCCCACCGTCCCGTTCCGGGAGCCGCAGCAAGCGCGGGGTGGCGGGCCGGCCGTTCCGGACGGCGGCCGGGCCGCCACCCCGTGCGCACGTCCGCTCGCCTTGTGTGTCCATTCCACTGCGCTGCGCGGACCTGGGATGGCAATCTGCTGAGCAGGAGAAAACAGCAGTACGGAGCCGGAGGTGCACGTCCCGTGGCGTCCAATATCAATCCCACCGTCAGGCGACGCCGGTTGGGCCAGGAGCTGCGCCGGCTCCGCGAGCTCAAAGGCATGACGGCGGAAGAGGTAGCCGAGCGCCTGCTCGTGTCGCAGTCGAAGATCAGCCGCTTGGAGAACGGCCGCCGCAGCATCAGCCAGCGGGACGTCCGTGACCTGTGCGGGGTCTACGAGGTCGAGGACCACCGCGTCGTCGATTCGCTGATGCAGATGGCCAAGGACTCCCGCCAGCAGGGCTGGTGGCACGCGTTCGGCGACATCCCGTACAGCGTCTACATCGGCCTGGAGACCGAGGCGGCCTCGCTGCGGGTGTACGAGTCGCTGCTCGTGCCGGGCCTGCTCCAGACGCCCGGGTACGCCGAGGCCGTCATTCCCGGCACGGTTCCCGAGCTGACCCAGGAGCAGCTCGACAAGCGCATCCAGGTGCGGATGCGGCGCCAGGAGCGGGTCAACCACCCCGACAGCCCGCTGCGGCTGTGGGTCGTACTGGACGAGAGCGCGCTGCGCCGGGTCGTGGGCAGCCACCTGATCATGCGCGAGCAGCTGGACCACCTCGTGGAGGTGAGCAATCTGCCGCATGTGACGGTGCAGGTGCTGCCGTACGACACGGGCGCGCACGCGGGCATGTCGGGGACGTTCTCGATCCTGGAGTTCGACGACGCGGCCGATTCGAGCGTGGTCTACATCGAGGGCGTCACCAGTGACCTGTACCTGGAGAAGACCAACGACGTGCACAAGTACACGATCATGTACGAGCATCTGCGGGCCCAGGCGCTGAGCGCGGACCAGAGCCGGGAGTTCATCGCCTCGGCGGCGAAGAAACACGCGGACAGCATGACCTGATTCCGGCCTGCCATCCGGCTGAATCCGAGATTCCGCCAAGCGGTTCGGCACCGTACACCGGGACCCAGGCGCTTGAAAAGGGATCAAGAAATATGCCATTCGAATGAGTGAACTGCTCCTGCCCTCCGTGATGTTGGCGCGTAGCGTCGGTACTACCGAATCCGCGGCAACGCGGTGCAACTCAGAGCGAGTCGGAGTGAACATGGCCAGCAAGCCCAATTCCGCATTCTCCTGGACGAAGTCCTCGTACTCCGGTGGCAATGGTGCCTGCGTCGAGATCGCCGTACCGGCGCCCGCCGCCATCGCGGTCCGTGACTCCAAGGACCCCGACGGCCCCCGCCTCACGTTCGGCACCTCCGCGTGGAACACCTTCGTGGCGGGTGTGGGCAAAGGCGCGTACGACCTGACCTGATCCGGTCGGCCGCATGGCACGAACCGCTCGTGCCACACCGCATGACGAGCACCACCCAGAGCCCTCTCGACTGGATCGCCGTCCCGGCCGAGGGGGTTCGGCCTCGGTCAGGGGCCGGACGGATCCGCCCGGCCCCTGACCTCCCCGCCCCCTCCTCCCCGCCTCAGCGCAGTTCGTCCACGTACCGGTCGGTCCCCGGCACGGTGGGCAGGAACGGCGCGACCAGCTCCACCCGCCCCAGGCCCGCCGCCGCGACCTCCCCGTCGAGCCCCGTGAACCACGGCGCCCAGCACGCGCGCGGGTCCTCCTGGAGCAACCACAACAGCGTCAGCCGGGTGCCGACGCCCTCCACCTGCCGTACGTACGGCATCCGGTCGCCGGGCAGCGGCACGGGCGTGAAGACCGTCACCATGGCCGCGGGCGAGCCCGCCAGGCGGCGCGGCAGCCGTTCGCCGCGCAGCCACTCCAGGAGCGCGGCCAGGCCCCCGGGGTCCGGCGCGTCGACCACTTCGAGGACCAGCCCGGCGTACGGGTGGTCCAGCGCGTGGAAGTCGCGCGGGCCGCGCGCCCCGTCCCGGTAGACCGTGGTGGCGTGGTCCTGGAAGGCCGTGAAGACGTGCGTACGGTCGTGGTGGACCCGGCCGTCGCGGTTCAGCCGCTGGTTGACGGCGACGGTCCAGCGCATGTGGTCGCCGTGGCGGCCTTCGGTGATCCAGTAGGTGGCGAGATAGCAGCCCGCCGTGACCGGGCGGGCGACGGCGGACCGTGCCGGGTAGCGCAGGCGCCGCAGGTCGCGGGTGGCGACCCAGCGGCGGCCCGCGAAGATCCACGGCATCGCCATCGCGCCGGCGATGTAGTGGTCGTCCTCGTACCAGCGGTTGTAGGCGCGCTCGTGGCCGGGGTGCGGCTCGACCATGGTGATCAGCGCGTGCCCGGGGTGCACGCCGTACGGGCCGACGGCGGCCAGTTCGGCGTGGGTCTCGCTCCGGGTGTCCGTACGCCCGTCCTTGCCGGGGTCATGGGTCATGACCCCCAGGTGTAGCTGACGCCGCATCAGTTGAGGAGGGGAGCGGAGACGGCCTAACCTGATGGGCCGTCACTTTAGGCGGCTGGGACCCGGCCGGGGAGGCGCGCGTGCTGCTGCGGGACAAGACCGTCGTGGTGTCGGGCGTCGGCGCCGGGCTCGGCCGCCAGGTGGCGCTGGCGTGCGCGCGGGACGGCGCTTCGGTGGCGCTCGGCGCCCGTACGGAGTCCCGCCTCACCGAGACGGCGGCGCTGGCCGATCCGTCGGGTGAACGCGTCGCCTGGCGGGTGACGGACATCGCGGACGAGGAGCAGTGCGCGGCGCTGGCCGCGCTCGCGGCCGAGCGCTTCGGCGGCATCGACGCCGTCGTCCACGTGGCCGCGCTGGACTCGCTCTTCGGCGGGCTGGCGGACGCCGACTTCGCGGCCTGGCGCCGGGTCGTGGACGTCAACCTCTTCGGCACCCTGCGCATGACGCGCGCCTGCCTGCCGTCGATGACGGAGCGCGGCGGCGGGTCGGTGGTGTTCGTCGGAACGCAGTCCTCGGTCGCCGCGCCGTCCGAGGTGCGGCAGGCCGCCTACGCGGCCTCCAAGGGCGCGCTGGTCTCGGCGATGTACTCGCTCGCGCGCGAGCTGGGGCCGCGCCGGATCCGGGTGAACACCGTGCAGCCGGGCTGGATGTGGGGCCCGCCGGTCGAGGCGTACGTCCGGTACGCGGCGGACGCCGAGGACGTACCGGAGTCGGAGGTGCTGGGCCGGCTCACCGCGCGGATGGCGCTCCCCGAGATGGCGACGGACGCCGATGTCGCGCAGAGCGCGGTCTTCCTGGCCTCCGACCGGGCGCGGGCGATCACCGGCCAGTCACTGCTGGTGAACGCCGGTGAGGTCATGCGCTAGCAGCCGTTCCAGCCCTGCCGCCGTCATCCGCGTATGTTCGCCGCACTGATAGCAGTTCACATCCTTGACCACACGCGCCCTTGACCGCCCCTCTTCACGAGCGGTTCAATCCCCGAAGTCCCCGCTCACGCAGGGGATACCGCCCCGCGGACCGTACGCCGACGTGTCTCCCCGTTCACAAGGCGGACCCCTGGAGGGGACATGGGCAGTCTCGACTGGGCCGTGCTCGTCGGCTACTTCGGCGTGATGGTCGCGATCGGCGTGTGGTCCCACAAGCGCGTGGACGACGTCTCCGACTTCTTCACCGCGGGCGGCCGGATGCCCTGGTGGCTGTCCGGCATCTCGCACCACATGTCGGGCTACAGCGCCGTGATGTTCACCGGTTACGCGGGCATCGCCTACCAGTACGGCGTCACGTCCTACGTCACGTGGTCCTTCCCCATCGCGGTCGGCATCGCCATCGGCGCCCGGCTCTTCGCCGGACGCCTGAACCGGCTGCGCTCGCGCCTGCACGTCGCCTCGCCGCTGGAGTACCTCAAGAGCCGCTACAACCTGCCCACGCAGCAGGCGCTGGCCTGGTCCGGCGTGCTGCTGAAGATCGTGGACGTGGGCGCGAAGTGGGCGGCGATCGCCACCCTGCTGTCCGTCTTCACCGGCCTCACCCTCAACCAGGGCATCCTGATCACCGGAGTCGTCACCGGCGTCTACTGCACGGTCGGCGGCCTGTGGGCGGACGCGCTCACCGAACTGGGGCAGTTCGTCATCCAGCTGCTGGCGGGCGCCGCGATGCTGGTCACCGTGCTGGCCGAGCTGGGTGGCGTCAGCGCGCTGTGGACGGTGTGGGACCGGCTGCCGGACAGCCACACACAGCCGACGGCCGGCCCGTACACGCTGACGTTCCTGCTCGCGTACCTCTTCATCAAGACGTTCGAGTACAGCGGCGGGATGTGGAACCAGGCGCAGCGCTACATGGCCACCCGCAGCGCCCGCGAGGCGCGGCGCTCGGCGCGGCTGTCCGCTGCCCTGTGGTTCGTGTGGCCGGCGGTGCTCTTCTTCCCCATGTGGGTGGCGCCGCTGCTGGTGAAGGCGCAGAAGCCGGACGCGTCGGACTCGTACGCGCTGCTCACCGAGCGTCTCCTGCCGCACGGCCTGCTGGGCCTGGTGGTCGTCGGCTTCTTCTCGCACACGATGGCCATGTGCTCCTCCGACGCCAACGCGATCTCCGCCGTCTTCACCCGGGACATCGCGCCCGCGCTGCCGAAGCTGGGCGCGAAGGCGGCCGCCTGGTCGCACCGGGCGGGGCTGCTGGCCGCGCGCCTGTCGACCGTCGCCTTCCTCGCCCTGTCGATGGCCGTCGCCACCCAGGTCGACTCGCCCGCGTTCAAGGACATCATCACCGTCGTCATCAAGTGGGTGGCCGGGCTGGTGGGGCCGATCGCGATCCCGTTCCTGCTGGGCATGGTGCCGCGGTTCCGGCGGTCGGGGCCGACCGCGGCGCTGGTGTCCTGGGCGGCGGGTCTGTTCGCCTTCTGGCTCACCACCTACGGCCTGTCCGGTGTCCGCCTCCAGGCCCAGATCGCCGCGCCGGTGGCGACCTCGCTGGTCCTGTACGTCCTCGTCGGCTTCCTCAAGCCGGAGGACACGCCGGAGCGGGACGCGGTGCTGGCCCGCATCAACTCCGGCGGGGACGGCGACGAGGACGGCGCCGCCGGTGGCGCGGGCGCCGCCCGCACGGCGGCCGGGCCGGTCGGCGGGCCCGGCCACCGTGCGGCACGGAAGTGAGTTACTTCGTGTAGCCGATGTGCTCGTAGGTGATGTCCGCCATGCCCTGCGCACCGAGGTTGGCCAGGTTCTTCTTGGCCGCGGTGATCTCGGGGAGCTGGTAGGTGGGCAGCACGCCCGCCAGCCGCCACGCCTCCGCGTCCGCCTCGTTCACGGCCTCCAGGGCCGCGGCCGGATCGGTGCTGCTGCCGGCCTTCTCCAGCAGCCCGTCCAGCTTCGCGCTGCCGACCTTGGAGTTGTTGCTGCCGCCGTCACTGGCGTAGATGTTGCTGGACCCGGTCGCGGAGAACGGCGTGCGGGAGAAGCTGTAGGGCGCCACGTCGTAGTCACCCGGGGTCACGTACTTGTCGAAGAACTCGTTGACGGGCACCGTCCTGACGTCCAGCTGGACACCGACCCGGGCCCACATCTGGGTCAGGATGGTGGCCTCGTTCTTCGACGCGGGCTGACCGGTGGGGATGACGAAGCGCAGCTTCAGCTCCTCGCCGCCCTTCTTGCGGACCTTCCCGTCGAGTTTCCACCCCGCCTCGTCCAGCATCCGGCCCGCGGCCTCGGGGTCGTACGCGGCGAGGTCCCCCGCGTTGTCCTGGTAGCCCTTCTGGTTGGGCACGAGGAAGTGGTTGTCCAGCGGCTTGGCCTCCCAGTTCAGGCCCTTGACACCGGACTTCACGAGCGTGTCGCGGTCGGTGGCCTTGAACAGCGCCTTGCGCACGTGGGGATCGCTGAGCCTGGGGCTCTTGCCGTTGAAGGTCAGGTGCCGGTAGTTGGGGCCGCCGGCCTCGCGGATCTCGCCGGACGTGACCCCCGAGGCCTGCTTGTAGGCGGCGACGCCGGCGTTCAGGTCGAAGTAGTCGATCTCGCCGTTGGCGTAGGCGGCGGGCATCGACTCGGTCGTCATCGCATGAAAGACGATTTTGTCCAGCTTGGGCTTGTCGCCCCACCACGCGGGGTCGGGGACCACGGTGACGGTCTGCGCGGTCTTGTCGATGCCCGCGAGCTTGTACGCGTTGGCGGTGACCGGGACCTGGTTGAGGTAGCCGGTGGTGAAGCCCTTGGCGTCGGCCATGTACTTCGCCGGGTAGAGCGGGGTGTTGTTGGGCGCGGCGAACAGGGCGCGCCAGTCCGCGTACGGCTTGTCGAAGGTCAGGACGGCCTCGTGGTCGTCCTTGCCCTTGCGCACGGACGACACGTCCTCGTACCCGGCCGGGGAGCCGACCTTGAACGCCGCGTCCTTGCTGCTCATGGCCCGTACGTTGGCCTCCAGGTCCCGGTAGGTGATCGGAGTGCCGTCGGACCACTTCGCCTTGGGGTTCAGGTGGTACGTCACGATCTGCTGGCCGCCCTCCGTACGGGCGGCGGCGTCCAGCAGGAACGCCTTGTTGGGCACCTGCTCACCGTTGGGTGCCGAGTGCCACAGCGACGGCATCAGGGCCTCGATGACGACGTTGGTGGCGGCCTGGTTGCCGTCCGCCTCGATCTCGTTGAACTGCACGGGGAACTGGTCGATCGCCCAGTTCAGCGTGCCGCCCTGCGTGAGCCGCGCCGGGTCGGTCTTGTTGATGTCCAGCGCGGTGGTCTGCGGCGCTTTCGTCGGCTTGCCGCCGTCGCCCTTGTCGTCCGGGCTGCCGCAGGCGGTCAGCGCCAATGACGACACCGCGACGGCGGCGACGAGGGCGAGCGGAACTCTGTTGGGCTTCATTGCGGAGACATTCCCTTTCTCGGCTGGACTGACGGGAGCACAGGGACGCGCGGCACAGGAGGGGTTCTTCAGCCTCCTCCCGGCGGCGACGCGTAGTGGCAGGCCGCCTCGTGGCCGGCCGCCACGGGCCGCGGCGGCGGGTCCTGCTCCCGGCAGCGCCGCCGCTCCGGCGCGCCGAGCGCCGCGTACAGCGGGCAGCGGCCCCGGAAGCGGCAGCCGGACGGCACGTCGGCCGGGCTCGGCAGGTCCCCGCCCAGCAGGACGCGGGTACGGGCCCGCTCCTTGCGCGGGTCGGGCAGCGGCACGGCGGACAGCAGTGCCTGCGTGTACGGGTGCGACGGCGCCGCGAAGACCGCCGCGCTGTCCCCCGACTCCACGATGCGGCCCAGGTACATCACCGCGACCCGGTCGGCGGTGTGCCGGACGACGGACAGGTCGTGGGCGACGAGGAGGTAGCTCAAGCCCAGCCGGGCCCGCAGGGTGTCCAGGAGATTGAGGACACCGGCCTGTACGGAGACGTCGAGGGCGGAGACCGGCTCGTCGAGGACGAGCAGCCGGGGCTCCAGGGCGAGGGCACGGGCGATGGCGATGCGCTGGCGCTGGCCGCCGGAGAACTCCCGCGGGTAGCGGTCGGCGTGCCCGGCGTCGAGGCCGACCGTCTCCAGGAGTTCGGGGACGCGGGCGGCGATCCGGTCCTTGGGCCAGCGGTGGGTGCGCAGCGGCTCGGCGAGGATGTCGCCGGCGGGCATCCGGGGGTCGAGGGCGGCCGTCGGGTCCTGGAAGACGATCTGGAGGTCGCGGCGCAGGCGCCTGCGGCCGGCGCGGTCCAGGTCCCGTACGTCCCGGCCGAAGAGCCGGACGGTGCCCGCCTGCCCGGCCGCCAGGTCCATGATCTCCATCAGGGTGGTGGTCTTGCCGCACCCGGACTCGCCGACCAGGGCGAGCGCCTCCCCCTCCCGCACGGCGAAGCTGATGCCGTCGACGGCCCGCACGGTACCGGTGGTCCGCTTGACGAACGTGCCGCGGGTCAGCGGGAAGTGCTTGACGAGCCCGTCGACTTCCAGCACGACGGGGCGCCGGTCGCGTGGTGCCCGTACGGCGTCGGAGGGCGCGGGCGGGGTGGCTGGTTCGGGCGGGGAGGGGGGTGGGGGTGGGGGTGGGGCGGTTGTCCGCGGGTGCGCCTGGGTAATCCCCCGGTGGGGGGACGGGTTCGTTCGATTCGCCCCCGTAGGCGCGCGCCCGGCGAAGATGCCCGACCGCGGCAGCGTCCCCGCGGCGATCTCCTCGCTCCGGTGGCAGGCGACGGTGTGCCCGCCGCCCACGGCGGGCGCCGGTGCGGGCTCGGTCTCCCGGCAGCGGTCCACGGCGACGGGGCAGCGCGGCGCGAAGGGGCAGCCGGGCGGCAGGGCGGACAGCGGCGGCGGCGTGCCGGGGACCGGCACCAGCGGCTCGTCCACGGGGCCGTCCAGGCGCGGCGTGGCGCCCAGCAGTCCGATCGTGTACGGCATGCGGGGCCGGTAGTAGATCTCGTCCACGGTCCCGGACTCCACCGGCCGCCCCGCGTACACGACCTGCACCCGGTCCGCGAACCCGGCGACCACCCCCAGGTCGTGGGTGATCAGGACGATCGCGGCGCCGGTCGCCTCCCGGGCCGTCCTGAGCACGTCCAGGATCTGCGCCTGGACGGTGACGTCCAGGGCCGTGGTCGGCTCGTCCGCGACGATGACCCGCGGTTCGTTGGCGATGGCCATGGCGATGACGGCGCGCTGCCGCATCCCGCCGGAGAACTCGTGCGGGAAGGCGTCGGCGCGGCGGTGCGGGTCGGGGATGCCGACGAGGTCCAGGAGTTCGACGGCGCGCGCACGGGCGGCCTTGCGGCTCAGGTCCTGGTGGACGCGGAGCGCCTCGACCAGCTGGCTGCCGACGCTGTAGACGGGCGTGAGGGCGGACAGCGGGTCCTGGAAGACCATGCCGATGCCGTTGCCGCGGATTTCGGACAGCGCGGCGTCGCCGAGGCCGAGCAGTTCCCGGCCGTCCAGCTCGACGGAGCCCCGTACCCCGGCGCCGTCCGGCAGCAGCCCGAGGACGGCCTGCGCGGTGGCGGACTTGCCCGCGCCGGACTCACCGACGATGCCGAGGACCTCGCCGGGCCGTACGGCGAAGTCCAGGCCGCGTACGGCGTGCACCGGGCCGCTCTCGCCGGGGAAGGTGACGTGCAGGTCGGTGACCCGGAGGGCGGCGCGTGCGGCCGTGGCGGCGGGGCCGGTGTGCTGTTCGGTCACCGGCGGCCTTCCGTGGGCGCGCCACCGGCCGTACGGGGCACGCGCCGCGTACGCCGCTTGGCGCGGGCCTGCGCGCCCGCCGCGTCGGGGTCCAGCGCGTCGCGCAGCCCGTCACCGATGAAGGCGAGGGAGACGCCGATGAGCACCAGGCATCCGGCGGGGAAGAAGAACAGCCACGGGTAGCTCGCGGCCATGTTGGTGTTGTCGGCGATGACCGTGCCCAGGGACACGTCGGGCGGCTGCACACCGAACCCGAAGTACGACAGGCCGCTCTCCCCGATGACCGCGGCCCCGGCCTGGATGACCGCCTCGACGATCAGCAGCGAGGACAGGTTGGGGAGGATGTGCCGGAAGATGACGACCGGCGCGGGTACGCCCATGTACCTGGCGGCCTTGACGTACTCGCGTTCCTTGAGGGTGAGCGTCACGCTGCGCACCACCCGGCCGGTGATCATCCAGCTGAAGGCGGCCAGCAGGACGACGAAGACCGGCCAGCCGGAGCCGCGTACGAGCGGCGACAGGACGGCGACGACCAGGAACGCGGGCATCACGAGCAGCAGGTCGACGGCCCCGGTCAGGACGCGGTCGGTCCAGCCGCCGAAGTAGCCGGCGAAGGCCCCGGCGACGGCCGACAAGAAGGTGGACAGGAGGCCGACGAGAATGCCGATGACCAGGGACTTCTGAAGGCCGCGCAGGGTGAGCGCGTACAGGTCGAGGCCGCTTTGCGTGGTGCCCCACCAGTGTTCGGCGGACGGCCCGGACAGGAAGTTGAGGAAGTCGTGGGTGCGGTGGTCCCAGGGGCTCAGCAGCGGGCCCGCGTACGCGGCGAGGAAGAGCAGGACGAGCAGCGCGAGGCCGCACAGGGCGAGCCGGTTGCGCGCGAAGCGGCGGGCGGTGAGGCGGGCCCGCGACGTGCGGCGGGTGCCGGCGGCGCGGGTCACCGGACGCGTACCCGGGGGTCGAGCGCCGCGTACAGGAGGTCCGAGAACAGCCCCGCGACCAGCACCAGGGCCGCGGTGAACAGGCCGACGGCGGCGACCGAGTTGACGTCCTGCCGCGTGACCGAGTCGACGAGCAGTTCGCCCATGCCGTGCCAGCCGAAGGTCTTCTCGACGAAGGTGGCGCCGGCGAACAGCAGCACGATGTTGTAGACGAGCAGCGGTACGACCGGCAGGACCGCGGTGCGCAGCCCGTGCCGGACCAGGGCCGTGCGGCGGCGCAGGCCCTTGGCGCGCGCGGTGCGCAGGAAGTCGGCGCCGAGCACGTCCAGCATGGTGCTGCGCTGGTAGCGGCTGTAGAGGGCGACCTGCACGACGATCAGGGTGAGTGCGGGCAGGAGCAGGTGCTGGGCGCGGTTGAGGAGGGCTGCGGGGTCCCAGCGGCCGGCGTACTGCGCGTCGTACTCGCCCAGCACTTTGATCGTCTGTGTGCCGTCGTTGAGCGCCGTGGCACCGATCTTGAGCGCCACGCCGATGACGAAGACCGGCATGGCCAGGACGAAGAACGAGGCGAGGGTGGAGAACCGGTCGGAGAAACGGTACTGGCGGATCGCGCCGTACGCGCCGACGGCCACGCCGAGGGCCGAGCCGACGAGGGTGGCCAGGAACAGCAGCCGGGTGCTGACGCCGACCCGGCGGCCGAAGTCGTCGTTGACCGAGTCGCCGTCGAGGGTCCGGCCGAGGTCGCCGTGTACGACGTCGCCCGCCCAGTGCGCGAAGCGGGCCACCACCGGCGTGTCCGGGTTCATGTTGTAGTCGTCGAGGGTCCTGGTGACGGCGGCTTCGGGCAGCGGCGGGTTGCGGCCGTCGAACTTGGCCCGCGGGTTCAGGGCGAGCGCCGCCAGGAAGTACGTCAGGGACGCCGCCACGACCACCAGGACCAGGTACCCGGCCAGCCTGCGCAGCAGGTAGCGGCCCATGGTCTGTCTCCCCCTCGTACGCCTCGGTACGGGCCGCCCCCCGCGGCCCCCACGCTGTTCTCGCATGCGCGGGGCGGGTTTGTCGACCAAGACGCTCCCAAAGCGGGGCATTGGGAGCGGTGTTGGGAACTCGGCGCCTCCCCGTTCGCGGCTGCGCCGCGCGCGTCCTTCACGCGCGGGGGTAGCGCTCCAGCCAGCCCGGTGCCGAGTTCCCCGGGCCGTGCAGGGCCGGGCCCTGCGTCATCTCCATGGCGAAGTCGTCGGCGAGCTGGAGGATCGTCGCCCGGCCCTCCAGTTCGGCCAGCCAGGCCGGCGGCAGCGCCGTCTCGCCGTGCAGCGTGCCCAGCAGGTTGCCGCAGATCGCGCCGGTCGAGTCGCTGTCGCCGCCGTGGTTGACCGCCAGCAGCAGCCCGTGCCGGACGTCCTCGGCGACCAGCGCGCAGTACACGCCGATCGCCAACGCCTCTTCGGCCGTCCAGCCCTCGCCCAGCGACTCCACGCGGGCGGGCGTCGGCATGCCCTGCCGTACGGCGCCCAGCGCCTCCTTGAGCGCCTCGCCGGTCTCCTCGTGGCCCGGCCGGGTCGCCAGGTGGGCGAGCGCCTTCTGCACGGCACCGTCCAGGTCGTCGCCGCGGGCCAGCGAGTGGGTGATCACCGCCATGGCGCCGGCCGCGAGGTAGCCGGTCGGGTGCCCGTGCGTCTGGGCGGCGCACTCGACGGCGAGCTGGAAGACCAGCTGGGGTTCCCAGCCGACCAGCAGCCCGAACGGCGCCGACCGCATCACCGCGCCGCAGCCCTTGGACTGGGGGTTCTTGGGCTGCTCCAGGGTGCCCATCACGTCGTCGCCGAGCCCGGACAGGCAGGCCCGCCCGGGGGCCCGCTGCGCGTACAGCCACTCCTCGCGCGCCAGCCAGCCGTCGTCCTTCCTGCGCTCGTCGGGGCCCCAGTCGCGCTGGGTGGCGGCCCAGCGCAGGTACGCGCGGTGCACGTCGGTGGGCGGGTGCCAGGCGCCGGTGTCGCGCCGCACCTGGGCCCGGATGAGCCCGTCCACGGTGAACAGGGTCATCTGGGTGTCGTCGGTGACGGTGCCGCGCCGCCCGAAGGCCGGTACGTAGTCCGTCACGCCCTCCTGGCCGTGGGCCTCGCGGATCGCGTCCAGCGAGTCGAACTCGATGCCCGCGCCGAGCGCGTCGCCGATCGCCCCGCCCAGCAGGCAGCCCCGCACCCGGCTGCGGAAGTCCTGCTGTTCGGCCCGGCCCCAGATGGCGGCGCCGCCTGCCGCTGTGCTCACTTCGTCCCCTCCCGCGCACCGCAACTTTCCTTACGGGACCCTTACTCTCCCCCGCCGCAGCACTGTAATCGACCAAGAAGGGTCAACTTTGAGCACGGAACGCTATGTGATCAGTCACCCCGGCGGAGGCTTTTGATCACACCGGTGCTGATCAGCACACTCGTGCCCCCTGCGTACCGAGGTCATGCGGCCGGTGCTCCCTGGGCATGCTCCCCCCATGCCCGAGTACGAGTGGGACCGCACCGCCATGGCCGTCGTCGCCTGCGCCCTGGCCGGCGACAGCGAGGGTGCCGTGGAGCTCCTCCGGCCGCTCTCCCAGCGCGACGTGTGCCAGGTCACCGTCCGGTTGGCCGCGATGGCCGCCGACGCGCTCATCTCCGCGGCCGAGGACACCGGCGGCGACCGCGCCGAAGCGCTGGCGCAGTGGCAGCAGTGCATCCTCCAGCACGAGGCGGAGGCGGAGTTCGGGGACGGGTGAAGCGGCGCGGCGCGCTCAGTGCGTGCCGGGGCCCGCCGCCGCCATCCTCTGCACCAGTACGCTGCGGAGCGCCTCCAGGCGTCCGGCGTCCGGCGTGCCCGGTTCCGGCCACAGCGCCATCAGCTCGCGCACTCCGAACTCCGCCATCGCTATGGGCTCCCACGCCGCGTTGCCGCCCAGCAGCCCGGCGAACGAAGCGTGCGCTGCCTCCCAGTCGCCGAGCGCACACCGGCTGACGACCGCGACCATGGCGTTTCCCGTGGAGTCGGTGCCGCGCGGCGGCCGGATCTCGGTGGCCCGCAGCGCCTCCCACGCCGGTGCCGCGTCCCGTAGTCCCCGTACGGCGCCGGTGAGCAGCGCGTCCTCGTACCGGACCGGCAACTCGCCGGGAGCCAGGGACAACGCCGCGTCGACGGCCTCGCGCGCCGCGCCCGGCCGGTGCGTGCGGCGCAGGCACCCGGCCTTCTTGGCGAGGAGTACGGCCCGGAGCGCGTCCGACGCCGCATTGCGATCGTCTACGGCAAGGGCCCGGTCGCAGTCGGCGAGCGCGGCTTCCTCCGCTCCGCGCAGGATGTGGGCCTCGGCGCGCCGGACGAGGGTCCAGGGGGTCGCCGCCCCGTGCCGGACGGCCTGGTCGAGGTCCGCCAGCGCGGCGTCGAGGCGGCCGGTCAGGAGGCAGAGGCTTCCCCGCGCCCCGTAGGCCCACGCGTACGCCGGGTTGACGGCCAGCGCCCGGTCGAACTGGGCCTGTGCCTGCGCGTACCGGCCCATCGCCCAATACGTCATGCCCAGCTCGGCCATGGCCCAGGCGTATTCGGGCCGCAGCTCGACGGCACGCTCCAGGCCCGCCAACGCCTCTTCGCAGCGCTCCAGGCGGCGCAGGCACACGGCGCGGCTGCCGTGGGCCGGTGCGTGCGCCGGGTCCAGCTCCAGTGCCCGGTCGAACACGGCCACCGCCCGCTCGAACCGGCCCATGAGGCGGTTGGCTTCGCCGAGTTGGAAGGCGGCGGATACGGACGTCGGGTCGAGGTCCAAGGCGCGGGTGAAGTCCTCGGCGGCGCGTTCGAAGTCCCGCAGGTAGCGGTGGGTCAGCCCGCGGCCGACCAGCGCCCGCGCACTGCCCGGCTCCAGCTCCAGGCTCCGGCCGAAGTCGGCGAACGCCTGCTCCCAGGCTTCCGCCTTGCGGTGCTCGCGGCCGCGTACGTGGTGGACGAGTGCCTGCTCCCCGGCGTCCAGCCCGGGGTGGGCGAGCAGCGCGGTGAGGGCGCTCACCAGCCCGTCCGGCCCGTCGAGGGCGGCCGTCAGCCGCTCGCCCCAGGCGCGTACCTCCGGCACGGCCCCGTCCTCGCCCGCCTGCCTGAGGGTCTCCGCGACCGGGCGTACGGCGGACGGTTCGTGCTCAGCGGTGGCCGTCACCTCGGACAGTGCCTCGGGCAGAAACCCCAGCGGATCGGCACTCAGTCCGTGATAGACCTCCCGCAACCGCAGCTCCCGCCACCGTTCGTCCCGGCGGCACGCGCCCGCGTCCCGGCCCCCCGCGCACTCCTCCCGTCCTCTTCGCGCCGCCTGCGCCAGCCGCCCGTGCCGCTCGGCCCAGGCGCGCGGTGAGCGGCGGCGCTGGACGCGCAGCATCGCCGTACGGACCACCTCGTGGTACTGCCACCGGCCACCGCGGCCGGTCACGAACGGCAGCCCGCACAGCCAGCCGAAGTCGCCGGCGGCCTCCGCGTCCACCGTTTCCCGGTACACGTCTTCGTCCAGGCTGCGCGGCAGGGCGGCGGCCAGCGCCGCTTCCCTGCGCACCGGGTCGGTCTCCCACTTCAGGAAGCGCTCGACGGCGGTATCGCTCGGGTCGTCCACGCCGTCGGCCGCGCGCGGACGGGTCCCGGCGAGCGTCGAGACCAGCACCGGCAGGCCGCCGGAGAGCCGCAGGATGGCGTCGACGGTGCCGGGGTCGGTGATGTCCTTGGCCGACAGGAACTGCCGCGCCTCCGCCTCCGTGAACGCGTCCAGCGGCGCGTCCGCGACATGTTCGAGATGGTCGGCCCAGCAGTTCCGGTCCAACGGATCCCGCCCGGCCAGGACGACCACGACGTTCTGCGCCAGCGGCCCGTAGCGGTCACTGAAGAGGACATCGCGCAGCCAGGTGTCGAGCAGCGGCCCGGTCACCTCGTACGTGTCGAAGAAGAGCGCCAGTACGGGTACGGCATCGGCGGCGGTGCCCAGTTCCCGTACGAAGACCGGGGTCAGCGCTTCGACCGGGGACAGCACCAGTTGTACGTCGTCGTGGCTGCGCAGCCGGGCGCCGAGCCGGCCGCGCAGCCGTTCGGCACCGCGGGCGACGTGGGTGGTGTCCAGCGCGCCGGCGAAAGGCCCGACGCCCGGGATCAGGCCCAGGCCCGCCACGCCCGCCCTGGCGACGATCATGCTGCCGGGTGAGGGCGGCGCCGTGCCGTCGCCCGGTTCGTCCGGTCCCGCGAGCGCCGCCTCCGCCTCGTGGCGCCGCTCCCGGTAGGTGGCCAGCAGCTTGTCGAAGGCCTTCAGCGGGCTGCCCTGGCGGCCGAGCCGGGCGCTGATCTCGGCCATCGCCTCCGGGACGCTGTGCACCGACTCGTCGACGTACACGGTCAGCGCGCCCCGCTCGCGTGCCATCTGCTCGAAGCGCCGGACCAGGGAGGTCTTTCCGACGCCGCCCTGGCCGTGCAGATGGTGCAGGAACCGGAAATCGGGGGCGGCCGGGTCCCGGGCGAGGTTGGCGCGGAACGCGGCCAGTTCACCGTCGCGGCCGACGAAGCCGTCCTGGTGCCGGGCCCGGATCAGCTCCTGGCGCGAGAGCCGCCTGCGGTCCACCGCTCACCTCCCGGGGCCGCGCTCCCCCGGCGGGCTCCGGGCGCAACCGTAGCGGAGGCGCCCGCGCCCGGGGACCCGCCGCTATTCCACGACCGGCAGCAGCTCCGGCAGGTGCCCGTCCGAGGCGTGCGCCGCCGCCTCGCGCTCGGCGGGGACCGGTCCGTACGTCGTCGTGCGGGCGCGCGACGGGCGGCCCGCGGCGTCGGCGATGGCGACCAGGTCCTGGATGGAGCGGTACGACCCGTAACCGGAGCCCGCCATCCGGGAGATGGTCTCCTCCATCAGCGTGCCGCCGAGGTCGTTGGCGCCGGAGCGGAGCATCTCGGCGGCGCCTTCCGTGCCGAGCTTCACCCAGCTCGTCTGGATGTTGGGGATGTGCGGGTGGAGCAGGACGCGGGCCATGGCCGTCACGGCGCGGTTGTCGCGGGTGGTGGGGCCGGGGCGGGCGATGCCGGCCAGGTAGACGGGCGCGTTGGTGTGGATGAACGGCAGCGTCACGAACTCCGTGAACCCGCCGGTCTCCTGCTGGATCCCGGCGAGCAGCCGCAGGTGGCCGAGCCAGTGCCGGGGCTGGTCGACATGGCCGTACATCATCGTCGAGGACGAGCGGATGCCCAGCTCGTGTGCGGTCTTGACGACCTCGACCCAGGTGGCGGTGGGCAGCTTGCCCTTGGTGAGCACCCAGCGGACCTCGTCGTCGAGGATCTCGGCGGCGGTGCCGGGGATGGTGTCCAGCCCGGCGGCCTTGGCCTCGCTCAGCCACTCGCGGATGGACAGGCCGGTGCGCGTCGCGCCGTTGACGACCTCCATCGGCGAGAAGGCGTGGACGTGCATCCCGGGGACGCGTTCCTTGACGGCGCGCGCGATGTCGAAGTACGCGGTGCCGGGCAGGTCGGGGTGGATGCCGCCCTGCATGCAGACCTCCACCGCGCCGACGTCCCACGCCTGCTGGGCGCGGTCGGCGACCTGGGAGAGGGAGAGGGTGTAGGCGTCGGCGTCCGTACGGCGCTGGGCGAAGGCGCAGAAGCGGCAGCCGGTGTAGCAGACGTTGGTGAAGTTGATGTTGCGGGTGACGATGTACGTGACGTCGTCGCCGACCGTGGCGCGGCGCAGGTCGTCCGCGATGCCGCACAGCGCGTCCAGCGCCGGGCCGTCGGCGTGCAGGAGGGCCAGCGCCTGGTCGTCGGTGAGCCGGGTCGGGTCGTCGGCGGCCTGCGCCAGGGCGGCGCGGACGTCCGTGTCGATGCGCTCGGGCGCCATGCCGGGGGCGGCGGCCTCGCGCAGCGCGTCCCAGTCGCCGTACACCTCGTCGAAGTCGTTGCGCCGGTCGGTGGTGCGGCCGTCCGTGTCGATGGTGCGGTGCAGGTCCGTACGGCCCGTGGAGCTCATCGAGAAGCCCTCGTCGGGCTCCTGCCAGGGGCGGCCCTCGACCACGGCGTCCTCGCGGGCGAGGCCGGTCTCCGGGTCGGCCAGCGCGCGCACGTGCGGCAGCAGGCGCGGGTCCAGCCACGGCTCGCCGCGCTCGACGTACTCCGGGTAGACGGCCAGCCGCTCGCGCAGCACGAAGCCGGCGGCGGCGGACTTCTCGGCCAGCTCCTCGATCTGCGGCCAGGGGCGCTCGGGGTTGACGTGGTCGATCGTCACCGGGGAGACGCCGCCCCAGTCGTCGATGCCCGCGTCGATGAGCAGTGTGTACTCGGAGTCGACGAGGTTGGGGGGCGCCTGGAGGCAGCCGGACGGGCCGAGGATGTGCCGGGCGACGGCGACGGTGGCGGCAAGGTCCGCCAGCTCGGCGTCCGGCATGCCGCCCATGGCCGTGCCCGGCTTGGCGCGGAAGTTCTGCACGATGACTTCCTGGATGCCGTGGTAGGCGCGCTGCACCTTGCGGAGCGCGAACAGCGACTCGGCGCGCTCCTCGTAGGTCTCGCCGATGCCGATGAGCAGCCCGCTGGTGAACGGCACGTTGGAGCGCCCGGCGTCCTCCAGGACGCGCAGCCGCACGGCCGGCTCCTTGTCGGGCGAGCCGTAGTGCGGGCCGCCGGGCTCGCTCCACAGGCGCTCGGCGGTGGTCTCCAGCATCATGCCCATGGACGGGGCGACCGGCTTGAGCGTCTGGAAGTCCGTCCACGACAGCACGCCCGGGTTGAGGTGGGGCAGCAGGCCCGTCTCCTCCAGGATGCGGATGGCGATCGACCGTACGTACGCGATGGTGGAGTCGTACCCCTCGGCCTCCAGCCACTCGCGCGCCTCGGGCCAGCGCTCCTCCGGCTTGTCGCCGAGCGTGATCAGCGCTTCCTTGCAGCCCAGTTCGGCGCCGCGGCGGGCGATGTCCAGCACCTCGTCGGGGGACATGAACATGCCGTGCCCGGCGCGGCGCAGCTTGCCGGGGACGGTCACGAACGTGCAGTAGTGGCACTTGTCGCGACACAGGCGCGTCAACGGGATGAACACGCTTTTGGAGTACGTGATGACACCCGGGCGCCCGGCGGCCTCCAGGCCGGCGTCGCGCACCCGGGCGGCGGACGCGCACAGGTCGCGCAGGTCGTCGCCGCGCGCCTGGAGCAGCACCGCCGCCTCCCCGACGTCGAGCGCGACGCCGTCGCGGGCGCGCTTGAGGGCGCGGCGCATGGCGTTGGCGGTGGGGGCGGTGGCGGAAGAGGGGGTGCCGGTGGGGACCGCCACCCGGTCCGTCCCCTGCCCGGGTACCTGTGCGCTGCTAGTCATCCAACGAGCATACGAGCGACCACCGGCAGTGCCGCAGACCGATTGCCCCGGGGCGGTGTGCCACTGATCACGTCAGACGGAGGTTCCCTCCGGAGGCGGCGCGGGCAGGCGGTGCGGGACGGGTACGCCCCGCCCGGCGCCCCGTCACAGGTACTGCGCGTACTCGTCCAGCGTCCGCAGCACCTCCGCCTCCCCCGCCGACGGCACACCCGCCACCACCTCCGACACCCCCAAGTCCCGCAACCGGGCCAACTTTCCGGCCGAAGGCTGCACCGCGTACGGCACCACGACCGGCTCGCCGTCCCGCCCCGCCGCCGCCCACGCCCGCCGCAGCGCCTCCAGCGACTCGGCCAGCCCCGACCCGCCGATCGGCAGCCAGCCGTCCGCGAACTCCGCGACACTCGCGAAGAGCCGGGCCCCGGCCGCGCCGCCGAGCAGCGTACGCGGCGCGCCCTTGACCGGCTTCGGGTGCGCCAGACTGGCTCGTACGGAGGCGAACCGCCCCTCGTACGCGGTCGGCTCCTCCGCCCACAGCGCGTGCATCACCCGCAGCCGGTCCCGGACCAGCTTGCGCCGCGTGGACCACTCGACCCCGTGGTCCGCGGCCTCCTCCACGTTCCAGCCGTAGCCGATGCCCAGGGTGAAGCGACCGCCGGAGAGGAAGTCCAGCGTGGCCACCTGCTTGGCCAGCGCGATCGGGTCGTGCTGCGCGAGGAGGGCGACGCCGGTGGCGACCGTCAGCCGCTCGGTCACGACGGCGGCCTGGCCCAGCGCCACGAACGGGTCCAGGGTGCGCCCGTACTCCCGCGGCAGCGGCCCGCCCATCGGCGCGGGCGTGTCCCGGCTGACCGGGATATGGGTGTGCTCCGGGAGATACAGCCCGGCGAAGCCGCGCTGCTCCAGTTCCCGCGCCAGCCGGTCCGGCCGGATCGTCTCGTCGGTCAGAAGGATGGTGATCGAGATCCGCATGCTGGGCGTACCTCCGCGTCGGCAGTGCCCCCTTCCTACCCCCGGGGGCGGGCAGCGTCCACGAGGCGCCGGGGGGACGGCCGGAACACTCCACACGAGAGCGTCTCCGCCCCGCCGCCTTCCCTTGTCCGCCCGTTCACGCCTCAATACGAGGGTGCCACCACGCAGGCCCCTCCCCGCCGACCCCGGAAGCGGTGCCCCATGTGCGACGACGACAGCACCAACGGCCCTCTCGGACGCCGCGCGCTCCTGGTGACGGGAGCCGCCGCCGCGCTTACGTTGAACGGTGTGAGCTTCGCGGCGGCCGACGCAGGCGGCGGGACGGGCCGGAACGGCGGCCGGGACGGCGAGGGCCACCGCACGGAGACCCGCAAGGTCACCGGACGGCTGCCCCTCGGCGCGCCCGACTACATCTACCTCCCCGTCGAAGTGCCCCGCGGCGTACGCGAGATCGCCGTCACCTACGCCTACGACCGCCCCGCCACCCCACCCGGCACCCCGGGCAACGCCTGCGACATCGGCATCTTCGACGAACGCGGTACGGACCTCGGCGGGCGCGGCTTCCGCGGCTGGTCGGGCGGCGCGCGCACGGAGTTCTTCCTGCGCGCCGACGACGCCACACCCGGCTACCTGCCCGGTCCGGTCAACCCCGGCACCTGGCACATCGCCCTCGGCCCGTACACCGTCGCCCCCCAGGGCCTCGCCTACGAAGTCGCCATCACTCTCCACTTCGGCCCCGGGGCCGAACCCCACACCCCTGCCTACCCGCCCCACCGCGCCAAGGGCCGCGGCCGAGCCTGGTACCGGGGCGACAACCACCTCCACTCCGTCTACTCCGACGGCAAGCGCACCCCCGCCCGGATCGCCGCCCTCGCCCGCGCCGCCGGCCTGGACTTCATCACCACAACCGAACACAACACCACCGCCTCGCACCGGGCCTGGGAAGGACTCTGGGGCGACGACCTCCTCATCCTCACCGGCGAGGAGGTCACCACCCGCAACGGCCACGTGGTGGCGATGGGCACCGACCCGGGCGTCTTCATCGACTGGCGCTACCGGGCCCGCGACGACGTCTTCACCCGCTTCGCCCGCCGCGTCCGCCGTGCGGGCGGCCTCGTCATCCCCGCCCACCCGCACGCCACCTGCATCGGCTGCAACTGGAAGTTCGGCTACGAGGAGGCGGACGCGGTCGAGGTCTGGAACGGCCCCTTCACCCTCGACGACGAAGTCGCCATCGCCGACTGGGACAACACCCTGGTAGCCCACACCCACGGCCGGAACCCCTTCCTCCCCGCCGTCGGCCACAGCGACGCCCACCGCGACCCGGACGTCATCGGCCTCCCCCAGACCGTCGTCCTGGCCGACGACCTGACCCGCGACGCGATCCTCGACGGCATCCGCGCGGGCCGCGCCTACCTCGCCGAATCCTCCGCCCTCTCCCTCACCTTCACCGCCACCGGCCCCAAGGGCGAACACGCCACCATCGGCGGACGTCTCCCGGTACACGACTCCGCCCAGATCGCCGTCCGCCTCACCGTCACCGGCGCCCCCGCCGACAGCACAGCCCGCATCCTGACCGACCAGGGCCAGCGCTTCACGGCCCCCCTCCCCGCCTCCGGCACGGTCACCTGGCACACCACCCCGGCCAACGCCGCTTACGTACGCGCCGAGATCCGCCACCCGGCCACCACCCCCGGCGTCCCCGGCCCGATGGCCGCCATGACCAACCCGATGTTCCTGGGCCGACCCACATAAGGCCACCGCGTAACGCCGGCCCCCGACGCCCCTGGCCGAGCGCAGCCCGACCCACCTGCGCACCCTCTTCATGGAGCGGGCGGGGCTCTCGTGGAGACGCGTGCCCCTCGGCGGGCTCCCTCGCGCCCGTGTCAGTCACACTCCGCCTCCGGAATCCGGTCCGGGAAGTACCCCAGCAGGTGATCGGCGACATGGGCGACGTAGCCGAGGTACGTGAGGCTGCCCGTATGCGTCCACGACAGGGCCGTCCGTGCACGCGCGACCGTGTCAGAGCCCCGCCCCCACTCCAATGAAGTGCACGGCAACCCCCGAACATACGCGTCGACGAGCGGGATCAGCCCCGACAGGATCGCGCGCGCCTCGCTCATCAGGTGCTCCGTGTCCTCCTTGGCCGAACAGACCCTGACCTGTTCCTTGATCACGCTCACCGTCCGGCGCGCCGCTTCGAAGTCGACACCCGGCGGCGCCGGACTCCCGTGCTCCTGCGCATCCATGCCCTCACCACTGCTCTCTCGTTACCCGAGTACCGCGCCACCTGATCGTGGTGGCCCGTCCGCCCACAGAGGTAACCCTGTGTGGCGACCGCGCGGGTACCGTGAAAGGCGGGCGTGAAGATGAAAGCCATGAACACTGCCGGGAGTTGACCATGGCGACCAGTCGGCGCACACCGAACACGAACCTCGCCCGCCTGCTCCGGCAGGCCGCGTGGACCGAGCAGCAGTTCGCCAACGCGGTGAACCACGCCGGGACGGAGGCGGGTCTCACCCTCCGCTACGGGCAGTCGGCCGTCGCCCACTGGCTCTCCGGCACCCTGCCGAAGCCCCAGGTGCGGCCCGTCGTCCTGGAAACACTGGCGCGGCGCCTGAAGCGCCCGGTCACCCACACCGAAGCCGGATTCCCCGGACTGCCGAGCGGGTCGACGGCCGGCAGCGGCACATCCATCGAGGAACTCCTCGACCTGAGCCGGGACGACATGGACCCGTCCCGCAGGGGTGTCCTCCAAGCGGGCCTCTACTCGGCCGTATTGGCCGTACCGCTCTTCGCCGACCTCGCAGGGCAGGACGACGCGGTGGCGGCCTGCCCGAAGAAGTCCGGCCGCGTGGGCCCGGCCCAGGTCGAAACAGTCCGGGCGGTGACCGACCGGGTCGCCGGCATCCTCGACGAGTTCGGGGGCGGCCACGCGCGGCCGATGGCGGCGGCGTTCCTGGTGAACTCGGTCGGCCCCTGGCTGACGGCGCCCGCGACGGAGCGGGTACGCCAAGACCTGCTCGCGGCAGCCGCGGACCTGACCTACCTCACCGGCTGGATGGCGATGTACGAGCGGGCGCACGGTCTCGGGCAGCGCTACTACGTCAAGGCCCTGCACCTGGCCGGTGAGGCGAAGGACCACCTCACGTACTGCCGCACGCTGCGCGGCATGTCCTTGCAGGCGTCCAGCCTCGGCTACGGCGCGAAAGCCCTGGAACTGGCCGACTCGGCGGCGACCGCCGCCCCCGCGGCCGGGCCGCGCCTGGTGGCGTTCCTCCGCGGCCAGCAGGCACACGCCGCTTCGATGACCGGCGACCGTCACACGGCCATCACTCGGCTGCGGGAGGCGGAGACGGCACTCTCCAAGGCGGACTCCAGGCGCGAGTCGATCGGTGGTTACGACGCGTCGGCGTACCTCTTCCACGTCTCGCACGTGCTGTACGAGTTCAAGGACCTGCCCGGTTCGATCAAGGCCCTGCACAGTTCGCTGAAGGCCCAGCCGCACCAGGAACGCCAGGGCCGGGCCCACTCCCACGCCCTGCTCGCACAGCGCCAGTTCGAACTGGGCCACCTCGACGCGGCGTGCGCGGCGTGGCACCGCTTCCTGGACGACTACACGGAAATCTCCTCCGCCAGGGGCGACGCCCACTTCGCCACCCTGCGCGGCCGTATCCGCCCGCACCACCGCGCCAGGGCGGTACGCGCCCTCAGCGAACGGGCACGGGACGTAGCAGCGATGAAGGCCTGAACGCCGCGCTCCCCCACCGCATCGCCGCCGAGCCTCCCGACGAGATTACGAGCGGCGACCTGGCGCGCGGTGCCAAGTTGCCCGGCGGGGAAGGGCTGCGGGAGGCGGCACGGCGGTGCTGCGCCGGCATGTGCTGCGCCAAGCCACGGCACTGCCTTTGCCGTCTCGGCAATGATGTTTGCCAGTGAGGCCACGCCGGGCGCACTCTCCTCCCCATACCGAGGAGGTAGTGCCCATGACTGTGGAAGAGATCCGGAGCGCCCAGGCCGTCCGCGGGTCGGAGGAGCCGTCCTACGACGTCGTCGTGATCGGCGGTGGGGCCGCGGGGCTGGCCGGGGCGCTGGCGTTGGGGCGGGCGCGGCGGTCCGTGTTGGTGGTTGATGCCGGGCGGCCCCGGAACGCGCCGGCTGCGGCTTCGCACAACTACCTGACCCGGGACGGCGCGTCGCCCGCCGAGTTGCTGGCCGCCGGGCGGGCCGAGGTGGCCCGGTACGGCGGTGAGGTGGTGCGGGGGGAAGCGGTCGCGGCCGTACCGGTGGCGGGAGGGGGGTTTCGGGTCTCGCTGGGTGACGGGGCGGCGGTGCGCGCTCGGCGGCTGCTGGTGACCACCGGGCTCGTGGACGAGTTGCCCGACGTGCCGGGGCTCGCCGAGCGGTGGGGGCGGGATGTGCTGCACTGCCCGTACTGCCACGGGTACGAGGTACGCGATCAGGCGATCGGGGTGCTGTCCACCGGGCCGATGGCCGTGCGGCAGGCGCTGCTGTGGCGGCAGTGGAGCGCGGATGTGCGGCTGTTCCTGCACTCCGGGGCCGAGCCCTCGGACGAGCAGTACGAGCAGCTCGCCGCGCGGGGCATCGCCGTGGTGGACGGTGAGGTGACCGGGTTTTCGGTCGCCGGTGACGACCGGTTGGCCGGGGTGGTGCTGGACGGCGGGAAGGTGGTTCCCTGCGAGGCTCTGGTGGTCGCGCCGCGTTTCGGCGTACGGGCCGAGGTGATCGACAGCTTGGGGCTGGAGGTGGCGGACAGGATCGCGGAGGACGGGTCGGTGCTGGGCGGTCACGTGGTCGCCCGGTCCGGTGGCGCGACCGGCGTGCCCGGTGTGTGGGCCGCGGGCAACGTCGCCGACCCGATGGCCAAGGTCGCCGGCGCCGCTGCCATGGGCGTACAGGCGGGGGTGGAGATCAACTTTGATCTGGTCGAGGAGGAGACCCGGCGCGCGGTCCGGGAGAGGGAAAGGAAGGGGGAGAGGGAGAGGGAGGTTGCTTGAGGGGGAGCCCGGCCGCGCCCCGGGCTCGGCCGTGTCCGGCGCGGCCGGAAGGTCACTCGACGAGGTACGGGAGGACGCGATGGCCACGAATGACGCCCCCCACGGCACCGTCGCCGACGGGTTCGAGTCGGTACGGGACGAGTTCGCCGCGGTCGCGGCCGAGGAAGGCGGCGCAGAACCCGGAGCTGTGGGAGCTGCCGAACTTCCGGACGGTGCGGTCCCGCGGGCCGGCCTCGTTCGGGGGTGTGGCCTCGGCGCGCGGTATGGCCCGGATGTACGCGGCCGCGATCGGCCCGCTGGGCGGCAGGGGGCCGCTGCTGAAGCCGGACACCGCCGCGGACTTCGCGCAGATCCACTCCTTCGGACAGGATCTGGTCGCCCGCGAGCAGGAGGCGTTCGCGGTCGGTTTCCACGCCACTTCCGAGGTGTACCCGGTGCTGGGGCAGGGCGCGTTCGGGCACAGCGGCGCGGGTGGCCAGCAGGCGTTCGCCGATCCTCGTAACGGGCTGGCTTACGGCTACAGCCGCCGGCGGTTTCCGTTCCCCGGTGGCCCTGCCCCGGAGAACGAGCGTCTGATCCGCGCGCTGTATGCCGCGGCCGATCGGCTCCGATAGCACCACCGGGCCCACCATCGCGGTGGGCGGCTGGGCGCTGCTGCCCGGCCGTCCCCGCTACTCCTCCACCACCAGCGCCGGAGTGGACCGCGTGAGGATCTCGCCCCGGAAGAAGGCCGGGCTGCGCCGCTGCATGACGAGCATGATGACGAACCCGGTCAGCAGGAGGCCGACGCCGATGACGAAGACCGAGCCGACGCCGAAGACGGAGCTGCCGGAGCCGTAGGCCGGGTTCCACATGTCGATGAGGGTTTTGGTGAAGACGGCGGTGAGGAGCACACCGCCGAAGACCGGGAAGACGCCCTTGAAGAGCAGGTCGCGGGCCGAGTCGCGCAGCTGGCGGCGGAAGTACCAGGCGCAGGCGAAGGCCGTGATCGCGTAGTAGAAGCAGATCATGAGGCCGAGGGCGTAGATGGTGTCGATGAGGACGTTCTGGGAGAGGAACGTCATTCCGGCGTAGAAGACGCCGGTGGCGACGCCTGCCGCGATGGTGGCGCGGCCCGGGGACCGGAAGCGCGGGTGGACGCGGGCGAAGGACGGCGGCAGCGCCTCGTACGCACTCATCGCCAGGACCGTGCGGGCCACCGGGATGAAGGTGGTCTGGAGGCTGGCGGCGGCGGAGGCGAGCACCGCGACGAAGAGGAGTACGCCGAGGGCCGGGCCCATCACCGGGGTGGCGAGGGCCGCGAAGACGTTGTCGGCGGTGTCCGGGTTGCCCAGCCCGTGCCCCTTCGTGCCGACGCCGGAGAACATCTGGGCGGCGACGGCGGTCAGCAGGTACGAGCCGATGAGGACGACCATGGCGAGGAGCGCGGCCCGGCCGGGGGTCCGGTCGCTGCCGGCGGTCTCCTCGTTGACGGTGAGGCAGGCGTCCCAGCCCCAGAACATGAAGATCGACAGGGACAGGCCCGCGGTGAAGGCGGAGAAGGACTGGACGGCGAAGGGGTTCAGCCAGGTGAGGGAGAAGTGGAGGGAGCCGGGTAGGCCGTCGGAGCCGGCTTGGGTGAGGGCCATGGCCACGAAGGCGGCGAGCACGGCCAGTTGGAGGCCGACCAGGGCGTACTGGACGCCTTTGGTGGCGGTCATGCCGCGGTAGCTGACGGCCGTGGCCAGGGCGATGAAGGCCAGGCACGTCAGGACGTGGGCGGCCTTGTCGCCGTCCAGGTTGGCGATGGCGTCGCTGCCGGTGAGTTCGCCGAGCAGGAGCCAGAAGAAGGACGTGGCGACGCCCGCCAGGTTGGAGAGGACGATGATCGTGGCGATCACCAGCCCCCAGCCGCACATCCAGCCGATACGCGGGCCGAAGGCCTTCACGGACCAGGTGAAGGACGTACCGCAGTCGGGAACGGCCCTGTTCAGCTCGCGGTAGGCGAAGGCGACGAGCAGCATCGGCAGGAAGCCCGCGAGGAAGACGGCGGGCATCTGGAGGCCGACCTCGCCGACGGTGGGGCCGAGCGTCGAGGTGAGGCAGTAGACGGGGGCGACGGTGGAGACACCGATGACGGCGCTGCCGAGCAGGCCGACGGAGTTGCCGCTCAGGCCCTTGTCGCGGGTCTTCCCGGTGCCGCCACCGGCCGTGCCGCCGGCGCTCGTTACCGTGTCTCCGGCCTGGGGCCGGGGGGCTACCTGAACCATGAACAGGACGTTAAGGGCTGCTGTTTCCGCATCGGAGGGCCGAAGATCCACCCCCGGAGGCCGGCGAAGTCTTCACTTCTCGGGGTGATGAGCGGCAATTGGGCGCGGTTTGCAAGGCAGGTTTCGCATTACGGCAGGTAACTTGAAGGCCGCACAGTCGAGTTCCGGACTGCGGGAACCGCAGCCCTGTCCGGTTCGTCCTGATTCAAAATTTTCCCGTACGGACGCGCGGGGCCACCCGCCGGCCTCACCCCGGCCACACCACCGCCTGCGTCTCGCTGTACGCGTGCAGCGCGTACGAGCCGACGTCGCGCCCCACCCCGCTGCCCTTGAACCCGCCGAACGGCGCCTCCATGTTGCGGCCGACCGTGTTGACCCCGACGCCGCCCGCCCGCAGCCTCCCCGCCACCCGGAACGCGCGCGCCACGTCCCCTGACCAGACGTAGTCCAGCAGGCCGTAATCGGTGTCGTTGGCAAGGGCGACGGCCTCCTCCTCGTCGTCGAAGGGGAGGACGACGACCACCGGGCCGAAGATCTCCTCCCGTACGACGCGCATGGAGGGGGCGCAGTCGGTGAAGAGGGCGGGGGCCACGTAGAAACCGCGCGGGAGGGGTGGACGCACGCCGCCCGTGACCAGGTGGGCGCCTTCCTTCCCGCCCAGTTCGATGTACGACTCGACGCGGTCGCGGTGGGCAGCGGAGATCACCGGGCCGACGACGGTGTCCGCCGATGCCGGGTCACCCACCGTCAACCGGTCGGCGTACGCGGCCAGCCGCTCCACCAGCCGGTCGTGGATGCCCCGCTGGGCGAGGACGCGCGTCGGCGCCGTACAGATCTGCCCGCTGTAGAAGGAGAACGTGGTGCCGATGCCGGCGACGGCGGCGTCCAGGTCGGCGTCGTCGAAGACCAGGGCCGCGCCCTTCCCGCCCAGCTCCATGAGCTGGCGTTTCATGCCGCGCCCGCACACTTCGGCGATGCGCCGCCCGACGGCCGTGGAGCCGGTGAAGCTGACCATGTCCACGTCCGGCGCGTCCACCGCGGCCGCCCCGACCGCCGGGTCCGCGCCGGTCACGAGGTTGACGACGCCCGGCGGTGCCCCGGCCTCGCGCAGGGCTTCCTGGAGCGCCTCGGCCAGGCGGTGGACGGAGAGCGGGTCCTGCGGTGCGGGCTTGATCACGACGGTGTTGCCCATGGCCAGGGCGGGGGCGATCTTGCCGGCCGGGTTGGCCCACGGGTTGTTGTACGAGGTGATGCAGGTGACGACGCCGACGGGGCGGCGCACCGCGAGCGCGCCGAGGACGGCGGCCTTCCCGAACGGACCCGCCTCGTTGATCTGGGGCGGGAGGGGGGTTTCCACGGGCTCCAGCGCTCCGCGCGCGTACCGCTTGAGGCGGGCGATGGCGACGCCCACTTGCATCGCGCGGGCCGTGCCGGTCGTCGCTCCCGTCTCCGCCCGCGCGAGCCGGGTGTACGGGCCGAGGTTGCGCGCCAGGATCTCGGCGGCGCGGTCCAGCACCCGCGCGCGGGTCTCGGGCGCGGTACGCGACCAGGGACCGAACGCCTCGCGCGCCGCGCGGGCCGCCGCGTACGCCTGGTCGCGGCTCGCCTCCGCCGCCAGCCCGACGGGCTCCTCGGTAGCCGGGTCGGTCACCTCGTAGTGGCCGCGGTCGGGCGTGGTCCACGCGCCGCCGATCAGCAGTCGCTCGGGCCGGAAGGCGGGGCCGGCGTTCACCGCGTACGCACCGTCTCGGTGTCCCGCCCCGACCGCAGCACCTTCCCCGGCACCGCGCCGGTCACCGTGCCGTCCCGGACCGTCTCGACGCCGTTGACCCGTACGCTCACGATCCCGGCCGCCCGTGAGTCCAGCCGCGGGCTGTTCCCCGGCAGGTCGTGCACCAGCCGCGCCGGGCCGGCGTCGATCCGCTCCGGGTCGAAGAGGACGAGGTCGGCGTGGTGGCCGACGGCGATGCGGCCGCGGTCGCGCAGGCCGAACAGCCGGGCCGGTTCGTCGGTCAGCATCCGTACGGCCTCCTCCAGCCCCACCAGTTTCCGGCCGCGCAGGCAGTCCCCGAGGAAGCGCGTCGTGTACGGGGCGCCGCACATCCGGTCCAGGTGGGCGCCCGCGTCGGAGCCGCCCAGCATGACGTCCTCGTGCTGCCAGGTGCGCTGCCGCAGTTCCCAGCTGGCCGGGTCGTTGTCGGTCGGCATCGGCCACAGGACGGTGCGCAGCCCGTCCTCGGCGCAGATGTCCACCAGGGTGTGGAAGGGGTCCTGGCCGCGTTCGGCGGCGATGTCGCCGACCACCCGGCCGGAGAGTCCCGCGTTGGCGGCGGAGTAGGTGTCGCCGACGACGTACCGGGCGAAGTCGGTCAGCCGCCGGAAGACGCCCGCCTCCTTGCTCGCCGCGCGCCGCAGCATCTCCTCCCGCACGGCCGGGTCGCGCAGCCGGGCGATGCGCTCCGGTACGGGCAGGGCGAGGATGTCGCCCCAGCCGGGGATGAGGTTGAGGGCGCAGAAGGTGCCCAGCGACATGTTCATGGGGGTGAGGATCGGCATGGTGAGGGCGACGATCCGGCCGCCCGCCTTACGGGCCCGCTCGCTCGCCTCCAGTTGGCGGGGCACCCGTTCCGGTACGGCGCTGTCGATGGTCAGCACGTTCCAGTTCAGGGGGCGCCCGGCGGCGGCCGACATCTCGACGAGCAGGTCGATCTCCTCGTCCGCGAACTGGTCGAGGCAGCCGGCGACGATCGCTTCCAGCTGGGTGCCCTCGTGGTCGGCGACGGCGCGGGACAGGGCGAGCAGTTCGGCGGGGCGGGCGTGCCGGGAGGCGACCGGCTCGCCGTCGCCGTCGGCGTGGGTCGAGGACTGGGTGGTGGACAGGCCCCAGGCGCCCGCGTCCATCGCGTCGTGGCACAGCCGCAGCATGGCGTCCAGCTGGGCTTCGGTGGGCTGTCCGCCGATGGCGTCGGGGCCCATGACGTGGCGGCGCAGCGCGCAGTGGCCGACCATGAAGCCCGCGTTGACGGCGGTCCTGCTTTCGAGGGCGTCCAGGTACTCGCCGAAGGTGGACCAGTTCCACGGCGCGCCCCGCTCCAGCGCCGTCAGCGACATGCCTTCGACGCGGCTCATCATGCGGCGGGTGTAGTCGGCGTCGCCTGGGCGGTCCGGGTTGAGCGGGGCCAGGGTGAAGCCGCAGTTGCCGCCCGCGACGGTGGTGACGCCGTGGTGCATGGAAGGGGTGGCGTAGGGGTCCCAGAAGAGCTGGGCGTCGTAGTGGGTGTGCGGGTCCACGAAGCCGGGCGCGAGGACGAGGCCGTGGGCGTCCTCGGTGGTCCTGGCGGGGTCGCCGATGCTGCCGATGGCGGTGATACGGCCGTGCTGGACGGCCAGGTCGGCCTCGTACGCGGGGGCGCCGGTGCCGTCGGCGATCGTGGCGCCCTTGATGAGGTGGTCGAGCATCCCCGGTAGTCCCTTTCGCTCAGGCGTCAGGTCCGGCGGCGGCCTGCCGGAAGCGGGTGGTCCGGTGGACCGGGTCCGTGTCGATCTTCGGGATCACGTGCTCGCCGATGAGGCGGATGGTGGTGAGGGTGTCCTCGGGCGAGACGCCGATCGGCAGGCCGAAGGAGAGCTGGTCGGCGCCGGCCTGTTCCCAGCGCTTGCACTGGCGGAAGACCTCGTCCGGGTCGCCGCAGATCATCAGCTCCTCGGCGATCAGCAGCTCGATGATCTCCTCGGTGTACTCGGGCAGCAGCTCGGGCCACTCGGGAATGCCCTCGGGGCGCGGGAAGGTGTCGTGGTAGCGGAACAGCAGCGACTGGAGGTAGTTCAGGCCGCCGCCCACCGCGATCTCGACGGCCTTGTGGTGCGTCTCGGCGCAGATGGCGGTGGAGGTGACCATGACGTTGTCGTTGACGTAGCCGCCGACCGGCTCGGCCTGCTCGACGGCCGTCTTGTACGACTCGACGACCCACTCCATGTCGGCGACCTTCTGCACGCTGAAGCCCAGCACGCCCAGGCCCTTGCGCCCGGCCATCGCGTACGAGGAGGGCGAGCCGGCCGCGTACCACATCGCCGGGTGCGACGCCCCGTACGGCTTGGGCAGGACCTTGCGCGGCGGCAGCTGCCAGTGCTTGCCCTGGAAGCCCTGGTACTCGTCCTGGAGCCACATCTTGGGGAACTCGGCGATGGTCTCTTCCCACAGCTCCTTGGTGTGGTTCATGTCGGTCACGCCCGGCATGAACCCGAGGATCTCGTGGCTGCCCGCGCCGCGCCCGGTGCCGAACTCGAAGCGGCCCTCGGAGAGGTGGTCGAGCATGGCGGCCTTCTCGGCGACCTTGACCGGGTGGTTGACCGGGGCGAGCGGGTTGAAGATGCCGGACCCGAGGTGGATGCGTTCGGTGGCGTGGGCGAGGTAGCCCAGGTAGACGTCGTTGGCGGACAGGTGCGAGTACTCCTCCAGGAAGTGGTGCTCGGAGGCCCAGGCGTACTTGAACCCCGACCGGTCGGCCTGGATGACGTACTCGGTCTCCTCCATCAGCGCGTGGTGCTCCGCCTCGGGGTCGACCTTCGCCCGCGCGGCGGGCACATATCCCTGTACGAACAGTCCGAACTCCACGGTGGTTCACCGTCCCTCGTCCGCTCCGGCCGCCTGACCTGACGGGCCGTCAGGTCGCGCGCTCGACTGTCGCACCGGGCTCCCGGCCGGGTCAATAGCTGACGCCCCATCAGGAACCGACGGCCAGGTGCGGTGCCACCTCGCCGGCGAAGGCCGCCATCTGGTCGGTCAGCTCCGTACGGCTCCGGCTGCGGAACCGGACCTGAATCTGCCGTACGCCCATCGCCCCGTACTCGCGCAGCGACTCCGCCAGCCGGTCGGGCGGCCCGGTGAGGGTGCGCCCGCCGACCTCCCAGGCAGGCTCGCCGACGTACAGCGGCTCGGTGATGGCGCCGGTCTCGGCGGGTGTCTCGATGCCGGCCTCCGCGCGCAGCCGCCGCAGCCTCGCCAGCCGCGCCGGGAGCTCGTCCCTGCTGCCGCCCTGCGGCAGCCAGCCGTCGCCGCGGACCGCGGCCCTGCGGACGGCCGCGGGCGAGGAGCCGCCCACCCAGACCGGCGGGCGCGGCACCTGCGCGGGGCGCGGCGCCTGGCCCAGCCCGTCGAAGGCGGTCCGCTCCCCCTGGAAGGAAGGGAACTCCTGCGGCCCGAGGGCCGCCTTCAGGGCGTCGATCGCCTCGTCCAGCAGGGCGCCGCGCCGCGTGAAGTCCACGCCGAGGGCGTCGAACTCCTCCCGTACGTGTCCGGCGCCGACCCCGAGGATCAGCCGCCCGCCCGAGAGGTGGTCGAGGGTCGCGTACTGCTTCGCGGTGATCAGCGGGTGCTTGAGGGCGGCCACCGCGACGTGGCTCAGCAGACGTACGCGCACGGTGGCCGCCGCCAGGTAGGAGAGGGTGGCGACCGGGTCGTACCAGACCGTGCCCATCGCCGCGGCCAGCCGGCGCGGGATCGCGACGTGCTCACAGCAGGCGATGTAGGCGAAGCCATGGCGGTCGGCGGTGCTGGCGATCTCGACGAGGTCGGCGGGTCCGGCGCCGGCCTCCCAGGGTTCCGCGTAGAGGGTGCTCTGCGACTGCACCGGGAGTTGCATGCCGTAGGCGGTCCGCCCTTCGGGCAGCACCCGCACCCCGTCACCGGTGGCGCCGTCCCGTGTGCCGCTTCCCGTCCCGCTGTCCATGCGCACGCCCCACCCCGACCTGACGGACCGTCACCGGCATTTGCCGGTCATGGTGTTGGCTGACGGGCCGGCAGGCAAGGGGTGCGGGCGTCAGGGCCTGAGGTGAGCGGGCAGCGAGCAGGCCGCGGTGCCGCCGGGCATACGGTGCCGGTTGTCGGCGACCAGGCGGTAGACGGCGTGGGCGAGCTGCCGGAGCGGCGGCAGGGTCAGCAGCGCCCCGGGCACGGACCAGACCCCGCGCGCGCTCATCAGCAGCTTGGCGACCGCCTGCGCCCCGCCGTACACGGTGCCCGCCGGGGTGATCCACAGCACCTCGTGCTCGGCCCGCTCCTGGGTGACGCCGAGCGCCTCCAGGTCGGTGAACTGCCAGGCCGTGACGGTGCAGCGGGGGCGGATGCGGCGTTCGGCGAACCTCACGGAGGTGGTGCAGAAGCCGCAGTCTCCGTCGTAGACGAGTACGGGTCGTGTCCTCATGCCCCCATCATGCCGGGGCGCCGGCAGGCCCCCTCAGCCGGCCGCGCCGATCCGCTCCCCCTCCCCCGCCGCGGCCCGGAGCAGCAGGTCGGTCAGGTCGCCGGGGCGGGACAGCATGGGCCAGTGCCCGGTGTCCAGGTCGAAGAAGCCGAACCGGGGGTCGGCGAGCGGGGCGAAGCGCGGATCGCCCGTCGCCACCAGGGCGCGGACCGCCGCGGTACTGGTGACGTTCCTGGTGCAGAAGACGGCGGTCGCGGGCAGCCCGGCCGCCGCGCCGGACAGCCGGACCGGCTGGGTGAGGGTGGCCAGCGGCTGGGGCGCGGCCAGGCGGGCCAGCCGGTCCAGGCCCTCCTTGGAGATGCCGTCCAGGCTGCCCCAGATGTCGGTCTCCTCGAACGCGGGCGGCGGCAGCCGCCAGCCGTCGCCGTGCTCCTGGGCGCGCCGCAGCAGCCGCTCGCGCGACGCCGGGTCGGGCAGCGAGTCCAGTACGGCGGCCCCGTCGCTCGGCAGGCCCGAGTCCACGAAGACGAGGCGGGCGATGCGCCCGGGGTCGCGGTCGGCGGCGGCCATGGCCGGGTAGCTGCCGTAGCAGTGCGCGACGAGCACCGTCTCCTCGGCCTCGCCCGGTTCGCCCGCGCCCTCGTGGTCCAGTACCTGCACCACGTCCTCGATGTGGGTGTTCAGGTCGGTGCCGGGGCCTGACAGGTGGCGGCGGTCCCCCATCCCGGTCAGTGTCACCGGATGCGCCCGGTGTCCCGCCGCGCGCAGGTGGTCCGCCACCTCCTGCCAGATCCATCCTCCGGTGTACCCGCCCGACACCAGCACGAACGTCGTCATGTGCGCCACCTCCAGGCCCCCGCGGGGCACGGCCCGTGCGGGCGGCCGGCCGCCGCCCGTCCCATCGTGACCGCACCACCGCTCCGGCGGGGAGATCCCGGGCGTACGAATCCGGCGTGCCGCCGGGGCGCCCGGGGCCGCTGCCCCGCGCGGGCGTACGGGTGTCTAGGCGCCCGCCCACAGCCCGTCCGGGGTCAGCCCCAGGAGGTCGATGGCGTTGCCCCGTACGATGCGCTCGACCACGTCGGGCGCCAGGTGCCCCATCTGGGTCTCGCCGACCTCCTTCGACCGGGGCCAGGTGGAGTCCGAGTGCGGGTAGTCGGTCTCGTACAGGACGTTGCCGACGCCGATCGCGTCCAGGTTGCGCAGTCCGAAGGCGTCGTCGAAGAAGCAGCCGTACACATGCCCGGCGAACAGCTCGGAGGGCGGCCGCAGGACCTTGTCGGCGACGCCGCCCCAGGCGCGGTTTTCCTCCCAGACCACGTCCGCGCGTTCCAGGATGTACGGGATCCAGCCGATCTGTCCCTCCGCGTACATGATCCGCAGGCCGGGGAAGCGGTCGAAGGCGCCGCTCATCAGCCAGTCGACCATCGAGAAGCAGCAGTTGGCGAAGGTGATGGTGGAGCCGACGGCGGGCGGCGCGTCGGCGGAGGTGGACGGCATCCTGCTGGAGGAGCCGATGTGCATGGCGATGACGGTGCCGGTCTCGTCACAGGCCCGCAGGAAGGGGTCCCAGTCGCCGGTGTGGATGCTGGGGAGTCCCAGATGTGGCGGGATTTCGCTGAAGCAGACCGCCCGTACGCCCCGTTCCGCGTTCCGGCGCACCTCGCGCGCGGCCAGTTCCGCGTCCCACAACGGGACGAGGGTGAGCGGTATGAGGCGTCCGCCCGCGGCCGGCCCGCACCACTCCTCCACCATCCAGTCGTTGTAGGCGCGCACGCCCAGCAGCCCCAGTTCGCGGTCCTTGGCCTCGGTGAAGGTCTGGCCGCAGAAGCGCGGGAACGTGGGGAAGCACAGCGCGGACTGGACGTGGTTGACGTCCATGTCGGCCAGCCGCTCCGGCACGCTGTAGGAGCCGGGGCGCATCTGCTCGTAGGTGATCCCTTCCAGTTTGATGTCGTCGCGCGCGTAGCCGACGGCCGTGTCCAACCGGGTGAGCGGGCGGTGCAGGTCCTCGTAGACCCACCAGTCGGCGACCGGACCGGCGTCTCCCGGGCGGCCCATCTTCGGCGCGAACCTGCCGCCGACGAAGGTCATTTCCTTCAGTGGGGCCCGCACGATTCGCGGGCCGATGTCGCGATATTTCGCGGGGAGCCGGTCCTGCCAGACGGTGGGGGGCTCCACTGTGTGATCGTCCACCGAGATTATCTTCGGAAAACTCTCCATCTTTTTACGGTAGCGCTGAGCTGACGACCCGTCAGCAAAAACGTGACGCGGCAGAGTACATGCAGGTGACACGGGTTTGCGCCGGAACCGGCCGGGACACGGATGCTCAGGCGGCTGAGCAGCGACGCTCGGCGCCGCGCCACCGCGCGGACCGCGCACGGGCAGGTGCACGCGCATCCGCACGGGAATCCGCACCGGCACCCACCCCGGAGCCACAGCCGCCGCCAAGCCGAACACCAGCCCGAACGCCGGGCGTGGAGAGACGGTGCCGACACCCGACCCCTACTGACGTAAGGGGCTGCGACAAGGCAGACTGGCCGATGCGAACGAAGTGCACAGGGCAGGGGGACACCATGGACGACGGTCCGGGGCAGAGCCAGGAGCGGCTCCGCTTCACCGTGCTCGGTCCCGTACGGGCCTGGCGCGGCGAGACGCCACTGGCGGCCGGCTCCCCACAGCAGCGCGCACTGCTGGCCGCCCTTCTGCTGCGGGGCGGACGCACCGCCACCGCGTCCGAACTCGTCGACGCGCTGTGGGGCGACGAACCGCCGCACGCCGCCCTCGCGGCGCTGCGCACATACGCCTCCCGCATCCGCAAAGCCCTCGGCGCGGACGCGGACACCCTGGTCAGCGAGTCCGGCGGCTACGCGATCCGGGCGGTGGACAGCCACCCGCTGGACCTGGACCTGGACCACGCCGAGCAGTACGCGGCCGAGGCCGAGAAGGCCAAGGCGTCCGGCGACCGCTGCCGCGCCCGCGACCTCCTGGACGCCGCGCTGGCCCTGTGGGACGGCGAACCGCTGGCCAACCTCGCCGGCCCGTACGCGGAGAACCAGCGCACCCGCCTGGAGGAGTGGCGGCTCTCCCTCCTGGAGACCCGCCTGGAGCTCGAACTCGAACTGGGCTGCCACGCCGAGGCCGTCTCGGAGCTGACCGCGCTGACCGCCACCCACCCCATGCGCGAGCGCCTGCGAGAACTCCTCATGCTGGCGCTGTACCGCAGCGGCCGCCAGGCCGAGGCACTCGCCGTATACGCCGATACGCGCCGTCTGCTCGCGGACGAACTGGGAGTCGACCCCTGCGCGTCCCTCTCCGACCTCCAGCAGCGCATCCTGCGCGCGGACACGGAGCTGGACGCGCCCACGCCACCGCCCGAGGCCCAGGACCCGGCCGAGCCGGTCTTCCGCCGGCCACAGCAACTTCCGGCCACCGTAGCCGACTTCACCGGCCGGGCCGCCTTCGTCACCGAGCTGAGCGAACAGCTCGCCACCGCCGAGGGCCGGGTGATGGCCGTCTCGGCGGTCACCGGCATCGGCGGCGTCGGCAAGACCACCCTCGCCGTGCACGTCGCGCACGCCGCCCACACCCACTTCCCGGACGGCCAGCTCTACGTCGACCTCCAGGGCGCCGGGCACTCCCCTTCCGACCCGGAAGCGGTGCTGGGCGCCTTCCTGCGCGCGCTGGGGACCCCCGACGCCTCCATCCCGAACGGCGTCGAGGAACGGGCCGCCCTCTACCGCTCGGCCCTCGCGGGCCGCCGGGTGCTCGCCCTCCTGGACAACGCCCGCGACGCCGCCCAGGTCCGCCCGCTGCTGCCCGGTACGGAAGGCTGCGCGGCCCTGATCACCAGCCGGGTCCGGCTGATAGACCTGGCCGGCGCGCACCTGGTCGACCTCGACGTGATGAGCCCCGACGAGGCCTTCACCCTCTTCACCCTCATCGTCGGCGAGGAGCGCGTCAACGCAGAGCGCGAGGCCTCCATGGACGTGGTCGGCGCCTGCGGGTTCCTGCCGCTGGCCATCCGTATCGCCGCCTCCCGGCTGGCGGCCCGCCGTACCTGGACCGTCTCCGTCCTCGCGCGCAAACTGGCCGACGAGCGCCGCAGGCTCGACGAGCTGCGCGCCGGCGACCTCGCCGTGAACTCCACCTTCGAGCTCGGCTACAAGCAGCTGGAGCCCCGGCAGGCACGGGCGTTCCGGCTGCTGGGGCTGGCCGACGGGCCCGACATCTCGCTCGCCGCCGCGGCCGCGCTGCTCGACATGGACGCCGACTCCGCCGAGGTGCTCCTCGAATCGCTCGTCGACACCTCGCTGCTGGAGTCCGCGGCACCCGGCCGCTACCGCTTCCACGACCTCGTACGCCTCTACGCCCGCTCCTGCGCCGAGCGCGACGAACAGCCGCCGGCGGAACGCGAGGCGGCGCTGTCCCGGCTGCTGGACTTCTACCTGGCAACCGCCGCCCACATGTACTCACTGGAGCGCCCCGGCGACCGCCTGGCCGACCACACGGAGACCCCGCACTACCCCGGCCTGGTCTTCACCGACCGCGCCGAGGCGCTGAGCTGGCTGTTCAGCGAGACCCGGTGCCTGATCGCCTGCGCGCTCCAGCACACCGGCGAGGGGGCCCTGCGGCGCGCCGTGGACCTGCTGCTGCTCTCCCGGGACATGGCCGAGTCCGGTGCCAACAACCACCAGTACGAGCAGGCGAACCTCACGCTGCTGGCCGCCGCGCGCCGGGCCGGCGACCAGCACGCGGAGGGGCGCGCCCATTGGGCGCTGTCCCCCATCTACACCCAGTCCGGCCGCCTCAACGAGGCCGACGAGCACGCGAAGCTGGCCACCTTGCTGGGGCTGGCGGCCGGCGACTCCTACGTAGCCGCCAACGGCCCGAACGACCGCGGCATCATCGCCAGCATCCAGCACAACCACGAAGCGGCCGAAGGGTACCTGAACCAGGCCCTGTTCGCCTTCCGTGAGAACAACAACAAGCAGTCCGAGGCGAGCGCGCTGTGCAACCTCTCACGCCTGCATCTCGACACCGGACGCGTCGAAAGTGCCATCCGGCTCGCCGAACAAGGCACCGCCTGCTACCGGGAGGCGGGCGCCACACGCCGGCTCGGCAATGGCATGTACGCGCTCGGCATGGCCCTGACGCTCGCCAACAGACTCGACGAGGCCACCCAGCAGCTGACCGACGCGCTCGCCATCTTCCGCGACAGCCGGCAGCGGTTCTGGGAGGGCATGACGTACCTCAGGCTCGCCGAGGTCGACCTCGCGGCGCACCGCCCGGCCAGCGCGGCCAACTACGCCGAGCAGGCACTCTCCGCGCTACGGGGGATCGGCGGCGGACGCTGGCGGGCCCACGCCCTGACGACACTGGGGCATGCCCTCAACCAGATAGGGCACACTGGCCGCGCGAAGGTCTGCTGGCAGGAAGTGATGTCCATCCACGAGCAGATGGGCCTGCCCGTCGACAGTGAGGTACACAATCTCATCGCCCCTGTCGCAGTGGCGTAAAGGCCGCTCCGACCACGGGCTTCGGGCGTTTATCGATCGTTCATCGCGAGGGGCCACTCTCTAATTACCGACCCGCCGCCTCGGGGGGCAAGCGGCTCGGTGACCAAGGCCCCACCGCAAGGTGTCCGGCCGTGGTCCACCCGTCCGGCGACCCACGGGGGAGTTGCCGGCCGGGTGGACCGATTGCGCCCAACCAACGGAGTTGATCACCTTGAGCTCTCAGAAGCAGGCTCGCAAAGGCGACGACAAGGACATCGTCAAACCTCTGGACAGCAATCGCCCCATTCAGCCGATGGACAGCAACCGGCCAATCCAGCCGATGGACAGCAACCGGCCAATCCAGCCGATGGACAGCAATCGTCCGATCCAGCCCGCGGACAGCAACCGGCCTATCCAGCCCATGGACAGCAACCGGCCCATCCAGCCGCTGGACAGCAATCGCCCCATCACCGAGGGCCCGGCTGTCGCCGACGACAGCACCAGGCCCGTACCAGGTGAAGGCGGCGTGGTCGTGATGGACAGCACCAGGCCCATCGCCGACCCGAAGTAACGAGCCACCGCGCACAGACCCGGTCGGGCGGGCCACGGGGGAATCGACGGCCCGCCCGACCGGGGGGAAAAACAAAGACCCACTGCGGGTCCGGCAATCCGGGGGATCGGGGGATCCGGGGGGATTGCCGAATCCGGGGATCGGGGGATCCGGGGGGATCCGGGGGATCGCAGGGGCCGGTTTCGATGGCATCGAGGGGGGAGCCATCGAAGCCGGTCCCCGCGGCATACCCATAGACACGCGCGAACTCCCCTTTTTTACGGCGTTTTCCAGCCGGGGGGATCGAACACACGCCTCACCAGAAGCTAGCGTCACAGAACACGGGATTCCCCCACAGAGGAGTTGGACATGAGCCGTATCAAGCGCACCCTCGTCACGCTCGCCTTCACCGCAGCCGTCGCGGGCGCCGCGGCGGTGCCGGCGGCAGCGGGCGACGGCCACACCCCCAGCGGCCCCGCCGGCATCGGCGCGCTGGACACCAACCGCCCGATATCCGCCGCGGTGACCCCGGACACCAACCGCCCGGTCCCCGGTGACAGCGCCGTGGTCCTGGACACCAACCGTCCGGACAGCGGAGGCGTAGCCGTGCCTCTGGACACCAACCGCCCATAGCCCGCCGGCCCCGTCCGGGCCGCACCACGTACGCCGGGGGGCCGGGACAGGTGAGGCCGGCCCCCTTCCGCGCAGGGCGGACTACCCGACCACCCCCATGTCCGCCGACAACCACCGCTTCGGCCGGAGCCGGATCGTCACCGACGGCCCCAGCGTCGGATGGATGTCCTTCATGTACGCGGCCGCCGCCTCCGGGGCGAGATAGCGCTCGGCCATGTCCTTCAGCTCCGTGTCCGTCGACGGCTCGACCGATACGACCTCGCCCTCGACCGACACGTAGCGGACCGTCGGCGCGACCCGGTCCACCATGACCGAGAACCGGCCGGCCGCCGCGATCAGCTGCGCCTTGCGCGAATCACGCTCGGTCGTGATCCACAACTCTCCGCCCGGCTCGTACCCGTACCAGATCGGCACGGTGACCGGCGCCCGGTCCTCCTCGCCCGACGCCACGGACAACGCGCCGATGTGCGGCTCGGCCAGGAAGCTCTCGCGCTCTTCGATACTCAAGGGCATGACGACTCCAAGCGTGTGGGTGCGATGCGTCGTACCCAACGTCCCATGCGCGCCGGGTGTTCCGCGCCGCCGACGTACTGACGGCCCGTCAGCTACTTGCTACGCTCACCGGCACTGCGCCCTCTCCCCTCCCCTCCAGGAGGTGCGACGTGTTCGAGTCCCACCGTGTGCGCTCGCTCTGGGAACTGGTCGAGTACCGGGCGGACGCCTCACGGGACGCGCCGATGTTCTTCGACGAGACGACCGTGGCCGCGGGCGCGGTCGCGGTCGCGGGCGGGAACGGGCACGGCGACGCCGGGCAGTCCCTCACCCTCACCTTCGGCGAGGTACGGAACCGCGCCCTCCGTCTCGCCGCCGGACTCCACGGCCTGGGTATCCGCCCCGGCACCCGCGTCCTGTGGCAGCTGCCCACCTGGCCCGCGACGGTCGTCACCTCACTCGCGCTCGCCCGGCTCGGAGCCGTACAGATCCCGGTACTGCACCTCCACCGGGAGCGCGAGGTCGGCTTCGCGCTACGGCAGTCGGCGGCGGAGTACGCCATCGTGCCGGGCGAGTGGCGCGGTCACGACTACGCGGCCACGGCCCGGAAGGCGGCCCCCGCCACCACGCGCGTACTCTCCCTGGCCGACGGCCTCCCCCAAGCCCGTACGGACGTACTACCGCCCTTCACGCCGCCGGGCCCCACCCCCACCTGGATCTACTACACCTCCGGCACGACCGCCGACCCCAAGGGCGTCGAACACACCGACCGCGCACTCCTCGCCGGCGGCGTCGGACTGGCCACCGCACTGGGCATGACCAGCGCGGACGTCGGTTCCATCGCCTTCCCGTACGCGCACATCGCGGGCCCCGACTACGTCATCGCGATGCTGCTCAGCGGCTTTCCCGCGGTCGTACTCGACGTGTTCGACCCCGCGTCCGCGGTTGCGGCGTACCGCCGCCACGGGGTCACGATGGCCGGCGGCAGCACGGCCTTCTACCAGGCGTTCCTGGACGAGTCGCGACACCGGGAGGCACCGGCGGGGCCCTTGGTCCCCACTCTGCGCCTGCTGTCGGGAGGCGGCGCCCCGCTGCCACCGGACCTGTACCACGCGGCGGGCCGCGAACTGGAATGCGCGGTGGTGCACGGGTACGGGATGACCGAATGCCCGATGATCGCGATGGGCACGCCGTACGACAGCGACGAACAACTCGCCCACACCGTCGGCAAGCCGGTGACCGGCGCCCGCATCCGCATCACCCGCCCCGACGGCACCGAGGCGGGGCCAGGCGAGCCGGGTGAGGTCACGGTGTCCGGCCCCATGGTCTGCCACGGCTACACGGACCCGGCACTGACGGCCGGGGCATTCGACGCCGACGGCTACTTCCGCACCGGCGACCTGGGCCTGCTGCGGGACGACGGCCACCTGGTCCTGACCGGGCGGCTCAAGGACATCATCATCCGCAAGGGCGAAAACGTCTCCGCCCAGGAGATCGAAGATCTGCTGCGCGCGCATCCGGCGGTGGGGGACGTGGCCGTGATCGGCCTGCCGGACCGCCTGCGCGGCGAGCGTGTGTGCGCGGTGGTCACCCCGGCGGAGGGCGGCCTCGGCCCCCCGACGCTCGCCGTGTTGACCGCGTACCTGCGCGGGGCGGGCCTGATGCCACAGAAACTGCCGGAGCAGGTGGAGATTGTGGGGGCGCTGCCGCGGGGTGGGCCGCTGAACAAGGTTCGTAAGTCCGTGTTGCGGGGGTGGTTCGCGTAGCGGCGTCGCCGCGCAGGGGGTGACTCCCCACCCGCCGGACCAAACGCGCGCCGGCGCGCGCCGCGTCACCGGCGCAGTTTCCCCTTCACCACCTTCCCGCTCGCATTACGTGGCAAGGTTCGTACGAACTCGATCTCGCGTGGCACCTTGTAGTTGGCCATTTCGCGGCGCGCCCAGGTGATCAGTTCGGCCGGTGTGAGGGTGGAGTGCGGGCGGCGGACCGCGTACGCCTTGCCTACTTCGCCGAGCCGGGGGTCGGGGATCCCGATGACGGCGGCCTCGGTCACGTCGGGGTGGCGGGTCAGGAGTTGTTCGATTTCGGCGGGGTAGGCGTTGAAGCCGCCGACGATGAACATGTCTTTCAGGCGGTCGGTGATGCGCAGGTTGCCGTTCTCGTCCAGGGTGCCGACGTCGCCGGTGTGCAGCCACCCGTCGGGCGTCAGTACGGCCGCGGTCGCCTGGGGGTCTTCGTAGTAGCCGGGCATGACGTGGTAGCCGCGGACCAGTACTTCGCCCGGTGTGCCGGCGGGCACGTCGTGGCCGGTGGCGTCCGTGACGCGGATCTCCGTGCCGGGTATCGCGCGACCGGACGTGGCGGCGACGGTTTCGGGCGGGTCGTCGCGCCGGCACATCGTGACGATGCCGGAGCTTTCCGAGAGGCCGTAGGCGGTGAGGACGGTGGCGACGCCCAGGTCGGCGCGGAGTCGTTCGACCAGGCGCAGGGGGACGACGGCGGCACCGGTGACGACCAGGCGCAGGGTGCCGAGGTCGTAGCGGGTTCTTTCGGGGTGGTCCAGGAGTTGCTGGTGGAGGGTGGGCGGGCCGGGGAGCACGGTGACGCGTTCGGCGGTGATGTTGGCCAGTGTCGTGGGGACGCTGAAGACCGGCTGCGGGATCATCGTCGCGCCGCGCAGCAGGCAGGCGATGATCCCGGCTTTGTAGCCGAAGGTGTGGAAGAACGGGTTGACGATCAGGTAGCGGTCGTCTGCCGTCAGCCCGGCGAGTTCGCTCCAGACGGCGTAGGCGCGGAGCGTCTGGGCGTGGGTGATCACGGCGCCCTTGGGGAGCCCGGTGGTGCCGGAGGTGAAAACGATGTCGGATGGGGCATCGGGGCGGACCGCGTCCGCCCGCGCGCGGACCGTTGCCGTGGGCACCGTTTCGCCTGCCGACAGGAAGTTCTTCCAGGTGAGGAACGCCTCGGGGGCGTCGTCGGAGAGGACGACGGCCTGTTCCAGGTGGGGCAGGCCGGGGAGCGGGCCGCGGCCGGTGCCTTCGCCGGCCGCGCGGCGCAGGGAGGCCACGTAGGACGTGCCGAGGAAGGTGCCGGTGACGAAGAGCAGGCGGGCACGGGTGCGGCGCAGTACGTGGGCGGTTTCGGCGCCTTTGAAGCGGGTGTTGACGGGGACCAGGACGGCGCCCGCCGTCACCGCGCCGAGCGCGGCGGTGATCCAGGTGGTGGTGTTGGGGGCCCAGATGGCTACTCGGTCGCCGGGCCGGGTTCCGGCGGCGATGCACGCGGCGGCGGCCTTTTCGACCCGCTCGCCCAACTGGGTGTAGGTGAGGCGGGTGCTTCCTTCGGCGACCGCCTCGGCCGGGCCGTACCGGGCGGCCGCGGCGCGCACCAGGCGCGGGATGCTGCCGTGTGCCAGGTCGGCGCGTGGGTCGGTGTCGTCGGGGGCGTTCGGGTCACCGCGCATCGCACAACCTCCCGCGCAAGAGCTGACTGGGCGTCAGGTTAGCGGTAGCCTCCTCGGCTGTCAGTACGGATGCCCGTAGGGACGGCCGACCACGGAGGTGGCGATGGGGGCGACCCTCAAGGACGCCGCGGCGATAGCGGGGATAGGCCAGACCGCTTTCGCCAAGCGGCTCGCCGAGTCGGAACGCACGCTGGCCTGCCGGGCGATCGTCGCGGCGCTGGACGATGCGGGGGTCGCTCCGTCCGAGGTGGACGCGTTCGCCTCGTACACGATGGAGGAGACCGACGAGGTGGAGGTGGCGAAGGCGATCGGGGCCGGTGACGTCACGTTCTTCGCCAAGGTGGGGTACGGCGGGGGTGGTTCGTGTGCGACCGTCGCCCACCTGGCCGCCGCCATCGCCACCGGGCAGGCGAGCGTCGGTGTCGCCTGGCGGTCGCGCAAGCGCGGTTCCGGGCCCCGCCCGTGGCGCAACACCACCGCCCAACTGCCCACTCCCGCCCAGTGGACCCGCCCCTTCGGTCTGCTGCGGCCCGCCGACGAGATCGGCATGCTCGCCCGGCGCTACATGCACGAGTACGGTGCCACCCGCGACCACTTCTTCAACGTCGCCCTGGCCTGCCGCAACCGGGCCAACCAGAACCCGGCCGCGGTCATGTACGAGCGCCCCCTGACCCGCGAGATGTACATGACCGCGCGCTGGATCAGCGAGCCGCTCTGTCTCTTCGACAACTGCCTGGAGACCGACGGCGCGCTCGCCTGTGTGGTCGTCGCCGCCGAACGCGCCCGCGACCTCCGCCACCGACCGGTGTACGTCCACTCCGTCGCGCAGGGCCTGCCCGCCCAGCACCACGGCATGGTCAACTACTGGACCGACGACCCGCTCACCGGACCGGCCTGGACCGCCGCCCGGCAGTTGTGGAAGCAGGCTGATTTTGGTCCTGGTGACGTTGATGTCGCGCAGATCTACGACGCGTTCACCCCGCTGATCCCGCTCTCCTTGGAAGGTTACGGCTTCTGCGGGCGCGGCGAGGGCGCGGCCTTCACCGAGGGCGGCGCCCTGGAGATCGGCGGCCGGCTTCCGCTCAACACCGCGGGCGGCGGGCTGAGCGAGGCGTACGTCCACGGCTTCAACCTCATCACCGAAGGGGTGCGGCAGCTGCGCGGCGCCGGCACCGCGCAGGTGCCGGACGCCGCCACCTGCCTGGTCACGGCCGGTGAAGGCGTCCCCACATCGGCCCTGTTGCTGAGGAGTTGAGTGCTCATGCCCACCAGCATGACGGGGACCACTGACAACGGGCCCGACGAAGGGTTCCTGCTTCCGGTCGTCGACGAGGACGGGGCTCCCTTCTGGGAGTACGCGGCTCGTGGGGAACTGCGCGTCCAGGGCTGTGCCGCGTGCGGCGCGCTGCGCTTCCCGCCCCGGCCTTGCTGTCCGCGCTGCCAGTCTTTCGAGCACCGGTGGCGCAGGATGACCGGCCGGGGACGCATCTGGTCGTACGTCCTGCCGCACCCGCCGCTGCTGCCCGCCTACGCGGCCCAGGCCCCGTACAACGCCATCGTGGTGGAGCTGGCCGACGCCCCGGACATCCGCCTGGTCGGCAACCTGGTGGCCGCCCCGGACGCCCCGCTGGACTCCGTCGGTCCGGCCCGGCTGCGGATCGGCGCCCCGGTGAAGGTGGCGTTTCACGAGCAGGCGCCGGGCGTCGTCGTACCCCGCTGGCTGCTGGAGCGGCCGTGACGCCGCGGCCGGTGCGCGTCGAGACGGCGGCGGACGGCGTCGCCCTGGTGACGCTCGACCGGCCCGAGCGGCACAACGCCGTCGACCTGGAGACCGCCGGGCGGCTCACCGCGGTGTGGCGCCGGTTCCGGTTCGACGACGACGTACGCGCCATCGTGCTGACAGGAGCGGGGAGCGCGGCGTTCTGCACCGGCATCGACCGCTCCGCGGACGTCCCGCAGCCGTCGTCGCCCTACTCGGCCGACGACCCGCTGCTGCGCATCGGGCCGAAGGCGAACGACCTGTGGAAGCCGGTCGTCGCGGCGGTCGAGGGCATGGCCTGCGGCGGGGCGTTCTATCTGCTCGGCGAGTGCGAGTTCCTGGTCGCCTCCGAGGAGGCGACGTTCTTCGATCCGCACACGGCCTACGGGATGGTCAGCGCGTACGAGTCGGTGTTCATGGCGCAGCGGATGCCGTACGGCGAGGCCGCGCGGCTGGCCCTGATGGGCACGGCGGAGCGGCTCGGTGCCCGCCGCGCCCACGAGACCGGTCTCGTGTCGGAGCTGGCGCCTCCGGGCGGTGCCGTGGCCGCGGCCCTGCGTGCCGCCGCCGTGCTCGCCGCCCAGCCCACCGAGGCGGTGCAGGGCACCGTACGGGCCCTGTGGGCGTCGAAGGAGGCCGTACGGGCGCAGGCGCTGGCCCACGCGCCGCAGCTGATCGCGCTCGGCAACCTGCCACCGGAGCGGCAGGCCGGCCTCTTCGCCTCCCGGGCGCGGGATTTCAGGGTCCGCTGACCGGGGAGGCGAAGGGCGCGGCGCCTCAGAGCTTCGTCTTGCGTGCCCTGCGGATCTCACACGTGAACCACAGCTGACGCCCCGTGGTGTTGGTGAGGCTGTAGGAGGCCGTGTACGTCTCGGTCTGCCCCGGCCGCACGATGATGCTGCGCTGGTGCAGTCCGTACGCGGTGCCGTCGGCGGGCCGCGCCTTCATCCAGTTGACCGCCATCTCGTACGAGGCGGTGCTGGTCAGTGAAGGGTTGGTCACCGAGACCGTGTACTCCAGGCGCCCGGTGGACGTGTTGTAGCGGCAGCTGTTGCCGTGCGCGTCGGAGCGCCCGTCCGGGTCGAAGGTCTCCTCCGGCGTCGGCGAGGGCGAGTACGTGGGCTCGTACGACGGCGTTCCCAGCGGGCCGGGAGACGGCGGGTAGCTGTAGCCGCTGGGCGGTGGCGGAGTCATCCGGCGGGCGTGGGCGCCCGGGAACATGCTCGCGCAGCCGGCCGCCCCGAGACCCGTGGCGGCCACCAGCCCCGCCGCCACGGCGGCCCGGCCGAGCCGCCGTCCCCTGGCGGCCATCAGGACAGCGGGGTGCGCTGGACGCCGGTGACCGAGCAGCGGTAGGTGCCACTGATGGCGTCCGCCGACGGCACGTACTGGGTCACGTCGAGGGACTCGGTACGGCCCGGCTGCACGTAGGGGATGCTCGGGTGGCGGGTGCCGAGGTCCTTGCCGCCGGGCGCGGTGAACTTCATCGTCAGCAGGTAGGTGTACTTGGTGCCCGACGAGCTGTTGGTGGCCGTGACCGTGGTCTTCAGGCTCCCGGCGCCGTTGTACTTGCACCCGTTGATCTTGATGTCGTTCATGGCGCTGCGGCTGCTGCCACTGCCGCCGGTGGTGAAGCCGGACGTGCTGCTGCCGCTGGTGGAGCTGCCGCTGCTGCTCGTACCACCGTCGTAGCCGCCGCTGGTGGAGCTGCCGCTGGTGCTGTAGCCGCTGCTGCCCGTGCTGGCCTCGTAGCCGCCGCTGGTGCTGCCGCCGCTGCTGCTGGAACCGCCGTCGCTGCCGTGGCTGCTGCTACTGCTGCCGCAGCCGCCGCCGTGCGAGTGACGGGCACCGGTCAGCGCGACCAGCACCACCCCGGCCGCGGCGACCGTGCGGACATGACGGAACTTCATGATGTTGTGCCCCCGTTGACCCCGTTGAAGTACCGCGCCGCACACGCGGCGCCCACTCGTCCTTATGTGTTCTTGACGAGTGCACGGCAGACTAGCAACCTCCACGCATTACCCAAAATCTCTTCCTGACCAGGTAAAACGCGCAGCTCTGGCGCGCGCGTGCAGTCGGGCGTAGCGTCGTTTACAGAGGGAAACGGGACGAATCAGCGACCGGAAAGGCGACGCCTGTGGTGCGCAACGTACTCGGATCCGTACTGGCCCTCATCGGAGCGGCGGCCGCCGTCTGGAGCCCCTTCCGTGCCTGGTACGACGGCCGTCACGGACGTGAGATCCGTATCGAGGACCTGTTCAACGGCATCACCGCGACCAGGGCCGAACTGCTGGGTTCGGTCTTTCTGCCGATGGCGTTCGCGGCGCTGGTGACCCTGGTCGGCATCGTGCTGCGGTCCCGCCTGCTCGTCGCCGTGGCGGGGCTGGTGGTGCTCGGCTTCACGGTTTTGTGGATGGTGCGTCAGGGACAGGCGGCGGGCAGCCTGACGGTGGGCGACAACCCGGACCGGAACCTGGGCATCGGGGTGGCGAGCGCGCTCGGCGGCGGCGCCGTGCTGTGGCTGGCGGCGCTGGTGATGAGCGGGCGCCGCGGGGTGCGCTCCCGGCGCCGCGGCGCGCGCTTCGACGACGAGGGCCGCGACGGCCGGCACGACGGACCGGACACGTTCGTGAACACGGGCCCCGAGTGGGAGCCCGGCCCGATCCGGGGTGGTGACACACCGCCGCAGGGCGTGCCCGCGTACGGTGCGGCGCCGCGCCCCACGCCCCACCATCAGCCGCCGGTGCGGTGGCCGGGCACCGGGCACCCGCCGCCGGGGTCCGCGCAGCAGCCGCCCCCGGACGACCAGCCGACCCGGCCGGTCCGGACTCCGCCCGCTCCCGAGGACCCGGATCAGCCACCGCCCGGGCCCGACGACGCGACGCGGCCGATCAGGACGACACCACCGCCCGAGCAGGGGCAGGGGCAGGAGCAGCCGCCGGGCCGCCCACGCTGGGACAAGGAGCGGTAGCCGCCGGCCGCGCTCAGTTGCGCCGCGCCAGCCCGGTCCCCTTGGCCGCGTCCAGCGCGTACACGCAGCGGTCCTTGCTGCACGCGTAGACGACGCCGCCGACGGCCACCGGGGTGCCGGTGATCTCGCCGCCCGTGGCCAGCTTCCAGCGCAGCTGGCCGCCCGTCGCGTCCAGCGTGTACAGGCAGTGGTCGGCGGAGCCGAAGTGCACGCGGCCGTCCGCGACGACGGGTGCGCCTATCACCTCGCCGCCCGCCTGGAAACGCCAGCGCGGCGTGCCCGTGACGGCGTCCAGCGTGTAGAGCGCCTTGCCGCTGCCCAGGTGCACCGCGCCGTCCGCGACGAGCACCGGCTCGGTGGACTGCCGGGCCTCGGTCGCGATGCGCCAGCGGTCCCGGCCGTCGGCCGCGTCCAGGGCGTAGACCGTGCCCAGGTAGTCGGCGAGGTAGAGGCCGCCGCCGGTGACCGCGGGCCCCGGCGCGTACGCGGCGCGGCTGAGGAAGGCCGCGGGCGCTTCGAAGTGCCAGCGCACCTCGCCGCGCGCGATGTCGATCGCCAGTACCCGCGTCCCGGCGGTGACGTACACCGCGCCGTCGGGCGCCGGCAGCAGCCGCATCGGTACGCCGCCGCAGGACGCCGTGTCGCCGACCGGATAGGACCAGCGCTCGGCGCCCGTACGCGCCTCCAGCGCCTTGAGGCGGCCCTCGGCCCAGACGAAGACCGTGCCGTCGTGCACGACGGGGCCCAGGTCGGCGGTCTCGAAGTCGGTCTGGACGCCGCCGGTCTCCCACAGCCGCTCGCCGGTGGCGGCCTCCCACGCCTGGACGCCGCCGCCCCGGGTGCCGGTGACGACGGTGCCGCGGTCGGCCTGGAGGGCGTAGACCCAGCCGTCGCTGGCCAGGCGCCAGCGCTCGGTGCCGTCGGCCGCGCCCAGCGCGTACAGGCTCGGGCCGTCGGATGCGTGGATGCGGCCGTCCGCGACGGCCATGGTCCAGGCCACGTCGCGGGTCTTGAACTGCCGCCGCCCGCTGGCCACATCCAGGGCGTGCACCTCGAAGGAGGTGACGTAGAGCAGGTCGCCGGCGACCGTGGGCGTGCCCCACACGTCGTTGGACATACGAAAGCGCCAGGGGCGCCAACGGGCCGGAGCGGCACCGCCGGACGCGCTGCCGGAGCCGGTGGGGCCGCTGCCCGTCGGTGGGGCGTGGCCGGGGCCGTGTCCCGCGCTCTGCTGCGGGAGCGCCGCGGCCGGCTCGCCCTCGTGGGCACCGGTGGTCCCCGGCGCCCCGGCGGGCGGTCGCACCCAGTCCGTTGCGGGCGCCTGGGCGCGCGGCTGCGGCTGGCCGCTCTCGCCCGCGCGGGGGCCCGGCCCTATCGGCGCGGAGGTGCCGGCGAGCCGTACGGAACCGTCCGGCCCCTCTCCCTCGGGCCGCCGGGGCGGCACGGGCGGGGCCTGGGGCGCGGGCGGCGCGGCGGCCACCGGGCCGGCGGGCGCGGCCTGCGGCACCTGCGCGGCGCCGCGCGGATCGGCACGGCGGGCTCCGGGGCCGACGCCGCCGGCCCAGCCGGAGTCGGGTGCGGGTGCGGGTGCGGGTGCGGGCGGGGCCATCGCGCCACCGGCCTGCGCGGCGGCGGCCGCCGGGGCGTTCCGCGGCAGCGGCGGTGGCTGGGCGGGCGGCGGCGACTGCGGTACGGGCTGCCGCGCGGCGGCCCGCGCCGGTCCGGAGGGAGCGCGCCCGGTGGCGTTCGGCGTACCCGTACGGCCGCCGCGCCGCCCCTCGATGAGGCCGACCGCGCTGGCCGGGAGCCAGGCCGAGGCCGTGCCGCTGTCGTCGCTGCCGGAGCCGAAGAGATGCGGGGCGAGCTGGGACTGCAGGTCGGCGGGGGTGGGGCGGCCCTGCGCCTCCATCTGCATGCAGGACTCGATCAGCGGCCGCAGCTCGTCGGGCAGCCCGGCCAGGTCGGGGCCCTCGCGCAGCAGCATGAAGACCGTCTCGACCGGGTTGGCGCCGTGGAAGGGCGCGTGTCCGGTGGCGGCGAAGACCAGGGTGGAGCCCAGCGAGAAGACGTCGCTGGCGCCGGTGACGCTGCGGGAGTCGCGGGCCTGCTCGGGCGACATGTACGCGGGCGTGCCGACGGCGACGTTGGTCATGGTCAGGCGGGTGTTGGAGACGCCGCTCGCGATGCCGAAGTCGATGACCCGGGGGCCGTCCTCGACGACCAGCACGTTGGACGGCTTCAGGTCCCGGTGGACCAGGCCCGCGCCGTGGATGGACTGCAGCGCCTCGGCGATGCCGGCGGCGAGCCAGCGCACCGCCTGGGCCGGGAGCGGCCCGCACTCATTGACTATTTCCTCCAGGGAGGGCGCGGGCACATACGCGGTGGCGAGCCACGGCACGGCGGCGCGGGGGTCGGCGTCCACGACGGCGGCGGTGTAGAAGCCGCTGACCGCGCGGGCCGCCTCCACCTCGCGGGTGAAGCGGACCCGGAACAGCTGGTCCTCGGCGAGTTCCGTACGCACCGTCTTGATCGCGACGCGCCGGCCGGACGCCGAGCGCGCGAGGTAGACCAGCCCCATGCCGCCGGCCCCGAGACGGCCGAGCACCTCGAACGGGCCGATCCGCCGGGGATCGTGCTGCGTCAGCTGTGTCAGCTGTTCCACCACTTGCCTGCCACCTCCCCGTGGGGCGTAAAAGAGACTCTCAATAGCCAGTGGCCGCCGAGAGCCACTGCCCCGTGCAGCGTCTCACCGCCTGGCCGTTTCGGCCGTACGCGTGCTGATTCTTCCTGGCCGGGCCCACGGTTGCGAACCCGGGGCCGTTCCCGTCGTGTCCCGGTGGCCCTCTGCGGTCCGCGCCGGAGCCGTCACGGGTCGTGACGGAGTCCTGCGTACGGACGCGCCGGGACGCCACCGCGAGCCGTCGAACAGCCGTCCGCAGGGTGCCGTGGGCGCCTCGCGGGTACCCGGCGCCGGGCCGTCACACCGCCGGTATGCCCTGCGCCGTGTGCCGCCGTGCGGTCAGCGGGAGTCGTCCGCCGCGCCTGCCGTCCGTACCGGTCATGTCTTCCGTCCCCGTGTCCGTCCCCGCGCGCGGGACCCGCCGTGCCCGTGCCGTCGCGCGGCCGCGCACCGGCGCGGCCGTACCCACTGTGCCGTACTCGCGGCCGTCGCGCCGCCCCGCCCGCTCGCCTGTGGACAACTCGCCTGTGGACAACCTGGCAGCGGGCCCGCTCGCAGGCCCGCTGCCGGGCCGCGCCGTCCGCGGCCCGACAGCGGGAGTCGTCACCGGCCCAATTGTGCTGCGCTTCCCCCTATTTCGGGGCCATGACGCCGAAGACGGCGCCTTGGTTGTCGACGAGCACCGCGAACGGGCCGCCCGGGGTGCCGGCCGGCTCCACGGCGACCTTGCCGCCCAGCCGGGTGGTGATCTGCACGGCGTCGGACATGTCGGCGGCCAGGAAGCAGACGGTGAAGTGCGGGGGCATCTCGGCGGGCGCGTCCTTGTCGATGACGACCCGGCCGCCGATCTCGCGCCCCTGCCCGGCGAGCCGCCAGGGCAGGAAGCGCTCGTCCGCCGCCGGGCTGCCGGTCACGCCTTCGAAGCCGAAGACCTGCTCGTAGAAGGGGTCGGCCCGCTCGGGGTCGCGGGTGTGCAGGCTCGTCCACACATACGCGCCGGGCTCGCCCAGCGCCCCGAAGCCCTGGTGGGTGCCGGCCTGCCAGACGCCGAAGACGGCGCCTGCGGGGTCGGCCGCGACCAACATGGTGCCCAAGTCGCCGACGGGCATGGCCTCGGAGACGATCCGGCCGCCTGCCCTGAGGATCTCCGCGCTGGTCCTGGCGGCGTCGGGGGTCGCGAAGTACACGTTCCAGGCGGTGGGCATCCGGCCGTCCTGCTTGGGCATCAGGCCCGCGGCCGCCTTGCCGTCCTTGAACGCCTGCGTGTAGCCGCCGTGCTCGGGCGAACCTTCGGAGAAGGTCCAGCCGAACAGCTCTCCGTAGAACCGCTTGCCCGCTTCCAGATCGGGCAGCATCACATCTGCCCAGCAGGGGGCACCCGCCGCGAATGCAGTCATGGGGACAAACTATCCCTGGATCAAGCATTCCGCCGGGACATCATTCGAACATTTAGTCAATTCTCTGCGATCACCTCCATCCTGACCGGCGCAATCCGGCCCGCCGGAATCCCGCCCGGCAGAATCCCGCCCGGCGGGATCCCGGCCACCGCTTACCGAAAAGTTGTCCACAGCCTGTTGATAAGATGATTCACCGGTTCGGGCCAAACCCGCCTCTCCCGCCTCCTGAGCCGCCTGTGCCCCCTCGGACACGGGATCGGCCGAGTACCGCACGGCCGAACTCCCGCATCCCCATTTGCAGGCAGCCAAATCGCGCTCCGATCACCCCTCGGTAAGCTGACGGCATGACAGGACAAGTTCGAACCGTCGACGGCAGAGTCGCCGGGCGCCGTGGACAGGCGACCCGGCAGAAGCTGCTCGACTGCCTCAGCGACATGCTCAGTTCGTCCCCGTACAGAGACGTCAAGGTCATTGATGTGGCCCGCAAAGCGGGCACTTCACCCGCGACGTTCTACCAGTACTTTCCCGACGTGGAGGGCGCGGTACTGGAAATCGCGGAGGAGATGGCCAAGGAGGGCGCGAACCTGACCGACCTGGTGGCCGGACGCTCCTGGGTGGGCAAGTCCGGCTGGCAGGCGGCCGAGGAACTCGTCGAGGGCTTCCTCTCCTTCTGGCGCAGGAACGACGCGATCCTGCGCGTCGTCGACCTCGGTGCCGCCGAGGGCGACAAGCGCTTCTACAAGATCCGCATGAAGATCCTCAATGCCGTCACCAACTCCCTTACGGACTCCGTCAAGCAGCTCCAGGGCAAGGGAAAGGTCGACAAGGACGTCAGCGCGGCCGCGATGGCCGGCTCGATCGTCGCCATGCTGGCCGCGGTCGCCGCTCATCAGAAGGGTTTCCAGAGCTGGGGCGTCAAGCAGCAGGAACTGAAGCCGAATCTGGCTCTCCTGGTGCACCTGGGAATCACCGGGAAAAAGCCCACGAAATAACCTGCGTTCGCCGCTCGTCCTGCCATAGCCGTACGTCGCAGCGGGTGTTGTCCGCCCTTACGGGCGGGCGGCACCCGCTGCGCGCGTCCGGGGGCGGCCCGTTCAGCGCGGCTCCAGGCGGAAGACCCGGATCTCGCGGGTGACGCGCGCCTGGTACGCGGCGTACGGCGGCCAGAACCGGAGCACCGCCGTCCACGCCTCGGCCCGCTCCGCGCCCGTCAGGAGCCGGGCCCGGACCGGAAGGTCGCGGCCGCGCCAACTGATCTCGGCCACCGGGTTCTTCAGCAGGTTGGCCGTCCAGGCCGGGTGACCGGCGCGCCCGAAATTGCTGCCGACCAGCAGCCAGGTCCCGGCGTCCTCCGGTACGCACGCCAGCGGCGTCCGCCGCCGCTGCCCGGTCCTGGCCCCCGTCGCCGTCAGGATCACCCCCGGCAGCATCCGCGCGCTCGGCAGCACCTTGCCCTTGGTGAGCCGGTGCACCGTACGGTCCAGCGCGGGCACGACGTGCGGCGCCACCCGCGCGAACGCGCGCGACGCGGACACCCTCTGCACCAACCGCCGGCCGGCCGCCGTCACGCGGGAACCTCCGCCCGGCCGGGCGCTCCGAAGAGTCCCAAGGGGTCCGCCGTCCGCGCGGCGTGCGCGCGCAGCCGGTGCACGGGCCCCAGCAGCAGTTCGTCGCAGGTCGCCCGCTTGAAGTACAGGTGGGCGTCGTGCTCCCAGGTGAAGCCGATACCGCCGTGCAGCTGGATGGCGTCGCCGGCCACCGCGCGCAGCGCCTCAAGGGCCTGCGCGAGCGCCAGCCCGGGGGCGCCGGGCTCGCCGCTCCCGTCCGCCGCGCCCACCGCCCACGCCGCGTAGTAGGCCGCCGACCTGGCGGCCTGTACCTGCACGTACAGGTCCGCGAGCCGGTGCTGTACGGCCTGGAAGGAACCGATGGGCCGTCCGAACTGCTCACGCGTCCGGACGTACTCGACGGTACGCACGAGCGCCGCGTCGGCCGCGCCCACCGCCTCGGCGGCCAGCGCCGCGGCGGCCCCGGCCCCCGCCCGCGCCAGCTCCCGCGCCACCCGGGCCCCGCCGTCCGCTGCCCCTTCCTCCCCCAGCAAGGCGGCGCTCACCTCGCGCAGTTGCACCCGCCCCAGCGGCCGCGTCTCGTCCATGGCCGTCTGCCGGACCCGTACGACCCCGGGCGCGTCCCCACGTACGACGAAGAGCAGCGTCCGGCTGCGCGCGTAACCGCCCGCGTGCGCGGCCGCCAGGAGCAGCCCGGCGCTGTGGCCGTCCAGCACCTGCGCGGCCTCCCCGTACAGCCGCCACTCGCCCTCTCCCCCGCCCCGCCGCGCCTGGATGCCGCCGGCCCGGCCGCCGCCCGCCCAGCCGCCGTCGTTGGGCGTGGTAAGCGCGAGGGCGGTGGCCAGTTGCCCGCCCGGTACGGCGAGCGCGCCGGTCAGCTCGCCGGCGGCGAGGGCGGGCAGCAGTTCCGCGCGCTGCCGATCCGTGCCCAGAGCGAGGACCAGCGGCGCGACGAGGGCTGCGGTGGGCAGCAGCGGCGACGGAAGCAGTACCCGCCCGGTCTCCTCGCAGGCGAGCGCCAGCTCGGTGGGGCCGCAGCCGACGCCGCCGTACGGGGCGGGCAGGGCCAGGCCCGGCAGGCCGAGCTGCTGCGCGAGCTGCCGCCACAGTGCGGGGTCGTACCCCTCCGGGGTGCGGACAGCGGCCCTGACCGCGTCCGGGCCGCAGCGCTTGTGGAGCAGTTCGCGGAGCGTGCGGCGGATCTCTTCCTGCTCCTCGGTGAACGCGGCATCCATCGGCGGGCTCCTCCCGACCGTTCGGCAACCTTGCCCCGGCGCAGCCCACGGGACAAGACTCCCTGAGCTGACGGCCCGTCATACTAGGTACGACCCCGGCGATTTCCCAGCCTCACGCGCCGCCCCGTGAACAGCCGAGCTGATGTACCGTCAGTTTTATGCCGTCAGGGAGCACGTCCCGCCGCAAGGTCGCCATAGCCGGTGTCGCCCTCTCCGACTGCGGACGGGTGGACAAGGCCACGCCGTACGCCCTCCACGCCCAGGCCGCCCGCCGCGCGCTCGCCGACTCCGGCCTGGACAGGTCGCTGGTCGACGGCTTCGCCTCGGCCGGACTGGGCACCCTCGCGCCCGTCGAGGTCGCCGAGTACCTGGGCCTGCGCCCCACCTGGGTCGACTCCACCTCCGTGGGCGGCGCCACCTGGGAGGTGATGGCAGCGCATGCCGCCGACGCCATCGCGGCCGGGCAGGCGCGCGCGGTCCTGCTGGTGTACGGGTCCACAGCGCGCGCCGATCTCAAGGCCGGTCGCCGTACCGCCAACCTCTCCTTCGGCGCCCGCGGCCCGCTCCAGTACGAGGTTCCGTACGGCCACACGCTCGTCGCCAAGTACGCGATGTCCGCGCGCCGCCACATGCACCAGTACGGCACCACCCTGGACCAGCTCGCCGAGGTCGCCGTACAAGCCCGCGCCAACGCGGCCACGAACCCGGACGCCATGTACCGCACCCCGGTCACCGTCGCCGAGGTCCTGTCAGGCCCCGTGATCGCCGAACCCTTCACCAAGCTGCACTGCTGCATCCGCTCCGACGGCGGCTGCGCGGTCCTCCTCGTCGCCGAGGAGTACGTCCGCGACCTCGCCGTGCGGCCCGTCTGGGTGCTGGGCGCCGGCACCGCCGTCTCGCACTCCGCGATGTCCGAGTGGGACGACTTCACCGTCTCCCCCGCCGCCGTCTCCGGCCGCCTCGCCTTCGAGCAAGCCGGGGTACGCCCCGCCGAGATCGACGTGGCCGAGATCTACGACGCCTTCACCTATATGACCCTCGTGACGCTGGAGGACCTGGGCTTCTGCGCGAAGGGCGAGGGCGGCGCGTACGTGGAGAAGGGCCGGCTGCTGCGGGACGGCGAGCTGCCGGTCAACACCGACGGTGGCGGCCTGGCCGCCTGCCACCCGGGCATGCGGGGACTGTTCCTGCTGGTCGAGGCGGTACGGCAGCTACGCGGCGAGGCAAGCGAGGGCCGCCAGGTACGCCGTACGGGCAACCGGCTCCCCGAACTGGCGGTGGCTTCGGGCACGGGCGGCTGGTTCTGCTCGTCGGGCACGCTGGTGCTGGGACGGGGGTAGGCCGCCCCCGCACGTGCCGGTGCCGCACCTGGCCGACGCCGCATCAGGAACCCCTAAGCTAGCGGCCCCCACTGACAATCCCGGGCGGCCGGGGTCCGCTCACCCGAGCGTGCCGAGGAAGTCCCGTACGGCCTTGGCCAGTCCTTCCGGGTCCTCGGTCGGGATGAAGTGGCCGGCGTCCAGTTCGGCCCGGCGGGTGTGCGGGCGGCGCTCGGCCATCTCCCGGGCCAGTTCCGTGCTCACCAGGAAGCTCGTACGGCCGTGCACGAGCAGCGCCGGGCAGTCGCTGCCCAGCCAGACCGGCCAGTGGTCACCGCGTACGCCCAGGTCGGACGCCACGACGTCGGCCGGCACAAACGGCAGCCGCCAGCTCCCGTCCGGCTCTTCGCGCAGCCGGTCGGCGACCATCGGGGCCGCGTCGCCGAGCCCGGCGAGCAGGGCCTCGCGGGTGGGCGCCCGCTGCGGCCAGTCCAGGCAGAAGGCGATGCCGCTGGGGCCGGTGTCCGAGACCACGACCGGGTCGTCGATGTTCACGAGCGCGCTCACCCGGTCCGGGTGCCGGGCGGCCAGGTGGTACGCGTTCTTGGCGCCCATGGAGTGCCCGAGTACCACGGCGGAGGGCACGCCGAGGTGGTCGAGCAGGGCGACCGCGTCGGCCACGTACCCCTCGCGGGAGTAGTCGGCAGCGCGGTCGGACTCGCCGTTGCCCCGCTGGTCGGGCGCGATCACCCGCCACTCGGGGCCGAGTTCGGCCGCCAGCGCGGCGAACCCGAGCCCTTCGGAGAAGTGGCCGTGCAGCGCGAGCAGCGGCCTGCCGGTGGCGGGCCCGAAGTCGAGATAGGACAGGCGGCGGCCCGCCAGAAAGAGTTCGGCACGGCGAACTGGCGCAGCGTCCATGCCGGTCACGCTAGCCGCGGGAGTTTCGCCACGACACCGAATTTCACACCGACGGCCGCGCGCCGATCACGATCTCCGTACCGAACGGGTCCGTCACCCGCGCCTGCCGCACGTACACCGTGTCCTCCGGCTCGGACGCCGTCCCCCCGGCCGCCACCGCCCGCGCCACCGCCGCATCCGTGTCCGCGACCTCGAACAGCGTCGCCCACCCCGCGTCCGCGGCGGACGGATCGCCCACGATGCCGCCGATCTCGTGCCCGTCCGGGCGGCGCAGGAAGGTGAAGTCGACGTCCGGCATGTCCGGGTTGCCGTCCAGCGTGTAGCCGAACACCGCCGCGTAGAACGCGCGGGCCGGGGCGGCGTCCGGCGTCACCAGGTCGTTGCGTACGAGAGTGTCGGGCTCGTTGACGACCTCGCAGCCGACGCGGTCGCGGCCCTGCCAGAGCCCGAACCGCGCCCCCACGGTGTCCTCGGCGACCGCGGCCCGCCCGTAGTCCCGGATGTCCACCGGTCCCCACAGCACCCGGCCGCCCGCGTCGGCGACCCGCTTGGCCGTGCCGTCACAGTCGTCGGTCGCCATGTACATCGTCCACGCGCCGCCCGCCGCGTCCGGCACCTCCCTGAGCCCCGCGGCACGCCGCCCGCCCACCAGCCCGACCGCGTACCGCGCCCCCGCGTCCGTCGTCTCCGTCTCGTACGCCCACCCGAACAGCGCCCCGTAGAACTCCATGGCACGGTCGAGGTCGGGAACGGCCAGCTCGATCCAGGTGGGGGTGCCCTCAGGCTGGTTGGCGGTGACACGACTCATGACGTGCTCCTCGCGGTTCGGGGCGGCCGGATGGCCGCGCTGGCCCGTACCTCAGACGCTAGGCGTCATGGAGGACAGGATGTGTCCTAGAGGGCCACGGCACCGCGATACCGCGGCTCCGCGATTCCGCGACACCACCGAATTGCTTCGGCAAAAGTCAGCCAACATCATGTGCCGTGTGGTCCCCGCCCGCCGCCGCCCTCCAGGCCCGACCGGAAATGACGTACCGATGCTCCGTTCCCTACGGGTCGTGGCGCTCGCCTTGGCCGCCGCGTGCACGTTGCTGAGCGGGTGCGGCGTCACAGGTGAGGCGAAGAGTGCCGGGAGCACACCGGCCGTCAGCGCTCCCGAGCGGGTGTGGACCGGGAAGACGCCGCCGGAGCCCCTCGGGCCGCCGAACTCCGCCGGCAGACCGACCCCGCTGCGGTCGATGCCGCGCGTGCCGTCCGGCGACATCCACGAGATCGCGCCGCTCACCATCGCCCGGGCGGCGGCGGAGCCCATGAGCGGTGACGACGAGACGGCAAAGAGCATCAAGGCGTGCCGGGCCCTCGGCCAGAAAGCGTGCGCCGTACAGGCACCGCACTACCGGGACCTGAACGGCGACGGCAAGGACGAGCTGCTGCTCGCCATCGAGACGAGCGGCAGTTGGATCTCCCTATGGGCTTTCACCGTCAAGGACGGAGTGATCACCCAGATCCTGGGGGTCTCGGAGCGCTCGCGGTCGGTCGAGTTGGCGGGCCGCGACGTGATCGTATGGGAGCCGGTCGACACGGGCGGCTACGACCTGCGCCGGGTCTTCTCGTGGGACGAGCGGCTACAGGCTCTGAACGAACGGGTCACCGAGTACGTGGAATCCGGGTCCGCCCCTAAGAAATGAGCCGCAGGAAGTCCGCCCACACGGCCGCGGGCACGGCGAGGGCGGGGCCGGTTGCGTTCTTTGAGTCGCGTATGTGGATGGTGGTGGGGGTTGTGGCGACTTCGACGCAGGTGCCGCCTTCATTGACGCTGTAGCTGCTCTTGATCCACGTCAGTTCGACGCTCATAGCTCACCTGCCACTTTCTCGATCAGTTCCAGTGACTTTCCCGGCGACAGGGCCTCCCCGCGAAGCGCCCCGTACCGGTCCCTGTGCTGGACGGCTTCGGCTGGCCTGGTCAGCAACCTACTCCGGTCCTGCCCCTCCAAGAAGATGCTGTCCCGCCCATCAGGCGAGAACAGGATCTCCAGCGAACCGCTCAGCCCAGCATGCGTCTCAGTGACGGTGGGCATTACCTGGAGGGTCACGTGCGCCAACTCGCGAGCGGTGGTCGCGGCGTGCAGCAGCACCGCCTTGAGCACCGCGTTCCCGCCGAGGGGCCGGTGAAGCGCAGCTTCCTCGATGACGAAACTCACGGTCGGCGCGTCCTCCCGGACCAGTACCGCCTGTCGCTCCAGCCGTTCCTGCGTCAACTCGTCGATTTCTTCGCTGCGCAGCGCCGGAACCCGCGACCGGTGCAGCTCGCGGATGTAGTCCGGCGTCTGCAGAAGCCCAGGGACCACCATGGTGACGTACGCGCCAAGACTCAGCGCTTCGGCCTCCAACAGTCGCCACTCCTGGAACTGCGCGCGGCTCGGCTCCTGCTCCATCAGCTCTACACACGACGCGAGCGTGCCCTCAGCCGCCGTGAGCCGATCCGCGTCGATCAGGAAGCCCGCGCTCGGGATCCGCACCCCCCGCTCGTACGCGCCTTCCAGCGATTCCGAGACGTGCGTTTCGTGGGCCAGCCACTTTTGCGTCATCCCAGCGCGCTGGCGGCAGTGCCTGATGAGCCCGCCAACGTGCACGCGCGCAGGCGACGGCTCCACAGTCTCCACGACCATGATCATTCCTCCCCACAACTCGATGTGTGAGCCTCTTACTCCTGGTGACGCTACGCACACGTGCCGACCATTGTTGGCATGACGACCGAAAAGCACCCCCAAGAGCCTCGCCTCCTCCCCTGGGCCAGTCAGGACGGCAAGCCCTGCTACCTCATCGGGGAAGGCCGCGGGCCCGTGTCCGACCTCGCCGACGGGTTGGAAGAGTTGCAACTGTCCATGGCCGTACAGCTTTTGGACCACTCCCGTGCGGCCCTGAACCGGCCCGAGTCGCCCACCCCCACCGAACTCCTCTTCATCACCAACCGGCTCACCGAGTCGCTCAGCGACGCCGTACGCGTGGCCGACAGCCGGGGCCGCAGGCTGGACCAAGCCCTTCACGCACCGTGAGCGCGAGGAACCGCACGAATGTACACGCGCGTCATAGACGCGCGTATAAGACACCCGTATAGTCACGGGCATGACTTCGACGACGCCCCGCACCCACGCCCTCGTCTCCGGCGCCGGCATCGGCGGCCCGGCCCTCGCGTACTGGCTGCACCGCTACGGCTACGCCGTCACCGTGGTCGAGCGGGCCCCCGCCCTGCGGACCGGTGGCTACAAGGTGGACATCCGGGGCGTCGCGGTCGAGGTCGCGGAGCGGATGGGCGTACTGGCGGACATCCGGCGCGCCAGTACGGACATGCGTACCGGCGCTTACGTCAACGGCGACGGGCGGCGTGTCGCCACGCTGCCCGCCGACATCTTCGGCGCCCGGGTGGACGGGGACGACGAGATCATGCGCGGCGATCTGGCCCGCATTCTGTACGAGCGCAAGCGCACGTGCGGCGACGTGGAGTACGTCTTCGGCGACTCGATCAGCTCGCTCGCGGACGACGGCACGGGGGTCGACGTCACCTTCGAACGCGGGGCACCGCGCCGTTTCGACCTCGTCGTCGGCGCGGACGGCCTGCACTCCACCGTCCGCCGCCTCGCCTTCGGCGACGAGTCCCGCTACCTGCGCCACATCGGCGCGTACATATCGTCGTTCAGCGTGCCGGGCGAACTGGCCGAGAAGCGCGCCGAGTTGTACCACATGGCGCCCGGCAGGCTCATCTGCGCCTACAGGGCGGCCGGCGACTCCGGCGCCAAAGCGTGGCTCAGCTTCCGTTCGCCCCGGCTGGACTTCGACCACCGCGACGCGGCCGCACAGCGGAGGCTGCTGGCGGAGGCGTTCGAGGGGGTCGGCTGGCAGGTGCCCCGGCTCCTCGACGCGTCCCGCACCGCCGACGACTTCTACTTCGACGGGCTGCACCTGATCGAGATGGACCGCTGGTCGCACGGGCGCGTGGTGCTGCTGGGCGACGCCGCGCACTGCGCGTCGCCCGCGTCCGGGCAGGGTACGGGGATGGCGCTGGTGGGCGCGTACGTACTCGCCGGGGAACTGGCGGCGGCGGGCGGCGACCCGCGTACGGCCTTCGCGCGCTATGAGGCCGAGATGCGTCCGTACGTCACGGTGAACCAACGGATGGCGGAGAAGTTCGTCCCGCAGATGACGCCCGGCGGTTGGGGGGCGATCCGCTTCCGGCACGCGATGATGCGTCTGCTGCCGCACATGCCGTGGAAGAACTACGTTGTGAAGAAGCTCGCCGAGGACGTGCAGCGCTGCGCCAAGGCGATCACGATCAAGCCGTACGCCGTCCCGTCCCGTATCCCCGCCTGATCTACCTGCCGGCCTGACCTGCCTCGCGGCCTGACCTGCCTTCCGCCGCGGCCCCCGCGGATTAGGCTGCCAGGCATGGTCGATCACCCAGTGGACCCGGCAGACACCTCCGGCGAACGCTTCCGCGCCCTCCTCCGCTCCCTCCGCGTCTGGGACTGCGAGCTGCCCGCCATCGACCCCGACCCCTCACACGCCCCGGCCCACCCGCTGCCGCTCTTCCGGCAGTGGCTGCGGGAGGCCGCGGAGGCGGGCGTCCCCGAGCCGCACACCATGTCGCTCGCCACGGCGGACGCGGACGGCGACCCGAACGTACGCACCGTGATGCTCCACGACGCCGACGAACGCGGCTGGCACTTCGCCACCCACCGCGGCAGCCGCAAGGGCCGCGACCTGGCCGCCCGCCCGCGCGCCGCCCTCGGCTTCTACTGGCCCGCCCTCGGCCGGCAGGTCCGCGTGCGCGGCCGGGTCGCCGAGGCCGGGCCCGAGGAGAGCGCGGCCGACCTCCACCGCCGCTCGCCCGGCGCACTGGCCGCCGCCCTGGTTGGCCACCAGAGCGAGGTACTCGACTCGTACGCGGACCTGGAACGCGCCTCGGCCGCGGCCTGGGACCGCGCCCGGCGCGAGCCGGACGCCCCGGTCCCCAGTTGGACCTTGTACGTCCTGGCCCCCGACGAGGTCGAGTTCTTCCAGGGCGACGCCCGGCGCCGCCACGTACGCATCAACTACCGCTACCGCGGCCGCGACAACGACGGCGACGGCGTTTGGGCGCGCGAACTCCTCTGGCCGTAAGCCCCTGGCCGGCCGTAATCCGTCGCCTGTGTCCTCCTCGCCTTCTTCACAACCACCGCTCGGCCGCCTCCACACTGTCGCCGACCCCGGAGTTGAACGCGATCGCAGCCCTCGGCGCGTGCTGCCGGACCAGGTTCACGACCTGCTCGAAGAACGTCAGCAGCGCCTCGGGCTTACGTATCCCGCCGCCGATGACCACCACGTCCCAGTCGCGCTCGGCCAGCGCGGCGACGATCTTTCCCTCCGCCGACGCGTCCAACGCCAGCAGCGCCATGGAAGCCTCGATGCCGTGCTCGGCGAAACGGGCCATCTCCGCGTCGAGAGCCGCGCTGATGAAGTCCCCGTCCAGCTGGGGAAGAGTGTGCGGGTCGACGCCGAGAACAAGTGCAGTAGCCATGACCGGTGAACGTAACGGCAGATCACTTTTGTTCCCGTACCGCATGGAACCGGATCTGCGGCCTGCCGGCCGGGGCACCCTCGTAGTGGTTCAGTCCAGGACCGCGGTGGCTTCGACCTCGACCAGGTGGTGGGGGACGGCCAGCGCCGCGACGCCCAGCAGCGAGGCGGGCGGTGTCGGGGTGCTTCCCAGCTTCGCGGCCGCCCGGGAGATCCCCTCCAGGAGCGCGGGCATCTTGTCGGTGGTCCAGTCGACGACGTAGACGGTCAGCTTCGCCACGTCGTCGAAGGAACCCCCGGCCTCGGCCAGGGCGGTGGCGACGTTCAGGTAACACTGCTCGACCTGGGCGGTGAGGTCGCCTTCGCCGACCGTGCCACCCTCGGCGTCGGTGGCGACCTGCCCGGCGACGAAGACCAGCCTCGACCCGGATGCGATCGACACCTGGTGGTAGACGCCGACCTTCGGCAGTCCCTCGGGGTTCACCAAAGTGATGGCCATGCTGCCCGCCTTCCACGGCGCGTGTTGCTGCGCCTTCGGTCTCTTGTGGTTACTCGGGAACCGTAGGAGAGTGGCCGCTGACGTGGAAGAACGCACTTTTCAGTGACTGAGGAACCTTATGGTGACCGAGCAGATCGAGGGATCGTCCGAGGCGACGGACCTGACGCGTGCGGACTCCCTGACACGTGCGGACTCCCTGACGCGGGAGATCTTCTCGGACATCGCCAACAAGTGGGCACTCATGATCGTCGAGGCCCTGGGCGACCGCACGCTGCGCTTCGGCGAGTTGCGGAACGCCATCGAAGGCATCAGCCACAAGATGCTCACTCAGAACCTGCGCATGCTGGAACGCAACGGCCTGGTCGTGCGCACCGTGCACCCCACCGTGCCGCCGCGGGTCGAGTACACCCTCACCGAACCGGCCCAAGCCCTACGGGAGACGGTCCACGGCATGTGCGAATGGACCCGCCGGCACCTCGGCCACATCGAGGCCTCCCGCCGGGACTTCGACGCCTGAGACGCCGCCACGGCGTGGGCCTGATGGGCTCGTATCAGGCCCTCGTCAGGCCCTCGACGGGCTCCCGTCAGGCGGGGCGGAAGACCGGCACGGTGAACCCGGGCGCTTCCCGCTCCCGCCCGTCCCCTTGCCCCCATTGCCCTCCTCGCCCCCCTTGCCTACGGAAGCGGACCCGTAACGCCATCCCGATACGCAGGTCCCCCTCCGCGCAATCGATGACCTCCGTCATCATGCGCGGCCCCTCGGCCAGGTCCACGACCGCGGCGACGTACGGTACGCGCTCGCCGAACGGCGGCAGGTCGTTGCGGTGCACCACCGACCACGTGTAGAGCACGGCCCGGCCGCTCGCCTGCTCCCACACCACGTCTTCGCTCCAGCAACGCGGGCAGAACTCGCGCGGGTAGTGGTGCGCCACACCACAGCCGTCGGCACGGCAGCGGCGCACCAGCAGGTACCCCCGCGCCGCCGCGTCCCAGTAGGCGCGGCTGAACGCGTCGGCCTCGGGCACGTCGAACCCGGCCCCGGCGTACGGCGCGCTCGCGGCTCCCCGCTCCGACCCCATACCGAACCACCCCTCCCCATTGTCAACGCCTTCGCTGACGGTCAGTCAGTTCAGCCGAACTTGGCCGGGATACGCAAGAGCCGAGCACGTAACGAGCCGCCTACCGGCGACAGGCGCCGACACCGCGGCTACCCTCACCGGCATGCCGGACGTCGCAGCGCACGCCAGCTCCTCCGCATCCAGCACACCGCCGGCCGCCGTCCCGCCCGTCCACGTCGTCGGGGGCGGTCCGGGCGGACTCGCCATCGCCGCCGCACTGGGCGCGTACGGCGTACGCGCCGTCGTCCTCGAAAAGGCCGACGCGGTGGGCGCCTCCTGGCGCGGCCACTACGACCGTCTGCGACTGCACACCACGCGCCGCCTCTCCGCCCTGCCGGGCCTCGCGATCCCGCGCGCGTACGGGCGGTGGGTCGCGCGCGACGACGTGGTGCGCTACCTGGAGGAGTACGCCGAACACCACCACCTCGAAGTCGCCACGGGCGTAGAGGTGCGGCGCGTCGACCGCACGGCGGACGGCGGCTGGGTCCTGCACGCCAACGGCGGACGCGAACTCGCCGCCCGTACGGTCGTGATCGCCACCGGCTACAACCACACCCCGCACCTGCCCGCCTGGCCGGGCCGCGACAGCTACCCCGGCCGACTCCTGCACGCCGGCGACTACCGCAACCCCGGCCCGTACGCGGGCAAGGACGTCCTGGTCGTCGGAACCGGCAACACGGGGGCCGAGATCGCCGTCGACCTGGCGGAGGGCGGCGCGGCGCGGGTACGGCTGGCGGTCCGCACCGCGCCGCACATCGTGCGCCGATCGACGGCGGGCTGGCCGGCCCAGGCCACCGGAATCCTCGTCCGCCGCCTGCCGCCACGCGCGGTGGACCGGGCGGCGCACGTACTGCGCCGCCTGTCCGTACCGGACCTGTCGGCGCACGGCCTTCCCATGCCGGACACCGGGCTGTACAGCCGGGTGCTGGAGGGGGCGATCCCCGTCCAGGACGTGGGGCTGATCGACGCCGTACGGCGCGGGGCGGTCCGGCCGGTCGCGGCGGTGGCGTCCTTCGACGGCGGCATCGTGCGCCTCGCGGACGGCGACGCGATCGAACCGGACGTCGTCATCGCCGCCACGGGCTACCGGCGCGGCCTGGACGCCCTCGTCGGACACCTCGACCTGCTCGACACCCGCGGCCGCCCACGCGTCCACGGCCCCCGTACCGCCCCCTACGCGCCCGGCCTGCACTTCACCGGCTACACCAACCCGATCAGCGGCATGTTCCGCGAACTCGCCCGCGACGCACGCCGCATAGCCCGCACGATCGCCGCCACGCACACCGAGCACGCCATGGTGCCGGGGTGACAGCACGGCGCCGTGGGGGTGGCACGGCCGCCGGCGCGGGGCTTTCTCTCCCTCCCCCCCCCCCGCGCCCACCCACCTCCTCCTCCGCCTCGCCCCCTCCTCCGCCTCCGGGAACTCGCTTCAGCCGGTCGGCGAGGTTTCGACGGCCGACCCGTTCCTGACTGGGCGTCAGTTCGCCTAATCTGACATGGCGTCAGTTACATCCGCCGTCACACGGGAGCGGGCGTCAGCGATGCTTGGATCGACTCACGGCACCCTTACCACTCACTCCAGCCCGGCGCGCGCGGTGGCCTGCGGGGAGACTCCGCCGCTGACCGTCCACGGCACGGCCGCCGACCTCGACGTCAGCGGGCGCCCGCTGTACGCCCCCGTCCCCGACCTGGACCGGTTCTTCCGGCCCGGGGCGGTCGCGGTCGTCGGCGCGTCCGACCGTGCGGGCCGCCCCAACACCGGCATCACCCGGCAGCTCATGGCATGGGCCCAGCGCGTCGGCGCCCGCCTGTACCCGGTCAACCCGGGCCGCACCAGCGTCTGCGGCCTGCCCTGTCACACCTCCGTCTCCGACCTGCCCGAGCAGGTCGATCTCGCCGTACTGCTGGTCGCCGATCCGCTGCCGGTCATCGAGGAGCTCGGTGACGCCAAGGTCAGGTTCGCGGTCGCCTTCGCCTCCGGCTTCGCCGAGACCGGGGCGGCCGGCGCCGCCGCCCAGGACCGGCTCGCCGAGGCCGTGGCCCGTACCGGTGTCCGGCTGCTCGGCCCGAACACCAACCTCAACGCCTTCGAGTCGTTCCGCGAGGACCTCGAAGGACCCGCGATCGCCCTGATCACTCAGTCAGGCCACCAGGGCCGCCCCGTCTTCGCCCTCCAGGAGCTGGGTATCCGCCTTTCCCACTGGGCACCGACCGGCAACGAGGCCGATCTGGAGACCGCCGACTTCCTCTCCTACTTCGCCTCCCGTCCCGAGGTCGGTGCCATCGCCGCGTATGTGGAAGGGCTCAAGGACGGCCGCAGCTTCCTGCTCGCCGCCGACCGCGCGGCCCGCAACAAGGTTCCGGTCGTCGCCGTCAAGGTCGGCCGCACCGAGGCCGGCGCCCGTACCGCCGCCTCGCACACCGGCAAGCTCACCGGCGCCGACGCGGTGGTGGACGCGGCCATGCGGCAGTTCGGCGTGATCCGGGTGGACGGACTGGACGAGCTGCAGGACACCGCGGCCCTGCTCGCCCGCGCCCGCACCCCCACCGCCGACGGCGTCGCCGTCTATTCGATATCCGGGGGCACCGGCGCCCACTTCGCGGACCTGGCGACGGCCGCCGGGCTTCGGCTGCCCACGCTCGGCCGGGCCAAGCAGGACGAGCTGCACCAGTGGATCCCGGACTACCTGCACGTCGCCAACCCCGTCGACAACGGCGGCCACCCGGTCGGCGACCAGCGCGGCCGGAAGATCATCGACGCGATCCTCGCCGACCCCTCCGTCGGCGTACTGATCTGCCCGATCACCGGCCCCTTCCCGCCGATGAGCGACAAGCTGGCCCAAGACCTCGTGGACGCGGCGGAGCAGACGGACAAGCTGGTGTGCGTGGTGTGGGGATCGCCGGTCGGCACCGAGGACGCCTACCGGCGCACCCTCCTGGGATCCGCGCGCGTGGCGACCTTCCGCACCTTCGCCAACTGCGTCACGGCCGTCCGCGCCTACCTCGGCCACCACCGCTTCACCGCCGCCTACCGCTCGCCCTTCGACGACGCCCCACGCGCCCTGTCCCCCTCCGCGCGCAAGGCGCAGGAGCTGATGCACCCTGGCCGGCAGCTCAGCGAACACGCGGCGAAGCAGCTGCTGCGCGCGTACGGGATACGGGTGCCGCGCGAGCAGCTGGTGACCAGCGCGGCGGCGGCCGTGCGCGCCGCGAGCCTGGTCGGCTACCCCGTCGTCATGAAGGCGTCCGCGCCACAGCTCGCGCACAAGACGGAACTCGGCCTCGTCAAGATCGGGCTGACCTCCGCGAGCCAGGTCAGGGACGCCTACCGCGAGCTGGCCGACATCGCCCGCTATGAGGGCATCGAACCGGACGGTGTGCTCGTCTGCCAGCTGGTCGAGCGGGGCGTGGAGATGGTCGTGGGCATCACGCCGGACCGCGTCTTCGGACCGACCGTGACGGTCGGGCTGGGCGGGGTGCTCGTCGAGGTCCTGCGGGACGCCGCCGTCGGCGTACCGCCCTTCGGCGAGGACCGGGCGCGCGCGATGCTCGGCGAGCTGCGCGGGCACGCCCTGCTGGACGGCGTACGCGGCGCGCCGCCGGCCGATGTGGACGCGCTGGTCGAGGTCGTCCTGCGCGTCCAGCGCATGGCGCTCGAACTGGGCGGCGAACTGGCCGAGTTGGACATCAACCCGTTGCTGGTGCTGCCGCGCGGGCAGGGCGCGGTCGCTCTCGACGCGCTGGCCGTCTGCCACTGACCGTACGACCGCCCGTGCGGCCGACCGCACGACCGACCACACAGCTTGGAGCCGCTTCGTCATGACGTCCACCCCCGTTCCCCCCGGTGCCGAAGCCGAAGCCCCGTCCGCTGATTCATTGATACTCCACACCACTGACAACGCCGTGCTGTGGATCACTCTCAACCGCCCCGCCTCACTCAATGCCCTCACCTGGGACCAGCGCGAACGCCTCATCACCCGGCTCGACGACGCCTCCGGCGACCGGGACGTACGGGCCGTTGTGATCACGGCGACGGGCCGGGGTTTCTGCGCGGGGGCCGATCTGCGCGGCGGGGCCGCGGCACAGCCGGCCGAGCGCGTCGCGGGCGACGTCGCCCGGATGATCCGGCGCGGCGCCCAGCGCCTCGTCTCGGCCGTCCTGGACTGCGAGAAACCGGTGCTCGCCGCCGTCAACGGCACCGCCGCCGGTCTCGGCGCACACCTCGCCCTCGCCTGCGACCTGGTGCTGGCGGCGGAGTCCGCCACCTTCACGGAGGTGTTCGCGCGCCGCGGGCTCGTGCCGGACGGCGGCGGCGCGTACCTGCTGCCCCGGCTCGTCGGCCCGCAGCGCGCCAAGGAGCTGCTGTTCTTCGGCGATGCCGTACCGGCGGCCGACGCCGAACGGATGGGCCTGGTCAACCGGGTCGTACCGGACGCCGACCTGGAGAAGACCGCACGGGCCTGGGCGCAGCGGCTGGCCGCCGGGCCGACCCGGGCCCTCGCCCTCACCAAACAGCTCGTCAACGCCTCCCTGGACGCCGACCGCGGCACGGCCTTCGCCGCCGAGGCCACGGCGCAGGAGATCAACATGACGACGGCGGACGCGCGGGAGGGCGTCGCGTCGTTCGTGGAGCGCCGACGGCCGGTGTACCGGGGCCGGTGAGCCCCGGCACGGCGGGGGCGGCGGGCTGCCGTAAGCCGGGGCGGCGGACTACAGGGGGCCGTTCGGGACTTCCCATCTGACGGCCCGTCAGCTTCAATGGAAGGCATGATGGGACACGCCGGCATGGCGGCCGCCGCGGTTCGCTATCTCCGATCGGTCGGCGCGCCGACCACCGCCGCGCCGCCACGCCCCGCCCTCAGGGCCGTGCGGGAGAACGAGCGGGCGCCGCTCGACCCGGCAGCCTTCCGTGCCGTGCTCGGCCACTTCGCCAGCGGCGTCACCGTCGTCACCGCGCCCGCACAGGACCCGGCGGACTCCCCCGCGGGCTTCGCCTGCCAATCCTTCGCTTCGCTCTCCCTGGACCCGCCGCTGGTGACGTTCATGGTGGCCCGTACGTCGACGACCTGGCCGCGGATCGCCCGTGCCGGCGTCTTCTGCGTCAACGTCCTCGGCGCCGAGCAGGAAGAGCTGTGCCGCGCCTTCGCGGTCAGCGGGGCCGACAAGTTCGCGGGCGTCATGCACACGCCCGCCCCGGTCACCGGCTCGCCGCGGCTGGCGGGCGTACCCGCCTGGATCGACTGCGCGGTCCAGGCCGTGCACACCGGCGGCGACCACCTCATCGTCGTGGGCAGGGTCGCCGCCCTGGGTACGGACCCCGGCGCCGCCGAAGCCGGCCCCCTGCTCTTCCACCGTGGCGCCTTCGGCCGCTTCAGCGCATAGCCGCCACGGCCCGCCGCCGGTCCGCCTGCACGAAGACGCCGGCGGGAACCAGTGGCTTTTCGGCATTTTTGCCGCTGTTGAGCCGGCGGCGCTGTTCATAGGGTCCTGGCATCAACCGCCGGAGAAAGGGCCGACTCGTATGTCCGACAAGGGAAATGCCGTGAGTGCGTGTGCCGGGCCCATGCCGACGGTGGTGGCCGGAATTCGCATTCCTGATACTGAGGTGGCCCGGAAAGCAGCGGAGTTGGCGCGAAAGGTATCCGGCGTCACGCTCTTCAACCACGTCGTGCGGACGTATCTGTACGGCGCCCTGCTGTTCGACCGGCGGGGCGTCCGCTACGACCGCGAACTCGCCTTCGTGGCCGCGCTCCTCCACGACCTCGGGCTGGTCGCCGCCTACCAGACCCCGGACGAACGCTTCGAAGTCGACGGTGCCGACGCCGCTCGGCGGTTCCTGCGGGAACAGCGCATGCCCGCCGAACGAGTGGAGGTCGTCTGGGACGCGATCGCCCTGCACACGAGCGTCGGCATCGCGACCAGGAAAAGGCCGGAGGTCGCCATGGTCTTCGTCGGCTCCGGAATGGACTTCACGGGCAGCGACCTCCAGCAGATCCCGGCCGACGCTCTCGCGGACATACTGACCGCGTTTCCCCGGGAGGGGTTCAAGCAGGGCGCCCTCGACAACATACTGGCGCTGTGCCGCGACAAGCCCATGTCGGTACTCATGCACCCGTTCGCCGAGGTCGGCCGTCGGCATCTCACGGACTTCCCGGTACCCACCGTGGAGAATCTGCTGCTCGCCGCGCCTTTCGACGAATGACCGCGAATCTCGCTTCCGGCGCTCTGCCAGCGGCTAGAAAGTCAGCACTCCCCTGGCCACCCGCCCCCGCCGCGCGTCCTCCACCGCCTTCGGGAACTCCTCCACCGGGTACGTCCGGGTCACCAACTCGTCGAGCAGCAAGCGCCCTTCCCGGTAGAGCCTGGCGTACAGCGCGATGTCCCGCTGGGGGCGGGAGGAGCCGTAACGGCAGCCCAGGATCGCCTTGTCCAGGTACATCGACGCGACCAGGAACGACGCCTCCGCGGTGGCCGGCGGTACGCCCAGCAGCACCGCCTGCCCGTGCCGGTCGAGCAGGTCCACCGCCTGCCGGATCAGCTTCGTGTCACCCACGCACTCGAAGGTGTGGTCGGCGCCGGTCGGCAGGACGGACCGTACGGCGGCGACGGCGTCCGGCACCGCCGACGCGTCGACGAAGTGCGTCGCCCCGAACCGGCGGGCCACCGCCTCCTTCGCCGGATTGACGTCCACGGCGACCCGCGCCGAAGCACCGGCCAGCCGGGCGCCCTGGAGCACGTTCAGCCCGACGCCGCCCGTACCGAGCACCACCACCGTCTCGCCCTGGCCCACCTTCGCCCGGTTCAGGACGGCGCCCACCCCGGTCAGCACGCCGCACCCGATCAGCGCCGCCGACGTCAGCGGGACCTCCCGGTCGATCCGCACCGCCTGCACGGCCTTGACGACCGTGCGCTCGGCGAAGGCCGAGTTCGACGCGAAGGTGAACAGCTCCCGGCCGCCGTGCCGAAACGGCTTGCGGGGCATGCCGATGGCCTTGCGGCACATCGTCGGCCTGCCCCGGTCGCACTCCGCGCACGTACCGCAGTTGGCCAGCGTGGACAGCGCGACATGATCTCCCACCGCTACATGGGCGACCCCCTCCCCCACCTCCTCGACCACGCCCGCGCCCTCGTGCCCCAGCACCACGGGCACCGGATAAGGAATGGTCCCATCGACCACTGACACATCGCTGTGGCACAGCCCGGCCGCCCGGACACCGACCAGCACCTCCCCCGGCCCCGGACCGCGAACCTCCAGGTCGTCCACCACCCGGGGCTGCCCGCCGTCGAAAATGACGCCTCGCATCACCGCTCCCGCCCTCCGCCGAGGCCGAGCACCCGCCCGGCAATGATGGTGCGCTGGATCTCGTCCGAACCGCCGTAGATCGTCTCGGCGCGGCCGAACAGAAACCGCCGCTGTGCCGCGTCGAGCTCGTACGGGGCGTCCGCCGCCCACTCCCCCGGCCCGGCCGCCGCTTCCGCGCCCCGTACCCGCATCGCCAGTTCCCCCAGCCGCTGGTGCCAGCCGGCCCACAGCAGCTTCGCCACGCTGGCCGCGCCCGGATCACCGGCGGCGGGCCCGAGCGTGCGCAGCGCGTTCCACCGCATCACCCTCAGCTCGGCCCACAGCCGTACGAGCCGCTCCCGCAGCACCGGGTCCCGTGCCGCGCCCGTGGCCACCGCGGTGTCGGCCACGTTCCGTAACTCGGCCGCGAAAGCGACCTGCTGGGTGAGGGTCGAGACTCCCCGTTCCCGTTCCAGCAGCCCCATGGCCACCCGCCATCCCGCCCCGGGGCCGCCGACCACGTGCTCGGCCCGTGCCACCGCGCCGTCGAAGAACACCTCGTTGAACTCGGCCGTCCCGGACATCTGCCGGATCGGCCGCACCTCGACCCGCCCCGGCTGGCCCATCGGCACCAGCAGGAAGGACAGCCCCCGGTGCCGCCGCTCGCCCGCATCGGTCCTGGCCAGCACGAAGCACCAGTCGGCTGCCCGCGCGAGCGAGGTCCAGATCTTCTGCCCGCTGACCCGGTACGTGTCCCCGTCGCGCACGGCCACCGTACGGACCGCCGCCAGGTCCGAACCCGCACCTGGCTCGCTGTACCCCTGGCACCACAGCTCCTCACCGCGCGCGACAGGCGGCAGGAACCGGTCCCGCTGCGCCGCGTCCCCGTACGCGATCAGCGTCGGTGCCAGCAGGTTCTCGCCGATGTGCCCCACCCGCTCCGGCGCACGCGCCCTGGCGTACTCCTCGCCCCACACCACTTGCTGCGTCAGCGACGCCGCACGGTTCCCGTACGAGCCGTACGCACGGTCCCAGCCGATCCCGACCCACCCAGCACGCCCCAACTCCCGCTCCCAGGCCCGCCGAACGGCAGCGTCGTCCCGCCCGGCCACCCACTCGTCCCCCAGATGCTCCGCCAGCCAGCAACGGACTTCCTCCCGGAACGGCCCGTCCTCGGCACCCGCCGAAAAATCCACTGCCACCCTCCCCCTCACACCAGCCGAGACCCACCTCTGCTCCCGCCCGTCCCCGCGCCTGACAGCCCCGCGCAGCACTACGCGTTGGGCCGCCGGCCCCCGGCCGCGTCAGCGGCCATCCCCTCCACCCGTTCCAGCAACGGCATCGGATCCACCCCCACCGTCCCCGGCAGGAAGTCGGCGATCTTCTCCGGAGTCCAGCCGCCCTCCGCGTACCCGGAGCGCAGCTCCCTCGGCTGGGCCCAGACCGCGATCTTCGGGCCGGCGACCGTGTAGACCTGCCCGGTGATCCGTTCCTGCCGGGCACGGTCGCTGAGCAGGTAGACGACGAGGGCCGCCACGTCCTCCGGCTCCCCGATCTCCGTCAGCTCCGTCGGCACGTTGGCGGACATCCGGGTACGGGCCACCGGCGCCACCGCGTTGGCGGTCACGCCGTACCGGCTCAGGCCGAGCGCGGCGCTGCGCACCAGCGAGATGACGCCGCCCTTCGCCGCCGCGTAATTGGCCTGGGAGACGCTGCCCTGGTGGTTTCCGCTGGTGAAGCCGACGAGAGTGCCGGACCGCTGCCGGCGCATGACCGCCGAGGCCGCGCGGAAGACGGTGAACGTGCCCTTCAGGTGGGTGGCGACGACCGGGTCCCACTCCTCCTCGGTCATGTTGAAGAGCATCCGTTCGCGCAGGATGCCGGCCACGCACACCACGCCGTCGACGCGCCCGTACCGGGTGAGCGCGGTGTCCACGACACGCTGGCCGCCCGCCATCGTGGAGATGTCGTCGGCGATGGCGACCGCCTCGCCGCCCGCCTGTTCGATCTCCTTGGCCACCGCCTCGGCGACCTCGCTGCCCGGCTCGGCGCCCGCGACCGACACGCCGTAGTCGTTGACGACCACCCGGGCGCCCTGCTGGGCGCAGGCGAGGGCCACCGCGCGTCCGATGCCGCGGCCGGCGCCCGTGACGGCGACGACCTTGCCGGTCAAGAAGTTCCCCATGCCGCGCCCCTTCCCGCAGTTTCTGACGGCCCGTTAGATTTTTGGGCAGACCCGGACCGAGCACAAGACCCGGCGCAGCCCCGAGCGCGTTCCCGTACCGACCCGAGGAGGGCCCATGCCGCTGCCCGCCGAGTTCCACGCCCTGGCCAAGCGGGTGAACAACTGGGGCCGCTGGGGCACGGACGACGAGATCGGCACGCTGAACCTGCTGACGCCCGAGGTCGTACGGGAGGCCGCCGCCACCGTGCGCACCGGCCGCCGGGTGCCGCTCGCCCTGCCGCTGCGGCAGGACGGCGTGCAGACCGGCCTGATCCCCGGCCGGGTCAATCCGCTGCACACCCTGACCGCCATCAACCAGGAGGTCTTCGGCCCGGACACGGTCGCCACCTCCGACAGCACCGTCACCATGGGACTCCAGGCGGCCACCCACTGGGACGGCCTCGCCCACGTCTCGCACTCGGGGCGGCTGTACAACAACCGCCCCGCCGGCTCCGTCACCGCGCACGGCGGCGCCACCGCCCTGGGCGTCGAGAAAGCGCCCCCGATCGTGTCGCGCGGCGTCCTACTCGACGTGGCACGGGCCCGCAGCGACGATCCCGCCGCCCCCGCCCGGCTGCCCGCCGGTCACGCCGTGACGCCCGAAGACCTGGACGCGGCAGAGGAGTTGGCCGGTACGACAGTACGTTCCGGTGACATCGTGCTCGTCCGAACGGGGCAGCTGCGGCACTACCTGGCGGGCGACCGGGACGCATACGCCTTCCCCTCGCCGGGACTGTCGGTCCGTACGCCCGAGTGGTTCCACGCGCGCGATGTCGCGGCCGTCGCCAACGACACCCTCACCTTCGAGATCTTCCCGCCGGAGATCGACGGCCTGTGGATGCCCGTCCACGCGCTGCACCTGGTGGAGATGGGCATGATCCAGGGCCAGAACTGGAATCTGGAGGAGCTGGCGGCGGCCTGCGCGGAGGAGGGCCGCTACGCGTTCCTCCTCGCCGCGACGGCCGAACCGTTCGTCGGCGGCACCGGCACTCCCGTCGCTCCGGTGGCGGTGCTCTGAGCCGTGCCGCAGGACTGCTCGGCCCCAGCCGGGTGGCGGCGCGCCCGTGCGCACCCCGAGCGTGGCACCGCGGACCGCCACCCGGCTACGGGACGCGACCCGCACTCGCCGAGGCCCGGTGCCCCGGCACCCTCGGCGTCCCCTCGCGGCGAATCGCTCCACCCCAGCGTGATCAAATGAACACGCCACGTCAACACCTGGTCTGGACTTTTCTCCCGGTCAGCCGCGGTTCGTGACGGCGCAGGGCGCTTCGTACGCGCCCAGCTCCGCGCCCGCGGCCAGCAGCATCGACTGGCCGCGGTCCACCTCGCACCAGATGCTCTTGCCGGCCCCCTCCGGCCGCCAGCCCCAGCGGTCCGCGAGCCCGTCGACCAGCTCCAGGCCGCGGCCGTTGGTGTCGTCACCCTCGGCGTGCCGCTGGCGCGGCGCGCGGGCGCTGCGGTCCGCGACCTCGACCCGCACGGTGGCCACCGCCGCCCCGGCGCCCGAGAAGCACATCCGCAGCTCGGCGGGGGTCCCGGTATGCACGACCGCGTTGGTGACCAGCTCGGAGATCAGCAGGATCAGCGTCTCCGCCAGGGGCTCGTCGGCCCCTATACCCGACCCGATCAGTCGCGACCTGGCCCACCTCCGGGCCCGCCCCACCTCCGCGGGGTCGGGCCGCACTTCCAACTGCACCTGAAGCACCTGCACCGCTCACACCATCCGAACCGGCGGACACATCGCCTCGCGCCTCCTCGGTGTCACACTCCGTGACCCCGGTGAAGCACAGCATGGTTGACGTTCAGTCACCCCAACAAGCGCTTCGGGCATATTCCAGCGCAAGGGAGTATGCATGCTGCATACTGTGCGACGCGCTTTGCCGGGAGTCGAACAAGAGGGCATCCCCACCCTCCTTCGGGGGCGAGCGGAGCGCATTCGGTATCCCGGCGTCGTCACTACGACCCCAGCGGGACAGTCGCGCCTCAGAACCACTCGCACCCAACGGAGCGTACCCGAGCGCGGCGCCGACTCCACCCTGTGACGAGTTACGCCCAGGACACAACCCGATATCAACCCTCCGTGACCGCTTGTGTGTGCGGAATCCGACATTCCGCACAAGTTGCGCTACAGGGTGACATCGTCACCCAGGAGGCCCGCGGCGAGCGCTTCCTCCGCCTTTGCTCCGTTTTGCCACTGTTCGGCCCTCAACCACGCTCGTTTGAGATGCAGATGCACATCGGCCTCCCAGGTGAACCCCGTACCGCCGTGCACCTGGAGGCAGTCCCGGGCGTTGCGCACGGCGGCCTCGTCGGCGAGCAATTTCGCGCCAATTACTGCGAGTGACTGTTCGGCGAGGGAAGCGGCATATACGGCACTTCGCGCTATCTCCACTCGTATCAGCATCTCGGCGCACAGATGCTTCACCGCCTGGAACGATCCGATCCGCGCGCCGAACTGCACCCGCCGCCCGGCGTGTTCCACGGCCATCTCGACCGTACGGGCCGCGCTGCCCAGCTGGAGCGCGGCGGTGAGCAGGGCGGCCTCGCGGCGCAGCCTCGGCACGTCGAGGGGGCGCGGCACCCGGCGCGGGTAGCAGGTCACGCGCGCGAGCGGCGTCAGCGGGTCGACCGAGCGGACGGGTTCCAGGGCGGGCCAGTCCGGGGCGTTCCAGTACGCGCCGGGCCGCCCGGCGGGCCGCACCCCGTCCCCCGCCGCCTCTGCCGCCTCTGCCACCTCTGCCACCTCTGCCACCTCGCCAACCAAGATCAACTCGTCGCAGTCCGCCGGGTGTTCCCACAGGCACCCGCTCCCCGCCGCCACATCGCACAGCCCCGCCACCCGCTCCCCGGTGGCCGCGCCCGGCACCGTATCCGCGAGCAGGTGGCCCGCCACCAGCGGTCCCGGCAACAACGCCCGCCCCGCCTCCTCGAAAACCAGCACCGCGTCGGGCAGCCCGAGCCCCACCCCGCCCGCCGCCTCCGGCAGCCGCAGCGCGAAGAACCCGGCCGCGCCCAGCTCGCGCCAGAGCGCGCGGTCGAGCGCGGGGTCCGCCACCGCCGCCCGCAGCCGGTCGCGGTCGAAGCGCCGTGCCAGCAGTTCGCGCGTTCCCGCCCGCAAGGCCCGTTGGTCGTCGGTCGGTCGCAGGTCCACGGCGTCCGCTCACCGTCCCTTCGGGAGGCCGAGGATCCGCTCGGCGATGATGTCGCGCTGGATCTGCGACGTGCCGGCCGCGATCGTGTACGAGAGGGACGCCAGCCGGTCCGCCGTCCACTCCCGGTCCGCGTCCAGCGCGCCCGCGGGGCCCAGCACGCCGGCGGCCGCTTCGTACAGTTCCTGGCGGGCCTGCGAGTAGCGCAGCTTGAACACCGAGCCGCCCGCGCCGGGCGCCCCGCCCGCCTTCCCGGCGGCGCCGGTGTTCCACTGGACGAGCCGCCACAGCGCGGTGAACTCGGCGTTCAGCCGGCCCAGCCGGCGGCGCAGCACCGCGTCGTCCCAGCGCCCGTTCGCCCGTGCGGCACGCGCCAGCGCGCCGAGCGTACGGCGGCAGGCGACGACCTCGCCGGCGAAGGCGGTGCCGCGTTCGAAGGAGAGCGTGACCATGGTGACGCGCCAGCCGTCGTGCTCCGCGCCGACCCGGTTGGCGGCCGGCACCCGCACCTCGTCGAGGAAGACCGAGGCGAACTCGTCCGAGCCGGCGAGGGTGCGCAGCGGCCGCACGGTGATCCCCTGGGCGTCCATCGGCATCGCGAGCCATGTGATCCCGCGATGCCTGGGCGCCTCCGGATCCGTACGCACCAGCAACTCGCACCAGTCGGCGACCTCCGCGTGCGAGGTCCAGATCTTCTGTCCGGTGACCACATAGTCGTCGCCGTCGCGTACCGCGCGCGTCCGCAGGGAGGCGAGGTCGGAGCCCGCTTCCGGCTCGCTGAAGCCCTGGCACCAGACCTCGTCGCCGCGCAGGATGGGCGGCAGCCAGCGCTCGCGCTGCGCGGCCGTGCCCTCGGCGGCGATGGTCGGCCCGGCGTGCAGCAGCCCGACGAAGTTGGCGCCCACGTAGGGCGCCCCGGCCCGTTCGGTCTCCTCCAGGAAGATCAGCCGCAGGGTCGGCGAGGCGTCCCAGTGCAGGGCGCCGTACCCGGCGTCGTACAGCCGCCGCTGCCAGCCGAGGTCGTACGCGCGCCGGCCGGGCCAGTCCAGCGGGTCGGGCCGCGGCGGCAGTCCCGGGAGCGCCTTGGCGAGCCACTCCCGCAGCCGCGCCCGGAACTCCTCCTCCTCGGGCGTGTACGCCAGGTCCATCAGCCGGCGCCCATCAGTCGAGGTCCAGGCCCAGCATGCGGATCGCGTTGCCGCGCATCAGCTTGTGGACGGTCTCGGCGTCCAGCCCCGCGACATGATCGAGGGCGACCTGCTTGGTGTGCGGGAAGGTCGAGTCCACGTGCGGGTAGTCGGTCTCGAAGGTGGCGTTGTCGCGGCCGACCACGTCGAGTGAGGCGATACCATGCTTGTCGCGGAAGAAGCAGCAGAAAATCTGCCGGTAGTAGTACGTGGAGGGCGGCTCGGGGATCAGGTCGCGCACCCCGCCCCAGGCGCGGTGCTCCTCCCACACGTCGTCCGCCCGCTCCAGCGCGTACGGAATCCACCCCATCTGGCCCTCGCTGTAGGCGAGTTTGAGGCGCGGGAACTTCACCAGGACGCCGCTGAACAGGAAGTCCATCATCGACGCCATGGCGTTGTTGAAGCTCAGCGACGCCTGGACGGCGGGCGGCGCGTCGGGGGAAGCGGCGGGCATCTGCGAGCTGGACCCGATGTGCATGTTGACCACCGTCCCGGTCTCCTCGCACACCGCGAAGAACGGGTCCCAGTAGCCGGAGTGGATCGACGGCAGGCCCAGGTGGGTCGGTATCTCGCTGAACGTCACGGCCCGCACGCCGCGCCCCGCGTTCCGCCGCACCTCGGCGACGGCCAGGCCGACGTCCCACAGCGGGACGATGCACAGCGGGACCAGCCGCCCGCCGCTGTCACCGCACCACTCCTCCACCATCCAGTCGTTGTACGCGCGCACGCAGGCGAGGGCGACCTCCTTGTCCCGCGCCTCGGCGAAGGTCTGGCCGCAGAACCGGGGGAAGGTCGGGAAGCACAGCGACGCCTCGACGTGGTTGAGGTCCATGTCCTTGAGGCGCTCGGCCGGGTCCCAGCAGCCGGGGCGCATCTCGGCGCGGGTGATGCCCTCCAGCGTCATGTCGTCACGGTCGAAGCCGACGGCCGCGATGTTGCGCTTGTACGGGAACTTCAGGTCCTCGTAGATCCACCAGTCGGTGGCCGGGCCCTCCGGGTCCATGGTGATGACGTACTTGCCGCCGGTGTACGCCAGCTCGCCGATGCCGGCGGTCAGCGGCTGCGGGCCGCGGTCCCGGTACTTGGCCGGCAGCCAGGTCTCGAAGAGGTGCGCGGGCTCGATGACGTGGTCGTCGACGCTGACGATGCGCGGTAGCTCCATCTGGATCCCCTCACCCGTTCCCGGTGACCGGTGCCGCGTTTCTGATGGCCCGTCAGAAAGGAGGCTAGCCGCGCGTCACGAGGGCGACAAGGCGCGCGGTGCCCCCGTCGCGTAGAGGACCGATACGGGCCTATATCCCCCGTACTCTCGGCCCATGGCCCCCTCCCCGCGCCCCCGCACCGACGCCGCCCAGCGCCGCGCCCGCCTCGGACACCGGCACCTCCTCGCGGCCACCGCCAAGGCCCGCACGGCGGAGGAGACGGCGGACGCCCTGGTGGCCCTGCACGCCACGGACGCCGCGACGGTCCACCTCTCGGCCCGCGCCCGGCTGGCCACGCCCGACCCGGCCGAGCTGGACCGGGCCCTCTACGAGGACCGCACCCTGGTCCGGATGCTGTGCATGCGCCGCACGCTCTTCGCCGTCAGCACCACGCTGGCCCCGGTGGTGGCCGCGGCGGCGGCCGGGCCGGTCGCCGCCAAGGAGCGGCGCGACACGGCCAAGTGGATCACCGAGGGGCTGCCGGACTGGGACGAACGACGCCTGGCCGAGGCCGAGGCCGAGACCCTGGCCGCACTCGAAGCACGCGGCGAGGCCACCGCGGCCGACCTCGCCGCCGACGTCCCCGACCTGCGCGCGACGATCGTGGTCTCCCCCGGCAAGCCGTACGAGGCCACCGTCGCGGTCTCCAGCCGCATCCTGCGCACCCTCGCCGCCGAGGGCCGCATCCGGCGCGGCCGGCCGCGCGGCGGCTGGACCAGCAGTTCCTTCCGCTGGACGCCGGGCACCGCCTGGGCCGACCTGCCCGCGCCCGACCCCGCCGAGGCGCGCGCCCGGCTCGCCCGCCGCTGGCTGGCTTCCTACGGCCCCGCGACGGCCGAGGACCTCAAGTGGTGGACCGGCTGGACCCTCACCGACACCCGGCGCGCCCTCGCCGCCACCGGCGCGGTCGGCATCGAGCTGCCCGAGGGGCCCGGCGTGGCCCTCCCCGACGACCTGGACCCCGTCCCCGAGCCCGCGCCCTGGGCAGCCCTGCTGCCCGCGCTCGACCCCACCGCCATGGGCTGGAAACGCCGCGACTGGTACCTGGACCCGGACCACGTCCCGCACCTCTTCGACCGCAGCGGCAACATCGGCCCCACGGTCTGGTGGAACGGCCGCGTCATCGGCGGCTGGGCCCAGCGCCGCGACGGCGAGATCGCCTGGCGCCTGCTGGCCGACGCCGGCCGCGACGCCACCGAAGCCGTACGCGCCGAGGCGGCACGGCTGGCCGCGTGGGCCGGGGACGTACGGGTCACTCCGCGCTTCCGCACACCGTTGGAGAAGGAGTTGAGCGCTTAGAGCACTTCTGCCGGATCCCCGCGGCATTGCCGGAGTACGGGAGGAAGAAGCCAATGGTGGAGCGCCTCCGGAACCGGCAGGCGGGCCAACCGAAACGGTTCGCTGGCTAGTTCGGGCGGTAGGTGCCGGTGGCCTGGTCGTAGAGGCGGTCGACCTCGCGGCGGTCGTTGTCCGGGCCGATGACCTGGACGACGTGGTAGCGACCGTTGTGGATCATCGCGAGGTTGCGTACGTAGACCTGGCGGCCGCTGCTGTCCTGCCAGGTGAAGGTGCCCTCCGCCATCGCGGACCTGCCGACGTCGACGCGGCGCAGCCCGGAGGCGCCGGACCAGCTGGACTCGCGGTACGGGGCCAGCTCCGCCTCCTTGTCCTGCATGTACGCCATCGGGTCGCCGCCGAACCTGGACGTGGCGTCCCGGCCCGGCACGATCAGCAGCTCGAAGTCGTCGCCCAGGTAGCGCACCTGGCCGCGCTCGTTCTCGCCCCGGCGCTCCCACCCTTTGCGTACGGCGACCTGGAAGCCCTTCGGGTCCTTGCGCACCGCGAAGCCCTCGGCGAGGCCGGCGGGTTCGGTGGTCTGCGGCTGCCGCGCGCTCGGCCCCTGGCTGCCGGGCCGGTCACCGGACGTGCCGTCGGGCGCCGGGCTCTGGGCGCCCACCGCGCCCGTACGCTCCCGGACGCTGCTCGCGTCGCCCCCGCCCGAGCCCGACTTCGGCAGGAACAGGGCCGCGTACAGGATCGCGGCCACCAGCAGCAGGAAGACCAGGCCCACCAGCAGGCGGCCGAGGTGGCGCGGGCCGCGTCCGCCGGGGGGCGTGGCGCCCTGGAGGCGGCGGATCTGCTTGGCGGGGCGGGGCTGCCTGGACGCGCGGCCGGGTTTCGGCGGGCGGGCGGGGGTGTGGGCCGGGGGCGGCGGGGCGGTGTGGTGCAGGGGGGGTTGCCTGTGGTCGGTGGGGTCCGGGGTGGGTATGGGTTGCGTCTCTCTGAAACGCCGAGGTCTCTTGGGCTCCCCAAGCTGCTCGGGCCGGAAGGGCGCGGGAGCCTCCGCCAGGCCGGGGTGGCCGTGCACGGCGGCCTCCCCGTGGGCCACGGTCCGGCGCTTGCCCTTCGGCTGCCGCGGCGGCTTGGCGGGGCGCGCCGGCCGGGACTGGCGGGCCTTCTTGTGGCGGCCCTTGCGTACGAGTTCGCCCCGGCGCCGCAGGATCGGCAGCCGCCGCGAGTCGGCAGGCCCCTCGATCGACGGGACGGTCACGACCCGGCTGCCCGCCTCCGGCTCCGGCGCGGTGCGGATCAGCGACCGCAGCCAGCCGCGCAGTTCCTCGAAGTCCGGGCGGTCGGCCGGGTCCTGCCGCATCAGCGACTCGACGACGGGCCGCAGCGCGCCGCAGTCCTCGGCGTACGACGGCGGCTCCGAGCACACCAGCTGCACCAGCTCGGCGGCGCTGTCCTCGGGGTACGCGGGGTGGCCCTGCACGATGCGGAACAGCAGCGCGCCGACCGCCCACAGGTCGGTCGCGGGCCCGACCGGCGGCGCGAGCTGCCAGTTCGCGTGCACCGGTCCCGCCTGTTCGGGCGCCCAGCGCTCGGTGACCGGGCCGATCACGCTGATCCGCAGCTGCCGCGCCCGTTCCGCCGCGAGGGCCGCACCCGGGCGGGCGGGCGGAACGGAGGGGGCGGGCGGAGCGGCGGGGGCGGGGTGCTCGGGCGCGGAGCCGGTGCCCTGCCCTGCCGTGCGGGTGTCCTCGGCGGACGTGCGGGCGGCCGCCGCCCGGGTGCCCGCCTGGTAGGCGGCGATGGCGCCCGCGCGCGCCCGGCGGGCGTCCGGCTCAGGGGCCTGGTCCGTGGCGGGTGCCGGGGGCGGCGCGGGGTCCGCGGTCCGGGTCTGGGCCGGCACCGCCGCCCGCCGGTCCCCCGTCTCCCCCGGTACGGGGTCGTAGCCGCACAGCGCCTCCTGGGCCGCGCCCGCCGCCAGGCCGGTCAGGATCGCGCGGCCGTCGTCGCAGATCAGGACCGTGCGGACGGTGATGTTGCGGTGGGTCCAGCCGTGCGCGTGCAGGGCGCGCAGGGCGGTGAGGACGTCGGCGGCGACCTCGGCGGCCCGGTGCGGCGACAGGGGGCGTTCGGCGAGCAGCGCCGCCAGCGGCCGGGCCGCGACGCGCTCGCTGACGATCCACAGGCTGCCGTCCTGCGCGAAGACGTCGAAGACCTGGTCCAGTTGCGGGTGGTCGGGCAGTCGGGCCGCCGCGGTCGCGGCCTCCAGGGCGCGCCGTACCGCGGGGTCGTGCGGTGTACGGTCGGCGCCGGGCACGCCGGGCACGCGTCCGTCCGGCGCGGGCCGCCCGGCCTGGCGGCCGTCCAGCAGCTCCGCTTCCACGACCTCGGGCAGCGGCACCTGGCGTACGAGGACCTCCTGGCCGCTGTACGTGTCGAAGGCGCGGGTCTCGGCGAACTCGTACTCGTCCGACGGCGGCACCGGCAGTCGGTAGCGCTCGGCGAGCACTCTTCCCGCGTACTCGTCCACGACGCCTCCCCAGCGCGCGATTCACGCCGCCTGCACGTCTTTGTCCGGAAGCGTCCGGCCCCACCGGTTACCCCCAGTGGTCAGAACCGGTCGCATTCCCTCCGATTGCGGCTGCGTACGGTCTTCGGGGTCTCACGATACGTTGCGGGGGCGCGGGTTGAGGAGCGCTCAGGCCAACCGCGCCCCAGGACTTCGCCCGCGCCCTGCGGCTGCCACCGCGCATGCCTCGTCGGCCCGCGTACCTCTTCGGTACGCGCGCCGCAGGACGTCAGTCCTTCATCTGGAACGTCGCGAAGGCGGTGTCCCGCAGCCGGCGGCACTCCGCCGCGTCCCAGGCGTCCGCCTTGCAGGTAATCATGATGGCGTAGCCGTGCTGGTCGTCGGCCTTGAAGCCGCGGTTGAGCACGCGCACGTCCTGGCCGCTCTGCTTGCGCGTGAACGCCCAGTCGGCGACCGTCGGGTAGCCGCGCCACTCGATCGGCTTGATATCGATGCGGTGGTAGTTCTGGACGCTGCCGCTGACGGCGGGCTCCAGGCCGCGCCAGGCGGCCGCCGCGTCGTTGCCCGGCTTGGCGTTGTAGTCGATCTGGACGCGCGGGAAGCCGCCCCCCGCGCTGTAGATGGCGCCGGAGTTCTGGCCCGCCGTGCTCGTCTGCTTCCAGCCGGACGGCAGCGCCACGGAGAAGTGGAACCCGGCGTTCGACACCGTGCCGTAGCCCTGCGGTACGCCCTTGTCCTTGCCGTCGGCGCCGGGCTGGCCGGCGCCCTGCTCGCCGTCCGACGGACGGCTGGAGGCGTCCTCGGCGGTGGCCGGGGGCGAGCCGGCCCGGCCGGTGGCGGCCGTACCGGCGCCCGCCGCCTTGCCGCCCTTCTCGTCGTCCCCGCCGAGCGCGAAGGCGAGCACCGTACCCAGCACGGCGAGCACCACGACCACGGCGATGACGACGAGCGTGCGGCGCGGCACCACGTCGGTGACCGACGCGCGCGGCGGCCCCGACGGACGCGTCCCGTCGTCCGGCTTGGGCTCCGGGCGGGCGGCCGCGGCCGCGGCGACAGCCACCTTGCGCACCGACTGGAGCGCGTTGCGCAGCTTCTCCTTGGTGCTCTCCGAGTCGAAGCCCGTCCGGCCGGCCGAACCGACCGCTGTCGGCCAGTTCTTCGGCCCGTTGGTCGAGCCGGTCGCGGAACCGGTCGAGGAGCCGGCCGTGGCACCGGCCTTCGCCGGCTGCCCGGCCGTGCCCCGCACCGCCGTCCTGGAGGGCGCGCTCGTGCCCGTACGGGCGCCCGGCTCCGTGCGCGTGCCGGCGGCCGACGCCGCGCGCACGCCCTGTGCCGGAGGTGCCGCCGTACCCGGGCGCGACGTGCCGCCGCCTTCCGGCGTGCGTCTCCCGTCGTCCTTCGGGCGCGGCTTCGGCTTCCACTGCGGACGCGGCGCCGACGGCTTGGACCGCGCCTGCTCCCGCTCGCGGTCCTTCTCCTTGCCGCGCTCCTTGGCCTTCGTGCCGCGCTCCTCCGCCGGCCGCTCCTCGGGGACGACCGGTAGGGCCATCGCCCGCGTCGCGTCCACGACGGGCGGCTCGGGGCCGGTGTCCTCCGGGGCGCTGGCCGCGTCCAGCAGCAGCGCGCGCGCCGCCCGGTCGTCCAGCCGCGCCGCCGGGTCCTTCACCAGCAGCCCGTAGATGACCTCTTCCAGTACGCCGGCGCTCTTCGGCGGCTCCACCGGCTCGGTCATCACGGCGGTCAGCGTGGCGATCGCCGACCCCTTGTCATACGGGGGCACGCCCTCGACGCAGGCGTACAGCAGCCCGCCCAGCGACCACAGGTCGGCCGGCGGGCCCGGCTTCTGACCGCGCGCACGCTCGGGCGAGATGTAGGACGGCGCGCCGACCAACATGCCGGTGGAGGTCACGGAGGGGTCGCCCTCGACCTGGGCGATGCCGAAGTCGGTGAGCACGACCCGGCCGTCGTCGGACATCAGCACGTTCGAAGGCTTCACGTCGCGGTGCAGGATGCCCTCGCGGTGGGCGGCGCGCAGCACGTCGAGCACGGCGAGGCCGACATCGGCGGCGCGACGCGGCGTCAGCGGACCGTCGTCACGTATCAGCTCGGCGAGCGAGCGGCCCTCGACCAGCTCCATGACGATCCACGGGCGGTCGTCCTCGTCGACCACGTCGTAGACCGTCACCGCGCTGTTGTTGCGGATCCGGGCGATCGCCTTGGCCTCCCGCAGCGTGCGGGTGATCAGGCGGCGCTTCTCGTCCTCCTCGACCCCGCCAGGGAAGCGCAGTTCCTTGACCGCGACCGTACGGCCGAGCACTTCGTCCCGTGCGCGCCAGACCGTACCCATTCCGCCCCGGCCGAGGACTTCGGCGAGCCGGTACCGGCCGGCGAGCAGCCTGCCCTCCTTGCCGTCCATCTCGACCTCGTCGCCCACTGAATCCCCTTCGCAATCCAGCCGAGTTGGCATCTCGAACACTTGTCGATCACCAAACTGGCCCAACTCGGACAACCCACCCTGGCGGAGCCCTCATTCTCTCTCATCCGCGGCCGTGGGGAAGGCCAGGGTCCACGACTCGGCGCCTGTCGCGCACCCGCCATGATGGCCCGGACTGGCGTGATCCCTGCTCATGAGGGCATCGTCGGCGCGGTGACGGCGGGCTCCGGGCCGGAAACGACGACAGGAACGAGGACGGAAACCACGATGCGCTCCCCTCTTCCCGCCGCGTACGGGCGCGCCTGTGCCCGCCTCCTCGTCGTCGCCCTCACCCTGGCCGCCCTCGCCGCCCTCACCGCCACGGCCTCCACCGGCGACCGGGCGCCGCACCGCGGGGGCCCGCCGCCGGCCCCGGCCGCCCTCCCGCCGGACCGGACCGCGCCGGCGCTCCGCAGGCTGGTGGACGACGGGGCGCCCGGCGCCGCGTCCCTCAGCACCGTCGGCACGCGCTCGCAGGCGTCCCGGTTCGTCACCGCCGGCGTCGCCGACCTGCGCAGCGGCCGCCGCATGCGGCGCGCCGACCACTTCCGCGCGGGCAGCCTGACCAAGCCCTTCGTGGCGGCCGTGATCCTCCAGCTGGCCGCCGAGCACCGGCTCGGCCTGTACGACCCGGTGCCGAGCCGGCTGCCCGGCAGCCTCCGCGCCACCACGAGGGGCGCCGCCGCACTGTCGCGCGTAACGGTCCGCCAACTCCTGGACCACACGAGTGGCTTGTACAACTACACCCGGGACCCACGGCTGGCCCGGCAGCTGTCCGGCAGCGGTTTCCGCGCCCACCGCTACGACCACCACTCCCCCGCCGAGCTGCTGCGCACCGCGCTGAGCCACCCGCCGACCGCGCCCCCCGGCGCCCGTTACGCGTACTCCAACACCAATTACCTGCTTCTGGGCATGGTCATCGAACACGTCACCGGTCGCCCGTACGCCGATGAGGTGACGCGCCGCATCATCCGGCCCGCCCGGCTCTCCGGTACGTCCTTCCCCGGCTCCGACCCCGCCCTGCCCGAGCCGTACGGGCGCGGCTACACCGTCGTCGGCGGCCGCCGGGTGGACGCCACCGGCATCGACCCCAGCCGCGCCGGCGCCGCGGGCGAGATGGTCACCACCCTCGGCGACCTCAACCGGTTCTTCGCCGCCCTCCTCGGCGGCAAGCTGCTGCCGCCGCGCGAGACGCGGGAACTGCGCACCACGAAGCGGACGGGCGGCGCGTACGGCCTGGGCCTGTACGCCGTCGAACTGCCCTGCGGCACCACCGTCTGGGGCCACAACGGGGACATCAACGGCTCCTACTCCCAAACCGCCACAACCACCGACGGCCGCCACACCCTGAGCTTCCACGTCAACACGGACAGCCCGGACATGGCGGCGCTCGCCCCGTCCGTCCTCGCGGCGGAGTTCTGCGGGACCGGCCCGCCGGGCGGCGCCTCCCGGTAGCGGCCGGCAGGCGCGAGCGCCTACAGAGGCACGATGTCCGGCGCGCCCAACCTGGCCGCGTCCGCCGTCAGATCGTCCGGCTGCCGCTGCGACTCCCGCTCCGCCTCCACCCGCTTCTCGTAGTGCTGCACCTCGCGGTCGACCTGGTCCGCGTCCCAGCCCAGCACCGGCGCCATCAGCTCGGCGCACTCCCGCGCGCTGCGCGTGCCGCGGTCGAAGGTCTCGATGGAGATGCGGGTGCGCCGGGTGAGGACGTCGTCGAGGTGGCGCGCCCCTTCGTGGGTGGCCGCGTACACGACTTCGGCCCGCAGGTAGTCGTCGGCGGCGGCCAGCGGTTCGCCGAGCGCCGGGTCGGCGACGACCAGTTCGAAGAGTTCCTCCGCCATCGAGCCGTAACGGTTCAGCAGGTGCTCCACGCGGACCACGTGCAGCCCGGTGCGCGCCGCCGTGTGCGCGCGGGCGTTCCACATCGCCTTGTAGCCCTCGGCACCGACCAGCGGCACGTCCTCCGTGACGCAGTCCGCGACCCGCTGGTCGAGCCCGTGCACGGCCTCGTCGACCGCGTCCTTGGCCATCACCCGGTACGTCGTGTACTTGCCGCCCGCGACCACGACCAGCCCCGGCACGGGGTGCGCGACCGTGTGCTCGCGCGAGAGCTTGCTGGTGGCGTCCGACTCCCCGGCCAGCAGGGGCCGCAGGCCCGCGTACACACCCTGGACATCGTCGCGCGTGAGCGGCACCGCGAGCACCGTGTTCACGTGCTCCAGCAGGTAGTCGATGTCGGCGCTGGACGCCGCCGGGTGCGCCTTGTCCAGGTCCCAGTCCGTGTCCGTCGTGCCGACGATCCAGTGCCGGCCCCACGGAATCACGAACAGCACGCTCTTCTCGGTGCGCAGGATCAGCCCGGTCGTGGAGTGGATGCGGTCCTTGGGCACGACGAGGTGGATGCCCTTGGACGCGCGTACGTGGAACTGGCCGCGCTCGTTGATCAGGCCCTGGGTGTCGTCGGTCCACACCCCGGTGGCGTTCACCACCTGGCGCGCCCGTACCTCGTACTCACCGCCCGCCTCCACGTCCTGCACCCGGGCACCGACAACGCGTTCGCCCTCGCGCAGGAAGCCGACCACCCGGGCCCGGTTGGCGACCTCCGCCCCGTATCCGGCGGCGGTCCGCACCAGGGTCGTCACGAAGCGGGCGTCGTCCACCTGGGCGTCGTAGTACTGCAACGCGCCGACCAGGGCGTCCTTCTTCAGGCAGGGCGCGACCCTGAGGGCCTTCTTGTGCGAGAGGTGCCGGTGCACGGGCAGGCCGCGGCCGTGTCCCGAGGAGATCGACATGCCGTCGTAGAGCGCGACGCCGGAGCCCGCGTACCAGCGCTCCCAGCCCTTGTGGGTCAGCGGATAGAGGAACGGCACCGGTTTGACCAGGTGCGGAGCCAGCCGCTCCAGGAGCAGCCCGCGTTCCTTGAGCGCTTCGCGTACGAGGGCGAAGTCCAGCATCTCCAGGTAGCGCAGCCCGCCGTGGATGAGCTTGCTCGACCGGCTCGACGTGCCCGACGACCAGTCGCGGGCCTCGACGAGCCCGGTGTCCAGGCCGCGGGTCGCCGCGTCCAGTGCCGTGCCGGCGCCGACGACTCCGCCGCCGACCACCAAAATGTCCAGCTCCCGCTCCGCCATCCGTGCGAGTGCCTCGGCACGCTGGGCCGGTCCGAGTGTCGCTGTCCTCACCGCTGCCTCCCGCTGTGGTCGGGGCCACACTCCCCGTCCGTCGATTTTGGCCGCGCCACCGGCCCGTAGCCACCCTCGGGCGGACGCGGCAACACCCCGCCGCCCCGATCCACCAATCCCTATTCTGGGCCAAATGTCCGCTTAGTCTATTTATGCTCTTATGCTTCAACGCCTCATCCGGAACCGCTCGGGAAGGACGGCAGCCAGCCATGCCCGCAGACCTCGCCGTCATCGGACTAGGCCATATCGGTCTCCCCCTCGCCCAGGCCGCCACCGCCGCCGGCGTCGGCACCATCGGCTACGACCCCGAACCACCACCCCCGGCCACCGCCGCACCCCCCGAAGGACGCCCCGCCGCCCACGGCTCGCTCACCCCGCCGGAACGCCGCCGGCTGGTGTCCGCCGGCTTCCGCACCACCGACGACCCGGCCGTCCTCGGCCGGGTCCGCACCGCCGTCATCTGCGCCCCCACCCCACTCGGCGAGGACGGCGCCCTCGACCTGACCGCGGTCGCCGACGCCGCCCGCGTACTGGCGGCGCGACTGCGCCCGCACACCACGGTCGTGCTCGAATCCACCGTCTACCCGGGCACCACCGAGGAATTCCTGCGCCCCCTCCTGGAAGAGGGCTCGGGACTGACCGCCGGACGCGACTTCCACCTCGCCTACTCCCCCGCGCGCCACGACCCCGGCAACCGCGCGCACCGCTACAACAACACCCCGAAGGTCATCGGTGGCCTCACGCCCGCCTGCACCGAGGCGGCCGCGGCGTTCTACAACCGGCTCACCGACCGGGTGGTGCGCGCCCGCGGCCCGCGCGAGGCGGAGACCGCCAAGCTGCTGGAGACCAACTACCGCCACATCAACATCGCGCTGATGAACGAGATGGCGGTGCTGTGCCACGACATCGGCGTGGACCTGTGGGACGTGATCCGCTGCGCCGAGACCAAACCCTTCGGCTTCCAGGCGTTCCGGCCGGGCCCCGGCGTCGGCGGCCACGCGGCCCCCGTCGACCCCAACTACTACTCCTACAAGGGGCGTTCACTGGGCTATCCGCTGCGCATGGTGGAACTGGCGCAAGAGGTCAACACCCGGATGCCGCGCTACGTCGTACAGCGCTGCGCCACCCTGCTCAACGAGCACGGCAAGTCCGCGCGCGGCGCCCGCGTCCTGCTCCTCGGCGTCACGTACAAGCCGGACATCGGCGACGAGGAAGGCTCCCCCGCCCGCGAAGTCGCCTCCCGGCTCATGGAGTTGGGCGCGCACATCACCTACCACGACCCGTACGTCCACCAGTGGCAGGTCCTGGACCGGCCCGTCCCGCGCGCCGACGCCCTCTACGAGGCGGCCGCCGGGGCCGACCTCACCCTGCTCCTCCAGCACCACCGCACGTACGACCTCCAGGGCCTGTCGGTGAAGGCCCAGCTGCTCCTGGACACCCGGGGGGCAACGCCGACCGGCGCCGCGCACCGGCTCTGAGCTGGGAGTTTCAGGCTCTTCTGGCCCCTCGCGGACACAATTCCACAGTGGACATGTCAGGCCCGTCTGTTAATTTGGGTCCGCGCGCCGAACCGCTGCGCGCCCATCTCACCGACCGGCCCCGTGCGCGCCGCACGCCGCCCGTCTTCACTCCCGGGGGAACACCTTGAGTCAGTCCTGGCCGCCCGCGCCTCAGCAGCCACAGCAGCCCTACCAGCCGCCGCAGGCACCGTACGGCGCTCCCGCACCGGGCGGTTTCCCGCCGCCGACGGCCCCGCCGGCCGCCAACCGGGGCAACGCCGGGCTGGCCGTCGTCCTCGGCGTACTCGCCATGCTCGTCGCGGCCGGGATCTACGGCGCGGTGCTCAAGGCCGTCAACGGCGCCTCGATCGGCTACGCGGCGCTCGCCGTCGGCGCGCTCATCGGCGCCGTCCTCGGCAAGGCCGGCGGCCGCAACGCCGCCCTGCCGGTCGTCGGCGCGGTACTGGGCCTGCTCGGCCTCTACCTCGGCCAGGTCTTCGGCATCACGCTCATCTCGTCCGACATCCTCGGCATCCCGCTCACCGAGGTCGTTTTCAACCACTTCGACCTGGTCCACGCCGCGTGGAAGGACTACCTCGGCGCGATCGACCTGGTCTTCTACCTGCTGGCCGCCGCCGGCGGTTTCCAGGTCGCCAAGAAGCTCGGCTCCTGACACCGGCACGCACGACGCGAAGGGCCCGGACCGCACGGAAAGTGCGGTCCGGGCCCTTCGGCGTCCGAGGATGCCTCAGCGGTTGTCGTGCTGCGACGGCGCGACCGTCACCTCGACCCGCTGGAACTCCTTCAGCTCGGAGTAGCCGGTGGTCGCCATCGCCCGGCGCAGCGCGCCGAAGAAGTTCATCGAACCGTCCGGCCTGTTCGAGGGACCGCACAGGATCTCCTCGGTGGTGCCGACCGCACCAAGGTCCATCCGCTTGCCGCGCGGCACGTCCTCGTGCACGGCCTCCATGCCCCAGTGGTGGCCGCGGCCCGGCGCGTCCGTGGCGCGCGCCAGCGGCGAGCCCATCATCACCGCGTCCGCGCCGCAGGCGATGGCCTTGGGCAGGTCGCCGGACCAGCCCACGCCGCCGTCGGCGATCACGTGCACGTACCGGCCGCCGGACTCGTCCATGTAGTCCCGGCGGGCGGCGGCCACGTCGGCCACCGCGGTCGCCATCGGCACCTGGATGCCGAGCACGTTACGGGTGGTGTGGGCGGCGCCACCGCCGAAGCCGACGAGCACGCCCGCCGCGCCGGTGCGCATCAGGTGCAGGGCCGCGGTGTACGTGGCGCAGCCGCCGACGATCACCGGGACGTCCAGCTCGTAGATGAACTGCTTCAGGTTCAGCGGCTCGGCGGCCGAGGAGACGTGCTCCGCGGAGACGGTGGTGCCGCGGATGACGAAGATGTCCACGCCCGCGTCCACGACGGCCTTGGAGAACTCGGCCGTCCGCTGCGGGGAGAGCGCGGCGGCGGTGACCACACCGGAGTCGCGCACCTCCTTGATGCGCTGCCCGATCAGCTCTTCCTTGATCGGCGCGGCGTAGATCTCCTGGAGCCGCTTGGTGGCGGCGTCGCCGTCCAGCTCCGCGATCTCCGCGAGCAGCGGCTCCGGGTCCTCGTAGCGCGTCCAGAGCCCTTCCAGGTTCAGTACGCCCAGGCCGCCCAGCTCGCCGATGCGGATCGCGGTCTGCGGCGAGACGACCGAGTCCATCGGGGCCGCCAGGAACGGCAGCTCGAAACGGTAGGCATCGATCTGCCAGGCGATCGAGACCTCCTTCGGGTCGCGGGTGCGCCGACTCGGTACGACGGCGATGTCGTCGAAGGCGTATGCCCGGCGGCCGCGCTTGCCGCGCCCGATCTCGATCTCAGTCACGTGTGTGGCCTTTCCCTCTACGTATGCCGTTCCAGTATCCCCGACACGCGAAAGCCCGCGGCCTGACGGTCGCGGGCTTCCTCGTGCGCGCTACAGGTACGGGTCAGCGCCGCGCGTAGTTCGGCGCCTCGGTCACCATCTGGACGTCGTGCGGGTGGCTCTCCTTGAGGCCCGCGGCCGTGATGCGGACGAAGCGGCCCTTGTCCTTCAGCTCCTCGATGCTCGCGGAGCCGACGTAGCCCATGGAGGCGCGCAGGCCGCCGACGAGCTGGTGGGCCACCGAGCCGAGCGGGCCGCGGTAGGGGACCTGGCCCTCGATGCCCTCGGGAACCAGCTTGTCCTCGGAGAGGACGTTGTCCTGGAAGTAGCGGTCCTTGGAGAAGGAGCGCGCCTGGCCGCGGGACTGCATGGCGCCCAGCGAGCCCATGCCGCGGTACGACTTGAACTGCTTGCCGTTGATGAAGACCATCTCGCCCGGCGACTCCTCGCAGCCGGCCAGCAGCGAGCCCAGCATGACCGTGTCGGCACCGGCCGCGATGGCCTTGGCGATGTCGCCGGAGAACTGCAGGCCGCCGTCGCCGATCAGCGGCACGCCCGCCGCGTTCGCGGCCTGCGCGGCCTCGTAGATCGCGGTGACCTGCGGCACGCCGACGCCGGCGACGACGCGGGTCGTGCAGATGGAGCCGGGGCCCACGCCGACCTTGATGCCGTCCGCGCCGGCGTCGATCAGCGCCTGGGCGCCGTCGCGGGTGGCGACGTTGCCGCCGACCACGTCGACACGGGTGTTGGACTTCACCTTGGCGATCATGTCGAGGATGCCGCGGCTGTGGCCGTGCGCGCTGTCCACGACCAGGAAGTCCGCACCGGCCTCGACGAGCGCCTGGGCCCGGTCGAACGCCTCGTCGCCGACGCCCACCGCGGCACCGACGACCAGGCGGCCCTCGGCGTCCTTGGCCGCGTTCGGGTACTTCTCGGCCTTCACGAAGTCCTTGACCGTGATCAGGCCCTTGAGGACGCCCGCGTCGTCGACCAGCGGCAGCTTCTCGATCTTGTGGCGGCGCAGCAGCTCGATGGCGTCCTCGCCGGAGATGCCGACTTTGCCGGTGACCAGCGGCATCGGGGTCATGACCTCGCGCACCTGGCGGCTGCGGTCCAGCTCGAAGGCCATGTCGCGGTTGGTGACGATGCCCAGCAGCTTGCCCGCCGGGTCCGTCACCGGCACGCCGCTGATGCGGAACTTCGCGCACAGCGCGTCCGCCTCGGCGAGCGTGGCGTCCGGGCGGACCGTGATCGGGTCGGTGACCATGCCGGACTCGGAGCGCTTGACCAGGTCGACCTGGTTGGCCTGGTCCTCGATGGACAGGTTGCGGTGCAGCACGCCGGCGCCGCCCTGCCGCGCCATGGCGATCGCCATCCGCGCCTCGGTGACCTTGTCCATGGCGGCGGAGAGCAGCGGAATGTTGACCGTGACGTTCCGCGAGACCCGGGACGCCGTGTCCACCGCGTTCGGCAGCACCTCGGAGGCGCCGGGCAGCAGCAGCACGTCGTCATATGTCAGACCGAGCATCGCGAATTTGGCGGGCATTCCGTCGACGTTGTCAGTCATGACACCTTCCCAAATGGTCTTGCCTCAGCGCGGACACCCATGCTAACGGCCACCACAGGCGTCTCATTCCACGGTCGATGACGACCGCGTCACTTGGAGGTTCCTACGGAAGCGGACCACCTCGGCGGTGCGTTCCTACGGCCGCACGTTCCCTCGACTGTACGTTCCCCCGGCGCACCCGTGTGCGGCGCGCCGGACTCCGGCCCGTACGGTCACTGCTCGGCCAGGGCCCGCAGCCGGCTCAGCGCCCGGTGCTGCGCGACCCGCACCGCGCCCGGCGACATCCCCAGCATCTGCCCGGTCTCCTCGGCCGTCAGCCCGACCGCGACCCGCAGCAGCACCAGCTCGCGCTGGTTCTCCGGCAGGTTGGCCAGCAGCTTCTTGGCCCACTCGGCGTCGCTGCTGAGCAGCGCGCGCTCCTCGGGGCCCAGCGAGTCGTCGGGCTGCTCGGGCATCTCGTCGGACGGCACGGCCGTGCTGCCGGGGCCCCGCATCGCGGCCCGCTGGAGGTCGGCGACCTTGTGGGCGGCGATGGCGAAGACGAACGCCTCGAAGGGCTTTCCGGTGTCCCGGTAGCGCGGCAGCGCGCACAGGACCGCGACGCAGACCTCCTGCGCCAGGTCCTCGACGAAGTGGCGCGCGTCACCCGGCAGCCGGGACAGCCGGGTACGGCAGTAGCGCAGCGCGAGCGGATGCACGTGGGCCAGCAGGTCGTGCGTGGCCCGGCGGTCGCCCTCCACTGCGCGTGCGACGAGATCGCCGATCTCCTGAATCCCGTCATCGCGCATCGGTCCATGGTGCCTTGGCGCGGCGCGATCCGCGGCATCAGGTCCGTACTTGTGCACCGAAGCGTTATGAGCGGCAGGTGCGCCGGCTGTCATCTCCCGCGCCCTCCCCTCGCACCGGATCGGCCCGTCCCCGAGGAACTCCATACCTCAAGGATGCGGCACCGCCCGCGGAACCGGGATGCCGCTCGGTGACCGGCGCCCGCGAGGCCGCCCGCCGCCCCGCCCGCCACAGGGCGGGCGGGGACCCTCACACCCCCGCAACACTGCACGTCACGGCGTCCTAGCGGACCAGACCCCAGCGGAAACCGAGCGCCACCGCGTGGGCCCGGTCGGAGGCGCCGAGCTTCTTGAACAGCCGCCGGGCGTGCGTTTTGACCGTGTCCTCGGAGAGGAACAGCTCACGGCCGATCTCCGCGTTGGAGCGGCCGTGGCTCATGCCCTCCAGCACCTGGATCTCACGCGCGGTGAGCGTCGGCGCGGCACCCATCTCGGCGGACCGCAGCCGGCGCGGGGCGAGCCGCCAGGTGGGGTCGGCGAGGGCCTGGGTGACCGTCGCGCGCAGCTCGGCGCGCGAGGCGTCCTTGTGCAGATAGCCGCGGGCGCCGGCGGCGACCGCCAGCGCGACCCCGTCGAGATCCTCGGCGACCGTGAGCATGATGATGCGGGCGCCCGGGTCGGCGGAGAGCAGCCGGCGCACCGTCTCGACTCCGCCCAGCCCGGGCATCCTCACGTCCATCAAGATCAGGTCGGAGCGATCGGCGCCCCAGCGGCGGAGGACTTCCTCGCCGTTGGCCGCCGTCGTCACACGCTCTACACCGGGCACGGTCGCGACCGCGCGGCGGAGCGCCTCTCGGGCAAGCGGGGAGTCGTCACAGACGAGGACGGATGTCATGACCGCCCTCCGCAGCTGATGCGCGTCACCTTGAGCCTCCAGGCTGGTACGTATCGTCACCTGAGCGATCGACTGCCTCGGACACCTGCCCGAGGACTACCTCCATCAACCGCTTCCGCCCTCTCAACGATGGTCACTCGAAAGAGTTACGGGTTGGGCAGCCGCCTTCGACACTCTACGTGAGGGCCCGGACACGCAGAAGATGGAACGCCAACCAACACCCCCCTTCATACCTCTATGCCCTATTTGGTGGCTTTTCTTCCATTTTCACAGTGTCTGTGGCTAGATTCGCAATGAGTCATATTTACATCTACTTAGACAGTAGATGTACGGTCGTGAGGGCCGAGTCCGAACCGGTACCGCTTCGAGGGGACTAGCAATGGCAGATTTCTCCCGCCTCCCGGGCCCGAACGCAGACCTCTGGGACTGGCAGTTGCTCGCCGCGTGCCGTGGCGTCGACAGTTCGCTTTTCTTCCATCCCGAGGGCGAGCGCGGCGCCGCCCGCAGCGCGCGTGAGACCTCGGCGAAAGAGGTGTGCATGCGCTGCCCGGTACGCGCGCAGTGCGCGGCGCACGCCCTGGCGGTACGCGAGCCCTACGGGGTCTGGGGCGGGCTGACGGAGGACGAGCGCGAGGAGCTGATGGGCCGGGCGCGGCACCGGCTGGTACCGGCGGCGGTCGCGGTCGGGCACCCGGGCGCCAACACCGCCTGAAGAAACGTTTCCTCTGGAATTTCCCCCGATCGGCCCACCCCGCAGGCCGCACCGCGGCAAAGCTCGGCGGCGGACCGCGCCGCTGAAGAGGTTCAGCGACCGACCGCACCGCCGGAGGGGCTCAGCGGCCGACCGCGCCCGCGAGCTGGTCGAGCATCGCCTCCACCGCCGGGACCCGCGCCAGGTCCGGCAGCGTGAGCGCCACGATCTCGCGCTGCACGCACGGCTCCATCGTGACCGTACGGGCCCCCTTGGGCCGTACCGAGGCCAGCGCCAGCTCCGGCAGCACGGCGACCCCCAGGCCAGCGCCCACCAGGCCGATCACGGCCGGGTAGTCGTCCGTCGCGAAGTCGATGCGCGGCGTGAAGCCCGCCCCCTCGCACACCTCGACGAGATGCCGGCGGCAACGCGGGCAGCCCGCGATCCACGGCTCGCCCGCCAGGTCGGCGAAGCGCGCCGTACCGGCACCGGCCAGCCGGTGGGAGTCCGGGACCAGCCCGACCAGGCGGTCGACCAGCACCGGCCGCACGACCAGGTCGTCCCACTCCGCCTCGGCCGCGGGGTCGGCGCCGCGCACCTCCGGGTAGCGGAAGGCCAGCGCGATCTCGCAGTCGCCGTTGCGCAGCATCTCGATCGAGCGCGGCGGCTCGGCCTCGACCAGGGAGACCCGGGTGCCGGGGTGGGCGGCGCGCATGGCGGCCAGCGCGGTGGGCACCAGGGTCGAGCTGCCGGAGGGGAAGGAGACCAGCCGTACCCGGCCGGCCCGCAGGCCCGCGATGGCGGCCACTTCCTCCTCGGCGGCGGTGAGCCCGGCCAGGATGCCGGTGGCGTGCCGCACCAGCGCCCCGCCCGCCTGGGTCAGCCGCATCTCGCGGCCCGTACGGATCAGCAGCGGTGTGCCCGCCGACTGTTCCAGTGCCTTCATCTGCTGGCTGACGGCGGGCTGGGTGCAGCCCAGCTCGCGGGCGGCGGCGGAGAAGGAGCCGGTCCGGGCGACGGCGCGCAGCACACGGAGATGACGGGCCTCGATCATGTTTAGAGCATAAGCGAGCCTTGGAGCAGGCGGGAAATAATCGGTAGCGGCTTTGGCCAGTTGCCCGTAGCGTGCCCGCATGGAGCTTCTGTCTGTGAACGTGGGGCGGCCGCGGCCCATGGAGTACCGCGGCGCCACGGGCAGTACGGGCATCGGCAAGCAGCCCGTCGACGGGCCGGTGGCGGTGTCCGCCCCCGGTCCCAAGGGCGTTGCCGGCAGCGGGCTGGCCGGGGACGCGGTGGTCAACCTCCAGCACCACGGCGGCGACGACCAGGCCGTGTACGCGTACGCCCGCGAGGACCTGGACGCCTGGGAGAGGGAGTTGGGCCGCGAGCTGCCCGCCGGGACGTTCGGCGAGAACCTCACCACCAGCGGCCTGGACGTGACCCACGCGCGGATCGGCGAACGCTGGCGCGTGGGCCCCCGACTGCTGCTGGAGGTGACCTCCGCGCGCATCCCGTGCATGACCTTCCAGGGGCGGCTGGGCGAGCCGGGCTGGATCAAGCGCTTCACGCAGGCCGGCGTGCCGGGCGCGTATCTGCGGGTCGTCGAGCCGGGCGAGATCCGGGCCGGGGACACGATCACCGTTGAGCACCGCCCCGGCCACGACGTGACGATCGCGCTCGCGTTCCGTGGCATGACCACGCAGCGTGAGGTGCTGCCGCGGCTCCTGGAGGCGGGCGAGGCGCTGCACCCGGAGCTGCGCGAGTGGGCACACAAGTACATCCGCACCCAAGGGGCTTGAACCCGGGCGAACAGGGGACACGGCTGCCCGTCCTGGTGTACCGGCCGGGGCGGATGGCGTGCCCGTATGCGGATAGCGTGCCCGTATGACGACTGCATTGATTACGGGAGCGACGGCGGGCATCGGCGCCGCGTTCGCCCGCCGGCTGGCGGGTGACGGCCACAACCTGGTGCTCGTGGCACGCAACGAGAAGCGGCTGCGCGAGCAGGCCACCGAACTGCACGACCGGCACGGCGTCGAGGCGTCCGTCCTGGTCGCCGACCTGGCGACGGACGACGGTATCGCCGCGGTCGAGGAGCGGCTCGCCGACCGCACCCATCCGGTGGACCTGCTGGTCAACAACGCGGGCTTCGGCAACAAGGGTGAATTCCTGGACGTGCCGATGGCCGACGAGCTCACGATGCTCAAGGTGCACTGCGAGGCGGTGCTGCGGCTGACGTCGGCGGCGCTCAAGGGGATGCGCGAGCGGCGCCGCGGCGGGGTCGTCAACGTCGCCTCGGTGGCCGCGTTCGTGCCGCGCGGCACGTACGGGGCGAGCAAGGCGTGGGTCGTGCAGTTCACGCAGGGCGCCGCCCGCGACCTGGCGGGCAGCAACGTACGGCTGATGGCGCTGTGCCCCGGCTTCGTGCGGACCGAGTTCCACGAGCGGGCCGGGATGGGGACGGACAGCATCCCCGACTGGATGTGGCTGGACGCCGACAAGCTGGTGGCCGCGGCGATGAAGGACCTGGCGCGCGGCAAGTCGCTGTCGATCCCGGACCCGCGCTACAAGGCGCTGATGGGCGTGGCGAAGCTGGCGCCGCGCAATCTCCTCGGCGGCATCACGTCGAAGACGGGACGCAAGTACGGTCCCCAGTGACACGCCGGAGTACGGGCCGTGGGTGCGGTACGGGCCGTGGGCCAGGCACGCGCGGCGCGCGGCCCGGCGTCACGGCCCGTAAACCACCGGCACGAACGGGCACTTACGGCGCGGTGGCGGTGTCCGCGGTGAGGGACAGGGCGTTGGTGGTGCCGTCCTCCCAGGTCACGTGGATGTCGTAGGGCCCGGTGAGCCGGACTTCGGCCAGCTTGTCCACGGGCGCGGGTGCGGGCTCGGCGGTGAGCGAGGCGAGCGAGATGAAGAGGGCGCCTTCGGGAGCGTCCGGCACCGTGCCGTCGAGGCAGGCGGTGCGGGAGTGCTCCCCGAACGGCGTACTGCCGGTCGGCACGGTCCGGGCCTGCCCGGAATTCCTGGCGAAGCCGTACACGGCGTGGAGCTGGGCGGCCGGCCCGTCGTCCGTGACGGCCCAGCCGGTCTGCCGTACGGCCGTGCCGGGGGCGGCGCCGGTGACGAGGTGGACGCGCACCTCGGCGCGGCCGTGCGCCAGGGTCGCGGACAGCACCCGTACGCCGGCGAGTTCGGTGCCGTCCGCGCGGTGCGGGGTGTGCGCCGAGGCGGCCCACCCGGGGCCGCTGCCGCGCGGTTCGACCGGTCCGCGGCCGGTGGGCGCGCCGTCCACGAGCAGCGCGAAGTGGTTGTCCGGGGTCTCGGCGGGGGTGGTGTCCGAGCCGGGGTTGGCGGACGTGTCCGCGGTGGTCCCTGCGCTCTCCGCGGCCGAGGGGCCCGTACGCGTCGAGTAGGCGAACCGCGCGTAGTGCGGGTCGTTCGGGCCGAAGACCGAACTGCTGCCGTGATTGTGCAGCCTGACCAGCCCGTCGGCCTTGGTGGACTGGACGAGCAGGCCCGGCGCGCGCAGCGCCGTGACGGCGTCCGCGGTCTCGGCGGGCAGCGGTTCCTCGCGCTCGGTCCACACCGGGTGGTCGGCGGGGAGCAGCAGGCCGAGGAGGCCCTTGGACGCCCAGTAGGGGGAGGCCGGTCCGGAGTAGCCCTGGAGGAAGGGCGCGTACGGGCCGTACCAGCCGAGTGGCAGCAGCCCGTCGGATGTGACGGCGCCGCGCTCCAGGAAGTGCCGGAGCGTGCCGGAGGCCAGGCGGCGGGTGGCGCCGGGGCCGAGCGGGGTGTGGCCGGTGAGCGCGCCGGCCCAGGGGGCGGCGAGGGCGGCGAAGCGGTACGTGAGCGAGCGGCCGAACGGTATCGGCGCGCCGTTGGCGTCGAACATGCGGCGGAATCCGTCGAGGTGCGCGCACAGCCGCTCGCCGTAGGTGTCCAGCAGTGCGCGGTCGCCGGAGAGGTGGGCGTGCAGGACGGGGTAGAAGTGCAGCGCCCAGCCGTTGTAGTGGTCGAACGCCTGGTTGTCGCCGTCGCTGTACCAGCCCTCGCCCCGGTACCAGCCCTCGATCCGGTCCAGCGCGCGGTCGACGGACGCCTGCGCGCGTTCCGTCTCGATGCCCGCGTCGAGGAGGAAGCCGCCGACGGTGAGGCCGAACAGCCACCAGTTGTTGTCGATGGGCGGCGGGTCGAGGGCGGGCAGCAGCCAGTCCACGGCCCGTGCGCGGACCTTGTCGTCCAGCGTGTCCCACAGCCAGGGGCGGGTCAGCCGCAGCCCGAGGGCGACGGAGGCGGATTCGACGATGGCCTGGTGGGTGTCGGGCACGACCGGCCACGCGTCGGGGTGGCGGCCGCCGAGGCCCGGCTCGGTCACCGGGTGCTCGGTGCCCGCGGCGAGACCTTCGGCGTACCGGGCGAGGTGGCCGTGCGGGTCCCGGCCGCCGTCGCCGGCCACCCGGAACGCCGCCGCCAGGAAGGTGCGGGCGTACCCTTCGAGGCCGTCGGAGCGCGGCCCGGCCCAACTGGGGCGCGCCCCCGGCAGGTTGATCAGGCCATTGCGGGGCGAGGCGTACGGGACGACCGCTCCCAGGAGGCTGTCGGCCGCGGTTTCCCAGTGTGCGCGGGTCCAGCCGGTGTACGGGCTGCGCTCACGGTCCTCGGGAAGGCGGGCGGCCGCGAGGCCGGCGGGGAGCGGTAATGACGGCACGGACATGGTGTTTTCCTTACGGACGGCGTCGCGAAAATCCTGAACTCGGCACGTTCGATCGTCAATAGGGCAAGATCGAACGATCGATCGATGGGCCGTTCGATCACCCTCGGCTAGGGTGCGTCTTCGTCTTGGGGACCGGCCCGGTGACGGCCGCCGCCCCGGCCGTCACCGGGCCACCACACCGCGAGGGGGCTGCCGCCGTGCGCGAGCGTGCTGTGCAACGTCAGGACCGTCTGCTGTCCCTGGTACGGCGGCGGGGCTCGGCCCGCGTCACCGACCTGGCCGACCAGCTCGGCGTCTCGCCCGTGACCGTACGGCGCGACGTCGAGGCGCTGACCGGCAGGGGCCTGCTCGACCGGGTGCACGGTTCGGTGTCCTGGCCGCGGCGGCGCGACCGGCCGGGCGGCGGGCGCGGCCCGGACGCCGAGGACCTGGTGCTGGGCCTGCTGGCCCCCTCGGCCACGTACTACTTCGCCGACGTGATCCGCGGCGCCCACGAGGCCGCGGCGCCGGCCGGGGCCAGGCTGGTCCTGCGGATCTGCGACTACCGCCCGGCGGAGGACCCGGCGCGCGCCGCGGGCCTGCTGGCGGCCGGGGCCGAGGGACTGCTCGTCGCGCCGGGCTGGCGCGGCCCCGGGGACCAGGCCGCCTACAGCGACTGGATCGCCGAACTCCCCGTACCGGTCGTCCTGTTGGAGCGGAGCGTGCCACCGGGCGGCCCGCTGGCCGGACTGGACCGGGTGTGCTCCGACCACACCCACGGGGTGTTGCTGGCGCTGCGCCACCTGACCGGGCAGGGGCACGCGGCGCCGCTGCTGGTGGCCCGCGCCGACAGCCCGACGGCGCTGGCGGTGCGCGAGGGGTACGCGGCGGCGCTGCGGGCCCTCGGAGTGCGGGGGCCGCGGCCGGTGATCGGCTCGGTGCCGGCCGACCGGGACCCGGAGGGGTTCGAGCGGGCCGTGCAGGAGCTGCGGTCGGCGGTGTCCTCGGGGGCGGCGACGGCGGCGCTGGTGCACAACGACGTGGACGCGATCCGGATGGTGCAGCGGCTCGCGGAGCTGGGCGTACGGGTACCGCGCGACCTGGCGCTGGTCGCTTACGACGACGAGGTGGCGGCGCTCGCCGACACGCCGCTGACGGCGGTGGCGCCGCCGAAGCGCGAAGTGGGCCGGCAGGCCGCGCGCTTGCTGCTGGAACGGCTGAGGGAGCGGGCGGAAGGGGCCGGAGGCGGGGGGACGGACAGGGGTATGGGTGGGGGTGCGGGCGTGGTTCCGGCCGCCGGCGCCGGTTCGGTGCCGGACGCGGACCCCGCCGCCGAACCGGCGCCGCGCCGCCACGTCACCCTGCTGCCGACGCTGCGCGTACGGGCCTCGTGCGGCGCGGGGGCCGGCACCGGTGGCGGCGCCACCGGCTGATGCCCCCGGTCCGCCGTCCGCCTCCCCCGATCCTGTTCTTTTTTCGATCAATCAATCTTTCGCTCTTGACTTCGCTCAGAGCCCACCCAAGGATCGCGGATCGCGGCCACCCCCTTCGCGCCGCCCCCTTCACCCGCTCAGGAGCCTCGTCATGAGCCTCAGTCGGAGCAGAACGTCCCGCGCGCTCGCCGGCGGCCTCACCGCCCTCGCCCTGCTGACGGCCTGCGGCGGCAGCAGCGGCGCCGCAGGGAGCGAAGGCCCCGTGACCCTCACGTACTGGGGCTGGACCAAGGGCACCAAGCAGGCCGTGGACGCGTACAACGCCACCCACCACGGCATCACCGTGAAGTTCGAGGAGATCCCCTCCGGCACCGCGGGCGGCTACGCCAAGATCTCCAACGCGGTCAAGGCGGGCAACGCGCCCGACCTGGTCAGCATCGAATACCCGACGCTCCCCGAGTTCGTCAGCCAGGGCGCGATCCAGGACATCAGCCGGTACGTGACGCCCGGCCTGAAGAAGCAGCTGCTGCCGCAGGCCGTCCGGCTGACCACCCTCGGCGGCATGAGCTGGGCCGTGCCCTTCGACGCCGCGCCGCAGGTCTACTACTACCGCAAGGACTTCTTCACCCAGCACAAGATCAAGGTGCCGCGGACCTGGGACGGCTTCCGCACCGCCGCGACCGCGGCGAAGAAGGCCGACCCGAAGGCCCGCCTCGGCACGTTCTTCCCCGACGACCCGACCACCTTCGAGGCGATGGCCTGGCAGGCCGGCGCCCACTGGTTCGCCACCGAGGGCGACTCCTGGAAGCTGACCACCACCGACCCGGCGACCAGGAAGGTCACCGACTACTGGCAGGGCCTCCTCAAGGACGACCTCGTGCACACCCACGTCTCGTTCAGCCCCGAGTGGACCAACTCGCTCAAGTCCGGCGGCACCGTCGGCTACCTCGGCGCCTCCTGGGGCGCGGGCGTGCTGAAGGGAACGCTGCCGGACCAGAGCGGCAAGTGGGCCGCCGCCCCCGTACCGAGCTGGGACGGCAAGCCCGCCAGCGGCATGCTCGGCGGCTCCACGACGGCCGTGACCAGGAACAGCCGCCACACCGAGGCCGCGGTGAAGTTCGCGGCCTGGATGTCCACCTCGCCCAAGGCCGTCGAGGCCCGGCTCTCCTCCGGCCAGTCCAGCCCGTACCCGGCCGCCACGGCCCTGCGCCCGGTCGCCAGGAAGGCCTTCGACACCCGCTACTACGGCGGCCAGGACGTCTACGCCCTCTTCGACGACGCGGCGGCCTCGGTCAACGGGAACTGGGGCTGGGGCCCGGCGACCAGCACCACGAACACCACGCTCAAGGACGAGTTCGGCAAGGTGGCGGGCGGCGGTGGCGGCTCGCTCGCCGCCGCCGTACGGGCGGGCAGCGACGCGACGGTGCGCGAGCTGAAGAAGCGCGGCCTGAAGGTCACGGGCCGGTGAGCGCCACAGCGCGCGCCGCGGCCGTCCTGCTCGCCCCCTTCTTCCTCCTGTTCACGGTGGTCATGGTCGTCCCGATCGGCTACGCGGTCTGGCTCAGCCTCTTCACCGAGAAGCAGTCCGGGCTCGGCTTCGGCGGTACGCACACGGTCTTCAGCGGACTCGGCAACTACGCGGCGGCGCTCGGCGACCACGCCTTCCGCGACGGCTTCCTCGTCCTCCTCGGCTACTGCGCCCTCTACATCCCCCTCCTGCTCGCCGGCGCGCTGGCGCTGGCCCTGCTGCTGGACTCCGCGCTGGCCCGCGCCCGGCGCTTCTTCCAGCTGGCACTGTTCCTGCCGCACGCCGTGCCGGGCATCATCGCCGCACTGATCTGGGTGTATCTCTACACCCCCAGGCTCAGCCCGGTCGTGAACGCGATGGAGTCCGGCGGCCTCGGCTTCGACTTCCTCTCCCCGTCCGGCGCCCTGCCCGCCGTCGTCAACATCGCGCTGTGGGAGTGGCTCGGCTACAACATGGTCATCTTCTACGCCGCCCTCCAGGCCATCGACCGCTCGGTGATCGAGGCCGCGACGGTGGACGGCGCGGGCGCCTGGCGCGTCGCGACCGGTATCAAGGTCCCCCTCATCCGTTCCTCCCTCGTCATGGTCGCGCTCTTCACCGTCATCGGCTCGCTCCAGCTCTTCACCGAGCCGCTGATCCTCAACCAGGGCTCCGGCTCCGCCGTCACCTCCTCCTGGACGCCGAACATGTACGCGTACACCGCCGCCTTCGCCCGCAACGACTACGGCCTCGCCGCCGCCTCGTCCGTCCTGCTCGCCCTCGCCGCCGCGCTGCTGTCCTTCTTCGTCACCCGCCTCTCCCGCCGGTCCCCCCGGCCCGGCCGCCACCCCCTGGCTTCGCCCCGTCCCCCGCTCGCCCACCCGAAGAGCAGGCCCTGATGGCGCCCCCGCCCCGCACCGCCGTCGCCGGACCGGCGGCCCCGGTACCCGTACGCCCGGCCCGCACTCCGTCCGTACGCGCCGCCGCCCGCCGCTCCCGCAGCCGCTGGCTCTCCCCCGCCGCCGTCAACGCGGCACTCGTCCTCGCCGTCCTCTACACGCTCTTCCCCCTCGTCTGGCTGGTCACCGCCGCCACCAAGGACGCGGGCGGCCTGCTGGCCGGCGACGCCCTGTCCTTCGAGGGCTTCGACCTGGCCGGCAACCTCTCCCGCCTCGCGGCGGAGGGCGACGGCATCTATTTCCGGTGGTACGCCAACAGCCTGCTGTACGCGGGCGCCGGTGCCGCGCTGTGCGCCCTGCTCTGCGTGGCCGCCGGCTACGCCTTCGACAAGTACACGTTCCCCGGCAAGGAGCGGCTGTTCGGCGTCGTCCTGCTCGGCGTCCTGGTCCCCACCACGGCGCTGGCGCTCCCCCTCTACCTGCTGGCCGGCAGGACCGGCGTCGTCAACACCTACTGGTCGGTGCTGGTGCCCGTACTCGTCAACCCGTTCGGCGTCTACCTCGCGCGGGTCTTCAGTGCCGGCCATATCCCGGAGGAGGCGCTCGAAGCCGCCCGTATCGACGGTGCGGGCGAGCTGCGCGTCTTCTGGTCCATCGGCCTGCGGATGGTGATGCCGGGCCTGACGACCGTCTTCCTCTTCCAGTTCACCGCGATCTGGAACAACTTCTTCCTCCCCCTGGTGATGCTCTCCGACCAGCGGCTCTTCCCCGTGAGCCTCGGCCTCTACGCCTGGCACGGCAACGCCCACGGCGAGCCGTCCTTCTACCCCCTCGTCGTCACCGGCTCCCTCCTCGCCGTCCTCCCCCTGATCGTCGCCTTCGTGACCCTCCAGCGGCACTGGAAGGCCGGACTCGCCGCCGGAAGCGTCAAATGACACCCCCGGACCAGGAGCACGCTTCCACCATGCACCACACCACTGACAACCCCGCCGACCAGGCACGATCCCGCCCCGCCCTGCTCCTCGCCATGGAACCGGGCCTCGCCGGGCGGCTGTTCGCCGAGCATCACCGCGCCCGCCTGACGGCCCTGGCCCGTACCGACCCACGCCTGGTCGCCCACGACTTGGCCGACCCGTCCCCGGCCGTGGCCGCCGCGCTGGCCGACGCCGAAGTCCTGCTGACGTCGTGGGGAACCGCCCCGCTGACCGCGGCCGTCCTCGACCGGGCTCCGCGCCTGCGCGCCGTCGTCCACGCCGGCGGAAGCGTCAAACCCCATGTCACCAGCGCCTGTTGGGACCGCGGCATCGCCGTTTCCTCAGCCGCGGCAGCCAACGCGCTGCCCGTCGCCGAATACACCCTCGCCGCGATCCTCTTCGCCAACAAGCGCGTCCTGCACACCGCGCACCGCTACCGCGCGCTGCGCGCCCCCCACAACTGGCACCGAGAGCTGGCGGGCGCCGGAAACCACCGCCGTACCGTGGGCGTCATCGGCGCCTCCCGCATCGGCCGCCGCGTCATCGCACTCCTGCGCCCCTTCGACCTGCGGGTCCTCCTCCACGACCCGTACGTGGACGAGGCCGAAGCCGGCCGCCTCGGCGTCACCCTCGCCCCCCTGGACGACCTCTGCGCCACCTCCGACGTGGTCACCGTGCACGCGCCCGAACTGCCCGCCACCCACCACCTGCTCGGCGCACGCCAGCTGGGCTTCATGCCCGACGGCGCCACTCTGGTCAACACCGCCCGAGGTGCGCTGGTGGACGAGGCGGCGCTGCTGCCCGAACTCGTCTCCGGCCGCCTCAACGCCGTACTGGACGTGACCGACCCGCCGGTCCCGGCCGCCGCTTCTCCCCTGTACGACCTCCCGAACGTCCTGCTCACCCCGCACATCGCCGGTTCCCTCGGCGGCGAGCTCCACCGCATGGCCGACCACGCCCTGGACGAGATCGAGCGCTACGCCGGAGGGCTGCCGTTCGCCGACCCGGTACACCCCGCGGATCTCGGCCACTCGGCGTGAGAACGGGACGAGGCCCGGCCCCCTCGGAAGGGGACCGGGCCTCGAACGGCTGTGAGCTGCCTCAGTGGGCGTGGCCGTGGCCGTGACCGGCCTCGGGCTCCTCCTCGGCCGGCTTCTCGACGACCAGGGTCTCGGTCGTGAGCAGCAGCGAGGCGATCGACGCGGCGTTCTCCAGCGCGGAACGGGTGACCTTGACCGGGTCGATGACGCCGGCCTTCACCAGGTCGCCGTACTCGCCGGTCGCGGCGTTGAAGCCCTGGTTCTTGTCCAGCTCCGCCACCTTCGAGGTGATGACGTAGCCCTCAAGACCGGCGTTCTCCGCGATCCAGCGCAGCGGCTCGACGGCGGCACGGCGGACGACGGCGACACCGGTGGCCTCGTCACCCTCCTTGCCGAGCGAACCCTCCAGCACCTTGGCGGCGTGCACCAGAGCGGAGCCACCACCGGAGACGATGCCCTCCTCGACCGCGGCGCGGGTCGCGGAGATGGCGTCCTCCAGACGGTGCTTCTTCTCCTTGAGCTCGACCTCGGTGGCCGCACCCACGCGGATCACGCAGACGCCGCCGGCCAGCTTCGCCAGGCGCTCCTGGAGCTTCTCGCGGTCCCAGTCCGAGTCGGTGGACTCGATCTCGGCCTTGATCTGGTTGACGCGGCCCTCGACGTCCTCGGACTTGCCGCCACCGTCGACGATGGTGGTGTCGTCCTTGGTGACGGTCACGCGGCGGGCGGTGCCCAGCACGTCCAGACCGGCCTGGTCCAGCTTGAGGCCGACCTCTTCGGCGATGACGGTCGCGCCGGTCAGCGCGGCCATGTCGCCCAGCATCGCCTTGCGGCGGTCACCGAAGCCGGGCGCCTTGACGGCGACGGCGTTGAAGGTGCCGCGGATCTTGTTGACGACCAGCGTCGACAGGGCCTCGCCCTCGACGTCCTCGGCGATGATCAGCAGCGGCTTGGAGGAGCCGGCCTGGATGACCTTCTCCAGCAGCGGCAGCAGGTCCTGGATCGAACCGATCTTGCCCTGGTGGATGAGGATGTACGGGTCCTCCAGGACCGCTTCCATGCGCTCCTGGTCGGTGACCATGTACGGCGACAGGTAGCCCTTGTCGAAGGCCATGCCCTCGGTGAAGTCCAGCTCCAGGCCGAAGGTGTTGGACTCCTCGACGGTGATGACACCGTCCTTGCCGACCTTGTCCATCGCCTCGGCGATCAGCTCGCCGACCTGCTTGTCCTGGGCGGACAGACCGGCGACGGCGGCGATGTCGGACTTCTCGTCGATCGGGCGGGCGGTCGCGAGGAGGTCCTCGGACACGGCCTTGACCGCGGCGTCGATGCCCTTCTTCAGGGCGGCCGGGGAAGCACCGGCGGCGACGTTGCGCAGACCCTCGCGCACCAGCGCCTGGGCCAGCACGGTGGCGGTGGTGGTGCCGTCACCAGCGATGTCGTTGGTCTTGGTCGCCACCTCCTTCACCAGCTGCGCGCCGAGGTTCTCGTACGGGTCGTCGACCTCGACCTCGCGGGCGATGGTGACACCGTCGTTGGTGATGGTCGGGGCGCCGAACTTCTTGTCGATGACGACGTTGCGGCCCTTGGGGCCGATCGTCACCTTCACGGTGTCGGCAAGCTTGTTGACGCCGCGCTCAAGGGCGCGACGGGCGTCCTCGTCGAACTTCAGGATCTTCGCCATGAGTTACGTGTCCTTAGTCGTTCTCTCCAACGAACTGCGCCCCGGGCGACCGGTTGTTTAGACGCGGGAACCAGGGGCGCAGATCAAGGCAATCTTCGGTGAATTACTTCTCGACGATCGCGAGCACGTCGCGAGCCGAGAGAACGAGGTACTCCTCGCCGTTGTACTTCACCTCGGTGCCGCCGTACTTGCTGTAGAGCACGACGTCGCCGACGGTCACGTCGAGCGGAAGACGGTTGCCGTCCTCGAAGCGGCCCGGGCCCACGGCCAGGACGACGCCCTCCTGGGGCTTCTCCTTGGCAGTGTCCGGAATGACCAGGCCCGAAGCCGTGGTCTGCTCGGCGTCGAGCGGCTGGACCACGATGCGGTCCTCAAGCGGCTTGATGGCAACCTTGGAGCTGGCGGTCGTCACGATCCGACCTCCCCCTTCGGAGATCTCACGGGGTTAACTGTCTGAGGTGGCGACCAGGTGGATCCGTCGTCGCGGGTGCCGGACCTGCCCGTCGCTGTGTTTGGCACTCCCCGGTGGAGAGTGCCAGAGCCGAGACTATGACGCGGTTAGCACTCGGTCAAGCGGAGTGCCAATGCGCCTTGCGGCGCGTGTTGCGTGGGGGGTGCGGCCCGTGACGTCCTGCCCAGGTGTCTGGGGGCGCAACCCTCGCGTGCGGGGCGGTGTCGCGCTGGGCGCGGGCTTTGCGCTCTGCGCGGGGGTGCGCTGGTTTCGTTGGAGGTCGGGGCCGCGCAGGGGACGGGGAAGAAAAAGATCATCAGCCGCGCACCAACCCGGTTGCATGGCCCCGTCATCGGCGTACAAACCTCCACAATGGGACCATGCGGATACTGGTCGTCGAGGATGAAGCGGGGCTGGCCGACTCGTTGCGGCGGGGGCTGGCTGCCGAGGGGCACTGGGTGGATGTTGCCCACGACGGTCACCGTGGGCTGGAGCTGGCGCTCAGCGGGGCGTACGACGCGATCGTGCTGGACGTCATGCTTCCCGGTCCCAGCGGGTTCGAGATCTGTGGGCGGCTGCGGCGGCAGGACGACTGGACGCCCGTACTGATGCTGACCGCCAAGGACGGCGAGTACGACGTGGCCGAGGGCCTGGACGCGGGCGCCGACGACTACCTCACCAAGCCGTTCTCCTTCGTCGTGCTGCTCGCCAGGTTGCGCGCCCTCACCCGGCGCGGCCGGGCCGCCGAGCGCCCCCGTACGCTCCAGTGCGGCGACCTCACCCTGGACGCCGACGCCCGGCGCTGCCGGCGCGGCGACGCCGAGATCGAGCTGACCGCCCGCGAACTGGCCGTGCTGCGCTGTCTCATGGCGGGCGACGGCCAGGCGGTCGCCAAGCGGGACATCCTCGACGAGGTCTGGGACTCGCCGGCCGACATCGATCCCAACATCGTCGAGGTGTACGTCTCCTCCCTGCGGCGGAAGATCGACACGCCGTTCGGCCGCCATTCGATCCGTACCGTGCACGGCAGGGGGTACCGGATGGCGCCCGGTGACGACTGACCCCCGGGTGCCGGGGCTCCGCTCCATGCGGGGGCGCGCCGCCGCGGCCGCCGCCTTGGCGATGGCCTGCGTGCTGGCCGCCGGCGGCGGCTGGCTCTATGTGATGCTGCGCGCCAACCTCCTGGACAACACCACCAGCCGCACCGAGGTCGCCGCCCGCAAGGTCGCGGCGCAGGCGGACACGGGCGCTCTCCCCGAGGTGCTGTCCTCGCCGGCGGACGGTGTCGACCTGGTGCTGGTCCTCGACGCGGCGGGCCGGGTCGTCGCCACGAGTCTGCGTTCCGCCGATCCTCTCGCCGCCGAGCTGACGGGCTTCCGGCCGCCGTACGGGCAGGACTCCGCCGACCGCGTCGTCAGCGGCGCCCCGGCCGCCGCCGCGGGCGGCTCGCGCGCGGACGTGGTGGTGGTGCGCGCCGCGCCGCCCGGCGGCAGCGGGCAGGAGCGGTACGTGTACGCCGTGACGGTCCTTTCGGACGTGGACGACGCCACGCACGCCATCGGCGTCGCCCTGCTCGCCAGTGCCCCGCCGCTGATCGCGCTGGCCGCCGCGATCGCCTGGGCGGTCACCGGGCTCGCGCTGCGCCCGGTCACCGCCATCAGGAGGGAGCTGGCCGCCGTCAGTGAGAGTGAGCTGGACCGGCGGGTGCCGGACCCGGCGGGCGCCGACGAGATCGCGCTGCTGGCCCGTACGGTCAACGCCACCCTGGACCGGCTGGAGCAGGCCGTCACCCGGCAGCGCCAGTTCGTCGCCGACGCTTCGCACGAGCTGCGCAACCCGATCGCGGCGGTGCGCTCCCGCTTGGAGGTGGCTCTCGCGGCCGCCGGGCCGTCCGCGTCCGTACGCGCCGCGCTGCGCGACACCGAACGCCTTCAGCGGATCGCCGCGGACCTGCTGCTGCTCGCCCGGCTCGACGCGCATGCCCCGCGGGCGGCGGAACCGGTGGACCTGGCGCTGCTCGCCGCCGAGGAGGCCGCGCGGCGGCCGGGGGCGCACGGGCCGCGGCTGGTGGTCGTGGCGGGCGAGCCGGTGCCTGTACGGGGTGATCCGGCGCAGTTGGAGCGTCTGCTGACCAATCTGGTCGACAACGCGCTGCGCTATGCGGCGTCGGAGGTGCGGGTCGTGGCGTGGGCCGGTGGCCGGTCGGGGTTCTTGGCGGTCGAGGACGACGGGCCCGGTGTTCCCGAGGGGAGCCGGGAGCAGGTCTTCGAGCGCTTCGCCCGCCTCGACGCCGCGCGCGACCGGGAGAGCGGCGGCACCGGGCTGGGCCTGGCGATCGCGCGCGAGATCGCCCGCGCGCACGGCGGGGACCTGACCGTGCGGGGCCGGGCGGGCGGCCGGTCCGGTGCTCGTTTCGTGGCCGCCCTTCCCGTGCCCGCGCGGTCCTGAACGCGCCTTCAGGACCTTCAGGCTTCCTTCAGCGCCGTCCGGCCAGTCTGTCCGGATGAAGCACCGTCGCAGGCTCACCACCCCGGACGTACTGCGCCCGCAGGGGCGCCGGCGCAGACCGCGGCGCCGTGTCCTGCGCGGGGCGGCGCTCTGGGGCTGTGTGCTCCTGCTGTGCACTGCCGGTGCGGGTTGGTACTTCTACCAGGACCTGGCCGGGCGGATCGGCTCGTCGCGGGCGCTCGGCGACGGGGCGCCGCGGTCGTCCGGCGGGGCGGTCAACATCCTGTTGATGGGACTGGACAGCCGCAGGGACCGGAACGGCGGCGATCTGCCGAAGGACGTGCTGGAGAAGCTGCACGCGGGCGCCTCGTCCGATATCGGCGGGTACAACACCAACACCCTGATATTGCTGCATGTGCCTGGGGGTGGCGGGCGGGCCACCGCGTTCTCCATACCGCGCGACGATCTCGTGGACATTCCGGGACACGGCAAGGACAAGATCAAGAAGGCGTACGGGCTGGCCAAGGCCGCGGCGGAGGGCCGGCTCGCGCGGCAGGGCGTCACCGACCGCGACCGGCTGGAGCGCGAGGGGCGGGAGGCGGGCCGCCGGGCGGAGATCGAGACGGTACGGAACTTCCTCGGCGTGCCGGTCGATCACTTCGCCGAGGTCAGCTTGGTGGGTTTCCTGCACCTCGCGGACGCGCTCGACGGTGTGCCGGTGTGCCTGAAGCACGCGGTCGAGGACCGGTACTCGGGTGCCGACTTCCCGGCCGGGCGGCAGACGCTCGACGGGCCGCAGTCGCTGGCCTTCGTACGGCAGCGGCACGGCCTGGCCGCGGGCGACCTGGACCGTACGCGCCGCCAGCAGGCGTTCCTGGCCTCCGCCACGCACAAGCTGAACTCGGCCGGCACCTTCACCGACCCGCTGCGGCTGGTCAGACTGATGGATGCGGCCAAGCAGGACCTGGTGATCGACGAGGGCTGGGACCTGCTGTCGTTCGTCAAACAGGCGAAGAACCTTTCGGGCGGGAACGTACGATTCAGCACGCTGCCCGTGGAGGGGTTCGCCAAGCACCAGGGGGAGGACGTGAACCGGGTGGATCCGGACAAGATACGGCGGCTGGTCGCCCGGCAGATCGGGCCCGCCGCCGGCGCCGCCGCCTCGCCCGAAGCCTCTTCCGGTCCGGGTGCCGGACCCGTCACACCTCGCTCACCTGCGGGAACCCTGTCACCGGCCCCCTCGTCTTCCTCCTCGACGGCCGAGTCCGGTTCCGGGGCGCAAGGTTCCGGGCAGACGGCTCCCATGATCGATGGCGGAGGCATCCCGTGCGTGGACTGACGAGCTCGCTGCGGCCCCCCGAGGGGCCGGAGAGCGACGCCGAGCGCACGATGACGTTCGCCGCCCTGGCCCAGGCCCCCGACCGGCGGCGCACGGAGATGTGGCTGCTCGGCCTCGCGGTCCTGATCACGGTCTTCGGGTACGCGTACACCGGCCTGTCGATGAACGGCCGGCTGCCGGCCGGGCTGCCCCGCTTCGCCGCCGCCATGTTCTTCATGGCGCTCGTCCCGCACCTGGTCATCCGCCGCTTCGCGCAGCGCGCCGACCCGCTGATCCTGCCGCTCGCCACCCTGCTCACCGGCATCGGCCTGGTGCTGCTGCACCGCCTCGACTACACGTACGCGGCCAAGCCCAGCCTGCACATGGCCCCGGCCGCCGGCGGCCAGCTGGTGTGGACGGTGATCGGGGTGGCGGTCTGCATAGCCGTGCTGATGCTGCTGCGCGACCACCGCTTCCTCCAGCGCTACATCTACCTGACGATGGCGGTCGCGCTGGTGCTGCTGATGGCCCCGGCGTTCTTTCCCGGCGACACGTACGGCGCCAAGCGGTGGATCTTCGTCGGGCCGCTGTCACTCCAGCCCGGCGAGTTCGTGAAGATCATGATCGCGGTGTTCTTCGCCGGATACCTGACCGCGAACCGCGACGCGCTCGCGCTCACCGGACGCCGCGTCCTGGGCGTCCAGCTGCCGCCCGGACGCCAGCTCGGGCCGATCTTCACCATCTGGATCATCAGCCTCCTGGTGCTGGTCTTCGAACGCGACCTCGGCACCTCGCTGATCTTCTTCGGCCTCTTCGTGATCACGCTCTACATGGCCACCGAACGCACCAGCTGGGTGCTGTGCGGCCTGGCGATGGCCGTGGTCGGCGCCGCCGTCGTCGGCACGACCGAACCGCACGTCAAAGGCCGTGTCATGGCCTGGCTGCACCCCATGGACATCTTCCTGCCCAAGAGCGAGCGGCCCCCGGGCCTACAGTCCGACCAGGCCGCGCAGGCGCTGTTCAGCTTCGGCAGCGGCGGCATCGGCGGCACCGGCCTGGGCCAGGGCCACCCCGAACTGATCGGCTTCGCCGGCAACAGCGACTTCATCCTCACCACCGTCGGCGAGGAACTGGGCCTGGCCGGAGTGATGGCCGTACTGCTCCTGTACGTCCTGCTCGCGCAGCGCGGCCTGCGCGTCGGCCTCACCGCCCGCGACCCCTTCGGCAAGCTGCTGGCCGTGGGCCTGGCCGGCGCGCTGCTCCTCCAGGTCTTCGTCGTCTCCGGCGGCGTCACCGGCCTGATACCGCTGACCGGCAAGGCGCTGCCGTTCCTGGCCAAGGGCGGGTCGTCGCTCGTCGCGAACTGGGTGATGGTGGCGCTGCTCATCCGTATCAGCGACAGCGCGCAGCGGCGGCGCGAGCCGGTAGCGGCGCTGCCGGGCGGGCGGGACGGCGCGCGTCGCCGACGCGCGCGGGTGGCCGACCCGGACGCGACACAGGCCACGCCGCGTGTGGAGGCGGCGCTGCCGGGGCACGCCGACCGGGGAGGCGCCGGCCACGGACGCCGCGCCCGCCGCACGCGCGGCTAGGGCGCTTCCCGGACCGCCCCGCCGCACTCCCCTCCCCCTGGCCCACAATGGGCCGGGTGAACCAGGCGAACGACCTCGACTCCTTCTCCGCGCTGCACACGCCCGAAGGGCAGGCGCTGCTGGCCGGACTGCGCGACCACGACCCGGCCGACGAGCTGGCGACCGCGACCCGGCTGCGGCGCGACCACCCCGCGCAGCTGGTCTCCGCCGCGCTGGGCCAGGCGCGGCTGCGGCAGCGCGCCGCGGCGAAGTTCGGCGCGGACGCCGCACGCATGTACTTCACGCCCAACGGCGTCGAGCAGTCCACCCGCAGCACGGTCGCCCGCCACCGGGCCGCCCGCCTCGCCGCCCTCGGCGTCCGCTCCCTCGCCGACCTGTGCTCCGGCATCGGCGGCGACGCGATCGCGCTCGCCCGCGCCGGAATCCATGTCCTGGCCGTCGACCGCGACCCCCTGACCTGCGCCGCGGCCCGCGCCAACGCCGAAGCGCTGGGGCTCGCCGACCGGATCGAGGTGCGCTGCGCCGATGTCACCGAGGTGGACACCGCCGGGTACGACGCGGTGTTCGTCGACCCGGCGCGGCGCGGTGGCCGGGGCGGGCGCGGCGGCCGGATCTTCGACCCCGAGGCATACTCGCCGCCGCTGTCCTGGGCCGTACAGGCCGCCCGTACGGCCCCGCACGCGGCCCTCAAGATCGCGCCGGGCATTCCGCACGAGATCATCCCGGACGAGGCCGAGGCGGAGTGGATCTCCGACGGCGGCGACGTGAAGGAAGCCGTCCTGTGGTTCGGCACCACCCCGGGCGCGCGCGCCGCCACCCTGCTCCCCGCCGGACACACCCTGCTCGGCACCGGCCTGCCCGACCCCGAACCCGGCCCGGTCGGCCGCTGGCTGTACGAACCGGACGGCGCCGTCATCCGCGCCCACCTCGTCACCGAGGTCGCCCATCAGGTGGACGGCCGCCTGATCGACCCCACCATCGCCTACGTCACCGCGGACGAGCACCGGCCGACCCCGTACGCCACCGCCTACGAGATCACCGACACGCTGCCCTTCAACGTCAAGAAGCTCAAGGCGCTGCTGCGCGAACGCGGCATCGGCGTCGCCGTCATCAAGAAGCGCGGCTCGGCCGTCGAACCCGACGACCTGCGCAAGAAACTGAAACTCTCCGGCCCGCACTCCTGCGTCATCTTCCTGACGCGGGTGGCGGGCGCCCCCACGATGCTCCTGGGCCGGGCGGCCCCCACCGCCTGACGCGGCTACGCGCGGTCCGTCAGCTCCTCCGCGAACACCTGCGACAGGGGCTGCGGGCCGACGTACTGCTGGCAGGTGCACTGCCCCGGCTCGTACCTGACCGGCTTCTTCTCCGCGTCCCAAGCCGTCGGAACCTGCGTCACCTCATGGCACTTGCCCTGCTTGTCGTGCTTGGCCAGATGATGCGTACACCCGCACACCGGCTCCGGCGGCCGCTGCGCCGCCTCCAGCTCCAGCCGCTCCCGCCGCACGCTCTCCAGCCGCTCCATCTTCCGCGCGTGCCGCGTACCCATCGCCTTCCGCCCCACATCGACGACCTTGGCGAAACCCCCCGCCATGAAAAACGCGAACACCCACCAGACCCAGTTCACAGCCTGCCCCCCCCGTCACCACTTTTGTCACTTGCGGCCAGGGTATGACCTGACGTCAGGGGGAGGGAGGGGAGGGCTTCCTCAGCAGTTCGACGAGCTGGGAGCCGGGGTCGTACTCCCAGCCCCAGTTCTCCCTCAAGACGCTTCCTGCGCCACGGCGGCGTGGGCGGCGTCCAGGATGCGGCCGAGTTCGGCCGCAGCGCTACGGGCCTCGTCAGCGTTGTCGGCGGCCGCGGCCAGATCCTCCAGCTCCCGGAACCTGGCTGCGATCTTGGGGTGACGCTGGATGTGGACGTAGACGGCCCACTGGGTCGTGAAGCGCCGCAACGGCAGCAGATCGGCCCCCTGCCGGGCCTGATCGGCGGCCCGAGAGAGCTCCCGGGCGAACGCGGGCAGGGCCGCAGGGGCGATCTGCGCCACAGCATCGCGGAGCAGCGTGATCGACGCCGGCGGCTGCGGGATGAGGGGGTGTTCGGAGGCACTGGCGGTCATCGGTTCTCCCATGGGCGGGATTCTGGGCCGTGGGCCCAGAGTAGCCAGCGGGATCCGGGGCGCTTCGTGCGAACGAGTGGCGCGGCATGTGCCGGAAAACCTGCCGCAGCGTCCTTCCCCCTACGAGTACAGGTTGTCCTTGCTCAGCTCGTGGAAGTGGTCGTGGTCGTGACCATGGCCGTGGTCGTGCGTGTGGTCGGCGTGGACCGGGCCCGGTACGTGCGGTTCCGTTACCGGGAGGGAGGAGTCCGCCGGGAGGTCCCAGGCGGAGGCGGGGCGGTTGCGGGCGACCATCTCGGCGCCGAGGGCCGCGACCATGGCGCCGTTGTCGGTGCAGAGCTTGGGGCGGGGGACGCGCAGGGTGATGCCCGCCTTCTCGCATCGGTGCTGGGCCAGCGCGCGCAGGCGGGAGTTGGCCGCGACGCCACCGCCGATCATCAGGTGGTCGACGCCGTTGTCCTTGCAGGCGCGTACCGCCTTGCGGGTCAGGACGTCGACGACCGCCTCCTGGAAGGACGCCGCGACGTCCGCGACCGGGACCTCCTCGCCCGCCGCGCGCTTGGCCTCGATCCAGCGGGCGACGGCGGTCTTGAGGCCGGAGAAGGAGAAGTCGTAGACCGGGTCGCGCGAGCCCGTCAGGCCGCGCGGGAAGCGGATCGCGTCCGGGTCGCCCTCGCGTGCGTAGCGGTCGATGACCGGGCCGCCCGGGAAGCCCAGGTTCAGGACGCGGGCGACCTTGTCGAACGCCTCGCCCGCCGCGTCGTCGATGGTCGAGCCGAGGGGGCGTACGTCCGAGGTGATGTCGGGGGCGAGCAGGAGGGAGGAGTGGCCGCCGGAGACCAGCAGGGCCATGGTCGGCTCGGGCAGCGCGCCGTGTTCGAGCTGGTCGACGCAGATGTGGGAGGCGAGGTGGTTGACGCCGTAGAGCGGCTTGCCGAGGGCGTAGGCGTACGCCTTGGCGGCCGAGACGCCGACGAGCAGGGCGCCCGCCAGGCCGGGGCCCGCGGTGACCGCGATGCCGTCGAGGTCGGACGCCGCGACGCCGGCCTCCTTCAGGGCGCGCTGGATGGTGGGGACCATCGCCTCCAGGTGCGCGCGCGAGGCCACTTCCGGGACGACGCCGCCGAAGCGCGCGTGCTCGTCGACGCTGGAGGCGACGGCGTCCGCGAGGAGCGTGTGGCCGCGCACGATGCCGACCCCGGTCTCGTCGCAGGAGGTCTCGATGCCGAGAACGAGGGGTTCGTCAGCCATGGGTCCGGGTTCCTTGTGCGGGGGGTGCGGAAGGGGTGTCGTCGGCCGCTTCGAGGGAGGAATCGGCCGGGGATTCGGAGGGGGACTCGGTGGTGCGGCGCATGACGAGGGCGTCGACGTTGCCCGGTTGGTAGTAGCCGCGCCGGAATCCGATCGGTTCGAAGCCGAACCGTTCGTACAGGCGCTGCGCCCGCGTGTTGTCGACGCGTACTTCGAGCAGCACCTCGGCGCATTCGAAGGCGGTCGCGGCGGACAGCAGCTCGGTCAGCAGCCGCGCGCCGAGGCCGGAGCCCCACTGGTCGCGGGCGGTGGCGATGGTCTGGATGTCGCCGGTGCCGTCGACGGCGGCGAGGCCGCCGTAGCCGACCAGGCGGCCGTCCAGTTCGGCGACGAGGTAGCGGCGGTTGGCGGCGGGCCCGCGCGCGTGCGCCAGCTCGGACCAGAACATCCCCGCCGACCAGGCGTCCTCGGGGAACAGCTCGCGCTCCAGGTCCAGGACCGGCGCGATGTCCCACCAGCGCATCTCGCGGAGTACGGCGCCGTCCCGTGTGCCCTCCGCGGCAGCCACCCGTGCCGTCACTTCGGGGTGACCACCTTGTAGTTGGCGGGCACCTGCGCGTCCGGGCGGCGCAGGTACAGCGGCTGCGGCGCCAGCAGTTCCTCGCCGCGCGCGAGCTTCTCGGCGGCCAGCGCGGCGAGCGCGCCGGCGGACTGGTGCTCGGGGCCGCCGTCCCGTACGCCGGTGAAGGTGTCCGCGTACAGCAGCGCGCCCGCGCCCACCGACGGCAGCGCGCCGGCCTCGTCGGCGATGTCCGCCGGGCGGTCGACGGCGGGTTCGGTGAGCCGCGTGCGGGCGTCGGCGTAGCGCGCCCAGTAGACCTCCTTGCGGCGGGCGTCCGTGGCCACCAGGAACGGCTCGTCGAGGCCGGAGGCGTACGCGATGCCGTCCAGCGTGCACAGGCCGTGCACCGGCAGGTCGAGCGCGGCCCCGAACGTCGCGGCGGTGACGAGCCCGACCCGCAGGCCCGTGTACGGGCCGGGGCCGACCCCGACGACGATGTCGCTGACCGCGTCGAGTTTCACGCCGGCCTCGGCGAGCACCCGGTCGACGGCGGGCAGCAGCAGTTCGCCGTGCCGGCGGGCGTCCACCTGGCGCTCCTCGGCGAGGACGCGGGAGCCGTCGTGGACGGCGACGGTGACGGCGGGGGTTGCGGTGTCCAGAGCAAGCAGCAGCACGCCTCCAAGACTACGGCGCGGCCGTGGATGCCTTGCCGGGTGCTACCGTCACCCGTAGTCACGCGCGTACGAAAGGTGGCACGGCGGTGTCCGCAAAGAGCAGCTCGATCGTCACCGCTCTGACCACGGTTGCGCTCGCCGCCGTGGGCTTCCTCGCCTACCAGGCGTCCGCCTCGGCCCCCGACCACGCCACCGCCGGCAAGCACCCGTCGTCCTCCGCGAGCCCGGAGCCGGGCAAGGGCGGGGACGGCGCGCGCAAGCCGAAGCCCGAGGCCGCGCTGCCCGCCGATTCGGGCCAGGGCGAGCGGGTCGTCTACGCGCTCGGCGCGAAGCGGGTGTGGCTGGTCACGGGGGACGGCAAGGTGAAGCGGACCTACGAGGTCACGCCGAGCAGCGTGTCCCCCGCGCCGGGGACGTACAAGGTCAACGGGCGGACGCTGAAGGTCAAGGGCTCGGACGGCATCCCCATCGAGCACGTGGTGCGTTTCACGGTCGCCGACGGCGTGGTGATCGGCTTCAGCGCGGCGGTGGACGGCTCGATGCCCGACCCGAACGCGAAGAAGAAGACCGGCGGCATCCGGGAGACCCGTGAGGACGGCGCCGCGATGTGGGACTTCGCGCTGGGTGAGACGAAGGTCGTCGTCGTTCCCTGAGGGACCACCCCGCCGACCTGGGCTTTTACGCGGCGTCGCGCGCGCCGTCGTCCGTGCGCGCGCCATCGTCCTTCGGCGCGCCGTCCTCCGTGTCTTCTTCCGCCGCTTCCGCACGGGCGGGCGGCTCGGGGGGCGTGGACACCGCGCTGGCCGCGGCGCACGCCGCCAGCAGCTGGTTCATGGTCGGCGACGGCTCGGACGCACCACGTCCGTCGCGCCGTACCGCTGCGGTGGCGGGCTGGTGGGCCGACATGGATGCCTCCCGTGGCTCCTGGGCTACCGGGCGTAGTTAGGCAGACCTAACCGGCTCTCTCTTCACCCATGTGACCACGTTCGGCGCCGCGCGCGCAACATCTTCCCGACGGCTTGTCGGAAACTACGGGGCAACCGGCGGGGAGCTAGGACGCCGCCAGCGCCGTCAGGTCCGCGGCCGCCCAGCGCGCGCCGACGCCGCGGACCGCGACCTCGCGTACGTCGTCCACGTCCGCCGCCTCGTCGCCGGCGGCCAGGCCCGGGGCGTCCGCGCCCACGGCGCGCTCGATGACGACGTGCAGCCGGTCCTCGGACAGCTCCTCGACCTTGCCGTCGCCCCACTCCACGACCACCACCGACTCGGGCAGCGACACGTCGAGGTCCAGGTCCTCCATCTCGTCGAGCCCGCCGCCGAGCCGGTACGCGTCCACGTGCACCAGCGCCGGGCCGCCGGTCAGCGGCGGGTGCACCCGCGCGATCACGAACGTCGGCGAGGTCACCGCGCCGCGCACGCCGAGGCCCTCGCCCAGCCCGCGGGTGAGCGTCGTCTTGCCCGCTCCCAGCTCCCCGGTCAGCAGCACCAGGTCCCCCGGCCGCAGCAGCCCGGCCAGCCTGCGGCCCAACTCCTGCATCTGCGCGGGCGACTTGACGGTTACGTGCACGGATGTCTCGGTGGCGCTCATGCGCCGATGGTACGGCGCACCCCGTCGGCATTCCGAACCCGCCCGCGAGCCGCGGGAGCCGCCCGCTACGCCCGCGCCGAGCGTGCCCCGGCCGCCGTCGCCGCGGCCCGTTCGATCAGCGCCTCCAGGTGGCCGGTGACCACCTCGGGGCGCTCCAGCATCACCAGGTGGCCCGCGCCCGCCTCGCACCGCGACTCGGCGGCCGGCAGCAGCCCGGCGATGGTGTCGCTGTGGTCGGACGGGGTGATCAGGTCCCGGTCGCCGGCCAGCACCAGCGCCGGCACGGTGTCGAAGGCGGCCAGCGCCTCGGTCTTGTCGTGCACGGCGAAGGCCGGGAAGAACTCGGCGACCACGTCGATCGGCGTCGCCTCGATCATCCGTTCCGCGAACCGCGCCACCCCCGGGTCCACCTCTTTCGGCGTACCGAACGAGTAGCGCTTGACCAGCCCGGCGAAGAGGTCGGCGGTCGCCCGCCGGCCCTTCTCGACCAGCTCGCTCTGCGCGCCCAGTGCCTTGAGCACGCCCGGCGCCAGGCGGTGGAACGCCTTGACGCCCAGGGACGGCAGACCGAAGGCGACCTCGCTCAGCCGTCCTGCCGAGGTGCCGATCAGCGCGACGCCGACGACCCGCTCCGCCACGTACTCGGGGAACTGGTCGGCCAGCGCCATCACCGTCATGCCGCCCATGGAGTGCCCGACCAGCACGATCGGCCCTTCGGGCACGGTGGCGTCCAGCACCGCCTTCAGATCCCGGCCCAGCAGGTCGATGGTGACCCGCTCGGAGCCGTCGCGCTGGGCCCTGCCGCGCTCCGAGCGGCCGTGGCTGCGCTGGTCCCAGTGGACGCTGCGCACCGCGCCGCGCAGGGCCGCGCGCTGGAAGTGCCAGGAGTCCTGGTTGAGGCAGTAGCCGTGGCTGAAGACGACCGTGGGCGCTTCGGAGCGGCGCCCCGGCATTCCCAGCAGCCGCTTACGGCGCGCACCGCCGCCCTTGCCGCCCCCCGGCTCGTCGATCTCGTAGTACAGCTCGGTGCCGTCCTCGGCCGGCGTCGTGCCCGGCGTGCCGCGCAGCGTCCCGTAGGGGCCCGCCGAGTCCAGCGCGAGCCGCGCCCTGCGCCGCATGCCCCGGCCGACCGTGAGCCGTTCTATGGCCACGCCCGCCGCGGCACCCGCCGCCACCACTCCGATGGCGGCGCCCGCGATGCCCGCGTGCCGTCCCGCCCGTGTCCAGCTGCCGACCGCCGTGGCCGCTTCCGCGGCCGCGTCCACCGCGTCGATCGCGGTGTCGGCGGCCGCCCCCGTCCTGTCGCTCATGTACCGCTCCCCGTGTCCGCGCGCTCGTCAACATAGACGCGTGGCACCCGGGTACCGATCCGCGTGACGATTTCGTACCCGATGGTTCCCGTCGCACGCGCCCAGTCCTCGGCGGTCGGCTCGCCCCGGTCGCCCGGGCCGAACAGCACAGCCACGTCTCCCACCTGGGCCGGGTCCCCGCCAAGATCGACCACAAACTGATCCATCGCGATTCTTCCGGCGACCGTCCGCCATTTGCCCGCAACCAGTACCGGTCCGCTGCCCGACGCATGCCGGGGGATGCCGTCGGCGTAGCCGAGCGGGACGAGGGCGAGCGTGGTGTCGCCGGACGTCGTGTAGTGGTGCCCGTACGAGACGCCGTGGCCGCCCGGCACCCGTTTGACCGACGCGAGCGACGCCTCCAGCGTCATCACCGGCCGCAGCCCGTAGTCCTCCGGCACGCCCATTTCGGGGCTGGGCGAGACGCCGTAGACGCCGATCCCGGCGCGGACCAGGTCGAAGTGCGCCTGGGGGAGGCTGAGCAGCGCCGGGGTGTTGGCGTGGTGGTACACCTCGGGGTCCAGACCCGCGCGCTCGGCCACCGCACGCGCCTCGGCGAAGACCGCGAGCTGGGCGTCGATGGAGGGGTGGCCCGGCTCGTCGGCGCAGGCGAAGTGCGACCAGACGCCGGTGACCCGGACCGCGCCCTCGGCCTCCGCCGCGCGCGCCGCGGCGACCAGCTCGGGCCAGTCGGCGGGCTGGCAGCCGCTGCGGCCCAGGCCCGTGTCCACCTTGAGCTGGACACGGGCGGTACGGCCGCACGCCCGCGCCGCGTCCGCGACCTCGCGCAGCGCCCACATGGCGCTGACCGACACGTCGACGTCCTCCTCGACCGCCTGCCGCCAGGGCCCGCCCGGCGTCCACAGCCAGCACATCAGCCGGCCGGTGTCGCCCGCGGCGCGCAGCGCGAACGCCTCCTCGGGAAGGGCGGTGCCCAGCCATGACGCCCCGGCCTCCCGCGCGGCGCGGCCGCACCGCACCGCGCCGTGGCCGTAGCCGTCGGACTTCACCACGGCCATCAGCTCGGCCCGGGGCGCGCGGGCCCGCAGCGCGCGCACGTTGGAGCGCACCGCGGCGAGGTCGATGGCCGCGCGGGCGCGCATGGCTGTCTGGTTCATCCGCCCAGTGTCTCAGGACGGATGATCGGGCCGGCGGGGTATGTGCGCCGGGTGTTACCGGTGGGGCGGCGAGGTGCCGGGCGTCGCCCGGTGGCGGGGGCTTCTCCTCTCAGTACCGGCCCACTTCCCGCCACGCCTCCCCCAGCGCCCCCGCCACGTCCGTCGCCAGGATCGGCGCGCCGTCCGGGGTGGCCGCCAGCCGGGCGGCGAGGCCGTGCAGGTACGCGCCGACGGCGGCCGCGTCGCGCGCGGGCAGGCCGGTGGCCAGGAGCGAGCCGGTGAGGCCGGACAGCACGTCGCCGCTGCCTGCCGTGGCCAGCCAGCCCGTGCCGGTGGGGTTGGCGCGTACCGGGCCGCCCGCCGCGTCGGCGACGAGGGTCGCGGAGCCCTTCAGGAGCGCCGTGGCGCCGTACCGCCCGGCCAGCTCCCGTACGGAGCGCAGGCGGGCCGCCTCGACCTCCGTACGGTCGGCGCCGAGCAGCGCGGCGGCCTCCCCCGCGTGCGGCGTCAGCAGGGTGGGCGCGTCCCGGTCCCGTACCCGCGCGGGGTCCAGGAAGCGCAGCCCGTCGGCGTCCACCAGGACCGGCACGGCGGAGTCGAGGACGTCCGCCATGGCGCCGGAGTCGTCGCCGATGCCGGGGCCGATCACCCACGCCTGGACCCGGCCCGCCTTCGACGGCGGCCCCGCGTGCACCAGCGTCTCCGGGAACTCGGCGAGGACCGCGTCGGCGGCCGGGCCGACGTACCGTACGGCCCCGGCGCCGCCCCGCAGCGCCCCCGCGACCGCGAGCACCGCGGCGCCCGGATAGCGCGCGGAGCCCGCCACCACGCCCACCACGCCGCGCCGGTACTTGTCGCTCTCCGCCGAGGGGCGCGGCAGCAGGTCCGCCACGTCGGCGTACTGCAACGCCTCGGCCTCAGGGGCGGCGGGCAGCTCCAGGCCGATGTCCACCAGCCGCAGCGCGCCCGCGTACTCGCGCGCCGGGTCGACGAACAGCCCCGGCTTGTACGCGCCGAAGGTCACCGTCGCGTCGGCGCGCACCGCCTCGCCCGGCACCTCGCCGGTGTCCGCGTCCACCCCGCTCGGCAGGTCGACGGAGACCACCACGGCCTGCCGCGCGGCCTCGGCCAGCCGGGCCGCCTCCGGGCGCAGCCCGCCCTTGCCGCCGATGCCGACGATGCCGTCCACGACGAGGTCGGCGCGCGCGATGTCGGCCAGGGCGTCGCCGGACACCCGGCCGCCGGCCGCCCGCAGCGCCGCCAGGCCGCCCGCGTGGGCCCGGTCGGGCGACAGCAGGACGGCGCGTACGCCCGCGCCGCGCCGCGCCAGCCTGGCGCCCGCGTACAGCGCGTCGCCGCCGTTGTCGCCGCTGCCCACGAGCAGCACGACCCGGGACCCGTACACCCGTCCCAGCAGGTCCGCGCAGGCCACCGCCAGTCCGGCCGCGGCCCGCTGCATCAGGGCCCCCTCGGGAAGCCGCGCCATCAGGTCCCGCTCGGCCGCCCGCACGACGTCCACGCTGAATGCAGTCCTCATGACCCCAGTCTCACCCCGGGCGGCAACAACATTCCTCCGGCTCGCCCGGCGCAGTCACGGGCGCCGCTCAGCCCTCCGCGACCACCACCGCCGAGGCCACCCCCGCGTCGTGACTGAGCGACACGTGCCACGAGCGGACGCCGAGTCGTGCCGCCCGCGCCGCGACCGTCCCGCTGATCTTGAGTATCGGCTGCCCGGTCTCCAGCACCGCCACCTCCGCGTCCGTCCACCGCAGCCCGCCGGGCGCGCCCAGCGCCTTGGCCACCGCCTCCTTGGCCGCGAACCGCGCCGCGAGCGACGCGACACCCCGCCGCTCGCCGCTCGGCAGCGTCAGCTCCGCCTCGACGAACAGCCGGCCCGCCATCTCCGGCGTCCGTTCCAGCGCCGCCGCGAAGCGGTCGATCTCGGCGACGTCGATCCCCACCCCGATGATCATTCGACCGTCACCGACTTGGCGAGGTTGCGCGGCTGGTCGACCTCGTTGCCGCGCGCGGTGGCCAGTTCGCAGGCGAAGACCTGGAGCGGCACCGTGGAGACCAGCGGCTGGAGCAGGGTGGGCGTGCGCGGGATGCGCACGATGTGGTCCGCGTACGGGACGACCGTCTCGTCGCCCTCCTCCGCGATCACGATCGTGCGCGCGCCCCTGGCCCGGATCTCCTGGATGTTCGAGACGATCTTGTCGTGCAGGACGGACCGCCCGCGCGGCGACGGCACCACCACGACGACCGGCACGCCCTCCTCGATCAAGGCGATCGGACCGTGCTTCAGCTCGCCCGCCGCGAAGCCCTCCGCGTGCATGTACGCGAGTTCCTTGAGCTTCAGCGCGCCCTCCAGGGCGACCGGGTAGCCCACGTGCCGCCCCAGGAACAGCACCGTGTTCTGGTCCGAGAGGCCGCGCGCCAGCTCCCGCACCGGCTCCATCGTGCCCAGGACCTGGTCGACCTGGGTGCCGATCTCGGCCAGCTCGCGCACCACGGCCCGGATCTCGTCGCCCCACTTGGTGCCCCGCACCTGGCCCAGGTACAGCGCGAGCAGATAGCAGGCCACCAGCTGCGTCAGGAACGCCTTGGTCGAGGCGACCGCCACCTCGGGGCCCGCGTGGGTGTACAGCACGGCGTCCGACTCGCGCGGGATCGTCGAGCCGTTGGTGTTGCAGACCGCGAGCACCTTCGCGCCCTGCTCGCGGGCGTGCCGCACCGCCATCAGCGTGTCCATCGTCTCGCCGGACTGCGAGATGGCGACGACCAGCGTGCGCGGGTCCAGGATCGGGTCCCGGTAGCGGAACTCGCTCGCCAGCTCCACTTCGCAGGGGATGCGCGTCCAGTGCTCGATGGCGTACTTGGCGATCATCCCGGCGTGGAAGGCCGTGCCGCAGGCCACTATCACCACCTTCGTGGCCTCGCGCAGCACCGATACGGGGATGCGCACCTCGTCCAGCGAGAGCACCCCGGAGGCGTCCACCCGGCCCAGCAGTGTGTCGGCGACGGCCTTCGGCTGCTCGGCGATCTCCTTGAGCATGAAGTAGTCGTAGCCGCCCTTCTCGGCGGCCGACGCGTCCCAGTCCACGTGGTAGTGCCGCACCTCCCCCGGCGCGCCGTCGAAGCCGGTGACCGTCACCCCGTCCCTGCGCACCTCCACCACCTGGTCCTGCCCCAGTTCGACGGCCTCGCGGGTGTACGCGATGAACGCCGCCACGTCCGAGGCCAGGAACGCCTCGTCCTCGCCCACGCCCACCACCAGCGGGGAGTTGCGGCGGGCGCCCACCACCACGTCCGGCGCGTCCGCGTGCACCGCCACCAGCGTGAACGCGCCCTCCAGCCGGCGGCACACCTGGCGCATCGCCTCGGCCAGGTCCCCGCAGGAGGAGAAGTCCTCCGCGAGCAGGTGCCCGACGACCTCCGTGTCCGTCTCGGAGGCCAACGTGTGACCGCGCTCGGCCAGTTCGGCGCGCAGGGCCGCGAAGTTCTCGATGATGCCGTTGTGGACGACGGCGACCCGCCCGGCGTTGTCCAGGTGCGGATGGGCGTTGGCGTCGGTCGGCCCGCCGTGCGTGGCCCACCGGGTGTGCCCGACACCGGTCGCGCCGGCCGGCAGCGGACGGTCGGCCAGTTCCTTCTCCAGGTTGGCGAGTTTGCCCGCCTTCTTGGCCGCCGCCAGCCCCCCGTCGGCCAGCACGGCCACCCCGGCCGAGTCGTAGCCGCGGTACTCCAGCCGCTTCAACCCGGCGAGAACGACGTCCAGGGCGGACCGGCCGCCCACGTAACCCACGATTCCGCACATGGGGGCAGCCTACGGGCCCGGCCGATCAATGCCCCTGCGCCATCCGGTCAACGGCGCCGCCGTGCCGGGCCCGCGCGGCGGCGCGACACGCGGCCCCGGCGGCCACAACCCCACCCCGGGGTGAGCCGGCCGCCGTGCCTGCGGACAATGGGCGCGTGCCCCTCACGACAGAGCCGACCGAGTCGCAGCACCGCCGCCGCGCCGAGCGCACGCCGTACGTCGACCTGACGCGCGCCGAGTGGAGCGCCCTGCGGGAGAAGACTCCGCTGCCGCTGACCGCCGAGGAGGTCGAGCGGCTGCGCGGCCTGGGCGACGTCATCGACCTGGACGAGGTCCGCGACGTCTACCTTCCGCTGTCCCGCCTGCTCAACCTGTACGTGGGCGCTTCCAGCAACCTGCGCGGCGCCCTGAACACCTTCCTCGGCGACGCGGGCGGCGGCCACGGCGCGCAGCCCGGCACCCCGTTCGTCATAGGGGTCGCGGGCAGCGTGGCGGTCGGCAAGTCCACCACGGCGCGGCTCCTCCAGGCGCTGCTGGCCCGCTGGCCCGAGCACCCGCGCGTCGAGCTGGTCACCACCGACGGCTTCCTGTTCCCCAACGCCGAGCTGCACCGCCGCGGCCTGATGTCGCGCAAGGGCTTCCCCGAGTCGTACGACCGCCGGGCGCTGACCCGCTTCGTGGCCGATGTGAAGTCGGGGAAGTCCGAGGTCAGCGCCCCGGTCTACTCCCACCTGATCTACGACATCGTGCCGGGCGAACGGCTGACCGTGCACCGGCCCGACATCCTGATCGTCGAGGGCCTGAACGTCCTGCAGCCCGCCCTGCCGGGCAAGGACGGCCGCACCCGGCTCGGCCTCGCCGACTTCTTCGACTTCTCGGTGTACGTGGACGCCCGCACCGAGGACATCGAGCGCTGGTACCTGGGACGCTTCCGCAAGCTGCGCGAGACCGCGTTCCAGAATCCGTTCTCGTACTTCCGCAAGTACACGCAGGTTTCCGAGGAAGAGGCCCTGGACTACGCCAGGATGATCTGGCGCACCGTCAACAAGCCCAACCTCGAACAGAACGTCGCGCCGACCCGCGGCCGCGCGAACCTGGTGCTGCGCAAGGGCCCCGACCACAAGGTGCAGCGGCTCTCGCTGCGCAAGCTCTGACGGAAGCGGGCACCATCACCGCCGCCGCCTGCCGCCCGCTAGGAGTACGCCGTGCTGCACCTGCGCCTGATCGTCCCCGCCGACCGTACGGACGCCGTGCTGCACCTGGTGGAGAACACCGTCGGCACCACCCACCTGGCCGTGCTGAGCGGCGCCGCGCGCGACCCGCGGGGCGACGTGATCCTGTGCGACGTGGCCCGCGAGGCAGGTGACGGCCTGCTGAACGAGCTGCGGGCGCTCGGCATCGACCGGGACGGCGCCATCGCCGTCGAGAACATCGACCTGTCCCTGTCCGCCCGCGCGGACCGGGCGGAGCGGGACGCGCCCGGCGAGGGCGCGGACGCCGTGCTGTGGGAGTCGCTGACCGACGCCACCCACGAGGAGTCCACGCTCTCCTTCACCTATCTGGCGTTCCTCACGCTCGCCACGATGATCGCGGCCTGCGGCGTGGTGCTGGACAACGCGATCCTGATCGTCGGCGCGATGGCCGTCGGCCCGGAGTTCGGCCCGCTGGCCGGCGTCTGCACGGCCCTGGTGCGCCGCGCGCCCCGGCTGGCCTGGCGCTCCCTGCTGGCCCTGGTCGTGGGCTTCGCGGTGGCGATGGTGGTGACCGCGGGGTTCAGCCTCGTCATGGACGCGGCGGGGCTCTTCAAGGAGAGCCAGGTCGAGGGGGCACGCCCCAACACGTCGTTCATCTGGCAGCCGGACCCGATGTCCTTCGTCGTGGCCCTGCTCGCCGGAGCCGCCGGGACGCTGTCCCTGACCTCGGCGAAGTCCGGTGCCCTGGTCGGCGTGGCGATCTCGGTCACCACCGTCCCGGCCGCCGCGAACGCCGCCGTCGCCTTCGGCTACGGCTCGTACCGGCAGGCGTGGGGCTCCACGGAACAGCTTCTGCTGAACCTCGTCGGCATCGTCGTCGCCGGCACGCTGACGCTGCTGGCCCAGAAGGCGTTCTGGGCCGGCAGGAAGCGCGTACGCGGCTGACGCGTCGGCCGCCGGGAAGAGCGGCCCGAACCGGCCGTCAGCGGTTGAAGGCCGGCAGGCCGAAGCGCTGTACGAGCGCGAAGCCGTCCTCGCGGGCGCTCTTGCTGTTCACCGAGTACACCAGGGTGCGGGACAGGTCGCGGGTGGCGGCGAGCACCGTGTGGTAGCCGGGCCGGGAGCCCGTCTTGCCCCAGATCTCCTTGCCGCCGACGACGAACCGCTGGAGCCCCGCACCGTACGTCGCCCCCTTGATGCCCGGGACGGTGAACATCTCCTTGAGCTGCGGATCGGGCACCACGCGCCCGGAGAACAGGGCGACGAGGAAGCGCTCCAGGTCGGCGGTGGTGGAGATCATGTCGCCGGCCGCCCACCGGTCGGACATGTTCCATTCGGTGACATCGGCGGTCCGGCCGCCGACGACGGCGTAGCCGCGGTTGTGCGGGCCGTGGACGCGCGGGTCGGCCCCCGCGGGAAAGCCGGTGTGCCGCATACCGAGCGGCCGGAAGATCCGCGCCTGGGCCTGGTGCGCGTACGCGTCGCCCGTCACCTTCTCGATCAGCAGACCGAGGACGGTGTAGTCGATGTTCTGGTAGACCTGCCGCGTTCCCGGGGTGAAGGCCGGTCCCTTGGCGACGGCGGTGGCGACCACCCGTTCCGGGGACAGCGTCCGGAACCGGTTCGCGTACATCTCCTCCGTGGTATTGCCCAGGTTGGCCCCCGGCCGCAGACCACTGGTGTAGGTCAGCAGGTGCCGTACGGTGGGCGGCTCGGTGAACGAGGCGGGGAGCAGGCCGGGCAGGTACCGGGAGACCGGCGCGTCCAGGTCCACCGTGCCCTCGGCGGCGAGCTGGAGGACGATCGCGGCGGTCACCACCTTGGTGGTCGAGCCCGCGCGAAAGCGCGCGTGCTCCAGGGCCGGGGCACCGGTCCGCAGGTCCCGCACTCCCGCGGTCCCGGTCCAGCTGCCCTTCCCGCCGACCCGTATCAGCGCCGCCGAGGTGTCCGCGTCCGGCACGCCCGCGAGGACCTTGCGAAGAGCCTCGGTGTCGGGGCCGGTGGCGGGCCGGTGCACCGGTGCCGGGGCGGCGGCGGGTGCGGCGGCGAAGGCCGGGGCGGCGAGCGCTACGGGACCGAGCCCGGCGAGCAGGGCGGCGACGGCGATACGCAGACGGGGCTTCACGGGTGCGGCTCCTTGGGCGGAGGTGGCGTCGGGCCTCTCCCGACCTGCCTCATCCTGGCGATCACACCGCTCCGGCGGATCCTCACAGCCGACGAGACACGCCCCGGGGCCGGGGCGGGGATCACCCCTAAGGGGGCCCCGGGGCGCCCCGCACTCCGGGCGCCCCTTGGACTTCCGGCTAGCCCAGCGCCGACTTCACGACATCCGCCAGGCGGCCGGCCACGGCCCCCGCCTGCTCGATGTCGGCGGCCTCGACCATGACCCGGACCAGCGGCTCGGTGCCCGAGGGACGCAGCAGCACCCGCCCGGTGGCGCCCAGCTCGCGCTCCGCCTCCGCCACGGCCGAGGTGACCTCGGGCGACGTAGCGACCCGGGTCTTGTCCACGTCCGGCACGTTGACCAGCACCTGCGGCAGGCGGTCCATGACGCGGACCAGCTCGCCCAGCGGGCGGCCCGTCGCCGCGACGCGCGCGGCCAGCATGAGGCCGGTGAGCGTGCCGTCGCCGGTCGTCGCGTGGTCCAGCGCGATCACGTGCCCGGACTGCTCGCCGCCGAGCGCGTAGCCCCCGGCCTTCATCTCCTCCAGGACGTACCGGTCGCCGACCGCCGTCTGGACGAAGGTCAGGCCCTCGCGCTCCATGGCCAGCTTGAAGCCCAGGTTGGACATGACGGTCGCCACGACGGTGTTCTTGCGCAGCGTGCCGGCCTCGCGCATGCCCAGGGCCAGGACGGCGAGGATCTGGTCGCCGTCGATCTCGTTGCCCTCGCGGTCCACCGCCAGGCAGCGGTCCGCGTCGCCGTCGTGCGCGACACCCAGGTCGGCGCCGTGCTCGACGACGGCGGCGCGCAGGTTGCCGATGTGCGTGGAGCCGCAGTCGTCGTTGATGTTCAGGCCGTCGGGGTCGGTGCCGATGGTGACGACCTCGGCGCCGGCCCGGGCGAACGCCTCGGGGGAGACGCGGGACGCCGCGCCGTGCGCGCCGTCGATGACGACCTTCAGGCCGTCGAGTCGGTTGGGGAGGACTCCCACCAGGTGGGCGACGTAATTGTCGAAGCCCTGGTCGTAGTCCTTGACGCGGCCCACGCCGGCGCCGGTCGGCCGCTCCCACGGCTCGCCGGAGCTGTGCGACCGGTAGGTGCGCTCGATGCGGTCCTCCAGCTCGTCGGCGAGCTTGTGGCCGCCGCGGGCGAAGAACTTGATGCCGTTGTCGGGCATCGGGTTGTGGCTGGCGGAGAGCATCACGCCCAGGTCGGCGCCGAGGGACCCGGTCAGGTACGCCACGGCCGGGGTGGGCAGCACACCGACCCGCAGGACGTCCACGCCCGCACTGGCCAGGCCCGCGACGACGGCGGCCTCCAGGAACTCCCCCGACGCTCTCGGATCGCGCCCGACCACGGCCACCGGCCGGTGGCCCTCAAACGTGCCTGCCTCCGCAAGCACGTGCGCCGCCGCGACCGACAGACCGAGCGCCAGCTCCGCCGTGAGATCCGCGTTGGCGACACCGCGCACACCGTCCGTGCCGAAGAGTCGTCCCACTGGTGTCCTCCGAGTTGATGTACTTGGACCAGAACATTGCGTCCAGGTATACGCCGCTGGTCCCGGATAGCCGAACGCCCCGGCAGCACGGATGGTGCCACCGGGGCGTTCGCCAAGAGCTGCGCGAGCAGCCAAGCGGCAATTAGCGCTTGCTGTACTGCGGCGCCTTGCGGGCCTTCTTCAGACCGGCCTTCTTGCGCTCGACCGCACGGTCGTCGCGCTTGAGGAAGCCGGCCTTCTTCAGCGGGCCGCGGTTGTTGTCCTCGTCCGCCTCGTTCAGCGCACGGGCCACGCCCAGGCGCAGCGCGCCGGCCTGGCCGGAGATGCCGCCGCCGGAGATGCGGGCCACCACGTCGTAGCGGTTGTCGAGTTCGAGCACCTTGAAGGGCTCGTTGACTTCCTGCTGGTGCACCTTGTTCGGGAAGTAACCCTCAAGAGTACGACCGTTGATCTTCCACTGGCCGGAGCCGGGGATGATCCGCACGCGGGCGATGGCGTTCTTGCGACGGCCCAGGCCGGCGGCCGGCTGCGGGTCGCCGAAGCGCGAGGCGAGCGACTCGGAGGTGTACTCACCCTCCAGCGGAACCTCGGTCTCGGTGGTGTACTCCTCGACCTCGTCCAGCGGGGTCTCGGGGGTGGTCTCAGCCACGATTCTCCTCAGATTCTCTTCGTCTTAGGGGGTGGCCGGACTTACTGCGCGACCTGGGTGATCTCGAACGGGACCGGCTGCTGGGCAGCGTGCGGGTGCTCGGCACCCGCGTAGACCTTCAGCTTCGAGAGCATCTGACGGCCCAGGGTGTTCTTGGGAAGCATGCCCTTGATGGCCTTCTCGACGGCCTTCTCGGGGTTCTTGTCGAGGAGCTCGTCGTAGCGCACCGAGCGCAGACCGCCCGGGAAGCCGGAGTGGCGGTAGGCCATCTTCTGGCTGCGCTTGTTGCCGGACAGGTGCACCTTGTCGGCGTTGACGATGATGACGAAGTCACCGGTGTCGACGTGCGGCGCGTACACCGGCTTGTGCTTGCCCCTCAGGAGGGACGCGGCCTGGGAGGCCAGACGGCCCAGGACAACGTCCTGCGCGTCAATGATGTGCCACTGGCGCTGGACATCGCCGGGCTTGGGGCTGAACGTACGCACGGTTAGCCTTCGCTTCTTCAGTGAATAGGGTCCTGTACTGGTCACCTCGGTCGATCTCCAGCACTGGCGGCACCACGGGTGACGCAACCCGGGTTCCTGCCGCTGGTCATCGGCCCGGTGGACCGGCGTAAGGGCCCCTCACGTGAGATAGAGCAAGCCAATACGCATAACGAACTGGCAGAATACCGGGCCGCCCCCAGCCGGGTCAAAACACGTCCCGAACCGGCGTGCGATCCGCGCTCCCGGGCCCCGCGGGCATGATAGCCACCACCTCCGGCACACGCGGCCGTACACACGTCCACGCCAGCACCACCGCCACGGTGCACAGCATCACCGTGTCCTTGAAGGCCCGCCGGTGCAGCCCCTCCAGATGCGGCCAGGGCAGCCCGCCGACCTGCGGCACCAGGGCGACCCAGAACCACACCGCGCGGGGCACCGAACCCGGCAGGACAACGGAGGCCGCCAGCGGCGGCAACACCACCAGCAGGTAGTGGTCGAAGGACGGCCGGGACACCAGGAAGGCCGCGAGCATCAGCATCGCGGCGGTCTCGACCAGCCGCAGCGCCCCCTCGTCGCCGCGCCGCCACCGCAGCCACGCGCACCCGGTCCCGGCCACCGCCGCCACCGCCGCCACTCCGTACGCAGCGGTCTCCGGTACGCCCAGCCGGGTCAGGATCATGCCGGGCGAGGCGTCGAAGGGGCGCGCGAAGCCGTCCTGCCCGTGCAGCAGGAACGGCAGCGTACGGGTGAAGAACATGCCCGGCCGCGGCATCACCAGCGCCGCCAGCACGGACGCCCCGGCCGGGACCGCCACCGCCACCGCCAGGGCCCGCCACCGCCGCGCGAGCACCAGCAGCAGGAGCAGCGGCGCCAGCAGCGGCTTGAGGGCCAGCGCGAGGCCGAGGACCGCGCCCGCGGCGACCCACCGGGAGCGCAGCGCCAGCAGCAGCACCAGGGGCAGCGCCACCACGGAGGCCAGCGTCCAGTTCCCGATGTTCACGACGTTGCGGAACGGCTCGAAGAACGCCAGGGCCGCCACGCCGAGCACCGCCAGCCGGCTCCGTACGGGAATCCGGAAGATCCGCAGCGAGACGAGCCAGCCCAATAGCACCAGCCCCACGCCCGCCACCGGCACCAGCAGCCGCAGCGCCCCGGCCGGCAGCAGCGCCTCGGGCACCGCGGCCAGCACCGCGCTCGGCAGGTACAGGAACCGCTTGTCGGCGTACGGGGCCTCGCCGTCCAGCAGCGCCCGCGCCGCCTTCACGACGAAGTCGTTGTCCATGCCGACGGTGGGGCTGCGCCGGTGGACGTGGAAGACCACCGCCACCATCAGCGCGGAGGCGGCCGCCCACAGGGGCCACGGCGCCCGCCCGAGCAGCCATCCGGCGGCCGGGGAACCCTCCGCGTCCGCGGTCCCTTCCTCGCCCGTCGCGCCCGCTTTGTCCGCGTTCATGGCTCAATCTAAGAGCCGCCACCCCACGGCCCACCACCGGACGTGCCCCGCCTGGCGGACCAGGCGGGACGGAGAGGGGGCGGGAGGGGCGGGAGTAGAACTACCGCTTCCGCTCCACCCGGCGCTCGTCCCACACCGGCTCCGCCGTCTCCCGCACCCGCCCGTCCGAGCCGAAGACCAGGAACCGGTCGAAGGACCGCGCGAACCACCGGTCGTGCGTCACCGCCAGCACCGTCCCCTCGTACGCCTCCAGCCCCTCCTGCAACGCCTCGGCGCTCTCCAGGTCGAGGTTGTCGGTGGGCTCGTCCAGCAGCAGGGCGGTGGTCCCCGCCAGCTCCAGCAGCAGGATCTGGAAGCGCGCCTGCTGGCCGCCCGACAGCCGGTCGAAGCGCTGCTCGGCCTGGCGCTCCAGCTCGTACCTGCGCAGGGCGCTCATCGCCTTGCCCCGGTCTTTCGCGTGTTCCGTCCACAGGATGTCCAGCAGCGTGCGGCCCTCCAGCTCCGGGTGAGCATGCGTTTGCGCGAAGTGGCCGGGTACGACGCGGGCGCCCAGCTTCCAGGCCCCCGTGTGCGCCACGTCCTCCCCCGCGAGCAACCGCAGGAAGTGCGACTTGCCGGAGCCGTTCGACCCCAGCACCGCGACCCGCTCCCCGTAGAAAACCTCCAGGTCGAAGGGCTTCATCAGGCCGGTCAGCTCAAGGTTCTCGCAGGTCACCGCCCGTACGCCGGTACGGCCGCCCTTGAGCCGCATGGTGATCTCCTGCTCGCGCGGCGGCTCCGGCGGCGGCCCCGCCTCCTCGAACTTGCGCAGCCGGGTCTGCGCGGCGTGGTACCGGGTGGCCAGCTCATGGCTGATCTCCGCGGCCTGCCGCAGGCTGCGCACCAGCTTCTTCAGCTGCTCGTGCTTCTCGTCCCAGCGCCGCCGCAGCTCCTCGAAGCGGGCGAAGCGCTCCTTGCGCGCCTCGTGGTACGTGGCGAAGCCGCCGCCGTGCACCCACACGTCCGAGCCGGCGGGCCCCGGCTCGACACTGACGATCTTCTCGGCGGAGCGGGCCAGCAGCTCCCGGTCGTGGCTGACGAACAGCACCGTCTTCTTCGTCTCGCGCAGCCGCTCCTCCAGCCAGCGCTTGCCCGGCACGTCCAGGTAGTTGTCCGGCTCGTCGAGCAGCAGCACCTCGTCGGTGCCGCGCAGCAGCGACTCCAGGACCAGCCGCTTCTGCTCGCCGCCGCTGAGTGTGCGCACCTGGCGCCACTGCGCCTGCTCGTACGGGACGCCCAGCGCGGCCATCGTGCACATGTCCCAGACCGTCTCGGCCTCGTACCCGCGCGCCTCGGCCCAGTCGCTGAGCGCCTGCGCGTACTGCATCTGCGCGGCCTCGTCGTCCACCGTCATCACGGCATGCTCGGCCGCGTCCACGGCCGCCGCCGCTTCCCTGATCCGCGGCTGCGCCACCGAGACCAGCAGGTCCCGCACGGTCCGCTCATCTCTCACCGAGCCCACGAACTGCGGCATCACCCCCAGCCCGCCACTGACCTTCACCGCGCCGCCGTGCGGCCGCAGCTCCCCCGAGATCAGCCGCAGCAGCGTCGTCTTGCCCGCCCCGTTGGCGCCGACCAGGGCCACCGCGGCGCCCTCGCCGACCCTGAAGGACACATCGCCCAACAGCACCCGCCCGTCCGGCAGGTAGTACTCCAGATGTCCGGCCTCCACGTGTCCCATAGCCCCGGATTGTCGCCGCCCGCACCGCGTTCCACCAACCGGTTTAGGATGCGCGGCATGAGCTTTGGGCAAGGTGGGCCGTACGGCCCCGGGGGACCGGACTCCTCGACTCCTGACTGGGACGCGCTCGCAGACGAGAGCGAGGCACGCAGCAGACGCCGCCGCTGGCTGTACATCGGCGGCGGCGCGCTGGCGACCCTCGCGGTGGCGGGCATCGTCGCCACCGCCGTGATCACCAGCAACAAGGGCGGCGACCTTCCGCACCCCGTGACACTGCCGACCGAGTCCGCAGCCCCCAAGCCGTCGTTCTCCGAGGTCTCCGTACCACCGCCGCCGAACCCGCGCGACTACATCACCGACCCCAAGAAGGACACCGCGCCCCTCACCCCCGAGAACCTCTTCCCGGACCAGGCCATGGTCGTCGGCAAGCGCTCCTACCCCCGTACGAGCACCGCCGCCACCGGCGACTGCACCGCCGGCACCCAGGGCGCCCTCGGCTCCGTGCTCAAGCACAACGGCTGCAAGCAGCTGCTGCGCGCCACGTACTCCAAGGACGGCGTCGCGGTCACCGTCGGCGTCGCGGTCTTCGACTCCAAGGCCGCCGCCTTCAAGGTCAAGGACGCCAACAAGGCCAACCTCGCCCCGCTGGCCGGCGGCGGCGTCGGGTCCTTCTGCCAGGGCGCGCCCTGCACCATGTACACCAACGCCACCGGCCGCTACGCCTACTTCACGATCGCCGGCAACCTCGACGGGTCGGCCGTCACCAAGGCGTCCACCAAGGCCCTGCAGATCGCGCGCGACGGCGGCCAGTACGCGTACGGGCGCATCTGGCAGCGCGGCACGGACCAGGCGGCGAAGGCCGCCCAGGCCCAGTCCTGACACCCGCGCCCCGCCACGGGGCGGCTCAGCAGCAGCCGCCCCCCGGCAGGGTCCGCTTGTTGCGCGCCTCCTTGTTGCGGGCCATGAGCAGGTCGTCCGCCGGGTAGCCGACCTCTTCCAGCGTCAGCCCGTGCGGCCGCACCACGTGCACCGCCGAGTCCCGCACCCCGGCCGCCAGCACCTTCCCCGGCCACTCCACCGGCCGGTGCCCGTCCCCCACGAACAGCAGCGCACCGACCAGCGAGCGCACCATGTTGTGGCAGAAGGCGTCCGCCTTGACGGTCGCGGTGATGATCCCGTCCCCGTCCCGCACCCAGCTCAGCTCCTGCAACGTGCGGATCGTCGTCGCCCCCTCGCGCCGCTTGCAGTACGCCGCGAAGTCGTGCTCCCCCAGCAACGCCTGCGACGCCGCGTTCATCGCGTCCACGTCCAGGTCCCAGTCGTGCCACAGCACATGGCCGCGCAGCAGCGGGTCCACACCGCCCGGGTGGTCGGTCACCCGGTAGGCGTACCGCCGCCAGACCGCCGAGAACCGCGCGTTGAACCCGTACGGCGCCTCGGCCACCCGCCACACCCGTACGTCCTTCGGCAGCCGCCCCGCCAGCCGCCGCAGCAGCTTGTCCGCGTGCTCCGCCCACAGCTCGGCGGGCAGGTCCACGTGCGCCACCTGCCCGCGCGCGTGCACACCGGCGTCCGTCCGCCCCGCCACGGTCAGCTCGTACGTCTCCGCCGACCGCGTCACCGTCCGCAGCGCGGTCTCCAGCTCCTCCTGGACCGTGCGCCGCGACCGCTGCTTCGCCCAACCCGAGAAGTCCTTCCCGTCGTAGGAAAGGTCCAGCCGCGCCCGTACGAACCCGGGCTCCACTTCATCGCTCACGCGAGCATCCTCTCAAGCGGAACGGGCCCGCCCCCCTGAGGGGAGCGGGCCCGTTCTAGGTCCTGTCGTCACATTCCCGTTGTCCGCCCGAAGGGCGGGCCGCGCGGCGTCTGGTGCGTGCGATCGCAAGGCGCCGGGGCGCCCTCGTAGCGGAGCTACGCGGGCGTTTCGGCAACGCAGCGAGCGTGCGTGCCAGGCGTCGCGCGGCAGGCGGGAATGTGACGACAGGGCCTACGGCCTGTGTGCAGGCTCAGGCGTCCTTCGACTCCTCGGCCGGGGCCTCGGCGGCCTCGCCCTTGGTGTCCTCGGCCTTGGCGGCCTCGTCGGACTCCTTCACCGCGCGCTTCGTCGCGGCCTCGGCCTCGGCGACGGTCGCCTTCTTGGCGATCTCGCCCTCGACCAGCTCGATGACGGCCATCGGGGCGTTGTCGCCACGACGGTTGCCGATCTTGGTGATGCGGGTGTAGCCACCCGGACGCTCCGCGAAGCGCGGCGCGATCTCCGTGAAGAGCGTGTGCACGACGCCCTTGTCGGTCACCAGCTGCATGACCTGACGGCGGTTGTGAAGGTCACCCTTCTTCGCCTTGGTCACCAGACGCTCGGCGTACGGACGCAGACGACGGGCCTTGGCCTCGGTCGTCGTGATGCGGCCGTGCTCGAACAGCGCGGTGGCCAGGTTGCGCAGCATGAGACGCTCGTGCGCTGCGCTGCCGCCCAGACGGGCACCCTTGGCGGGCTTCGGCATGGTATTTCTCCTTCATTGCTGCACCGGCCGTATCAGGTACCGGTGTCAGTTCCCACGAGGCGGGTGCCACGCGGAAGATTTTGCATTTCGAGCCCGTCCTGGGGGCGCCTCCCAGCGGTAGCTGGGGGAGTTTGAGGACGAGGCCGCAGGCCGATCAAGCCTGCACCCGAGTACGGCGGGCCGCCGTTTCCGGCCGACCCGCCGCAGGCGGGCTCAGTACTGCTCGGTCTCCACGAAACCGGCGTCCGCGTCGTCGTCGGCGCCGAACGCGTCGGCGGCGGCGGTCGGGTCGAAGCCGGGGGGCGAGTCCTTCAGGGCCAGGCCCATGCCGGCCAGCTTCGCCTTGACCTCGTCGATCGACTTCGCACCGAAGTTGCGGATGTCGAGCAGGTCCGCCTCGGAGCGGGCGACGAGCTCACCCACGGAGTGGATGCCCTCGCGCTTGAGGCAGTTGTACGACCGAACGGTGAGCTCCAGCTCCTCGATCGGCAGCGCCAGGTCGGCGGCCAGGGCGGCGTCCGTCGGGGACGGGCCCATGTCGATGCCCTCGGCGTCGATGTTGAGCTCGCGCGCCAGACCGAACAGCTCGACCAGGGTCTTACCGGCCGACGCCATGGCGTCACGCGGACGCATGGCCTGCTTGGTCTCGACGTCGACGATCAGCTTGTCGAAGTCGGTGCGCTGCTCGACACGGGTCGCCTCGACCTTGTACGTGACCTTGAGCACCGGGGAGTAGATGGAGTCGACCGGGATACGGCCGATCTCCTGGCCCACCTGCTTGTTCTGCACGGCGGAGACGTAGCCGCGACCGCGCTCGACGGTCAGCTCCATCTCCAGCTTGCCCTTGCCGTTGAGCGTGGCCAGGACCAGGTCCGGGTTGTGGACCTCGACGCCGGCCGGCGGGGCGATGTCGGCAGCGGTGACCAGGCCGGGGCCCTGCTTGCGCAGGTACATCACGACCGGCTCGTCGTGCTCCGAGGAGACGACCAGCTGCTTGATGTTGAGGATGAGGTCGGTGACGTCCTCCTTGACGCCCGGCACGGTGGTGAACTCGTGCAGGACACCGTCGATGCGGATGGACGTGACCGCCGCACCCGGGATCGAGGAGAGGAGCGTACGACGCAGGGAGTTGCCGAGGGTGTAGCCGAAGCCCGGCTCCAGCGGCTCGATCACGAACCGGGAGCGGTATTCGTCGACGACCTCTTCGGTCAGCGAGGGGCGCTGAGCGATCAGCATGAGGTGTTTCGCCTTCCAGTCTTGGCACCCGCTATTTGATGCCAGCTGCGCCGGACGGTGGCCCGGCGGTTTCTACAAGGGTACGGGCGGCACGGCGCGGCTCCCAGGAGTCGCGGCGTACCGCCCGAAAAAGTGCCCGGTGACGGGCCCCGGCGTCAGACGCGACGACGCTTGGGGGGACGGCAGCCGTTGTGCGGCGTGGGGGTGACGTCCTGGATCGAGCCGACCTCGAGGCCGGTGGCCTGGAGGGAGCGGATCGCGGTCTCACGGCCGGAGCCGGGACCCTTGACGAAGACGTCGACCTTGCGCATGCCGTGCTCCTGCGCGCGGCGGGCGGCCGACTCGGCGGCCATCTGCGCGGCGAACGGCGTGGACTTGCGCGAGCCCTTGAAGCCCACGTGGCCCGCCGAGGCCCAGGAGATCACGTTGCCCGTGGGGTCGGTGATCGAAACGATGGTGTTGTTGAACGTGCTCTTGATGTGAGCGTGCCCGTGGGCGACGTTCTTCTTCTCCTTGCGGCGCACCTTCTTGGCGCCGGCCGTACGGCCCTTCGGAGGCATGTATTACTCCCGGTGGAGGTGGTCGGTCCTACAGCGAAGACCGCTGATGAGCGTCCGCTGAGGACTACTTCTTGCCCGGCTTCTTCTTGCCGGCGATCGCGCGACGCGGACCCTTGCGGGTACGGGCGTTCGTGCTGGTGCGCTGTCCGTGCACCGGCAGGCCGCGGCGGTGACGCAGACCCTGGTAGCAGCCGATCTCGACCTTGCGGCGGATGTCGGCCTGGATCTCGCGACGGAGGTCACCCTCGGTCTTGAGGTTGTTGTCCACGTACTCGCGGATCTTGACCAGGTCTTCCTCGGCCAGGTCGCGAACGCGGGTGTCCGGGTTCACGCCGGTGGCGGCGAGGGTCTGCTGCGACAGGGTGCGCCCGATGCCGAAGACGTAGGTGAGGGCGACCTCGACGCGCTTTTCGCGCGGGAGATCAACGCCTGCGAGGCGTGCCATCTATTGGCTCCTGATGTATTCGGAGGTCTTCCGCAGCACCGTTCCCGTAAGACTCTTGAGCATTACGAGCCGGGTCCCCGGCCTCCGAGCCGGGGGTGTCGTTCCACGTGAGTGATCACGTGGAGTCGGGTGTCTGCGTATGTACGTATTGCGTGCGTATGCGTCGCGCGAAGATACTGCGAAATGCAGAGAGGTCGGCGTGCGTCAGCCCTGGCGCTGCTTGTGGCGCAGGTTGTCGCAGATCACCATGACCCGGCCGTGACGGCGGATCACCTTGCACTTGTCGCAGATCTTCTTGACGCTCGGCTTGACCTTCATGGGATGTGAGGTTCTCCGGGTCAGTGCCGCCACCCCGCGAGAGGGGGCGCCGACAAGATCTACTTGTAGCGGTAGACGATCCGGCCACGCGTCAGGTCGTAGGGAGACAGCTCCACGACGACCCGGTCATCCGGGAGGATGCGGATGTAGTGCATCCGCATCTTGCCGCTGATGTGCGCGAGGACCTTGTGACCGTTCTGGAGCTCCACCTTGAACATCGCGTTCGGCAGGGACTCGATCACGGTGCCCTCGATCTCGATGGCACCTTGCTTCTTGGCCACGCTTCGCCCTTCGAATCGGCTACCTTGATCGACTTCGTACGGCCGTTTACCCGACAAACAGGCACACGGATGCACGACAGCCGACGCGTCAGTCTACGTCAGCGTTCCCGAAAAGACGAATCCACGATTATTGCCCACCGACAGTGATCGTTACGCCTTGGGGCGGGGACGCGCCGAAGGCCGTACCGAGCCGTCAGGCCAGCGGATCGGGCGCCGCCTCGATGCCCAGCTCGGCCAGCTTGGCCTTGCCGCCGTCGGGAGCGGTCAGCACCAGCGGGCCCTCCTCGGTCAGCGCGACCGAGTGCTCCCAGTGCGAGGACCAGCTGCCGTCGTTCGACTTGACCGTCCAGTCGTCTTCCAGGACGTGGGTCTTGGCCGTGCCCAGGTTCACCATGGGCTCGATGGCGATGCAGAAGCCGGGGACCAGCTTCGGGCCGCGGCCGCGCTTGCGGTCGACGTAGTTCAGCAGGTGCGGGTCCATGTGCATCTGCGAGCCGATGCCGTGGCCGCCGTAGTCCTCGACGATGCCGTACTTGCCGTTCGCCGGGCGCGGCTGCCGGCGGATGTAGCCCTCGATCGCCTTGGAGATGTCGACCAGGCGGTTGCCCTTGCGTACGGCCGCGATGCCGGCCCACATGGACTCCTCGGTCACCCGGCTCAGCTCGACCAGCTCCGGAGAGTGACCGGAGCCCACGAAGGCGGTGTAGGCCGCGTCGCCGTGCCAGCCGTCGATGATCGCGCCGCAGTCGATGGAGATGATGTCGCCGTCGGCGAGGACCGTCTCGGTGTCGGGGATGCCGTGGACGACGACGTCGTTGACCGACGTGCAGATCGTCGCGGGGAAGCCGCCGTACCCGAGGAAGTTCGACTTGGCGCCGTGCTCGGCCAGCACCTTGCGCGCGGCGTCGTCCAGGTCCTTGGTGGTGGCGCCGGGCACCGCCACCTCGCGCGTCGCCGCGTGGATGGCGGCGACCACCAGCCCCGCCTCGCGCATCTTCGCGATCTGCTCGGGGGTCTTGATCTCCACCATTGCGGCTTACGCCTTCCTGAACCGACTACTACGACGCTGCTGCGGCGGCAGGTGCCGCCTCTCTACACGATACGGCCGCGGCGCCCATGCCCGGGCACCGCGGCCGTATCGCGGATCTTCGTGCCTACTCGCCCTTGCCCAGTGCGGTCATCGACCGCTGGGTGACCTCTTCGACCTTGCCGAGGGCCGGGATCGTGACGACCAGGTCCTGCGCCTTGTAGTGGTCGATGATCGGCTCGGTCTCCGTGTGGTAGACCTCCAGCCGCTTGCGGACGGTCTCCTCGCGGTCGTCGTCCCGCTGGTACAGGTCGCCGCCGCAGATGTCGCAGACGCCCTCCGCCTTCGGGGGCTGGTACGCGACGTGGAAGACGTGGCTGCTGTCGTTGCGGCAGATCCGGCGGCCCGCGATCCGCTTGACGACCTCGTCCTCGGGGACCTCCAGGTCCAGGACGGCGTCCAGCTTCACGCCCTTGCCCTTGAGGTACTCGTCCAGCGCTTCGGCCTGCCCCAGGTTGCGCGGGAAGCCGTCCAGCAGGAAGCCGTGCCCGGCGTCCTCCTGGTCCAGTCGGTCCTCGGCCATCGCGATCGTCACCGAGTCCGGCACCAGGTTGCCCGCGTCCATGTAGGACTTCGCCTCTTTGCCGAGGTCGGTGCCCTGGCTGATGTTGGCGCGGAAGAGGTCGCCCGTGGAGATGTGCGGGATCGCGAGGTTCTTGGCAAGGTACGCAGCCTGCGTACCCTTGCCGGCCCCAGGAGGCCCGACGAGGACGATTCGCATCAGCGGAGGAACCCTTCGTAGTTGCGCTGCTGGAGCTGGCTCTCGATCTGCTTCACGGTCTCCAGACCCACACCCACGATGATCAGGATGCTCGTCCCGCCGAACGGGAAGTTCTGGTTGGCCTTGAACAGCACCAACGCCACTGTTGGCACCAGCGCGATCAGACCCAGGTACAGCGAGCCCGGCCACGTGATCCGGTTGAGCACGTAGCTGAGGTACTCGGCCGTGGGGCGACCAGCCCGGATGCCCGGGATGAACCCACCATACTTCTTCATGTTGTCGGCAACTTCCTCGGGGTTGAAGGAAATAGCGACGTAGAAGAACGCGAAGAAGACGATCAGCAGGAAGTACGTGACGATGTAGACGGGGTGGTTGCCCTTGGTGAAGTTGGCTTCGATCCAGACCACCCAGTCGGCCTTCGACCCGCTGAACTGTGCCACCAGGGCCGGGATGTAGAGCAGCGACGAAGCGAAGATGACGGGGATTACACCCGCCTGGTTCACCTTGAGCGGGATGTAGGTGGAGGTACCACCGTACGAACGACGTCCGATCATCCGCTTGGCGTACTGCACCGGGATGCGGCGCTGGGCCTGCTCGACGAAGACCACGAGGGCGACCATCGCCAGGCCCACGACGATGACGGCGAAGAACTCGATCCAGCCGTCGGCCAGCTTGCCGGACATCTTGATCTGCCACAGCGAGCCGGGGAAGCCGGCCGCGATGCCGACGAACATCAGGATCGACATGCCGTTGCCGATGCCGCGGTCGGTCACCAGCTCACCGAGCCACATGACCATGGCCGTACCGGCGGTCATCGTGATGACCATCGTGATCGTGGTGAAGATCGAGTCGCTCGGCACGATCTCGCTGGCCACCGGGCAGCCCTGGAAGAGCGCGCCGCTCTTGGCGGTGGCGACCAGGCCGGTGCCCTGGAGGATCGCCAGCGCGACGGTCAGGTACCGGGTGTACTGGGTGATCTTCGCCTGTCCGGACTGGCCCTCTTTCTTGAGTGCCTCCAGACGGGGGATCACCACGGTCAGCAGCTGGAGGATGATGCTTGCCGTGATGTACGGCATGATCCCCAGCGCGAAGATCGTGATCTGGAGCAGCGCACCACCGCTGAACATGTTCACCAGGCCGAAGAGACCGCCGTTGGCACCGGCCTGCTTCATGCAGGTGTCGACATTGGAGTAGTTCACCCCGGGCACCGGAACGTGCGCTCCGAGCCGGTAGACGAGCACGATGCCCAATGTGAACAGCAGTTTCTTGCGCAGGTCGGGCGTCTTGAACGCTCGGGCGAACGCGGTGAGCACGGTGCCTCCTGCGCCTCCCGCCTCTGGAGCGAGAGGTGACGGTCTTGAGGATCGACGAATACAAAGCGGCCAAAACCGCGCAGACATTAGCCCACGCGGCGGGGGCCCAGGGGAAGAACCCCCGGAAAATACAGCAACAGTGCACGCCACCTTACCGGCGACCATGCCCCCCTTGGAACGACCAACCGGGGATGCCCCAATACGTGGGCATCCCCGGTCAGTTGATTCACAGAGCTCAGATGAGCTCGGTGACGCTGCCGCCGGCAGCAACAATCTTCTCCTTGGCGGAGCCGGAGACGGAGTCCACCGTCACCGTCAGCGCCACGGAGATCTCGCCCTGGCCCAGGACCTTGACGAGCTCGTTCTTGCGCACCGCGCCCTTGGCGACCAGGTCGGTCACCGTGACCTCGCCACCCTGCGGGTAGAGCGCGGCCAGCTTGTCCAGGTTCACGACCTGGAACTGCTTGTGGGCGGGGTTCTTGAAGCCCTTCAGCTTCGGGAGGCGCATGTGGAGGGGCATCTGCCCACCCTCGAAGCGCTCCGGAACCTGGTAGCGGGCCTTCGTGCCCTTGGTACCACGACCAGCGGTCTTACCCTTGGACGCCTCACCACGACCCACACGGGTCTTGGCGGTCTTGGCGCCCGGGGCGGGCCGGAGGTTGTGGACCTTCAGCGGGTTCTGCTCCGCCATGTCAGTCGACCTCCTCAACCGTCACGAGGTGGCGGACGGTGTGCACCATGCCGCGGAACTCGGGGCGGTCCTCCTTGACGACCTGCGTGTTGATGCCCTTGAGACCAAGGGAGCGCAGGGTGTCACGGTGGTTCTGCTTGCTGCCGATGATGGACTTCGTCTGCGTGATCTTGAGCGACGCCATTACGCGTTCACCCCTGCACGCGCCCGCAGCAGAGCGGCGGGAGCAACGTCCTCCAGCGGCAGGCCACGTCGGGCAGCGATCTCCTCGGGCCGCTGAAGGCCCTGGAGCGCGGCGCGCGTGGCGTGCACGATGTTGATCGGGTTCGACGAACCGAGCGACTTGCTCAGCACGTCGTGGATGCCCGCGCACTCCAGCACGGCACGCACCGGGCCACCGGCGATCACACCGGTACCGGGGGAAGCCGGCTTGAGCAGGACGACGCCCGCGGCCTCTTCGCCCTGGATCGGGTGCGGGATGGTGCCGCCGATACGGGGGACCTTGAAGAAGTGCTTCTTGGCCTCCTCAACGCCCTTGGCGATGGCGGCCGGCACCTCCTTGGCCTTGCCGTAACCGACACCTACGGTGCCGTCACCGTCGCCCACCACGACCAGCGCGGTGAAGCTGAAGCGACGACCACCCTTCACAACCTTGGCGACGCGGTTGATGGCGACAACACGCTCGACGTAGGCGGTCTTCTCGGCAGCTGCGCCGCCGTCCCGCCGGTCCTTACGGTCCCGCCGCTCGCCGCCACCGGCACCGCTCCCGCGGCGCTGGGGTCCAGCCATTGGAATTACCTCTCTCTGTTACGTCCGCTAGCTACGGAACCGGGGCTTAGAACTTCAGCCCGGCTTCGCGGGCGGCGTCGGCCAGAGCGGCAATCCGCCCGGCGTACTGCTTGCCACCACGGTCGAACACGACGGCCTCGACGCCGGCGGCCTTGGCGCGCTCGGCGACCAGGGAACCGACCTGCTTGGCCAGGTCCGTCTTGTTGCCCTCGCCACCACGGATCGACGCGTCCAGGGTCGAAGCCGACGCCAGGGTGTGACCCTTGATGTCGTCGATGACCTGGGCGGTGATACCACGGTTGGACCGCGTCACGACCAGACGCGGACGCTCCGGCGTACCCGAAATCCGCTTACGGATGCGGATGTGGCGACGCTTTGCGGCGGCGCGCTTGTAGGCGTCGCCCTTCGCGACCTTCACACCGTATGCCATGGCTTACTTACCAGCCTTTCCGACCTTGCGGCGGATGACCTCGCCGGCGTACTTGACGCCCTTGGCCTTGTACGGGTCGGGCTTGCGCAGCTTGCGGATGTTCGCGGCGACCTCGCCGACCTTCTGCTTGTCGATGCCCTCGACGCTCAGCTTGGTCGGGGACTCGACCTTGAACGAGATGCCCTCGGGCGCCTCGACCAGGATCGGGTGGCTGTAACCGAGCGAGAACTCCAGGTTGGAGCCCTTCGCCTGGACGCGGTAACCGACACCGCTGATCTCGAGCGCCTTGCTGAATCCCTGGGTCACGCCGGTGATCATGTTCGCCACCAGCGTGCGGGACAGGCCGTGCAGGGCCTTGTTCTGACGCTCGTCGTTCGGGCGGGTGACGGCGATGAAGCCGTCCTCACCCTTGGCGACCTCGATCGGCGCGGCGACGGTGTGCGAAAGGGAACCCTTGGGGCCCTTCACCGACACCGTGCGGCCGTCGATGGTGACGTCCACACCAGCGGGAACCTGGATGGGCAGCTTGCCAATACGCGACATTAGCTATTCCTCCGTTCCCGAATTACCAGACGTAGGCGAGAACTTCTCCGCCTACGCCCTTCTTGCTGGCCTGCTGACCGGTGAGGAGACCGTGCGACGTGGAGATGATCGCCACGCCCAGGCCGCCGAGCACCTTCGGCAGGTTGGTGGACTTTGCGTAGACCCGCAGGCCCGGCTTCGAGATGCGCTTGATGCCGGCGATCGAGCGCTCGCGGTTCGGGCCGAACTTCAGCTCCAGGACGAGGTTCTTGCCGACCTCGGCGTCCTCGACCTTCCAGCCGGTGATGTAGCCCTCCTGCTGGAGGATCTCCGCGATGTGCGACTTGATCTTGCTGTGCGGCATCACGACGGTGTCGTGGTACGCCGAGTTCGCGTTCCGCAGACGCGTGAGCATGTCTGCGATGGGGTCAGTCATGGTCATGAATTGGCCTTCGGCCTCTCTCGCCGGGGTTTCCTGTATGCGCCATCCCTCTCCCCGAGCTGGGTCGGGACGGGTGCGGCGCGGGGACCTTCGGCGTAGTAAGTCGTTCCTGGGCGGCGGGCGCCCAACCCTTCTACCCTACGGGATCGAAGGGCGGGCCCCCGCCGAACAGATGCTTACCGAGAGACTCCGGATCCCACCAAGTAGGTGGTTACCAGGAGCTCTTGGTCACGCCCGGCAGCTCGCCACGGTGAGCCATCTCACGGAGGCACACGCGGCACAGGCCGAACTTGCGGTAGACGGAGTGCGGCCGGCCGCAGCGCTGGCAACGCGTGTACGCGCGCACAGCGAACTTCGGCTTGCGGGCCGCCTTAGCGATCAGAGCCTTCTTCGCCACGGTCAGTTCTCCTTGAACGGGAAGCCGAGGTGACGAAGCAGGGCGCGGCCCTCATCGTCGTTGGACGCCGTGGTGACCACGGTGATGTCCATGCCCCGCTGCCGGTCGATCTTGTCCTGGTCGATCTCGTGGAACATGACCTGCTCCGTGAGACCGAAGGTGTAGTTGCCCCGACCGTCGAACTGCTTCGGGGACAGACCACGGAAGTCGCGGATGCGCGGCAGCGCGAGCGACAGCAGGCGGTCCAGGAACTCCCACATGCGGTCACCGCGGAGGGTGACGTGGGCACCGATCGGCTGGCCCTCGCGCAGCTTGAACTGCGCGATGGACTTACGGGCCTTGGTGACGGCCGGCTTCTGGCCGGTGATCGTGGTGAGGTCCTTGATGGCACCCTCGATCAGCTTGGAGTCGCGGGCGGCGTCGCCCACACCCATGTTGACCACGATCTTGGTCAGACCGGGGATCTGCATGACGTTCTCGCAGGAGAACTCGTCCTTCAGCTTCCCGGCGATCTCTTCGCGGTAGCGCTGCTTGAGGCGCGGCGCGTTGGTGGTGGCAGTCATCAGATGTCCTCACCGGTCCGCTTGGCAACGCGGATCTTGTTGCCTTCGTCGTCGAAGCGGTACCCGACGCGGGTGACGACCTTGTTGCCGTCCTTCTCCACAACGAGCTGCACGTTGCTCACGTGGATCGGGGCCTCGGTCGTCACGATGCCGCCGGTCTTGGAGCCGCGAGCGGTCTGACCGGCCTTGGTGTGCTTCTTGACCCGGTTGACACCCTCGACCAGGACACGGTCCTCGCGGGGGAAGGCCGCGATGACCTTGCCCTGCTTGCCCTTGTCCTTGCCGGTGATGATCTGGACCAGGTCGCCCTTCTTGATCTTCATCGGTTACAGCACCTCCGGCGCGAGCGAGATGATCTTCATGAACTTCTTCTCGCGCAGCTCCCGGCCCACGGGGCCGAAGATGCGGGTGCCGCGGGGGTCGCCATCGTTCTTGAGGATGACGGCCGCGTTCTCGTCGAAGCGGATGTACGAGCCGTCCGGACGGCGGCGCTCCTTGACGGTGCGAACGATGACGGCCTTGACGACGTCACCCTTCTTCACGTTGCCACCGGGGATCGCATCCTTGACGGTGGCGACGATGACGTCACCGATGCCCGCGTAGCGGCGGCCCGAACCACCGAGAACACGGATGGTGAGAATTTCCTTCGCACCCGTGTTGTCGGCGACCCGAAGCCGCGACTCCTGCTGGATCACGTCTATCTCCTGATCGTCTGCCGGTTCCCGGCGGGGGCCTCATTGCTGAGGCCCACCGCCGAGCCTGGCGGAACTGACCTGGGGGAAACCCCCCAGGCGGTATCTATGAAAATTCCCGAACGGGAATTTCCTTACTTGGCCTTCTCGAGGATCTCGACGATGCGCCAGCGCTTGCTCGCCGACAGCGGGCGCGTCTCCATCAGGAGGACGCGGTCGCCGACACCGGCAGCGTTCTGCTCGTCGTGCGCCTTGAGCTTGTTCGTACGGCGGATGACCTTGCCGTACAGCGCGTGCTTGACACGGTCCTCGACAGCGACGACGACGGTCTTGTCCATCTTGTCGCTGACGACGAGACCCTCGCGGGTCTTGCGGAAGCCGCGCTGCTCGTTCGTCTCAGTCACATTCTTCTCGCTCATCAGGCGCTCTCCACCGTCTCGATGCCGAGCTCGCGCTCGCGCATCAGGGTGTAGATCCGGGCGATGTCCTTGCGGACGGCCTTCAGCCGGCCGTGGTTCTCCAGCTGTCCGGTCGCCGCCTGGAAGCGGAGGTTGAACAGCTCCTCCTTGGCCTCACGAAGCTTCTTGACGAGGTCCTCGCCATTCAGCTCGCGCAGCTCGGTCGCCTTGGTACCGGCCGCCATCACGACTCACCTGCCTCGCGCCGCACGATGCGGCACTTCATCGGAAGCTTGTGGGCGGCGCGGGTCAGCGCCTCCTTCGCAACCTTTTCGTTCGGGAAGGACAGCTCGAACATCACCCGACCGGGCTTGACGTTCGCGACCCACCACTCCGGAGAACCCTTACCGGAACCCATGCGGGTCTCGGCCGGCTTCTTCGTCAGCGGGCGGTCCGGGTAAATGTTGATCCAGACCTTGCCGCCACGCTTGATGTGACGGGTCATGGCGATACGAGCGGACTCGATCTGCCGGTTCGTCACGTAGGCGGGGGTCACGGCCTGAATGCCGTACTCACCGAAGGCAAGCTCGGTGCCACCCTTGGCCATACCGTTGCGCTTCGGGTGGTGCTGCTTGCGGTGCTTGACCCTGCGAGGGATCAGCATGTCGGTCAGCCCTCCGTTCCGGTGCTCTCAGCAGCCGGAGCAGCGGCAGCGGCCTCGGCCTTGGGGGCCTCGGCAGCGGCGTTCTGCTGCGGCTTGCGGCCGCCACGGCCGCCACGCTCGCCACCGCGGCGGGGGCGGTCGTTGCCGCCACCACGGGCCGGGCGGTTGCCCGCACGGGCGGCGGCGTTCTCGGCGCGGACCTCGGCGATGTTCTTGACGTCGCCCTTGTAGATCCAGACCTTCACGCCGATGCGGCCGAAGGTGGTCTTGGCCTCGAAGAAGCCGTAGTCGACGTTCGCGCGGAGCGTGTGCAGGGGCACGCGGCCCTCGCGGTAGAACTCCGAGCGGGACATCTCGGCGCCGCCGAGACGGCCACCACACTGGATCTTGATGCCCTTGGCGCCGGCCTTCATCGTCGACTGCATGCTCTTGCGCATGGCGCGACGGAAGGAGACGCGGGAGGACAGCTGCTCGGCGACGGCCTGGGCCACGAGCTGAGCATCGGTCTCGGGGTTCTTGACCTCGAGGATGTTCAGCTGGACCTGCTTGCCGGTCAGCTTCTCCAGTTCGCCGCGGATGCGGTCGGCCTCGGCGCCACGGCGGCCGATGACGATGCCCGGACGAGCGGTGTGGATGTCAACGCGGACGCGCTCACGGGTGCGCTCGATCTCAACCTTCGAGATACCGGCGCGCTCCATGCCCTTCGTCATCATGCGACGAATGGCGACGTCTTCCTTGACGTAGTCCTTGTACAGCTTGTCGGCGTACCAACGCGACTTGAAGTCGGTGGTGATGCCGAGCCGGAACCCGTGCGGGTTTACCTTCTGGCCCATTACCGGGTTCCTTCCTTGCTGCTGACGACCACGGTGATGTGGCTGGTCCGCTTGCGGATCCGGTAGGCACGGCCCTGGGCACGCGGCCGGAACCGCTTCAGGGTCGGACCCTCGTCGACGTACGCCTCGGAAATGAAGAGGCTGCCGGCGTCGGTGTGGTCGTAGTTGTGCGCCGCGTTGGCAATGGCGCTGTCCAGCACCTTGCCGACGGGCACGCTCGCGGCCTGCGGGGCGAAACGCAGGACCGCCTGAGCCTCCGTGGCATCCATGCCACGGATAAGGTCCACCACGCGGCGGGCCTTCATGGGCGTGACGCGGATGTACCGCGCCTGGGCCCTGGCTTCCATGGTTGTCCCTTCGGTGTCAGTCATAGTCTTCGCACTCCGGTCGATCAGCGACGACGCGACTTGCGGTCGTCCTTCTCGTGGCCGCGGAAGGTGCGGGTCGGCGCAAACTCGCCGAGCTTGTGGCCGACCATCGACTCGGTGACGAACACCGGGACGTGCTTACGGCCGTCGTGCACCGCGATCGTGTGGCCGAGCATGGCCGGGACGATCATGGAGCGGCGGGACCAGGTCTTGATGACGTTCTTGGTGCCGGCTTCGTTCTGAACATCCACCTTCTTGGAAAGGTGGTCGTCGACGAAGGGCCCCTTCTTGAGACTACGCGGCATCTAAACCCGCTCCTAGCGCTTCTTGTTCGTCTTGCGGCGGCGGACGATGTACTTGTTCGAAGCCTTCTTCGGCGAACGAGTACGACCCTCCTTCTGGCCCCACGGCGAGACCGGGTGGCGACCACCGGAGGTCTTGCCCTCACCACCACCGTGCGGGTGGTCGACCGGGTTCATCACGACACCACGCACGGTCGGGCGGACGCCCTTCCAGCGCATACGGCCGGCCTTGCCCCAGTTGATGTTCGACTGCTCGGCGTTGCCGACCTCGCCGACGGTGGCGCGGCAGCGCACGTCGACCAGGCGGATCTCACCGGACGGCATACGAAGGTGGGCCATCGTGCCCTCCTTCGCCAGCAGCTGCACGGAGGCACCCGCGGAGCGGGCGAACTTCGCGCCGCCGCCGGGCCGCAGCTCGATGGCGTGGATCGTCGTACCGACCGGGATGTGGCGCAGCGGCAGGTTGTTGCCCGGCTTGATGTCGGCGCCAGGGCCGTTCTCAATCCGAGCACCCTGCACCAGGCCACGCGGCGCGATGATGTAACGCTTCTCGCCGTCTGCGTAGTGCAGCAGCGCGATGCGCGCGGTGCGGTTGGGGTCGTACTCGATGTGCGCGACCTTGGCCGGCACGCCGTCCTTGTCGTGACGACGGAAGTCGATCACGCGGTAGGCGCGCTTGTGGCCACCGCCCTGGTGGCGAACGGTCACACGACCGGCGTTGTTACGGCCGCCCTTGCTGTGCAGCGGGCGGACCAGCGACTTCTCCGGCGTGGACCGCGTGATCTCGACAAAGTCGGCGACGCTGGAGCCACGACGGCCCGGGGTCGTCGGCTTGTACTTGCGGATACCCATTTCTCAGTCCTCGTCCGATTCCGGACGACTCGGACTCCGTTAGGAGACCGGGCCGCCGAAGATGTCGATACGGTCGCCCTCGGCAAGGGTCACGATGGCGCGCTTGGTGTTGGCGCGCTTTCCGAAACCGGTGCGGGTGCGCTTGCGCTTGCCCTGGCGGTTGATCGTGTTGACCCCGGTGACCTTGACCGAGAAGACCGCCTCGACGGCCTGCTTGATCTGGGTCTTGTTCGCACGCGGGTCGACGATGAACGTGTACTTGTTCTCGTCCAGCAGCGCGTAGCTCTTCTCGGAGACGACCGGCTTGACCAGGAGGTCGCGCGGGTCCGAGAAGGACTTGCTGGTAACGGTCGCCTCAGTCATCAGGCGGCGCTCCCTTCGAGCTCAGCGGCCTTGGGACCAGCCACGAAGGACTCGAAGGCGGCCTTGGTGAAGACCACGTCGTCGGAGACGAGCACGTCGTACGTGTTCAGCTGGCCCGGCTCCAGGATGTGGACCTGGGGCAGGTTGCGGGCGGACAGCCACGCGGCCTCGTCGGCGCGCTCGGCGACCAGCAGCACGTGCTTGCGCTCGCTGATCTTGCCGAGGAGAGCCTTGGCGGCCTTGGTGGAGACCTCGCCCTCGACCACGCCGGAGACGACGTGGATGCGGCTGTTGCGGGCCCGGTCGGTGAGGGCACCGCGCAGGGCGGCGGCCTTCATCTTCTTCGGGGTCCGCTGCGAGTAGTCACGCGGCACGGGGCCGTGCACGACGCCACCGCCGGCGAACTGCGGCGCGCGGGTCGAGCCCTGGCGCGCGCGGCCGGTGCCCTTCTGGCGGTACGGCTTCTTGCCACCGCCGCGGACCTCGCCGCGAGTCTTGGTCTTGTGCGTGCCCTGACGGGCCGCGGCCAGCTGTGCGACGACGACCTGGTGGATCAGCGGAATGCTGACCTTCGCGTCGAAGATCTCCGTGGGGAGCTCGACGGTCCCGGCCTTGTCGCCTGCCGGCGAAAGGATGTCAATGGTGCTCATCGGTTACCTCAGGCCCCCTTGGCCGCGGTACGGACCAGGACGAGGCCGCCGTTCGGACCAGGAACTGCGCCCTTGATGAGCAGCAGGCCCTTCTCCGCGTCAACGGCATGGACGGTCAGGTTCTGGGTGGTGACCCGCTCGTTGCCCATACGGCCGGCCATCCGCATGCCCTTGAACACGCGGCCCGGGGTGGCGCAGCCACCGATGGAGCCCGGCTTGCGGTGCACGCGGTGGGCACCGTGCGAAGCCTTGCCGCCGTGGAAGCCGTGACGCTTCATGACACCGGCGAAGCCCTTGCCCTTGCTCTTGCCGGTCACGTCCACCTTGACGCCGGACTCGAAGGTCTCGGCGGTCAGCTCCTGGCCGAGGGTGTACTCGCTGGCGTCAGCGGTACGGACCTCGACGAGGTGCCGGCGGGGGGTGACGTCGGCCTTCGCGAAGTGGCCCTTGAGGGGCTTGTTCACCTTGCGCGGGTCGATCTCGCCGAAGGCGATCTGGACGGAGTCGTAGCCGTCCTGGTCATTGGTGCGCACCTGGGTAACGACGCAGGGGCCGGCCTTGACCACAGTGACCGGGACGACACGGTTGTTCTCGTCCCAGACCTGGGTCATGCCGAGCTTCTCGCCCAGGATGCCCTTGATCTGCTTAGCCATCTCTACTGCGCCTCTCAGAGCTTGATCTCGATGTCAACGCCGGCCGGAAGGTCCAGGCGCATCAGCGAGTCAACGGTCTTGGGCGTCGGGTCGAGGATGTCGATCAGGCGCTTGTGCGTGCGCATCTCGAAGTGCTCGCGCGAGTCCTTGTACTTGTGCGGCGACTTGATGACGCAGTACACGTTCTTCTCGGTGGGGAGCGGCACCGGGCCCGCGACCGACGCACCAGTACGGGTCACCGTCTCGACGATCTTCTTCGCCGACGTGTCGATGACCTCGTGGTCGTAGGCCTTGAGCCGGATGCGGATCTTCTGTCCCGCCATGGCTACTTCGTAGTCCTGTCTCTCGTAACGCTCTGGGACCCGGTGCGTTGCCGTTCATCCACCGACCCACGCGGTCGGGCGTGTCGCGCTCCTTCCCGCAGATCCCCGCAAGGGCGATCCTTCGAGAAGGAAAACGTGGGGGATGAACACCCACCGGGCGCCTGGCCGAGGCACCCCGCTGACGCTTCCCGGAAGATTCCCGTACTTCCGCCCCTGATAAGGAGCGACGAATACCTAGGACTCGCTTCCAGTCCTCCCGGCGGGAGGCGCGCAGCATCGGCACTCAACCGAGCAACCTGGACAGTGTGCCACATGACCGGCGGGCGCCGCCAATCAAGCGGGAGATCGTACACCGCATCACGCCCGCCCGTCTGCACGACCCCCTCCACGACGCGCCGCAGCTGTTCGGCACGTGCGCGACATCACACCGCCGCACCACCCGCCGGGGCGCCCCCCGCAGCCCGGTCAGCCGGCCACGGCCCCCGGGCCGCGTACCGCGTCGCCTCCCGGGACCGGCTCCGACGGGTCCGTGCCGAGCGCGACGATGCGGTTTTCCGCGTCCACGTGGACGACGCGCGGCCGCAGCGTCCTGGCCTCGGCGTCGTCCACCTGGGCGTAGCTGATGAGGATCACCAGGTCCCCGGGGTGCACGAGGTGCGCCGCGGCGCCGTTGATGCCGAGGACGCCCGAGCCGCGCTCGCCTTCGATGATGTACGTCTCCAGGCGCGCGCCGTTGGTGATGTCGACGATGTGGACGAGTTCGCCGGGGAGCAGGTCGGCGGCGTCCAGGAGGTCGGCGTCGACCGTCACCGAGCCGACGTAGTGCAGGTCCGCCTGGGTCACGGTGGCACGGTGGATCTTGGACTTGAACATGGTGCGCAGCATGGCGTCACTCCTGGTGAAAAGGGTCGCGTCCCCAGGAGGGGTACGCGCCGGCCCACCCATGCTAGGCAACCGGGCCCCCGGAGCAGAAGGCCCCGCGGGGCCGAGGAGGCCCTCAGCGGCCGCCCGGGCGTCCCGGGAGACGCGAGAAGCCCCGTCCACCCAGAAGGTGGACGGGGCTTCTCTGAGCGCTCAGAAGAGCTGCCGGGTCTCCCCGACCGTCACATCACTTGACGATCTTGGTGACCTGGCCGGCGCCGACGGTCCGGCCACCCTCACGGATGGCGAACTTCAGGCCCTCCTCCATGGCGACCGGCTGGATCAGCTGGACCGACATCTCGGTGTTGTCGCCCGGCATGACCATCTCGGTGCCCTCGGGGAGGGTCACGACGCCGGTCACGTCCGTGGTACGGAAGTAGAACTGCGGGCGGTAGTTGTTGAAGAACGGGGTGTGACGGCCACCCTCGTCCTTCGACAGGATGTACGCCTGCGCCTCGAACTCCGTGTGCGGGGTGACCGAGCCCGGCTTGATGATGACCTGGCCGCGCTCGACGTCCTCGCGCTTGATGCCGCGGAGCAGCAGACCGACGTTCTCACCGGCCTGGCCCTCGTCGAGCAGCTTCCGGAACATCTCGATGCCGGTGACCGTGGTGGTGGTCTTCTCGGTCTTGATGCCGATGATGTCGACGGTCTCGTTGACCTTGAGGACACCACGCTCGATACGACCGGTGACAACGGTGCCACGGCCGGTGATCGTGAAGACGTCCTCGATCGGCATCAGGAACGGCTTGTCGACGTCACGCTCGGGCTGCGGGATCGACTCGTCGACGGCGGCCATGAGCTTGAGGACGGAGTCGCCCCACTCCTTGTCGCCCTCGAGCGCCTTGAGCGCCGAGACCTTGACGACCGGAACCTCGTCGCCCGGGAACTCGTACTCCGAGAGGAGCTCGCGGACCTCGAGCTCGACGAGCTCCAGGATCTCCTCGTCGTCCACCATGTCGGCCTTGTTCAGGGCGACGACGATGTAGGGCACGCCGACCTGGCGGGCCAGGAGCACGTGCTCCTTGGTCTGCGGCATCGGACCGTCGGTCGCGGCGACCACGAGGATCGCGCCGTCCATCTGGGCGGCACCGGTGATCATGTTCTTGATGTAGTCCGCGTGACCGGGGCAGTCAACGTGGGCGTAGTGACGGTTCTCCGTCTGGTACTCGACGTGCGCGATCGAGATGGTGATACCGCGCTGGCGCTCTTCGGGAGCCTTGTCGATCTGGTCGAAGGCCGAGGCCTCGTTCAGGTCCGGGTACGCGTCATGCAGCACCTTGGTAATGGCGGCCGTGAGGGTCGTCTTACCGTGGTCGATGTGACCGATGGTGCCGATGTTGACGTGCGGCTTAGTCCGCTCGAACTTCGCCTTCGCCACTGGGGTCCTCCTGTGGAGTGGTTCTGTACGCCTTACTCATCGGCGCCAGGTGATCTTTGCTGGGGTGCCGGCTGACGGGGCCCACCTCGCGGGTGGCGGGGACGGACCCCGGCAGACGGTGTCAAGCCTAAAGCGTGTTCCGACTCGTGGGAGCCGGAGCTACTCGCCCTTGGCCTTCGCGATGATCTCCTCGGCGACGTTCCGCGGAACCTCGGCGTAGGAGTCGAACTGCATCGAGTAGCTTGCGCGACCCGAGGTCTTGCTGCGGAGGTCTCCGACGTAGCCGAACATCTCCGAGAGCGGAACCAGGCCCGTGACGAGCTTGGCGCCGTGGCGGTCCTCCATGGACTGGATCTGACCGCGACGCGAGTTGATGTCGCCGATGACGTCACCCATGTAGTCCTCGGGCGTCGTCACCTCGACCTTCATCATCGGCTCCAGCAGGGCCGGGCTGGCCTTGCGGGCGGCCTCCTTGAAGGCCATCGAACCGGCGATCTTGAAGGCCATCTCCGAGGAGTCGACCTCGTGGAACGCACCGTCGAGGAGCACGACCTTGACGCCGGTCAGCGGGTAGCCGGCGAGCACGCCGAACTCCATGGCCTCCTGGCAGCCCGCGTCCACGGACGGGATGTACTCCCGCGGGATACGGCCACCGGTGACCTTGTTCTCGAACTCGTACCCGTCGCCCTCAAGCGGCTCAAGCGCGATCTGCACCTTCGCGAACTGGCCGGAACCACCAGTCTGCTTCTTGTGCGTGTAGTCCAGGCGCTCGACGGCCTTGCGCAGCGTCTCGCGGTACGCGACCTGCGGCTTGCCGACGTTCGCCTCGACCCGGAACTCGCGCTTCATACGGTCGACCAGCACGTCGAGGTGCAGCTCGCCCATACCCGCGATGATGGTCTGACCGGTCTCCTCGTCCGTGTGGACCTGGAAGGACGGGTCCTCCTCGGCGAGACGCTGGATGGCGACACCCAGCTTCTCCTGGTCGCCCTTGGACTTGGGCTCGATCGCGACCTGGATGACCGGGGCCGGGAACTCCATCGACTCCAGGATGACCTGGTTCGACGGGTCGCAGAGGGTCTCACCGGTGGTGGTCTGCTTCAGACCCATGACGGCGACGATGTCGCCGGCACCCACCGACTCGATCTCCTCACGCTTGTTCGCGTGCATCCGGTAGATCTTGCCGATGCGCTCCTTCTTGCCCTTCACCGAGTTGGTGACCTGCGAGCCGGCCTCAAGGCGGCCCGAGTACACCCGGATGAAGGTGAGCTTGCCCAGGTGGGGGTCGCTCGCGATCTTGAAGGCCAGCGCGGCCAGCGGCTCGTCCTCGGAGGGACGGCGCTTGATGACCTCGTCCGCGTCGTTGACGGCGTGGCCCTCGATGGCCTCGACGTCCAGCGGCGACGGGAGGTAGCGCACGACCGCGTCGAGCAGGGGCTGCACGCCCTTGTTCTTGAACGCGGTACCGCAGAACACGGGGGTGACGGTGGTGTCGCCGCCCTTGCCCGAGTTGATGGTGATGCGACGGATCGCCGCGTGCAGCTGGTCCACGGTGGGCTCCTGGCCCTCCAGGTACAGCTCCATCATCTCTTCGTCGTTCTCGGCGACGGCCTCAAGCAGCTTGCCGCGCCACTCGTCGGCGGCCTCGGCGTGCGTGGCCGGGATGTCGACGGTGTCGTACATCTCGCCCTTGGCGGCCTCGGCGGACCAGACCAGCGCCTTCATGGAGACGAGGTCGATGACGCCCTTGAAGTCCGCCTCGGTGCCGATCGGCAGCTGCATCACGATCGGGGTCGCGCCGAGGCGGTCCACGATCATGTCGACGCAGCGGTGGAACTCCGCACCGGTGCGGTCGAGCTTGTTGACGAAGCAGATACGCGGCACGCCGTAGCGGTCCGCCTGACGCCAAACGGTCTCGGACTGCGGCTCAACACCGGCGACGCCGTCGAACACCGTCACGGCACCGTCGAGCACGCGCAGCGAACGCTCCACCTCGACGGTGAAGTCGACGTGGCCCGGGGTGTCGATGATGTTGATCGTGTGGTCGACGTCGTTCAGCGGCCAGTGGCAGGTCGTCGCGGCAGACGTGATCGTGATGCCGCGCTCCTGCTCCTGCTCCATCCAGTCCATCGTGGCAGCGCCGTCGTGGACCTCACCGATCTTGTAGGAGACACCGGTGTAGAACAGGATCCGCTCGGTGGTGGTCGTCTTGCCCGCGTCGATGTGGGCCATGATCCCGATGTTGCGGACCTTGGCCAGGTCAAGCGAAGTGGTAGCCATATCGGCTCAATCTTCTCTCGGTCTCGATGTGGGTAGCGACTACCAGCGGTAGTGCGCGAAGGCCTTGTTGGACTCGGCCATCTTGTGCGTGTCCTCGCGCTTCTTGACCGAAGCGCCGAGGCCGTTCGAGGCGTCCAGCAGCTCGTTCATGAGGCGCTCGGTCATGGTCTTCTCGCGGCGGGCGCGGGAGTAGCCCACGAGCCAGCGCAGCGAGAGCGTGGCGGCGCGGCCGGGCTTGACCTCGACCGGGACCTGGTAGGTCGCGCCACCGACACGGCGGGACTTGACCTCAAGGGTCGGCTTGATGTTCTCCAGCGCGCGCTTCAGCGTGATGACCGGGTCGTTGCCGGTCTTCTCACGCAGACCCTCCATGGCGCCGTAAACGATGCGCTCGGCGGTGGAGCGCTTGCCGTTCAGCAGAACCTTGTTGATGAGGGAGGTCACCAGAGGAGAGCTGTAGACCGGGTCAATGATGACCGGGCGCTTCGGGGCGGGGCCCTTACGAGGCATTCTTACTTCTCCTTCTTGGCGCCGTAGCGGCTGCGAGCCTGCTTGCGGTTCTTGACGCCCTGCGTGTCGAGGGAGCCGCGGATGATCTTGTACCGAACACCCGGCAGGTCCTTCACACGGCCGCCACGCACGAGCACGATCGAGTGCTCCTGCAGGTTGTGGCCCTCACCCGGAATGTAAGCGGTGACCTCGATGCCGCTGGTCAGACGCACACGCGCGACCTTACGCAGGGCCGAGTTCGGCTTCTTCGGGGTGGTCGTGAAAACACGCGTGCAGACGCCACGGCGCTGGGGGGAACCCTCCAGTGCGGGCGTCTTGTTCTTCTCGACCTTGTCCTGCCGGCCCTTGCGGACCAGCTGCTGGATCGTAGGCACCGTTTCTCCGGTTTCTGTGTGCCAGTCTCGGTAAAGCTAACCTGGAACAGTCCCCGACCCACGCGGTCGGGTGTGTCGAATACTGCAGACCCCTCGCTGGAACGAGGAAGGCGGCAGATTGCGGTGTCGAGACCCGGCTTCCGTGCGGACAAGTGCACGCACGACAGCCCGAGGACACCCCAGGCACAAGGTCAGAGCGTACCTACCGCATGGGCTGCGGTCAAAACAAATGCACACGCGAAGGACACGCCGGACTCCCCCGGCGCTGCGGCCACCGTAGTGCGATCAGGGGCCGTACGGAAGAAGGCTCCACCGCCGCGGCGCAAGCCGGGCGCCGCCATACGGGTGCTTCCGCAAGGCCGCCCGCCCGTCCTGCGAGATGTCCGTCACACCCTAGGCGCGGGAGATCATCGCCAGGGCGAGGAAGCACAGGAACACGGCCCAGAAGCCGATCCCCAGCCACCCCAGGATCAGCCCGGCGACCGCCTGGCCGTCCCCGCGCTCCCCGCTGCGGCGGACCTCGGCCCGCGCCTTGTGTCCCAGGACCACCGCGGGAATCGCCGTCAGGCCCCAGGTCACCGGGGTGAGGATGCCGCACACCAGCGAGCCGGTCGCCGCGCCGTTGGTCCGCGCCGGGGGCGGCATCTGCATCGGCATGAACGTCGCCGGCAGCGGCTGCCGGGGGGCGAACTGTGCTTGCGGTACCGGGCCCTGCGGCAGGTCCGCCACCAGCATCTGCAGCTCGGCGTGGGTCTGGGCCTGGTACGCGCGGCCGATCCGCTGCTCGTACTCCTGCTGCGCGAGCCGGCCCTCGGCGAACCCGGCCTTCAACACGTCGACCGCGCGCTCCCGGTCGGCGTGCGAAGCCCGCATCGCCGGAGCCTGGCCCGACGCCTGAGCCGGCTGCCCGCCCTGCCACTGCGCAGGCTGCCACGACTGGTACGCCACTTGAGCACCTCCCCCACGTTAGGCAGTACACCCATCATTCAGTACGCGCCAGGAGATCGCACGGTTCCCCGGAGGCCGAATTCCGACCGCCGCCCCGGACCGTTCGCGCGCGTTGTCTCCCGGAAACCGGCGGGCCGCACTACCGGAAACGCCGCAGGGCGGCCACCCCGGATGGGGTGACCGCCCTGCGTACAGCGCGTTACCAGGATTACTGGTTGTACGGACCGTAGTCGTAGTCCTCCAGCGGGACCGCCTGGCCGGAGCCGGTGCCGAAGGGCGAGTAGTCGATGTCGTCGTAACCGACGGCCGAGTACATCGCGGCCTTGGCCTCCTCGGTGGGCTCCACCCGGATGTTGCGGTAGCGGGACAGGCCCGTACCGGCCGGGATGAGCTTACCGATGATGACGTTCTCCTTGAGGCCGATCAGGGAGTCCGACTTGGCGTTGATCGCCGCGTCGGTGAGCACCCGGGTCGTCTCCTGGAAGGACGCCGCCGACAGCCAGGACTCGGTGGCCAGCGAAGCCTTGGTGATACCCATCAGCTGCGGACGACCGGAGGCGGGGTGACCGCCCTCCTGGACCACGCGACGGTTCTCGCCCTCGAACTTCGTGCGCTCCACCAGCTCGCCCGGCAGCAGCTCCGCGTCGCCGGACTCGATGATCGTCACACGGCGCAGCATCTGCCGGATGATGATCTCGATGTGCTTGTCGTGGATCGCCACGCCCTGGTTGTTGTAGACCTTCTGGACCTCGCCGACCAGGTGGACCTGGACGGCCCGCTGGCCCAGGATGCGCAGCACGTCGTGCGGGTTGACGGCACCCACGGTCAGCGCCTGGCCGACCTCGACGTGGTCACCCTCGCCCACCAGCAGACGGGCACGCTTGGAGACGCCGTAAGCCGTCTCGTCGCTGCCGTCGTCCGGCGTGACGATGACCTTCTTGGTCTTCTCGGTCTCCTCGATCCGCACGCGGCCGGCGGCCTCGGAGATCGGGGCGACACCCTTGGGCGTACGGGCCTCGAACAGCTCGACGACACGCGGCAGACCCAGGGTGATGTCGTCACCGGCCACACCACCGGTGTGGAAGGTACGCATCGTCAGCTGGGTGCCGGGCTCACCGATGGACTGGGCGGCGATGATGCCGACCGCCTCACCGATGTCGACCAGCTTGCCGGTGGCCAGCGAGCGGCCGTAGCAGTAGGCGCAGGTGCCGACCGCGGACTCACAGGTCAGGACCGAGCGGGTCTTGACCTCCTCGACGCCGTGCGCGACCAGCTGGTCGATGAGCACGTCGCCGAGGTCCACGTTCGCCGACGCGATGACCTTGCCGTCCACCACGACGTCCTCGGCCAGCATGCGTGCGTACACGCTGGACTCGACGTCGTCCGCCTTGCGCAGGACACCGTCGGCGCCCTTGCCGGCGATCCGCAGCTTCAGACCGCGCTCGGTGCCGCAGTCCTCCTCGCGGATGATGACGTCCTGGGAGACGTCGACCAGACGACGGGTGAGGTAACCCGAGTCGGCGGTACGCAGGGCGGTGTCCGCGAGACCCTTACGGGCACCGTGGGTGGAGATGAAGTACTCCAGCACGGACAGACCCTCGCGGAACGAGGCCTTGATCGGACGCGGGATGGTCTCGTTCTTCGCGTTCGACACCAGACCACGCATACCGGCGATCTGCCGCATCTGCATCATGTTTCCTCGGGCACCCGAGTCAACCATCATGAAGATGGGGTTCGTCTTGGGGAAGTTGTCGTTCATCGCCTCGGCGACCTCGTTGGTCGCCTTGGTCCAGATGTTGATCAGTTCCTGAGTGCGCTCGTCCTTGGTGATCAGACCGCGCTCGTACTGCTTCTGGACCTTCTCGTCCTGGGCCTCGTAGCCCGCGACGATGGCCTTCTTGGCCTCCGGCACGACGATGTCCGAGACCGCGACGGTGACACCGGAACGGGTCGCCCAGTGGAAACCGGCCGCCTTCAGGTTGTCGAGCGTCGCCGCCACGATGACCTTCGGGTAGCGCTCGGCCAGGTCGTTGACGATCGCGGAGAGCTGCTTCTTGCCCACCGAGTAGTCGACGAACGGGTAGTCCTCGGGCAGCAGCTCGTTGAAGAGCGCGCGGCCCAGGGTCGTACGCAGCCGGAAGCTGTCACCCTGCTGCCACTCGGGCTCGCCCTCTTCCTGCGCCGGCGGGGTCCAGCCACGGGGCGGGACGGTGCCGATCGGGAAGCGGATGTCGACCTTCGCCTGGAGCGAGAGCTCCCGGTTGTCGAAGGCCATGATCGCCTCGGCGACCGAGCCGAAGGAGCGGCCCTCGCCGATGACCTTGCGCTCCGCCTCGTCGGTGGTGAGGAAGAACAGGCCCAGCACCATGTCCTGGGTCGGCATGGTGACCGGACGGCCGTCGGCCGGCTTGAGGATGTTGTTCGAGGACAGCATCAGGATGCGGGCCTCGGCCTGCGCCTCCGCGGACAGCGGCAGGTGCACGGCCATCTGGTCACCGTCGAAGTCCGCGTTGAACGCGGTGCACACGAGCGGGTGAATCTGAATGGCCTTGCCCTCGACCAGCTGCGGCTCGAAGGCCTGGATGCCGAGGCGGTGCAGGGTGGGCGCACGGTTCAGCAGGACCGGGTGCTCGGCGATGACCTCTTCGAGGACGTCGTAGACGACCGTACGGCCGCGCTCGACCATCCGCTTGGCGCTCTTGATGTTCTGCGCGTGGTTCAGGTCGACCAGGCGCTTCATCACGAACGGCTTGAAGAGCTCCAGCGCCATGGCCTTCGGCAGACCACACTGGTGCAGCTTCAGCTGCGGACCGACGACGATCACGGAACGCGCGGAGTAGTCCACACGCTTACCGAGCAGGTTCTGACGGAAACGGCCCTGCTTGCCCTTGAGCATGTCGCTCAGGGACTTCAGCGGGCGGTTGCCGGGACCGGTCACCGGGCGGCCGCGCCGGCCGTTGTCGAACAGCGCGTCGACGGCCTCCTGGAGCATCCGCTTCTCGTTGTTCACGATGATCTCGGGCGCGCCGAGGTCGAGAAGCCGCTTCAGGCGGTTGTTGCGGTTGATCACACGGCGGTACAGGTCGTTCAGGTCGGAGGTCGCGAAGCGGCCACCGTCCAGCTGCACCATCGGACGCAGGTCCGGCGGGATGACCGGGATGCAGTCCAGCACCATGCCGTTGGGGCTGTTGCGGGTCTGCAGGAACGCGGAGACGACCTTCAGGCGCTTGAGCGCACGGGTCTTCTTCTGGCCCTTGCCGGTGCGGATGATCTCGCGGAGCTTCTCGGCCTCTTCGTCGAGGTCGAAGGACTCCAGGCGCTTCTGGAGCGCGGCCGCGCCCATGCCGCCCATGAAGTACGTGCCGAAGCGGTCACGCAGCTCGCGGTAGAGCAGCTCGTCGCCCTCCAGGTCCTGGACCTTGAGGTTCTTGAAGCGGTTCCACACCTCGTCGAGGCGGTCGATCTCGCGCTGCGCGCGGTCGCGCAGCTGCTTCATCTCACGCTCGGCGCCCTCGCGCACCTTGCGGCGCACGTCCGCCTTGGCGCCCTCGGCCTCCAGCTCGGCCAGGTCGGTCTCGAGCTTCTTGGCGCGGGCCTCCAGGTCGGCGTCGCGGCGCTGCTCGATCTGCTGGCGCTCGACGGAGACGTGGGCCTCCAGCGAGGGCAGGTCGCGCGTACGGCGCTCCTCGTCCACCCACGTGATCATGTAGGCGGCGAAGTAGATGACCTTTTCCAGGTCCTTCGGGGCGAGGTCGAGCAGGTAGCCCAGCCGCGACGGAACGCCCTTGAAGTACCAGATGTGCGTGACGGGGGCGGCCAGCTCGATGTGGCCCATCCGCTCACGGCGCACCTTGGCGCGAGTGACCTCGACGCCACAGCGCTCGCAGATGATGCCCTTGAACCGGACACGCTTGTACTTGCCGCAGTAGCACTCCCAGTCCCGGGTCGGACCGAAGATCTTCTCGCAGAAGAGCCCGTCCTTTTCCGGCTTGAGGGTGCGGTAGTTGATGGTCTCCGGCTTCTTGACCTCACCGTGAGACCACTGTCGGATGTCGTCCGCGGTCGCCAGGCCGATCCGCAGCTCGTCGAAGAAGTTGACGTCGAGCACTGTCGTCAATCCCTCTTTCAGGGTCGTGCCCTTCGCGTAAGCGAAAAAATGGGCTCTACATCATGGTCTGTACGGGTCCGGGGCGACCGGGGCTCCTCGGGAAAAGGAGCCCCGGCCAGGCCCGTCAGACCTCTTCGACGCTGCTCGGCTCGCGCCGGGACAGGTCGATACCGAGCTCCTCCGCGGCGCGGAAGACATCCTCGTCCGTGTCGCGCATCTCGATGGACATGCCGTCCGAGGACAGCACCTCCACGTTCAGGCAGAGCGACTGCATTTCCTTGATGAGCACCTTGAAGGACTCGGGAATGCCGGGCTCGGGGATGTTCTCGCCCTTGACGATGGCCTCGTAGACCTTCACGCGGCCGGTCACGTCGTCGGACTTGATCGTCAGCAGCTCCTGGAGGGCGTACGCGGCGCCGTAAGCCTCCAGCGCCCACACCTCCATCTCACCGAAGCGCTGGCCACCGAACTGGGCCTTACCACCCAGCGGCTGCTGGGTGATCATCGAGTACGGACCGGTCGAGCGGGCGTGCAGCTTGTCGTCGACCAGGTGGTGGAGCTTCAGGATGTACATGTACCCGACCGAGATCGGGTCCGGGAACGGCTCACCGGAACGGCCGTCGAACATCCGGGCCTTGCCGGTGTCCTTGACCATCCGCTCGCCGTCGCGGTTCGGCAGCGTGGAGTCGAACAGACCAGCGAGCTCGTCCTCGCGCGCACCGTCGAAGACCGGGGTCGCGACGTTGGTGCGGGGCGCGACCTCGTCGGCGCCGATCGCCTGGAGACGCTTCTGCCAGTCCTCGTCGCCCTCGACCTTCCAGCCCTGGCTGGCGAGCCAGCCGAGGTGGATCTCCAGGACCTGTCCCGGGTTCATTCGGGACGGGACACCCAGCGGGTTGAGGATGATGTCGACCGGGGTGCCGTCCTCCAGGAACGGCATGTCCTCGACCGGCAGGATCTTGGAGATGACGCCCTTGTTGCCGTGGCGGCCCGCGAGCTTGTCACCGTCGGTGATCTTGCGCTTCTGCGCCACGTAGACGCGGACCAGCTGGTTCACGCCCGGGGGCAGCTCGTCGCCCTCTTCGCGGTCGAAGACGCGGACGCCGATGACCTTGCCGATCTCGCCGTGCGGGACCTTCAGCGAGGTGTCACGGACCTCACGGGCCTTCTCGCCGAAGATGGCGCGCAGCAGGCGCTCCTCGGGGGTCAGCTCGGTCTCGCCCTTGGGCGTGACCTTGCCGACGAGGATGTCGCCGGCGACGACCTCGGCACCGATCCGGATGATGCCGCGCTCGTCGAGGTCCGAGAGGACCTCCTCGGAGACGTTCGGGATGTCCCGGGTGATCTCCTCGGGGCCCAGCTTGGTGTCCCGGGCGTCGACCTCGTGCTCCTCGATGTGGATCGAGGACAGGACGTCGTCCTGCACGAGGCGCTGCGACAGGATGATCGCGTCCTCGTAGTTGTGGCCCTCCCAGGGCATGAAGGCGACGAGCAGGTTCTTGCCCAGCGCCATCTCGCCCTCGTCGGTGGAGGGACCGTCGGCGAGCACCTGGCCCACGACGACGCGCGCGCCCTCGTCCACGACGACCTTCTGGTTGAAGGAGGTGCCCTGGTTGGAGCGGGTGAACTTGGCGACGCGGTACGTGGTGTACGTGCCGTCGTCGTTGGCGACGGTGATGTAGTCCGCGGAGACCTCCTGGACCACACCGTCCTTCTCGGCCTTGATGACGTCGCCGGCGTCGACCGCGCAGCGGTACTCCATGCCGGTGCCGACCAGCGGGGCCTCCGCCTTGATCAGCGGCACGGCCTGGCGCATCATGTTCGATCCCATGAGCGCGCGGTTGGCGTCGTCGTGCTCCAGGAAGGGGATCATGGCGGTCGCGGCCGACACCATCTGGCGCGGCGAGACGTCCATGTAGTCCACGTCCTCGCGGGCGGCGAGGTCGACCTCACCACCGCGGCGGCGGCACATCACGCGGCCCTCGGCGAACTGCATGTCCTCGGTGAGCGGCGCGTTGGCCTGCGCGATGAGGAAGCGGTCCTCCTCGTCGGCGGTCAGGTAGTCGACCTGCTCGGTGACCCGGCCGTCGACGACCTTGCGGTACGGCGTCTCGATGAAGCCGAAGACGTTGACGCGGCCGTACGAGGCGAGCGAACCGATCAGACCGATGTTCGGGCCTTCGGGCGTCTCGATCGGGCACATGCGGCCGTAGTGCGAGGGGTGCACGTCACGGACGTCCAGGCCGGCCCGCTCACGGGACAGACCACCGGGGCCCAGCGCGGACAGACGGCGCTTGTGGGTCAGACCCGACAGCGGGTTGGTCTGGTCCATGAACTGGGACAGCTGGCTGGTGCCGAAGAACTCCTTGATGGAGGCGACGACCGGCCGGATGTTGATCAGGGTCTGCGGCGTGATCGCCTCGACGTCCTGGGTGGTCATGCGCTCGCGCACGACACGCTCCATACGGGCGAGACCCGTACGGACCTGGTTCTGGATCAGCTCGCCGACGTTGCGCAGGCGGCGGTTGCCGAAGTGGTCGATGTCGTCGGTCTCGACGACGATCTCCGTGCCGTTCTCGCCGATCGTCTCGGTCTCGCCCGCGTGGAGCTTGACCAGGTACTTGATCGTGGCGATGACGTCGTCGGTGGTCAGCACGCCGGCGTCCAGCGGCTCGTCGCCGCCGAGCTTCTTGTTGACCTTGTAGCGGCCGACCTTCGCGAGGTCGTAGCGCTTCGGGTTGAAGTAGAGGTTCTCCAGCAGCGTCTGCGCGGCCTCGCGCGTCGGCGGCTCGCCCGGACGCAGCTTGCGGTAGATGTCGAGCAGCGCGTCGTCCTGGCCCTGGGTGTGGTCCTTCTCCAGGGTGGCGCGCATCGACTCGTACTCGCCGAACTCTTCGAGGATCTGCTCGGTCGTCCAGCCGAGGGCCTTGAGGAGGACGGTCACGGACTGCTTGCGCTTGCGGTCGATGCGCACGCCGACCATGTCGCGCTTGTCGATCTCCATCTCCAGCCAGGCACCCCGGGACGGGATGATCTTGGCCGTGAAGATGTCCTTGTCGGACGTCTTGTCGATCTGGCTGTCGAAGTAGACGCCCGGCGAGCGGACCAGCTGCGAGACGACGACACGCTCGGTGCCGTTGATGCAGAAGGTGCCCTTGTTGGTCATGAGCGGGAAGTCGCCCATGAAGACCGTCTGGGACTTGATCTCGCCGGTCTCGTTGTTGGTGAACTCAGCCGTGACGAAGAGCGGGGCCGCGTACGTGAAGTCGCGCTCCTTGCACTCGTCGATGGAGTTCTTCGGGGGCTCGAATCGGTGGTCGCGGAACGTCAGCGACATCGACCCGGAGAAGTCCTCGATCGGGGAGATCTCTTCGAAGATCTCCTCCAGACCGGACTTGGTGGGGACGTCCTGACCACTTTCCAGCGCAGCCTCGACGCGACCCTTCCATGCGGCATTGCCGAGCAGCCAGTCGAAGCTTTCGGTCTGCAGCGCAAGGAGGTTCGGAACCCCGAGGGGCTCCTTGATCTTCGCAAAAGAGATGCGCAGCGGGGCGGTGCTGTCGCCGTTGTTCGTATTGGCAGTCGAGGCGTTGCGCGAGGCGGCCAAGAGGGGGTCCTTCCGAGGGCTCGGACTCACTACGCGCGTACCGGTCCCTAACCGAACACACCGGAGGAAAGGCCCAGGTCAGGGCGGATCAGTCGGCATTGCTCGGGCTCGGGTATGCCCCTGGTGACGGGCAGGGAGCAGCTAACAGGCAGCGCAAAGGGTCAGTGTAGCCACTCGGCACACTGATGTCCAGAGCGAGTTTCCGGAGACCGGCCCAGCACCGTGATACCGATCTTCTCCCTCCGGGAGGTGGCACCCTCCGTGACGGAGGAACCCCTCGTTGTTCTTCTCAACGCCCAACGCCGTATGCCTGCCGCAAGCCGTGCGCCAACAGGCGCACACCGATGCTTCCCTCTTCGACGACGATCCATGCCTCGAACCCGGATCGCTTCTGACGTCGCGTCCTGAGAATTGCGCGCTGCGTGCGGTTCGTCAAGGCCCCCCACCCGCTGGAAGATCGTCACGGGGTGCACGGGGCCGGGCAACGAAGATCACCATACTCGCACGGAAGGGCGGGACGGCGCAGCCGCGGCCCGAACGCCCGAAGGCGACCACCCGCATGGGTGATCGCCTTCAGGTTTGCGAAGAGTCAGCAGACTCGTCGGGTCACTTGACCTCGACGGAGGCGCCGGCGCCCTTGAGGGCCTCGGCGGCCTTGTCCGCGGCGTCCTTGGCGACCTTCTCGAGGACCGGCTTCGGGGTGCCGTCGACGAGGTCCTTGGCCTCCTTCAGACCCAGCGAGGTCAGCTCACGCACGACCTTGATGACCTGGATCTTCTTGTCGCCGGCGCCGGTGAGGATGACGTCGAACTCGTCCTGCTCCTCGGCGGCCTCGGCGGCCGGGGCGCCCGGGGCACCGGCGGCGGCAACGGCGACGGGGGCGGCAGCCTCGACGTCGAACTTCTCCTCGAACTTCTTCACGAAGTCGGAGAGCTCGATGAGGGTCATCTCCTCGAACTGGGCCAGCAGTTCGTCCTGGGTGAGCTTCGCCATGGTGGCGGTCCTTCCACTAATTCGGCTGGTGCCGGATGTACATTGCGGCGGGCGTGCTGAGCAGACGTGCCCGCTGGACTGGGGAGTGGTTACTCCGCAGCCGCGGCGGGAGCCGGCTCACCGGCACCGCCCTGCTCGACCTTGCTGCGAAGAGCTTCCGCGGTGCGGACCATCTTCGTGAGCGGGGCCTGGAAGGTCGCCGCGGCCTTGGCCATGGACGCCTTCATGCCACCCGCCAGCTTGGCGAGCAGAACCTCGCGGGACTCAAGGTCCGCAAGCTTCTTGATCTCGTCGGCGGACAGCGCCTTGCCTTCAAGGACACCGCCCTTGATGACGAGAGAGGGGTTCTCCTTGGCGAAGTCACGAAGACCCTTCGCCGCCTCGACCGGGTCACCGGTCACGAAGGCGACTGCCGTCGAGCCCTTGAGGTGCTCGTCCAGCGTGATCCCGGCCTCAGTGGCCGCAATCTTGGTCAGCGTGTTCTTCACCACACGGTACTGAGCGTTGTCACCGAGCGAACGGCGCAGCTGCTTGAGCTGAGCGACGGACAGTCCGGTGTACGCGGTCACAACAGCGGCGTTGGAGTTACGGAGCTTCTCCGTGATCTCCTCGACGGCTGCGACCTTGTCGGGCCTCGCCATGAGCCTCGGCCTCCTTCCGGGTGATGAGGACCGCGCAGAAGGGGCTGGGCAAAGCAAACGCCCCGGCGCAAGCGCACGGGGCATGGCTCAACCGGGCGAAACGGAGTTCTTCCGGGAGTTCTTCCTCGTCCACCTGCGCAGGCCGTCCGCAGCTAGCGGATCCTTCGGCCACCGCGCGCCCGTAAAGGCACGCAGAGACAACCAGCGGTCTTTGGCTTCTCCGCTACGGTACGCGAACGGCCCACGCCAGGCAAATCCGGTCACCGGCCGGTGCGAGCGGCCTCAGCCCGCCAGGCCACCGGCCGCGGCACCCGCGCCGGCGCCGGCCTTGCCGCCGTCCGTGGTCTGCGAGGCCGGCGGCTCCTGGACCGTGACCTTGGTGCCGTAGTCGGAGTAGAAGACCGTGTTCTCCGAGCCGCCCAGGTTGCTCTGGGCCTTCTCGGTCTTCTTGACGAGCAGGTTGTCCGGGCCGACCCAAAGGTCGATCGTCTGGCTCGTCGTGCCGTTCTGCTTGAGCGTCTCCTCCAGCGCCTTCATGTCCTTCTGGCTGAAGTCCTCGGACGCCTGCATGCGAGCCAGCTCGCTCACCTCGAAGGTGGCGGTGTAGTGGGTCGCCCGGACGCCGCGCACGTCCTCCGTACCGGCCTTCTCGGCCTTGCCCGAGGCGATGACCAGCGCCATGGCGCGCGTCGGGTTGTTGTTCTGCGCCTGGTCCTTCATCAGCGCGCCGAGCGCGGACTGCTTGGCCATCGCGTTGTAGTCGTACTTCATCCAGGGCTTGTCGCGGAGCCCGAGATTGACGTACACCGCCTCGGGAGTCGTCACGGTCTTGATGGGCTTGCCGCCGCCCAGCCCCGCCGCGTCTCCCTGCGGGGACATCTCGGCCTGCGCCCGGACGCCCTTGGACCAGTCCATCGCGCCCTTGACGGACATCGTCATCTTGCCCAGCCTGTTCGTCCCGTCGATCTTGGCCGAGCTCTTGGCGCCGGTCTTCTCGGAGGCCGTCCGCAGGGCCGCGACGGCGGCCTGGACCGGCGAGCCGCCGCCCGCGGCCTTGTCGCCGCCCGCCGTGCCGCCACCGTCCTGGTCACCGCAGGCGGTGAGGCCGGCCATCATGACGACCCCGGCCACGACCGCGGTGATGCGCGCAGTACGCACGTGCTGCTCCCCGTTGTAGATCACCTTCACGACTGCAAGCGAGAGTAGTGCAGGGGGGTGACAGCGCCCTGGCAGGGCTGCGCACACCGCCGGGACCGGCCTCCCCGGCGCATGCGAAGGGCCCCGCACCTCGATGAGGTGCGGGGCCCGGCATACGCGTACGCGCGTGCCTGCCGTCAGACTCAGACGGCGAGCACGTCCTCCTCGACGAGGAGGTTGCGGGTGCGGTTGGAGTCGACCGGAACGCCGGGGCCCATCGTGGTGGTGATGGTGGCCTTCTTGATGTAGCGGCCCTTGGCGGCGGACGGCTTGAGGCGGTTGATCTCCTCCAGCGCCGCGGCGTAGTTCTCCACCAGCTTGGCGTCGTCGAAGGACACCTTGCCGATGATGAAGTGGAGGTTCGCGTGCTTGTCCACGCGGAACTCGATCTTGCCGCCCTTGATGTCGGTGACAGCCTTGGCGACGTCCGGGGTGACGGTGCCGGTCTTCGGGTTCGGCATCAGACCACGGGGACCGAGCACGCGGCCGAGGCGGCCGACCTTGCCCATGAGGTCCGGCGTGGCGACGACGGCGTCGAAGTCCAGGCGGCCCTTGGCGACCTCGTCGATCAGTTCGTCGGAGCCGACGATGTCGGCGCCCGCGGCTTCCGCGGCCGCAGCACGGTCGCCGGTCGCGAAGACCAGGACCCGGGCGGTCTTACCGGTGCCGTGCGGAAGGTTCACGGTGCCACGGACCATCTGGTCGGCCTTGCGCGGGTCGACGCCCAGACGCATGGCGACCTCGACGGTCGCGTCGAACTTGGCCAGGGAGGTCTCCTTGGCCAGACGGACGGCTTCGAGCGGGGCGTACTGACGCTCCCGGTCGATCTTCGCGTCCGCGTTGCGAAGATTCTTGCTGCGCTTCACTGCTGCTCCTGAGTGGTGGCGATGGAGTCGTGGTACGGGCCAGCGCCTGGCCCTGCCACGTGCCCCTGTCGGAATGCGGCGGGTGCCGCGGGGCTACTGCGGGGTGGCTGTCAGCCCTCGACCGTGATGCCCATGGAACGGGCGGTGCCGGCGATGATCTTCGACGCGGCGTCCAGGTCGTTGGCGTTCAGGTCGGGCATCTTGGTGGTGGCGATCTCGCGGACCTGGTCGGCCGAAATCTTGGCGACCTTGGTCTTGTGCGGCTCGCCGGAGCCCTTCTCCACGCCCGCGGCCTTCAGGATCATCTTCGAGGCCGGCGGGGTCTTGGTGATGAAGGTGAAGGAACGGTCTTCGTAGACCGTGATCTCCACCGGGATGACCCAGCCGCGCTGCGACTCGGTCGCGGCGTTGTAGGCCTTGCAGAACTCCATGATGTTGACGCCGTGCTGGCCCAGCGCGGGGCCGACCGGCGGGGCCGGGTTCGCGGCACCGGCCTGGATCTGGAGCTTGATGAGCCCCGTGACCTTCTTCTTCTTGGGAGGCATGCTCTCTCCGGGTCCTAGTGAGAGGTTTTCGCCAGACCATCCGGTCATCCGGATGGAGGCATACCGCACAACGATAACGGGTATAGAGGTGCGGCCAAAAACCGAGCAGGTCAGACGGTCCCCGAGGGGCTCGTCTGACCTGTTCGGAAGCGTTGTCCCAGAAGTGTCAGTTCTTCTGGATCTGGTCGAAGCTCAGCTCGACCGGGGTCTCGCGGCCGAAGATCTCGACGAGGCCCTTGACCTTCTTCGAGTCGGCGTTGATCTCGTTGATCGTGGCCTGCAGCGTGGCGAACGGGCCGTCGGTGACGGTGACCGAGTCGCCCACCTCGAAGTCCAGCACCTGGACCTCGACCTTGCGGGACGGAGCGGGCTTGCCCTCGGCCTCGGCGGCCTCCTTGGCGGCCTTCTCCTCGGCCTCCGGGGCGAGCATCTTGACGATCTCGTCCAGGGTCAGCGGGTACGGGTCGTAGGCGTTGCCCACGAACCCGGTGACGCCGGGCGTGTTGCGCACGACGCCCCAGGACTCGTTGGTCAGGTCCATGCGCACGAGCACGTAGCCCGGGAGCTTGTTCTGGCGGACGTTCTTGCGCTCGCCGTTCTTGATCTGGACGATCTCTTCCTCGGGGACCTCGGCCTGGTAGATGAAGTCCTCGACGTTGAGCGAGACGGCGCGCTGTTCCAGGTTGGCCTTCACGCGCTTCTCGTAGCCCGCGTAGGTGTGGATCACGTACCACTCGCCCGGCAGGGTGCGCAGCTCCTCGCGGAGTGCGGCGATCGGGTCGACCGGCTCCTCGTCGGCGTCCTGCGCCGCCGCGTCCTCGGCGTCCTCGGCGCTCTCGGCCACGTCGGCGGCCTCGTCCTCGTCCTCGACGGTCACCGCGGCCTCTTCGGCGGGCTCGCCCGCCTCGGCGTCCTCGGTGTCGAGCTCGTCGGCCGCGTCGGCGCCCTCGACGATCTCGCGAGCGCCCTCTTCGTCGGCAATCGCCGCAGCGTCGCCCTCGACCTCGGCCGAGGCAGCCGCCGCGTCAACGTCGGCCGCTGCCGTCTCGACGGAGTCGGCGGCGTCGTTCAGGTTCGGGTCAGACACGGTGGCTGCTTCTTCCTGGCTTCAAGGGGTTGAACATGCAAAGGGGCGCCCGCTCAGGCGCCCTTCGCGGGATCAGCCGAAGACGTACTTGACGGCCTCGTTGAATCCCAAGTCAATCACGGTTACGAGACCGATGACGATGACGACGAAGACGATCACCACGGTGGTGTACGTGGACAGCTGGCCCCGGGTGGGCCAGACGACCTTGCGGAGCTCGGCGATGATCTGCCGGTAGAAGAGAGCGAGGCGCGCGAACGGGCCCTTCTTGCCGCGCTTGCCGCCGCGGCGGGGCTTCTTCGAGTCCGTGGCCTCGTCTTCGGAACGACCGCGCTCAGGCATGTCGATGGAGCCCAGGGCGTCCGTCACTCGTCCTCACCTGAATCCGGGTCGTTGGCCGTGCCGCGCCCGGTAGAGCCGCACGGCGGTGCATTTCAGTACGTACGCGTGCACGCGCCTCGGTGAAGAGTGCGTGTAGCAGGGCCGGAGGGACTTGAACCCCCAACCGCTGGTTTTGGAGACCAGTGCTCTACCAATTGAGCTACGACCCTTTGTGGTTCCCCCAACCTACCGCATACCGACCGGTGCACCAGGTGCGTGGCCGCTTGCGCCCTGTTGGGAGCCAACGGTCAGCGAGTGTACGTGCTTCGCGTCCCGGCGTCGAACAGAAAGCCCCGAGGTGGTGCCTTCAAACCCGTGTGCCCGCCCCGTGGCGGGTCTGGGACCATGCAGTACATGAGCGCTGCTACTCCTCCCGCACAGTCCCCCGCCGACCGTCGGGTGTCGGCCCGCGTCGGGGCGATCTCCGAGTCCGCGACCCTCGCCGTGGACGCCAAGGCCAAGGCCCTCAAGGCCGCCGGGCGCCCGGTGATCGGCTTCGGCGCCGGCGAGCCCGACTTCCCCACGCCCGGCTACATCGTCGAGGCGGCCGTCGAGGCGTGCCGCAACCCGAAGTACCACCGCTACACCCCGGCCGGCGGCCTGCCCGAGCTGAAGGCCGCCATCGCCGAGAAGACGCTGCGCGACTCGGGATACGCGGTCGAGGCGGCGAACGTGCTGGTCACCAACGGTGGCAAGCAGGCGATCTACGAGGCGTTCGCGGCAATCCTGGACCCGGGCGACGAGGTCATCGTGCCGGCCCCCTACTGGACCACCTACCCGGAGTCGATCCGGCTGGCGGGCGGCGTGCCGGTGGAGGTGGTGGCCGACGAGACCACCGGCTACCGGGTGAGCGTGGAGCAGCTGGAGGCGGCCCGTACGGACCGCACGAAGGTGCTGCTGTTCGTGTCGCCGTCGAACCCGACCGGCGCGGTCTACACCCGCGAGCAGGTCGAGGCGGTGGGCCGCTGGGCCGCCGAACACGGCCTGTGGGTCCTCACGGACGAGATCTACGAGCACCTGGTCTACGGCGACGCGGAGTTCTCCTCGCTGCCGGTGGTCGTCCCGGAGCTGCGCGAGAAGTGCATCATCGTCAACGGCGTGGCCAAGACGTACGCGATGACCGGCTGGCGGGTGGGCTGGGCCATCGGCCCCAAGGACGTGATCAAGGCCGCGGCGAACCTCCAGTCGCACGCCACCTCCAACGTCTCGAACGTGGCGCAGGCGGCGGCCATCGCCGCGGTCTCCGGTGACCTGGACGCCGTCGAGGAGATGAAGGTCGCCTTCGACCGGCGCCGCAAGACGATGGTGCGGATGCTCAACGAGATCGAGGGCGTCCTGTGCCCCGAGCCGGAGGGCGCGTTCTACGCGTACCCGTCGGTCAAGGGCCTGCTCGGCAAGGAGATCCGGGGCAAGCGCCCGCAGACCAGCGTGGAGCTGGCCGAGCTGATCCTGGAGGAGGCCGAGGTCGCGGTGGTGCCGGGCGAGGCGTTCGGCACGCCGGGCTACCTGCGCCTGTCGTACGCGCTCGGTGACGAGGACCTGGTCGAGGGCATCACCCGCGTCCAGAACCTGCTGGCCGAGGCGAAGTAGCACGCAGCGGCACGTAGAGCGGGCCCCGGGGCTTCCCCGGGGCCCGCATCTGCTTTCGGACGGGCGCCCGTTCGGGAAAGGGCCTACCGGCGCGTCGGCCCCGTACGGCAAGATCCTGGGATGGAACGTGTACGCGATGTCCGAGAGCTGCCGAAGGCCCATCTGCACCTGCACTTCACGGGGTCGATGCGGCCCGCGACCCTGCTGGAGCTCGCCGACAAGTACGGCGTGCACCTGCCGGAGGCCCTGAAGGGCGGCGAGCCGCCGAAGCTGCGGGCCACGGACGAGCGCGGCTGGTTCCGCTTCCAGCGGCTGTACGACATCGCGCGCTCCTGCCTGCGCTCCCCCGAGGACATCCGGCGGCTGGTCCGCGAGGCCGCCGAGGAGGACGTCAGGGACGGCTCGGGGTGGCTGGAGATCCAGGTCGACCCGACGTCGTACGCGCCGCGGCTGGGCGGGCTGATCCCCGCGCTGGAGATCATCCTGGACGCGGTGGAGGCCGCCTCGCGCGAGACCGGCCTCGGCATCCGCGTCCTGGTGGCCGCGAACCGCATGAAGCACCCTCTGGACGCCCGTACGCTGGCCCGGCTCGCGGTCCGGTACGCCGACCGCGGGGTGATCGGTTTCGGGCTCTCCAACGACGAACGGCGGGGTTTCGCCCGCGACTTCGACCGGGCCTTCGCCATCGCGCGCGACGGCGGTCTGCTGGCGGCGCCGCACGGCGGCGAGCTGTCGGGCCCTTCGAGCGTGCGGGACTGCCTGGACGACCTGCACGCGGCGCGCATCGGCCACGGCGTGCGGGCGGCGGAGGACCCGGCGCTGCTGCGGCGGCTGGCCGACCGCGGGGTGACCTGCGAGGTCTGCCCGGCGTCGAACGTGGCGCTGGGCGTCTACGAGAAGCCGGAGGACGTACCGCTGCGGAAGCTGTACGACGCCGGCGTGCCGATGGCGCTGGGCGCCGACGACCCGCTGCTGTTCGGCTCCCGGCTGGCGGCCCAGTACGAGATCGCCCGCACCGCGCACGGTTTCTCGGACGCCGAACTGGCGGAGGTGGCCCGCCAGTCGGTACGCGGCTCGCGGGCGCCGGAGGACGTCCGCCGGAAGCTGCTGGCGGGCGTGGACGCGTGGCTGGGGGCGGTCTGACGCGTCCTAAAGGGTGACGCCGACCGTCACCGGCTCGTTGACCAGCGTGACGCCGAAGGCCGCGTGGACGCCGTCGCGGACCTCGCGGGCCAGCGCGAGCAGGTCCTCGGTGGTGGCCGTGCCGCGGTTGGTGAGGGCGAGGGTGTGCTTGGTGGAGATCCGGGCCGGGCCGCCGCCGTAGCCCTTGGTGAAGCCCGCGCGGTCGATGAGCCAGGCGGCCGAGGTCTTCACGCGGCCCTCCCCCGCCGGGAAGGCGGGCGGCGCGGCGTCCGCGCCGAGGCGCTCGTGGACGCGCGCGACGAAGGCGGCGTGCTCGGCCTCGGTGAGAACCGGGTTGGTGAAGAAGGAGCCCGCCGACCAGGTGTCGTGGTCCTCCGGGTCCAGGACCATGCCCTTGCCGGCCCGCAGCTTGAGCACGGTCTCGCGGGCGTCGGCGGCCGGCACCCGGTCCCCCGCCTCGACGCCGAGCGTGCGTGCGGTCTCCGCGTACTTGATCGGCGCGGACAGCCCGCCGGCGTCCTCCAGGGCGAAGCGCACGCGCAGCACCACGAACCGCCCGGGGTGCTCCTTGAAGCGGCTGTGGCGGTACGAGAACGCGCACTCGGCGTTTGAAAGGGTCACGGTTTCGCCCGCGGTCCGGTCGTACGCGACCACTTCGGTGATCGTCGTAGACACTTCCTGACCGTAGGCGCCCACGTTCTGAATGGGCGTCGCGCCCGCCGAGCCGGGGATGCCGGCCAGGCACTCGATGCCCGCGAGCCCGGCCTCGACCGTGCGGGCCACCGCGTCGGACCAGTTCTCGCCCGCGGCCAGCGTCAGGTCCGTGCCGTCCAGGGCGAAGCCGCTGGTGGCGATGCGCAGCGCGGTGCCCTCGAAGCCCTTGTCGCCGATGACCAGGTTGCTGCCGCCGCCGATGACGAGCAGCGGCGTGTCCGTCGCGTCGGCCTCGCGGACGGCCGCGATCACCTCGTCGTCCGTGGTCGCGGTGAGCAGCCGGGTGGCCGGGCCGCCGAGCCGGAAGGTGGTCAGCGGGGCGAGGGGGGCATCGTGGAGTTCCTGCACGGGCTCAAGGGTACGGGGGCGGTCCCGCCGCCCGGCCGGTCCGCCCCCGTGATGTAACGATCATGCTGGTCAGGCGAGCCGGACCACCGCGCGCGACATCCCCAGCACCTTCTGCCCCGCGCTGGTCGCGGTCAGGTCGACGCGGACCGTACGCGCCTGGTCGTCCAGCTTCGCCGCGACCTTGGCGCTGACCTCGACGACCGCGCCCTCCTCGTCGTTGGGCACCACGACGGGCTTGGTGAAGCGCACGCCGTACTCGACGACGGCGCCCGGGTCGCCGGTCCAGTCGGTGACCACGCGGACCGCCTCGGCCATGGTGAACATGCCGTGCGCGATCACGTCGGGGAGGCCGACCTCCTTGGCGAACTTCTCGTTCCAGTGGATCGGGTTGAAGTCGCCGGAGGCGCCCGCGTACCGGACGAGCGTGGCACGGGTCACAGGAAAGGTCTGCGCCGGGAGCTCGGTGCCGACCTCGACGTCGTCGTAAGAGATCTTCGCCGCCATCGCCTCAGCCCTCCTGCCCGGCGGCGCGCGCCACCAGCTTTGTGAAAGCGGTCACCACATGTTCGCCCGCTTCGTCGTGCACCTCACCGCGGATATCGAGAATGTCGTTTCCCGCGAGGGATTTGATCGCCTCGATGGTCGAGGTGACGGTCAGCCGGTCACCGGCCCGCACCGGCCGGGTGTAGGCGAATTTCTGGTCGCCGTGCACCACCCGGCTGTAATCGAGACCGAGCTGCGGATCTTCGACGACCTGGCCCGCGGCGCGGAAAGTGATGGAGAACACAAAGGTCGGCGGGGCGATCACATCGGGATGCCCGAGCGCCCTGGCGGCTTCGGCGTCGGTGTACGCCGGGGCGGGGTCGCCGATCGCCTCGGCGAATTCGCGGATCTTCTCCCGGCCGACCTCATAAGGAGCGGTGGCCGGGTAGCTCCGCCCGACAAAGGACTGGTCGAGCGCCATGGGCTCGCAACCTCCCTGAACTGGTCCCTGCAAGGGTCCCTGACCTGACATACCGGGGCGCCGGAGGACGGGGCCGCACGCCACGCCGCGTACCGCCGGTTGCGCCACAACGCCGCGAGGCCGCCCCCAGCGAGTGGGGACGGCCTCGCGAACGAGCCTGTTGTTATCGCGTCTCGCGGTGCGCAGTGTGCGAGTTGCAACGGGGGCAGTGCTTCTTCATCTCAAGACGGTCCGGGTCGTTACGCCGGTTCTTCTTGGTGATGTAGTTCCGCTCCTTGCACTCCACGCAGGCCAGCGTGATCTTCGGGCGGACGTCGGTGGCAGCCACGTGAGTGCTCCTTGACGGACGGATGGACGGGTGAACGCATAGAAGAGTAGCCGATCGGAGGACCGACCCCACAATCGGCTACTGTCAGTAGCGGTGACCGGACTTGAACCGGTGACACAGCGATTATGAGCCGCTTGCTCTACCGACTGAGCTACACCGCTGTGATGCGAGTGGACCCCGCCCGAAGGCGGGATACCTCACACATCAGAGCCCCAATACGGAATCGAACCGTAGACCTTCTCCTTACCATGGAGACGCTCTGCCGACTGAGCTATTGGGGCGAGCGATGAAGACATTACACGGCCTGCCGCCAAAGGTGAAATCCGTATCCGGAGCACCGCCGCGGCCGCCCCTCGCACCACACCGGTACGACTATTTCGCGCCTCCGTGAAGCTCCCCGGAGCGCCCCCTAGGCTCGGACCACGCTGCGTGATCTTGCACGCCCGGTCCTTCTAGGAGCGCGATGTCCGACAGCAGTCAGCCGCAACCGGGGCCGGAGAAGGCCGCGGGCAGCGGCGGCACCGGCGCCGCTGCGGGCACCCTGGTGCTCTGCGACGCCCGGCTCGCCGACGGCCGGGTCGTGGACGTACGGCTCAGCGGCGGGCGCATCGAAGCGGTCGGCACGGCCGGCAGCCTCGCCCCCCAGGGCACCCGCGTGGACCTCGGCGGCTACCTGCTCCTCCCGGCCCCCGCCGAGCCGCACGCGCACTGCGACACCGCGCTGACCGCGGACGCCGGCGGGCCCGCGGGCGAGACGCTCGAAGACGTGCAGCGGCGCACCACGGAGGCGGTCCTCCTGCAACTCGGGCACGGCGCGACGGCGCTGCGCACCCACGTACGGATCGGCGACGTCCAGGGGCTGCGATCGCTGGAGGCGGTCCTCCAGGCGGGCCGGTCGCTGCGCGGGCTGGCCGAGCTGACCGCGGTCGCGGTGCCGCGGCTGCTCACCGGGGCGGCCGGCGCGGACGGGCTGGCGATGCTGCGGGACGCCGTCAAGATGGGCGCCTCGGTCATCGGCGGCTGCCCGGACCTGGACCCCGACCCGGCCGGGTACGCCGAGGCCGTCCTGGAGCTGGCGGGCGAGCACGGCTGCGCGGTGGACCTCCACACGGACGGCGACGACCCCGCGCGGCTGGCGCGGTTCGCGGCGATGGCGGGCGGGCTGCGGCCCGGCGTGGCCATCGGGCCGTGCGCGGGGCTGTCGGCGCTGCCGCGGGAGATGGCGGCGCGCACCGCCGAGCAGCTGGCGGCGGCCGGGGTGACGGTCGTCTGCCTGCCACAGGGCGACTGCGCGGCCCTGGAGCGGCGCGGCACCGGACTGCCCGGCCGTGCCGGACCGGTGGGCCGGGTGGCCCGCCCGGCGCCCGTACGGCTGCTGCGCGCGGCCGGGGTACGGGTCGCCGCGGGCAGCGGCGCCCTGCGCGACGCGGCGAACCCGGTGGGGCGCGGCGACCCCCTGGAAGCCGCCTACCTGCTCGCCTCTCTCGGCGAGGCCTCCCCCGAGGCCGCGTACGAAGCGGTCGGCTCGGCCGCCCGCGCCACGCTGGGCCTGCCGGAGGTCCGCGTCGAAGCGGGCTTCCCGGCCGAACTCCTGGCCGTACGCGGCGAGAGCCTCGCCGGGGTGCTGTCCCTGGCGTACAGCCGCATCGTGGTGCACCGGGGGCGCGTGGTGGCCAGGACGAGCGCGGTGCGCGAGTACTGCGACTCGGCGGCGGTGGTGGCACTGGAGCTGCCGCGGCAGTCGCACCGGTAGGGCGGGGCCGGTAGGGCGGGACCGGTCCGGTCGGGGCGCGTCTGCGACGGCGCACGCCGGGGTATCGCGCTCCGGCGGGGCAACAGGCGTACGGTCGGGATCATGCGCATTGTCATCGCGGGTGGACATGGTCAGATCGCGCTGCGGCTGGAGCGGCTGCTCCACGGGCGCGGGGACGAGGTGGCAGGCATCGTCCGCCGGCCCGAACAGGCCGGGGACCTGCTGGCCGCCGGGGCCGAACCGGTCGTCTGCGACCTGGAGTCGGCCTCGGTCGGCGACGTCGCGCGGCACCTGGAAGGAGCGGACGCGGCGGTCTTCGCGGCGGGCGCGGGGCCGGGCAGCGGCATCGAACGCAAGGAGACGGTGGACCGGGCCGCGGCCGCCCTCTTCGCGGACGCGGCGGAGGCGGCCGGCGTGCGGCGCTTCGTCGTCGTGTCGGCGATGGGCGCCGACACGGAGCCCCCGGAGGGCACCGACCCGGTGTTCGCGGCGTACCTGCGGGCGAAGGGCGCCGCCGACGCCGACGTACGCGCCCGGGCGGGCCTCGACTGGACGATCCTGCGCCCCGGCCGCCTGACGGACGAGCCGGGCACCGGCCTGGTCTCCCTCGCCGGGTCGACCGGACGCGGCGAGGTCACCCGCGACGACGTGGCCGCCGTGCTCGCCGCCCTCCTGGAGGCGCCCGGCACGGCCGGCCGCACGCTGGAACTGATCGGCGGCGGTACACCGGTCGGCGAAGCGGTGGCGGCGGCCGCCGGCTGACCGGCACGGACGTGTGACGTCCGCGACAGCCCCGCCCCGGGGCTTCAGCGGGCGGCGCCCGCCGGGCCACACGAACGGGTACATGCGAAAAGGCCCCGATCGCGTTACGCGAATCGGGGCCTTTTCAGACCTGTGGCGGCGCCAGGATTCGAACCTGGGAAGGCGAAGCCGGCAGATTTACAGTCTGCTCCCTTTGGCCGCTCGGGCACACCGCCAGGGTTTGCTGCCGGGAGATCCGCCGGTGTGGCGTCGCTCCGTGGCAACGACGTAAACCATACCCGATGGCCGGGGGTGGTCCGCCACCTGGTTCTTCCCCGGTCGATCATGCGCGGGGTGACTAGGCTTGCGGGGCGGCCCGAACGGGGCCGCAGCCCTGACGGATCTACGTACGAGGAGCCAACTCAAGATGGCCGACTCCAGTTTCGACATCGTCTCGAAGGTCGAGCGGCAGGAGGTCGACAACGCCCTCAACCAGGCCGCCAAGGAGATCTCGCAGCGCTACGACTTCAAGGGCGTGGGCGCGTCGATCGAGTGGTCGGGCGAGAAGATCGAGATGCGTGCCAACGCCGAGGAGCGGGTGAAGGCAGTCCTCGACATCTTCCAGTCCAAGCTGGTCAAGCGCGGGATCTCGCTGAAGGCGCTGGACGCGGGCGAGCCGCAGGCCTCCGGCAAGGAGTACAAGATCTTCGCCTCCATCGAGGAGGGGATCTCGCAGGAGAACGCGAAGAAGGTCGCCAAGATCATCCGCGATGAGGGCCCGAAGGGCGTCAAGGCGCAGGTGCAGGGCGACGAGCTGCGCGTCAGCTCGAAGAGCCGCGACGACCTCCAGGCCGTGCAGCAGCTGCTGAAGGGCAAGGACCTGGACTTCGCGCTGCAGTTCGTGAACTACCGGTAAGAACGGTTTCCGGGCTACGGGCAGGGCCGTTCGGTGGGGCAGTACGCGGGTGCGTACCGCCCCACCGGTGCGTCGGGGGCCGGTGCGGACCGACGGATCCGGAGCGGGGGCTTGACCTCAAGTTTGGTTCAGGTCCGAGGCTGTAGCCATGACTTCGGAAACGGAAAACACTCAGGCCACGGCACGGTTCCTGACGGACGCGCTGCCCGACGTACGGCGGGCCGGCGTCGGCACCGTACTGATCGGCGAATGGGACGCGGGTAGCGCCGAACGGCAGCAGGCCATGATCGACGGCGCCGCGCGGACGTGGCAGGAGACGCCGCTGCCGGACGGCCTGGTCTCCCAGGTCTTCTTCTCCGGGACGGACGGCCGCACCGTGCTCGGCTTCGCGCAATGGGAAGAGGGCGCGGCCGGGGCGCCCCTGCGGTCCCCCGGGGCGGGCGGGCCGCGGCCCTACCGGTACTACCGCAGCCTGCTGCCCCAGGGCGAGCCGCCGGAGCCGGGGTGCATCGTGACCGTCTCCTTCGAGACGACGGGGCACGAGGCCGCCCGGCAGCTGGTCGACAGCCTGGTGGACATGATGGGCGGCGCGCAGCCGGGCTCCGCGAGCGCTTCCCCCACCCGTTCCGGCGGGATCTCCTCGAACTTCCATATCAGCGAGGACGGCACCCGGGTCTTCAACTACAGCGAGTGGACGGACGAGGCCGCGCACCAGCGCACGGTCGAGACGTCCCTCCAGGAGGGCGGCGCGGTGATGAACCTGATCGCGAGTATCCCGGGCGTCACGCCGCTCGGCTTCAAGCGGTACGTGGCGCCCCGGGGGCTCGTACGGCGGTGAGAGCCTGCCCGGAGAGCCGGGCGCGCCGTCGTCAGCGGGCGGCGAACGGCTGGTCCGTGGGGACGATCTCCCGGCCGAGCGGGAACAGGGAGAGCGGCACCATCTTGAAGTTCGCGATGCCGAGCGGGATGCCGATGATCGTCACGCACTGCAGCGCGCCCGTGACGATGTGGCCCAGCGCCAGCCACCAGCCCGCGAAGACGACCCAGACGACGTTGCCGATGACAGATCCCGCGCCCGAGTCGCGGCGCTCCACCGTCGTACGGCCGAAGGGCCACAGCGCGTACCCGGCGATCCGGAACGAGGCGATGCCGAAGGGGATCGTGATGATCAGGATGCAGCAGACGATGCCCGCGACGACGTAGCCGACCGCCATCCAGAACCCGCTCAGAACCAGCCATATGACGTTGAGGATGAGCTTCATGAGCGGCAGCCTTCCATGCGCTGTGCCGTGCGGTGATCGGGGCCTTCCCTCACCTAGACGCAGCGGCTGCGGGAATCGTTGCAGGTCTGCCGCGCACATCGGCCTGTCAGGAGTGGCGGCCCGCCATCTGTTCGAGGCGGGCGATGCGCTCGCGCATCGGCGGGTGGGTCGAGAACAGCTTGGTCATGCCGTCACCGGGCCTGAACGGGTTCGCGATCATCATGTGGCCGGCCGTCTCCAGGCGCGGCTCGGCCGGCAGCGGCAGCTGCCGGGTGCCCGCCTCCAGCTTGCGGAGCGCGGAGGCCAGGGCGAGCGGGTCGCCGGTGAGCTGGGCGCCGGAGGCGTCGGCCTGGTACTCGCGGGAGCGGCTGACGGCCAGCTGGATGAGGGAGGCGGCCACCGGGCCCAGGATCATGATCAGGAGCATGCCCAGGATGCCGGGGCCCTCGTCGTCGTCGGACCGGCCTATGGGAATCAGCCAGGCGAAGTTGACCAGGAACATCACGACCGAGGCCAGGGCGCCGGCCACGGAGGAGATGAGGATGTCGCGGTTGTAGACGTGGCTCAGCTCGTGGCCGATGACGCCGCGCAGTTCGCGCTCGTCCAGGAGGTGCAGGATGCCGTCCGTGCAGCAGACCGCGGCGTTGCGCGGGTTCCGGCCGGTGGCGAAGGCGTTCGGGGCCTGGGTCGGCGAGATGTACAGACGGGGCATGGGCTGGCGCGCGGCCGTGGAGAGCTCCCTGACCATGCGGTAGAGCTGTGGTGCCTGGAACTCGCTGACCGGGCGGGCGCGCATGGCCCTCAGGGCCAGCTTGTCGCTGTTCCAGTACGCGTAGGCGTTGGTGCCCAGGGCCACGAGGACCGCGATGATCAGGCCCGTACGGCCGAAGAGACTGCCGATGACGATGATGAGTGCGGACAGTCCCCCGAGGAGTACGGCGGTCCTGAGCCCGTTGTGCCTGCGGTGCACGGTACGCCCTCCAAATGGTGCGGCAGGGGAACCCTTTTGCTGACGTTTCCTCCACTTTTCAGTGGACCCTCTCTGTCTGGTCAACGCGAGGTGAAGGGCGCTAGTTCCCTTGTGCATCCGGAGACGGCGTACAGCCGTACGGGTGAGCCCCCGGACGGGTGCTCCCGCGGCACGCGCGAGACGGGTACGAAGCCAGGTGAAAACCGGCCACGACACGGTCCCGCACCGGCCGGGAAGTGGCCGGGGAACGATCGCAGCCCGGACCCGGGGTGCCCGGGTCCGGGCTGTCGCGTCGCGGGCCGGGCTCCTACAGGAGCGCGCCGGAGGCGAAGCGGAGAACGAGCTGCGGCGCTCCGGAGAGGGCGATGCCGAGTACGGCGGTGAGGACGATGGCGGCCGCGAGGGGCGCGGGGACGGCGGGCAGGGCGGCCGGGGCTCCGGACGCCTGCGTACGAACCCCCTCGGGAGCGCCGGCCCCGGCCTCGTCGCCGACCGTACGGAAGAGCACCGCCGTCCACTGGAGGTAGTAGTACAGCGCGATCACCACATTGACGGCCATCACCACGGCGAGCCAGGCCAGGCCCGCGTCGACCGCCGCCGAGAAGACCGTGACCTTGGCGAACAGGCCGATGATGCCGGGCGGCAGGCCCGCCAGGCAGAGCAGGAAGAAGCCGAGGGCGAGGGCGGCCAGCGGTCGGCGCGAGTAGAGCCCGCGGTAGTCGCTGATGCGGTTGGCGGGGCTCGTACGGGCCACGAGCGCGGCGACCGCGAAGGCGCCGAGGTTCACGGCCGCGTACATCAGGGCGTACGCGACGGTGGAGCCGATGGCGTGGGCCGCGTCGTCGGCGTACCCGGCGGCGGCGATCGGCACCAGGAGGTAGCCGGCCTGGCCCACCGAGGACCAGGCGAGCAGGCGTACGGCGCTGTGCGCGCGGCCCGGGGCCTGGCGCAGCGCCGCGACGTTGCCGACGGTCATGGTCAGGGCGGCCAGTACGGCGAGCGCCGGGCCCCAGACGTCCGCGTACGAGGGGAAGCCCTGGACCGTCACGAGGATGAGGCCGGAGAAACCGACGGCCTTGCCGATCACGGAGAGGTACGCGGCGATCGGCAGCGGCGCGCCCACGTACGTGTCGGGCACCCAGAAGTGGAACGGCACGGCGGCGGTCTTGAAGGCGAAGCCGACGAGGGTGAGGGCGACGCCCGCCGTGGCCAGGGTGGCCAGTCGGGGGTCGGGCAGGTGGGTGAGGGCGGCCGCGACCCGGTTCAGGTGGAGGCTGCCGGTCGCCGCGTAGACGAAGCTGACGCCCATGAGCATGACCGCGGTGGCCGCCACCGAGGACAGGAAGAACTTCAGGGCCGCCTCCGAGGAGAGGCGGTCCGCGCGCTTGAGCCCCACGAGGGCGAAGGCGGGCAGCGAGGCCACTTCGAGGGCGATGACGAGCGTCGCCAGGTCCCTGGAGGCGGGCAGCAGGGCCGCGCCGGCCGCGGAGGAGAGCAGCAGGAACCAGTACTCGCCCGCGGGCAGCCGGTGGTCCTCGACGGTGTTGAGGGACAGCAGCGCGGTGACCAGCGCGCCGGCCAGCACCAGGAACTGGACGACCACGGCGAAGTGGTCGGCGGCGTAACTGCACACGCCGGGGTCCGTGGTCAGGCAGAAGGTACGGCGGTCCCCCGCGACCAGGGGGAGGAGCGAGAGCGCGGCCAGGGCGAGACCGCCGGTCGCGACCCACCCCAGGAGCGGTTTGCGGCTTTCGGGGACGAAGAGGTCGGCGACCAGGACGGCCAGCGCGACGACCGCGGTGATGGTGGGCGGCGCGACGGCGAGCCAGTCGACGGACTGGACCAGGGAGGTCACGGAACTCATCACTTACCGCCTCCGAGGAGCTGCTGGACGGCCGGGTCGGTGAGGCCGAGGAGGGCCGCGGGCCACAGTCCGGTGAGGACGGTGAGGACGGCGAGGGGCGTCCAGGCCGCGTATTCGTAGCGGGCCAGGTCGGGGATGACGGGGGCGGTACGGGTGGCGCCGGCCCCGGAGCCGGCCGTCCCGGCGGTCTCCTCCGAACCGGCCGTCCCGGCAGCCCCGTTGCTCTCGGCCGTCTCCTTGCTGCCCATGCACACCCGCCGCACGACGATCAGCAGGTACGCGGCGGTGAGGAGCGTGCCCAGACCGGCCAGCGCCATGAACGTCAGGAACGCGGGCCTGCTGAGGCCGTCGGCGGGCTTGAAGGCGCCGAGCATGGCGAGCATCTCGCCCCAGAACCCGGCCAGTCCCGGCAGGCCGAGGGAGGCGATGGCACCGAAGGCCAGCAGGCCGCCGAAGCGCGGGGCACGCCCGTACAGGGCGGCTCCCGTGCGGCCCGCGAGCTGGTCGAGGTCGGTGGTGCCGTAGCGGTCCTTGAGTGCGCCGACCAGGAAGAAGAGGAGGCCGGTGATCAGGCCGTGCGCGATGTTGGCGAAGAGGGCGCCGTTGACGCCGGTCGGCGTCATGCTCGCGATGCCGAGCAGGACGAATCCCATGTGGCCGACCGAGCTGTACGCGATGAGGCGCTTGAGGTCGCCCTTGGCGCCGCGCCGGGCGAGCGCGAGGCAGGCCAGCGAGCCGTAGACGATGCCGACCGCGGCGAAGGCGGCGAGGTACGGGGCGAAGGTGTGCATGCCGTCGGGCGCGATGGGCAGCGCGATGCGCACGAAACCGTACGTGCCCATCTTCAGCAGGACGCCCGCCAGGAGCACGGAGCCGACGGTGGGGGCCGCGGTGTGCGCGTCCGGCAGCCAGCTGTGCAGCGGCCACATCGGCGCCTTGACGGCCAGTCCGATGCCGATCGCGAGCACCGCGAGCAGCTGGACGGTGTGGCTGAGCTGGGACTTCGGGCCGTTGTCAGTGGCGAGTGCCACCATGTCGAACGTGCCGGATTTCAGGCCGATGAGCAGGAGGCCCAGCAGCATCACGACCGAGCCGAGGAGGGTGTAGAGGATGAACTTCCACGCCGCGTACTGCCGTTGCGCACCGCCCCAGCGGGCGATGAGGAAGTACATCGGGATGAGGACCATCTCGAAGGCGAGGAAGAACAGCACGAGGTCCAGGACGGCGAAGGTGGCGAGGGTGCCGGCCTCCAGGACCAGGAGCAGGGCCACGAATGCCTTGGGAGACGGGCCCGCGGGCATGTGGAAGTAGCTGTAGAGCGCGCAGAGGAAGGTCAGCAGCGCGGTCATCACGAGAAGGGGGAGCGAGATGCCGTCGATGCCGAGGTGGATCCGGATGCCGAGGGCCTGGATCCAGCTGATGTCGGTGGTGGCCTGCATCCGGGCCGGGTGGTCGTGGTCGAAACCCGCGGCCAGTGCGATGGATGCGGCCAGCACGACGCCGGTGACGGTCACGCCGTGGCGCAGTACGGCCTGGTCGGGGTCGCGGCCCCGGAGACCGGGCGGGGCCGGGAGCAGGGCTGCGACCGCGCCCAGCAGGGGGAGGACGACGACGCCCGCGAGGAGAAGCTGCATAGCGGTGTGATTCACGGTCAGGCTCCCGTGCCCGTAGCGACGAGGACAACGGCGACGGCCAGGACGAACGAGCCCGCGAGCAGCGCGCCCAAATAGGTCTGCACATTGCCGGTCTGGGCGCGGCGGACGGCGGCGCCCAGCCAGCGGGGGGCGGTGCCCGCGCCGTGTACGTACGTGTCGACGACCTCGCGGTCGAGGAAGCGTACGAGCCGGGCGCCGGCGCGTACCGGCCGGACGAACAGCGCGGTGTAGGCGGCGTCCAGGCGGAAGCCGAGGGCGGCGTGGCAGTGCAGCGGCCCCAGGAGGAGGCGGCCGGGGTCGGCGGGGTCCGGGGCGCCGGCGTTGTCGCCGTACGCGGCGGCGTGGGTGGCGATGGCCTTCTCCTCGGAGTCCGCGGGGGCGGCGTCCGGGGCGACGGCGACCGCGCCGAGCGGGACGCGGGCCGCGAGGGCGGTGGTGTGCCGCCAGGCTCCGTAAGTGACCAGGGCGCCGACGAGGGCGATGCCGGTGCCCAGGACGGAGGTGGTCAGGGTCGGGATCAGCGACCGGCCGTCGAACCAGTCGGGCAGGACGGGGGTGGCCAGGCCCAGCACGAGGGTGGGGACGAACAGCACCCACAGGACGGTGTTCATCACGAGCGGCTGCTTGCCGTGGTCGGGGGCGGGTTCCGGGCCCTTGCCGTGGAAGGCCAGCAGCCACAGGCGGGTCGCGTACCCGGCGGTGAGGAGGGCGGTGAGCAGGCCTGCGATCAGTACGGTCCAGCCGGCCGCCGTGGGGACGGCGGTGAGCGTGCCGGAGGCCGTCGCGTGGCCGGTGGCGGCGTGTTCGGCGGCGCCCAGGACGGCTTCCTTGGAGAAGAAGCCGGCGAACGGGGGGATGGCGGCCAGAGCGAGCAGCGCCACCGTCATCGTCCAGTAGGCGTCGGGGATGCGCCGGGCCAGGCCGCGCATCCGCGACATGGCGGCCAGCGAGTTGGTGCCGGCGGCGTGGATGACCACACCGGCGGCGAGGAAGAGCAGCGCCTTGAAGGCGCCGTGCGACAGGAGGTGGAAGACGGCGGCCCCGCGGTCGCCGACGGCCAGGGCGCCGGTCATGTAGCCGAGCTGGCCGACCGTCGAATAGGCCAGGACGCGCTTGATGTCGTCCTGCGCCAGGGCGGCGAGTCCGGATCCGACCATGGTGACCGCGGCCATGACGGCGAGCACGACCATCGCGGTGGCGGAGGCCGCGAAGACGGGGAGGAGACGGGCGACGAAGTAGACACCGGCGGCGACCATGGTGGCCGCGTGGATGAGGGCCGAGACCGGGGTCGGGCCCGCCATCGCGTCGGGCAGCCAGGTGTGCAGCGGGAACTGGGCCGACTTGCCCGCGACGCCGGCCAGGAGCAGCAGCGCGACGAGGGTGGGGTGGTCCAGGCCGCCGACGGCCACGGTCTTGAGGATGCCGGTGATGCGGAACGTACCGGCGTCGGCGGCGAGCGCGAAGAGGCCGAACAGGAAGGGGACGTCGCCCAGCTTGGTGACGAGGAACGCCTTGAGGGAGGCGGCGCGGGCGGCTTCGGTCTCCCAGTAGTGGCCGACCAGGAAGTACGAGCAGATGCCCATGATCTCCCAGCCCACCAGCAGCACCATCAGGTCGCCGGAGTAGACGACCAGCAGCATCGCGGCGGTGAAGAGGGAGACCAGGGCGGCGTAGGAGGGATAGCGCGGGTCGTCGCGCAGGTAGCCGGTGGAGTAGATCTGCACGCAGCAGGCGACGACGGCCACGAGCACGGCGACGAGGGCGGCGAAGCCGTCGATGTGCAGGGCGAGGTCGATGGGGACCGAGCCGGTGGGGGTGAGCCGGGTCGCGGCCTCCACCGGGGCCTTCCCCGCGCCGGCGCCACCGCCCTGGGCGACGGCCACGACGACGGCCAGGGCGGCCGCGGCGAGGGTCGGCAGGATGGCCAGCGGGCGCACGAAGCCGGGCGCCCGGCGGCCGAGGAGGATGCCCGCGAGGGCGCCGAGGAAGGGGAGGAGGGGAACGAGTACGGCGGTGGTCGTGGTCGTCACGCGGCGGCCTCCGCCCGCTGGTCCGGCCGCGGCCGGCCGGTGGCGCCGTCCGCGCCGCCGGTGGGGTCGTCGTTCGGGTCGCTGCCGTCCGGGCGTTCGGCGAGGTCGCGCAGGCGGTCCACGTCCGAGCTGCCGCGGTTGCGGTAGACGAGCAGGACGATCGCCAGGCCGATGCCGATCTCGGCGGCGGCCACGGCGATGGTGAAGAGGGTGAGCGCCTGGCCGGCGTGCAGCTTGTCGCGCAGCCAGACGTCGAACGCCACCAGGTTGAGGTTGACGGCGTTGAGCATCAGCTCGACGGACATCAGGACCAGGATCGCGTTGCGGCGGGCGAGGACGCCGTACAGGCCGACGCAGAAGAGGAGGACGGCGAGGACGGCGGGGTAGGCGAGATGCATCAGCCTCGGCCCTCTCTGAGACGTGCGCGGTCACCGGACTGTTCGCGGGAGCCGGGCTGCTTGCGGGCGCCGGTCTGCTTCCGGGAGCCGGGCTGCTCGCCGCCACCGGCCTGCTTATCTCCGCCGGCCTGCTCGCTGTCGCCGTTCTTGCGGGAGAGCACGATCGCGCCGACGAGGGCGGCGAGGAGGAGGACGGAGAGCGCTTCGAACGGCAGCACCCAGTACTGGAACAGGCTGCGCCCGGAGGCTTCGGTGGAGCCTTGGACCGCGCCGTCCAGGTCGATCCAGGTCGTACGGAACGCGTCCACGACGACCCAGACCAGAGCGGCGGCGGAGGCGGCGGCCACGGCGATCGCGGCCCAGCGGTTGCCCGAGTCGGCGTCCGGGGAGCGGCCGATGGGCGCCTTGGTGAGCATCAGCCCGAACAGGAGGAGGACCACGACGGAGCCGACGTAGATCAGGACCTGCACCCAGGCGATGAACTCCGCGGTCAGCAACAGGTACTCGACGGCGATGCCGCCGAGGGCGACGACCAGCCACAGGGCGGCGTGCACCAGCTGCTTGGTGGTGACGGTGACCACGGCGGCGCCCAGGGTGACGAGGCCGACGAGGAGGAAGGCGATCTCCACCCCGGTCGGCGAGAGGAAGCCGTGGCTTGCGGCGGCGAGCGTCACGCTCCTCCCTCCTGTTCCTGGGCGGTGTCCGGGGCTGCTCCCCGGGCTGCTTCCTGCTCGGCCTGCCGTTCGGCCGCTTCCTGCGCGGCGAGTTTGTCGGCGGCCTTGCGGGCCGTGGCGATCTCCTTGGGCTCCTCGGCGGCGGGGTCGAGGGCGGGCGGTTCCGGGACCGTCCACATCCACTCGCGGAGTTTGTCCCGCTCGTGGGTCAGGTTGTGGATGTCGGTCTCGGCGTACTCGAACTCCGGCGACCAGAACAGCGCGTCGAAGGGACAGACCTCGATGCAGATACCGCAGTACATGCAGAGGGAGAAGTCGATGGCGAAGCGGTCCAGGACGTTGCGGCTGCGCTCGCGTCCGCCGGGGGCGGCGGGCGGCACCGTCTCCTTGTGGGAGTCGATGTAGATGCACCAGTCCGGGCATTCGCGCGCGCACAGCATGCAGACCGTGCAGTTCTCCTCGAACAGCCCGATCACGCCGCGGGTGCGCGGAGCCAGGTCGGGCTGTACGTCCGGGTACTGCTCGGTGACCGAACGCTTCGTCATCGTCCGCAGGGTCACGGCCAGGCCCTTGGCCAGTCCGCTGCCGGGCCAGCCGGTCTTCTTCCGCGGGTTCTCCGGGGCCATTACGAGATCACCACCTTGACGACGCCGGTGAGGGCGATCTGGGCGAGGGCCAGCGGGATCAGCACCGTCCAGGCCAGCTTCTGCAGCTGGTCCTCACGCAGCCGCGGGTAGCTGACGCGCAGCCAGATCACACCGAAGGCGAGAACCGCGGTCTTCAGGAGCGTCCACAGCCAGCCGAGGCCGTCGGCGCCGAACGGCCCGTGCCAGCCGCCGAGGAAGAGCACGGAGGTCAGGGCGCACAGGACGACGATGCCTGCGTACTCGGCCAGCAGGAACAGCGCGAAGCGCAGGCCCGTGTACTCGGTGTACGCGCCGAAGATGATCTCGGAGTCGGCGACCGGCATGTCGAACGGCGGCCGTTGCAGCTCGGCCAGCCCCGCCGTGAAGAAGACCAGGCCGCCGACGATCTGCCACGGCACCCACCACCAGTGGAAGGCGTCCAGGATGCCGGGCAGCGAGAGCGTCCCGGCGGCCATCGCGACGGAGGCGGCGGCGAGCAGCATCGGCAGCTCGTACGCGAGCAGCTGGGCGGCCGTACGCAACCCGCCCAGCAGCGAGAACTTGTTGGCCGACGCCCAGCCCGCCATCAGCGAGCCCAGGACGCCGACGCCCATGACGGCGAGGACGAAGAAGACGCCCGCGTCCAGCGACTGCCCCACCGCGTTGTCCGGGCCTATCGGGATGGCGACCAGCACGAGCAGGTACGGCAGGAGCGCGACGGCGGGCGCGAGCTGGAAGATGCGCCGGTCGGCACCGGCCGGTACGACGTCCTCCTTCTGCGCGAACTTCACACCGTCGGCGACCAGCTGCGCCCAGCCGTGGAAACCGCCCGCGTACATGGGACCGAGGCGGCCCTGCATGTGGGCCATGACCTTGTGCTCGGTCTGGCCGATGACCAGGGGAAAGACGAGGAAGGCGACGAAGACGGCGATCAGGCGCAGGGCGATGTCGAGGGCGTCGCTCATGGTCTGGTCCCGCCTTCTTCCGCCGCGTCGTCCGCGGCGGCTCGCACGTCTTCGGCGCCTGGGGCGTCGTCGTTGGTGGTGGGCTTCGCGGGTTTCGGCTCGGCCCGCTTCTCGGGTTTCGGCTCGTCCTCGAAAGCGGGGCGGGCGTGGTGCCACGGCGCGTCCGGGGAAGCGGGCGCGCGCGGCGCCTCGGCGGGCCCGGCGGCAGGCTCCGCCGCAGCCCCGGCAGCGGGCGGTTCACCGGCCGCCGCCGGGCCGGCCGCTGCCGAGTCGGCCGCTGCCGGGTCGGCCGCCGCCTGGCTGGCCGAGCCCTGGCTCGCGCTGCGCATCCGGCGGGCGGGGCGCTCGGGCCGGGCGGCCGGAGCCGGCGCCTCGGCCGGAGCCGGCGCGCCCGTACCCGCGGCCGCCGTCGCGTCGGCGGCCGGTGTCTCCGCGCCACTCGCGGTGCTCTGCTGGCTCGCCGAGCCCGCGCTCGCCGTACGCGTACGCCGGACCGGCCGCTCCCCTGCCGCCCCACCGGCCGCACGGGCACCACCGGCCGCGCGCGCACCACGAGCCGGCCGGGCCGGGGCAGGCGGCAGCTGGCCCTTCAGCGGGCCCCACTCGTTCGGGTCGGGCACGCCGGGCGGCAGCATCTGGCGGCGCTTGGGCCCGCCGTGCTCGGACTCGCCCGGTTCCTTCGCCCCCGGCCACGCCTTGGCGACCCGCGCCGCGAGCACGAAGTCCTTGCGCAGCGGGTGGCCCTCGAAGTTCTCGGGGAGCAGCAGGGGCACGAGGTGCGGGTGGCCGGTGAAGTCCACGCCGAACATCTCGTGCGTCTCGCGCTCGTGCCAGCCCGCGCCCGCGTACACGCCGATGGCGGTGGGCAGGGCGGGGCTCTCGTGCGGGACGGTGGTGCGCAGGACCAGGCGCCGTACGGTGCCGGGCCTGGCCACGTCGGCGAGGTGGGCGCAGACGCGGAAGCCGGTGCCGGGCTCGTCGACCGCGCTCAGCCAGTCGAAGTAGCTGCACCCGAGGTCGTCGCGGGCGGCGGTCAGGGCCGGGATCCAGGCCTCCGCGGGCACGTCCACGGTGAGGAGCCCGTACGCCTCGTCCGCCGTGGCGCCGGGCCCGAAGAGTTCCTCGGCCGGACCGGGCAGCCACCCGACGGGCGCGACGTCCTCGGCCGCACCGGCGGACGTGCCCGTGTCCGGCGTCTCCGTACCCGGCGTCTCGGCAGCCGGGGCTTCCGTCTTCGGGGCTTCCGTCTTCGGAGCCTGCCCGGCCTGCGGCTCCGGAGGCTGTTCGTCGCTCACTGGCCGCCCGCTCCCTTCGGCTCCCCGTCATCGGTCTCCGCGGCATCTGCCACGCCCGCCGCGCCCGCCGTATCCGACGCCGCCGGCGGTGCGACCAGCCCGCTGCGCAGCGCGCCGGTCGACGGCCCGGACGCACCGGCACCGCTCGCGCTCCCGTACCGCTCCCCCAGCGACTCGGCGGCGATCTTCTCCTGGAGCTTGAGGATGCCCTGCAGCAACGCCTCGGGCCGCGGCGGGCAGCCCGGTACGTACACATCGACGGGAATGATCTGGTCGACGCCCTTGGTGACCGCGTACGAGTCCCAGTAGGGGCCCCCGCAGTTCGAACAGGCGCCGAAGGAGATGACGTACTTCGGCTCCGGCATCTGCTCGTACAGACGCTTGACCGCGGGGGCCATCTTGTCCGTGACCGTGCCCGAGACGATCATGAGGTCGGCCTGCCGCGGCCCCGGCGCGAACGGGATCACGCCCAGCCGGATGAAGTCGTGCCGCGCCATCGACGCGGCGATGAACTCGATCGCGCAACAGGCCAGCCCGAAGTTGAAGACCCAGAGGCTGTAGCGCCGGCCCCAGTTCAGGACCACCTTCATCGGTTCGGGGGCCAGGCGGGCGAGCGGGCCCAGCCGGCGTTGTTCGACGGCACCGCCGGCGGACACGACAGGCAGCTGGGTGCCCGTCGTCGTGGCCGGCTTCGAATGCGTCACGTCCATTCCAGGACGCCCTTCTTCCATGCGTAGAGCAGGCCGACGGCGAGGAAGCCGAGGAAGATGAACATCTCCACCAGCGTGACCCCGCCGAAGCCGGGAGCGGCGAAGACCGTCGCCCAGGGGAACAGGAAGATCGAGTCGACGGCGAAGATCACGTACAGGAAGGCGTAGACGTAGTAGCGGACCTGGGTGTGCGCCCAGCCCTCACCCACCGGGTCCACGCCGCATTCGTAGGTGAGCAGTTTCTCCGGGGTGGGCACCACGGGCCGCAGCAGCCGCCCGGCCCCGAAGGCCACGGCGACGAAGAGCACACCGATCACGGCAATGAGCCCGACGACCGAGTACCCCTGGAAATAGTCCGCGGCAAGGCTGGTGCGTACGGTCGCGTCCGGCACGTCCGCCCTCGCTCCCTGACTGCTCTTGTTCAACGACTTCGACGATCTGTACGGACGGGAGTCTAGGCCCTGGCCCGCCCCCCGTGACCAGCCGCGTCACATCACGGACCGCGGCGCCCCCACTTCGCCCCCGCATGGCCCCGTGGCCGGAACCCGCCACGCGGCCGCGTCAGGCCCCACCGGCCTGGTGCGTGCCCCGTGTCCGATTCGCCCTGTCTGGTCGCAAATACCCGATGAGACCCTCCAGCGCCTCCCAGCCCCCCTCTCCCAGCGGATAGTGAAATCCCGCCGCGGCCATCGGCCCGAGTTGCCGCGGCGCCTCGGGAAGCGGCGGCCGTCGCGCATGAGTGATCCCGATCTCGCGCACCTCCGCGCTGCCCAGCACGAACGCCAGCGGTTGCGCGGGCACCTCGAACCGGGCAGGGACGCTCAGGTCGGTCCGGGCGACACGCTGCTGGACCAGGGAGGTGACCAGGCCGTGCCGGGTGACCAGCCGGGCGGACAGCTCGGGCAGGCCGCCGATGGGGAGATCCGCGTCGTACGGGAACCCGAAAGCAGCGGTGACGTCCTCCTCGACACCCTCGCCGGTACGGCTTACCCGGAGCGTGGCGATGCCGGGGCGGTCCGGGTGCCCGACGACGACGAGCCAGGTGGGTTCGGGCGCGCGCTCTCGTGCGAAGTCGGTCAGTTCGTGCCGGGACCAGCGCAGGGCGGCCGGTTCGGCGGTGCCCCAGCCGGCCGGCGGCGCGCCTGTGACGTGCTGCCAGACGTCCTCCAGAGCGCCGCCGAGGACGAGATCGCGGTCGGCGGCGTGGCGGACTCGCAGGGAGAGGACGAGCTGCCGTCCGGGCGTGTACCCGTCGTCCTCTGCGCCTTCCGCGCCTGCGGTCGCCGCTGCCCTGGTGCCGTCCGTACCGTCGGCCTGTTCCGCGGGGGTCCCCCTGACGAAGGCCGGCACCAGGTTTCCTGTCGCGGCGAAGTGCCCGTCCGCTCCTGGCTGCCACCGCAGTTCGGACCCCGACAGCCCGTCGTAGTAACCACCCTCGCCGTCTTGGACGACCCAGCGGTTGGGTATCCCGGTCAGTGCCGTGCGTACGGGCAGGGTGAGCCGCGCGCCGGGCGGTGTCACGATCTGCAGGGCCCGCTCCCCGCTCGCCGCCGCGCGGAACGCGTCGGAGAGCCAGGCCGTCAGGCAGATCACCGGCCGGTCCTGGACGACCACCGCCGCCTTACCCGTCAGCACGTCGACGGCAGGGTGCTCCGTCGCCTGCCCTGCCGTGGGGACGACGTCCGTCACGGTCTCCCCGTATGCGTCAACGGCCGCCGACCTCGGCCACACCGCACCGCCGAGCTGCGCGACCAACCGACTGGCGATGACACCGGCGAGCCGGTCTCCGCCACGCGCCCCGGTGGCTGCCCGTACCTCGGTCCACCACAGCGGACCGGCTCCCGGCACCGCACCCGACGGTCCGAGCAGCCGCGCGGCCTCACCGGGCGTGTGCACCAGTACGGGAGCCTCGACGGACGCCAGCGGGCGCCCCTCGGCGTCGGCCAGCCGGAGCACGGCGCCGTCGGCGTGGCTGGAGACGTGAGCCTCGGGTCCGCCCGCCATCATCCCGGCCGCAAGGCTCCACACATCCGGCATGCGCCGGGTGAGCGCGATCACATCCGTCGTCATCGTTCCGTCCCCGTCCGTTCGTTCTCCGCGGCCGCGCCGGGGCTCCGGGCTTCCTGGCACGGCCTGGTCCAGCTACGGTTTGTCACCCTCCGGCCTTCACTGGCCGTCCGGTGTCCACGTCCCCTGCCCAAGCCGTCTGTATCAGCCGGCTGTTCTCCCCGCGCCGTACGAACATGCCCCGGCCCGTCGGCTGCGGAGCCGGGTACACGCCGGGGAAGAGCTGCCCCTCTCCACGGTCGCCCGACATCACCACGGCCGACGTTCCGCACTCCCTCAGCGTCATCAGGAACGGTTCGTACAGCGCCCGTGACGCTCCGGCCGCTCGCCGTGTGACGACGAAGTGCAGTCCGATGTCCGGTGCGGAGGGCAGATACGGCAGAAAGGCGTCGAGTGGCTGCTGTCCTCCGCTCGCGAGGATGTCGTAGTCGTCCACCACTACGACGATCCGCGGCCCTTCGAAGGACGCGCCGCCCGCGGCCAGTACCTCCGGCGGTACGGAGTCGTCCGGGAGCCGCTTGTCCAGTTCCCGGGTGATCACCTCGGACAGGCCCGCCGCCAGCCGCGTGTTGTGCGCGTATCCGCCACGGTGTTCCTCGGGCACCAGGCTGTGCAGTCCGCGCCGGGGGTCCATCACCGCGAACACCAATTCGTCGTCCCCGAAGCGTTCGACCAGCCCACGCGCCACCAGGCGCAGCAGGCTCGTCTTGCCGCATTCGCTGTCGCCGAGGACCAGCAGATGCTGGTCCTGCCCGAACAGGTCGAGCGGGACCGGCCGCAGACCCGCCTGGTCCACGCCGATGGGTACCCGCCGCGGCTCCTCCGCCACGCCCGGCAGCCGGGCCGCGGGGAGCTTCGCGGGCAGGACGCGTACCGGTGCGGCGCCTTGGCCGCTCCAAGCGGCCCGCACGGTCCGTACGGCCTTCTCGGCTGCCTCGCCGAGATCGTCGACCGTCGCCAGGGCGTCGATACGGGGCAACGCGACCTGCGTGAAGAGCCTCTCCCCCGTGGTCTCGACCAGTGCCCGCCCTTGTTCGTCGGGGGCCAGGGTTTCGGCCAGCTTCCGGCTGACCATGGACTCGCCCGGATCGTTCAGCCGCAGTTCCACCTTGCTGCCGAAAGCGGACTGCGCGGCGATGCGTACGTCGTTCCAGCGCAGCATGGCAGCGACGACGTGGATGCCGTAACCGCTCCCCCGCTTGAGCAGGTCGCCCACGGCGTCGTCCAGCTGCTCGAACTCTTCGCGCAGCTCCCCGAACCCGTCCACCACCAGCACGATGTCCGTGGACGCCAGGCCAGGGGCATCCGGCAGCTGTCCTTGTGCGCGCAGCCGCCGCAGCTGCTCGACGGAGTCGATGCCCTGCTCGCGGAAGAGGCTTTCGCGAGCGGTGAGCATGGCGCGTACTTCTTCGACCGTACGGGCCGCCCGCTCCCGGTCGGCGCGCCCCGCGACGCCTCCGACGTGCGGCAGCCCTGCCATCGCCTGGAGGCCCCCACCGGCCAGGTCGAGTCCGTAGATGCCTACTTCTTGTGGTGTGTGCGTGAGGGCGAGCGACAGCATGAGCGTGCGCAGCAGTGTCGTCTTGCCGCTCGCCGGACCGCCGATGACCGCGACGTGCCCGCCGGCCGCGGTCAAGTCCAGTACCCACCGCTCCTGTCGTTGCCGCGCCGGATCGTCCAACAGCCCGAGCGGTACGCGCAGCGCGCCGACCGGGCTCCGGGACAGCCGCATGCCGCGCGAACCGTCCATCTCCAGAGGCCCTGCCGCGGCGTCCAGCGTCAACGCCTCCGGAAGCGGCGGCAGCCAGATCCGCCTCACCGGGGGCGCGGCGTCGGCGAGCCGGCCGACCAAGCTGGACAGCAGAGTGGGACCAAGGGTCCGGCGCGCGGGTGCCGGGCTCGTATCCTCGGCGGCTTCGGATGCCGCAAACCTGTTGTAGGCGGGGTACGGAAGCACTTCCGGGCCCGAGCCCTCGCGCCCCTCCTGCCGCTCCGGCCCCCGGTAGGGCCCGGACACGTACCCCGCCTTGAACCGCTCGTAATGGCTGGTGTCCACCTTGAGGTAACCGAAGCCGGGAATGGGCGGCAGGTGGAAGGCGTCAGGGGTCTCCAGGACCGTGCGCGATTCGTCGGGCGAAAAGGTCCGCAGGCCCAGCCGGTACGACAAGTACGTCTCCAGGCCACGCAGCTTGCCGCTCTCGATGCGCTGGCTGGACAACAGCAGGTGCACGCCGATCGATCGCCCGATACGGCCGATGGAGAGGAAGAGGTCGATGAAGTCGGGTTTGGCGGTGAGCAGTTCGCCGAACTCGTCGATGACGACGAAGAGGTGCGGAAGCGGGTCCAGTTCCGACGGACGCTGTTCCCGGGCTGCCCGGTAGGTGGAGATGTCCGGCAGGTTGCCCGCGTCCTTGAGCACCTGCTGACGGCGCTTGACCTCCCCCGCCAGGCTGGTGTGCACGCGCTCGACGAGCCCGGCCCGGTTCTCCAGGTTGGTGATGACACCCGCCACGTGCGGCAGCCCGTCGAACGGCGCGAACGTAGCGCCGCCCTTGTAGTCGACCAGCACCATCGACAGGTCCTCGGGCGGGTGGGCCGCCACCAGAGCCAGCACCAAGGTGCGCAGCAGCTCGCTCTTCCCGGAGCCGGTGGCCCCGACGCACAGACCGTGCGGGCCCATGCCCAGTTCGGCGGACTCCTTGAGGTCCAGGAGCACCGGCTCGTGAGCGTCGTTCAGCCCGATCGGCACGCGCAGGAACGCCTGCTCGCCGCGCGGCTGCCAGAGCTGCCGCACGTCCGCCGCACGCGGGTCCCCGATTCCCAGCAACTCGGCGAAATCCACCGGGCCCGACAACGGGGTGCCGGCGGCGGCCGATTCCGGAGAGAGCCGCAACGGCGCCAGTTCCCTGGCAAGGCCGTCGGCGCCGGCGGCGGACACGGCGTCGAGTGTGCCGCTCACCACGGCGGGTTCCGGCCGCCCGGGCACCGCGCCGCCGCGGTCCGCGCCGAGGACGCCCCGGTCGTCCTCGAAGACGACCTCACGGCCGTCTGCGCCGTGCACCGCGATCCGCAGCGCGACCTCGCCCGGCTCGTGCGTACGCTCCGCCACAAGGTGCAGCACGGTGACGCCCATGTCCTGGAGGCTGACCGCCTCGTCGGGACGTGGAAGCTCCCCGGCGATGTCCCCGTACCCGTCGCTGACGACCACCAGCCGCTTGCTCAGCCGCAGCGCGTCCTTGCCGGCCAGCCCCCGCCGGACCTCAGCCGCGTACGTGGCGCGCTCACGCAGCTCCGTGGCGAGCGAGGCGCCCAGGGCGGCCGCGCTGGGGGCGATACGACGGGCACCGACCGGCCCGTCCCACTCCTCCGGGTCCAGCACATGCGGCAGCCACTTGGCCCATTCCCAGTCCGCCAGCCGGTCCTGCGGGCACGCCACGGCGATGGCCACGTCGTCCGGCGCATGGGCGACGGCCGCCTGTACGACCAGCGTCCGTGCGACGCTCAGCACCGCTTCGCGCTCGCCCACCACGCTCACGTTCCCCGCGCGGTCCAGCGGCACGGTGAGCGGCATCTCGGACGCGGTGGAAAAGCGCTCCTGGAGCCCCGCCGCCTCGTTGAGCATGAACTCGTCGGGCGGCGTCAGCACGCTGCTGCCCTGCCGTTCCATGCTCAGTACGCGTACGGGCGTGGCACCGGTCCCGATCCGTACGTCCAGGAAATCCGCGTCGGTACGCCGGCGCTCCCACCGCCTGGCAGGATCGCGCACCAGGTCGTACAGCGCCTCGGGCGGCGGCGCGAGCACCCTCGCGGCCTGCCGGCGCCGGCGGTCCTCGGCGCTCAGCTCCTCCCGTAGCCCCTCCAGGTACTCCAGGTAGCGCTCGCGCTGCGCCCTGCGCTGCCGTTGCGCCCGGCCACGCTGTGAGAACAGCAGCAGCACGCCACCGAGCACCGCCACGACCAGGACGACGGCCCCGAGGGCGGCGAACTGGCTGTTCCGTATGACGGTCATCATCACGACGGAGCTGAACACGCCCGCCATGGGCAGCAGCGAGGTCGCCGCCGAGCCGGTCTTGCCCTCGGGGAGGTTGGGCGGTGGTTCGATCCGCCGCTCGGCGGGACCCGGAAGGGGGCGGGTGGTACGCGCCGGACGATGGACAGTACGGGTGCTCATGGCGTGAGCCGCCCCCCTGACGCGGGATGACGCTTGCCCGGCACGCGCGACACCGCGCGCTGCATCACCTCGGCCGCGATGCGCGCCGCCGCCTCCCGCGTCCGCTCGCCCAGCAGATCCGTACGGACGGCCCCGCCGCCGGCCAGGTGCCGGTCGTACGGCAGGGGAAGCACCGCCGCACCGTCCGCCCCCAGGGACTCAGCGGCCTTGCGCACGTCGATCCCCCCATCAGGTGACGCGTGATTGAGCACCACGACACACGTCGGCAGCAAACCGCGGTGCACCCCGCTCATCCACTGCAGGACGGACCTGGTCGCCAGCACGCCTTCCACGGTCGCCGGGGACACCAGCACCCGCGCTTGTGTGGTGACCAGCGCGGTGCGCGCCACCTCGGCCGGAAGCGTCTCGCAGTCCACGACCGTGGTCGCGAAGTAGCGGCGCAGCGCGGTCATGACCACCCGGTAGGTGTCGATGTCCAGCCGCGTACCGATGGACCCCTGGCTTCCCGGCAACAGCCAGCCGCCGCCCGTGAACGGCAGGAGGTAGCCGGTCAGGTCGGTGATCAGCATGGACGGATCGACGATCTGCGCCAGGTCGGTGCTCGACCAGCGCACCTCCGTCGCGCCGAGCCGGTGCGGCAGCGTGCCCAGCGCCGGGTCGGCCTCCACGGCCAGCACCGGGTCGGAGCGGTAGTGCGCGTAGGTGAGGGCCAGCAGGGCGGCGACCGTGGACTTGCCCGCTCCGCCGCGGATGCTGGACACGGCGAGTTGCCGCCCTGTCGTGACCGGCTGCTGGATGGCGTGCGCGGCCCGCGTGACGGCCTCGGTCTCGGCAGCGGCAGACGACGCGAACACGCGCCGCAGCGTCCGCCCCGCGCGCCGTGCGACGGATTCGCCGTGCCGGGGCTTGGCCTGTACTCCGTCGAGCTCGGGCGGCAGGAGGGGCACGGAGACGGGGGTGGGGGTCGACCGACGCACCTCCCGTGTTTGCTGCTGCGCATTCGCCGGGGGCCTGGCTGGAGCAGCCGGGGCCTCGAACGTGTCGGGTACGGGCGAACCCGCGTCCCCCGCCGTCCCCGGGCCGTACTCCGGCATCGGCGGCACCGAGTGGCCGGGAACCGTTATCGGCCCCGCACCGACCTCGGGCCGGCCGCTCAGGTCCCGCAACAGGTCCTGCTGCCAGTCCCCACGCGTACGCCCCGGCTGCCCCTCACCCGACGGCCCCGGCCGCCCCGGCTCTACCGACATGAACTCCGCCGCCCCTCCTGGTCAGGCCGGTCGATCTGGACGACTCTTCCCGCCGATCGCCGGCTCCCGCCCGTCATTCTGGCCGACCGCTTCCACCGACCGGCTGGTCAGAACGTGTGCAGCAGACGGCTGTACACCCCGAACGCTCCGAGAGCGACGGGAATCAACGCCACCACACCGACCGACTCGACCAGGTTCATCAGGCGGCGCAGCCGTACCCGTACGTGCTCCGGCGGCCGCACGGCAAGAGCCACCAACGGCGACAGCGCCATCAGGCACAACGTGACCAGTGCGCCTGCCGGGTTCTCTCCTTCGGCGGCCCACAACAGCACCAGCCGGATACAGACGGCCGCACCCGCTGCCAGCAACGCCACGACTTCCAAGGCCAACGGGTAGGCCCGCGCCCGCGAGAACAGCACGACACACAGCAACACCGCGACCGCCACCGACCAACCGTCCCCCGCGCCGGACGCGTCCGCCGCACCTGCGGCCAGCAGTCCGGCCGCCCCCGCCGACACCGCCGTGGCCACGGTGGCCAGCGCGAGTCCGCGGTGCGTGGCCCCCAGCGCCGCCGCGACCCGGTGTCTGCTGACCGGGGTGCCGCCGGAGCGCCGGTCGTCCAGTCGCGTGAGCCCGGCCGACATCAGCGCGATCCGCGGCAGGTACCCCAGCACCAGCACCGAGACGGCCCCCACCGCGATGCCGGCGCGCGTCGGACCGGTGACGGCCAGCCCCACTTCCCACATACCCACCGCGGCCGCCACAGCGACCGCGCCGATCAGCCCGCCCCGGCCCAGACCCGTACAGACTCCGAGCAGGGCGAGCACGACCGTCACCGTCATTCCGACAGCGGCCAGACGCAGGGCTCCGCCTGCCGCCACGTCCCACGAAGCGAGCGCACCGAGCGCTCCGCCCGCAAGCAGCAGGGCCGTGCCCAGTGCCGCCTTGCGCAGCAGCGCCCCGGCCACCGCACCGGCCCCGGCAGCGACCACCGAGGCGCCCCACAGCCACGGCCCGACCCGCCCGGCCCCGTACCAGGCCGTCGCGCACACGCCCGCGACGACCACCAGGAGCACACTCGCCCCGACCGCCGACCAGGACCGGCTCCGCTCGCCCCACCGCCAGGCACGTACATCCAGGTCGTCGGCCACCTCGTCGGTGACGTCGTGCACGACCGGCGCCGCCGGCGTTTCCTGCTCCCGCACCAGCCGCAGCACGGCCCCGTCGGCCACGTTCGCAGAAGCAAGCGTGGCGTCCTGTGCGAGCACCGTCCCGTCGACCGTCACCAAGCGGCGCATCAACGGCTCCTGCGCCACCCGGTCGCCGAGCAACGTCAGCACCTCGGGCAGCAGGGCACCGACCGGCTCGTGCGCGGGCAACACCAGGTCGACGCGCCGCCGTTCACCCACCAAGGTCACCCGGCTCAACGCCGCGCGCCGCCCGGTCGCCGTACTCACCATGCCGCAGAGGCCCCCACGCTAGAACCCGAACTCGTATTCGTGCCCGCACTCATACTCGCCCCCGCACTCGGCCGTACCCCCGGCGTACCCGGCGCGCCGTTCCCGTGCGCCATCTTCCCGGAGATGAACGACCACCCCACACAGCCGGCACACACCACGGCCGCGAGGGCGACGCCCCCGAAGATTTTGCCGACATTCTCGTCCAGGCTGCGCCGCGTCCGCTGCCCTCCGAACAACAGCGCGTCCCGCAGGCGTCGCCGCCGCACGGAAACCGATTCCAACAATTGACTGTCATAGTCCCGCGCCATCAGCGCCTACCCCTCCCACCGCGACACCCTACGCTCCCGACCATCATCCCAGCCTGGCCCTCAACGAGCACGGGCACAGTTAGCAAGGTCAAGCCGAGAAAGAACGCGCCATGCAGCGGCGGTGATCTCCACCCCTTCGCCCGCCACGCTCTTTCGCGGCTCACGGCGAAGGAAGTCCCGGCTCCAGTCGCCGACAGGCTCAGACGTGATCACAGGATGCCTCCGGCGTGAGCACAGTCCCCACGCGCCATCTTATTCGCGGCTTGCCATTTCCCTGAGAGAAACCAGACTCGCAATCTGGGCCGACTTGTTCGAGAGCGCATGCCCCATTTTTTCGTCACCGGGCACCCCGGCGAGCTCTGCGAGAGCTTCAGAAGGACGCATCCCTCGCTCTTCCGCTTGCCGGAGCAGCTCCAGCCAGGAGAGACCGGCCCTGTAGCCGGCTTCCCCCGAGGATTCGCGCGGCTCGTAGCTGGCCGCGGCACCCTCGTCCGACGCCCACAGGTAACCGAGCACTCCACGGTCGTCCCCTACCGGCACATAATGCACAACACCATCGATGGAGCGCCGGTAGCCGTCGCGACCGAACTGCGATCGATGGTGAAAAACTCGATTTCGGTACGGAATTTCGAAGGTGCTCCACACATCGGACGCCGAACCGTCAGGGTCGAAGTGGTTGTCCACTCCCGTCTCGCTCGGAGTGCCGAACCACGTGGGGTCATCCGGCTCCACCGCATCCCCCACGACTTCCGAGATCCCCTTCAGCGCCGCCGCAAGCCGCGGGTAATTGGCTCCGTGCACCGACCTCTGCTCTCGCCCCCGCAGGTCGAAGGGCATCCACGCATCCGAGTATGTCGCCAGGCGGATGGACAAGAAATCGACCGCAACGGACACTCCGAGCAAGAACAACCGCTCTTCGTGATACTCCGCACCGTGCCCGAGCAACGTTCCGGCGCAGGTGGCATCCACATTCACGCTGCCCACCCGACCAGGAACGACACTTTTTGAGATTTCAGCAACGATACATGGCATATCGGCATCGAGCGAGGCACTGTTCACCGAGAAGACGTGCTGGTAGAGGAAATTTTCCGGGTTTCCGGCTTCGAGGACCGCCACACGAATCGGAACATCCCCTACGACAAGCCGATGTCCGGCAAGAACAGAGAGGGCGGCACCCGCCGACTCCACACCCGCCGTCACCCAATCGTCGCCCGCCACCTCGTCCCCCCAGGTCCAACGAGCCAACGGGGTAGAAGTGATCACGAGGAGCCTCCTAGTGTGAAAGGGCTGCCGGAGGGCAGACCGTCGAAGACTTTGCCCAGATCGCCAGCCTTCAGCCGGCCGTCGCAGATTCGTTCCACGATCTGTTATTCCACCCCCTGCCGCGTTCGAAGACGCGCTCCTCCGCGAGCGGAACCAGCCCTGTCCCCCCGCCCACCCTAAGCTTATTTGCCTGCCCTCATCTGCGACTCTCGCTTTGGTTGAATTCCGGGCTTCCGGGTAGCGCCCGAAGGCAGAAGACGCAGAACCGTTACCACGCCTCGCAGTTTCGAGTTCGCGACTTCAGCCCTGTGAATCGAGGGGACCGCTCACAGGAGAGACCTTACTTTTTGCGACCACGCGCTGCAAGCACTTCAACGGTTCCTCCATGATGGAAAAACCATTCCTGAAGAGCCGGCCCGTCAAGCTGCTTCAAGGAACCGGAAAGTTCCAGAACGACAGGACCGAAGCAAGTACCCGTAACGCCGTTTAGTACGGTCGCTTCGCTGATCGTCACCTGGAGTACGGCTTCACTCAACACGGCGAACGAAAGGTCCGCGCCGCGGAGATCACTTTCAAGGAACGTGGTTCCGGAGAGGCGGGCACCGCGGAAGACCCCCTCCCTAGCATCCACGGCGTAGAGCGTGGCACTACCCATGTCCGCACCATCGAACCGAGCGGACCGCAGCAACGTCTCATCGAATTCAGCCTTTACCAGATCGGCACCTCTGAGGTCCGCGCCAGAGAGGTCGGTCGACGAAAAGTCCGCCCGGTAGAACGTTGCCCTTTCTGCTGAAACTCCCGTCAGATTCGCACCGGTGAACCGAGACGCCGAGAAATCACCGCCGGACAGGTCGGAACCACGAAAATCCAGGTCCTCCCCGTCGAACTGTGGGTTCCCTGCGGCAACCCAGTCATTGAGCGCTTCCGCTGCCGCTCGATCTTCGGGAAACCTTTTCGGGGCCCATCCTTCACGGGTACCAGATGACATCGTCTCCCCAACCATGAGTCTCGACCACTTTCCTTACATCGTCGATAGCCGCTTGGCTCGCATTCCGCGTGTCAATGACAGTCACGCGCCCCCGCACCTCGATCATTGTCCGCAGCTTGGTCACGAATTTATGGTTATTGGCGGGATTGTAGGCGCCACGGAAGGGTTTCGATTTATCGCGCTGATTATTGAGCGGAGGCCAATCGGAATGGACAGCCTTGATATCGTAAAACCGACCGGTAGTCTCCGAGCGGAAATCCCCCTGATCCGCCAGGTCCGGCCTCCTGATATCCGCCGGCAATCTTCCCTGTTCCCTCATATCGAGGCCCACCCTGGCCTCGTCCCGAGAATTGGCATTGATGACATTTTTATGATCGGGGTCGTGCTCAAGGTGCTTGAAGTCGTCGACATAACGCCTTTCGAGTTCTTCCAAGCGTTGCTGGTGCTGCGCCCTTTCCGAAGGTGACATCTCCCGCATGGGCTCACCTTCAGGCGGCCTCCTCGGTGTTTCCGCGGCCTGGTGCGGTACGTCGTCCGGTGAGCCTATCTCCGTACCGGGGTTGCTTGCAGTACCTCCATCGCCCAGATGCCCACCTTCCGAAGGGAGGGCCGTAGAAGCGTCACCTGTGCCGCGAGTTGCAGGGCCCGTATGACGGCTGGCTTCATTGTTGTGGTTACTGAGTCCCTTGTTCGGCTCGGGATGCACGGTATTGCCGCCATTGCCATGTCCATCACTGGCCCGGCCACCACTTTGGCTTTGCTCTGGCATGTGGTGCCCACCGCCGCCGGTGGACGCCACCGCATGACGCCCCCCACGCGCGGCGTTGCCTGCTCCCCCCGCATCACCTTGCAGGCGGCCATCGGCATGAAGGGCAGAATCGCCCTTCGAGTGTGGCAGGGCTCCTGTTGTGGCCAACTCGCGGTCAGCCGGAACCGAAGGGGCAGAATCAGGTGCCTGCGAAGACTTGTCGAGGAGCGCGCGGTCGGCGGCGGAGGCTTCTGCCATGGGGTGGGAACCCTTGACCGTGGCGCCGTGGCGGTCGACGACCTTGCCCTTGGGGGTGAGGAATTCGTCGTCGCCGTATTTGACCGAGTGTTCCGGGACGTTGCCTGCGCCGTGCGGGAGTTCCACCGCGGTTTTGCCCGGAGGTAGGTCGGGGAGAGGGCCGTGGAGGCTGACGGAGCGGCCGTCCGGTAGGTGAAGTGAACCGGACGGGGTGGCGGTGGCCCTGGCCGTCAGTGCATTGCGCAGGTTGTCGAGGGCCTTGCTTGCCTTGGTGCCCTGAAAGGCGGCGTGGATCGCCTGATCGAGCTTCGTGGCCTTGATGGCGGCACCGGCAGCCCTCGTTCCCTGTGTCACGGGATCAATGGCCCGGCCTATCTTGCCGATGGCGTTGGACACCTCGGCCGCCTTGCCCGCCGCTCCCGTTCCGGCCCGTACCGCGCCCCCCGCACCGATAGTGGCGATCGTGGTGAAGACGTTGAAGGATGCCGCGCCCGCAGCCCTTGCCTTGTTCTCTCCCCACTGGTCCCAGGCCACGAAGCCCTTGAGGATCTCCCGGAACGCAGCCTTCTGCTCATTGTCGGGATTGCCGCCGCCGAGAGTCGTGGAGCACAGCCAGTCGACGGGCCACACCAGGTACTGACCGAGGCCGCCGAGCCCGTTGAACAAGTTCTTCCAGGCGGCCCCCGCTCTCTCCCCGCCGTGCCCGCCCAGCATGGTCCACAGACCGTCCACGGTGCCGACGGCACCGTCCATGACCAGGCCGTCCCACAAGTAGGCCTTTGCCCAGTGGCCCCACTGGGCAGGCTCGTACCAGTGCCGCTTCTCCTCGACCACTGTGCCCCACGGCATCTCACCGGCCTTGTCCATGTCCTCGGCAGAGAACCGGTAGGAGTTCGGCTTGTGTGAACCGTCGTCCGGCACCCAATGGGTACCGCCGACCAAAGCGGAGATCTTGTTGGCGGTGGCGCGCTCCGCGTTCCAGAACGCGACGGTGGTCACCTTGACGTCCTGCCACAGGTCGTTGTTCTTTGCGACCTTGTCCTCGTCGTACTGCCAGTCCTCGTCGGTCTTGACGTCATCGGCGACGAAGGCGGCCGCCTGACCGCGCAACCGGTCCAGCTTGGTGACCAGCGGGCGCACTTCCGCGGCATAGCTGTCCAACGCGGCAGCGGCCTGCTCAAGGTCGTCGGCGAAAGCATCGGCCTTGTCGGCGACCGGTTTCGTCGTGCTGAAGAGCTGGTCGGCCTCCGGGGCCCGGTAGAAGGAGCCCAGCCCCTGGAAGCCGGTGTGGATGTCCGAGCCGCGGTGGCGTATGTCAGCGGCGCTCTTCTTCAGGGCCGCGGCGTCCTTCTCCAGTTGCTCCAGGTTTCCTGTGAACCTCGGGATGCCGGAAGGATCGATCGGATCCGTGCTCACTCTTCCCCCTACTTCCCGCCGCCGTCTTGCTGCCGGGCATCCTCTGCCTTGAACTGTTCGAGATCGGGTGCGCTGAGTGCGGCGTGCTGGGCGTTCGCCGCCATCTCCGTCAGCCCGCGTTCGTACGCGGTGGTGGCCTCGGCGGCACCGGCCACCGACTTGCCGGTACGGGCCACGAGAAAGAGCAGGTTGTCCGCGGTGTGCTGGGAGAACTCGCCGAGCGCCGCAGCCACCGGCCCTCCTGGCGCTTCCGCCCCGCCGGCTCCGCCCTTCCCCCCGGCCGCGGACGCGCCCGCTCCGAACGCGAGCGTGCCCGCCGCCCCTGCCGCCGACTGCAGATGGGCGTCGTACGAAGAGATTTCCGTGGCGAGCTCGTCCGCCTGGCCCCGAGTCTTGTTCAGCACCTGATAGACGCCCGATGGCGTGATGTCCCACCCGGTCATGCCTTGCCCCCCAACCGCTCCTGCCTTGCCTTCCCCGTTGCCTCGTGGCTGTCTCGCCATGGCCTTGACCACGGCTGGTGCCGGATGCCTCAGCCGATGGCGTCCACGGCTGCCTTGGCGCGCTGGATGGCCGTCTGGGCCGTACCGTCGTTCTTCTCCAGCGTGGTGCGCAGCAGGTGGATGATCGAACGGACCTCGGACGCGGTACGGTTCCAGCGCTGTTCCGCCGCGTGGTACTGGTCCGAGACGCCGTCCGCGGTGAAGTCGGCCATCGCCGCCTTCACCTGGCGGTCCCGCTCGCCGATCAGCGACTCCAGGCGTGCGATCACCGACTGCAGGTTGCTCTGTGCCTCACCGGATGCTCCGGTGTCGTAGCTGCGCCGGTCCGCTCCAGCGGCCATGGTTGCCCCCTTCCCGCACGGGAGTCCCGCGCGGAAGTTGAATTCGGTACCACGTGAATACGTCTGTAGGTCAGCGCCCGGAGAAACGGGCCGCGTCGAAGTTCGCCGAGGCCATCGACTGGCGCGCGTTGTCCGCTGCTTCGTGTTCGCCGGCAATGAAGGACCGGTCCATGCCCTTCTGGCCGCCGAGGATCGAGCGGAGCGCTCCGTTCAGTGAAGCCGCGATCTCATCGGAATTGCGCTTGAAATTGTCGAAGGCCGCCTTGCCCGCGCCGTTGAACTTTCCCTCCAGCGGTTGCGCGGCCACCACCAGCTGCTTGACCAGCGCACCGAGGTCCTCAGAAGACCCTTGGGTCTGGCCGGACAGCGTCGACAGCGTTTGACTGCCCATGTCGAACTTGAGACCCACCGTTGCTCACCCTCCCGATATACGCTCTTTCGCTTCGGCGGCCACGATTGGCGATCATGGACACCCCCCGTTCACCGACCACCCAACTAGTGCCGCACTGGTGACAGCAACAGCATTTGGAACAGTGAGGCGGAATCAATACAGATTTATCAGACGCCACTGACATCGACGGCGGTTCCCGGGCAGGGCCGTTTCGGAGGGCGGGTTGGTGGGCGGGGGTGGGGCAAACCCCACCTCCGCCCACCAACATCCCCCATGGTCAGCTCGGGTGGCTACCGGCAAGCTAGGGCATATGACCGCACGTTCCGTTCATGACGGGCGCCAGGGGCGCCCTTCGGCTTCGGGCGGGCTTTTCGCGTCGTCCGTCACCGGGCACGCCGACGAGCCCCTGCCGCCGCCGCGTGCCGCGCTCTCCTCCGTGACCTGGCGGGAGATCGCGCACCTGCTGACCAACTTCCCGTTGGGCGTGACCGCCTTCGCCGTACTGGTGGTCTGGCTGGTGGCCGGTATCGGGCTGTCCGTCACCGTGGTCGGGCTGCCGCTGCTCGCGGCGGGGCTGCTGGTGTGCCGGCAGTACGGGAAGCTGGAACGTGCCCGCGCGCGGCGTCTGCTGGGCGTACGGGTGGCGGAGCCCAGTCCGTTGCGGGCGCTGGACCAGGGGTTCTTCTCCTGGGTGTGGCTGCGGTTGAAGGACCCGGTCGGGTGGCGGCACGCGCTGTACACGATCGTCCGGCTGCCCTGGTCGCTGCTGACCTTTCCGGTGGTGCTCGTCTCGCTCTTCGTGGCCTGGCCCGTGCTGCCGTGGGTCGCGCGCGGACTGGCCAACGCCGACCGGATGATGGTCCGCGGCCTGCTGTCGCCCTCCGACGAGTTGGAGCGGCGGATCGCCGAGCTGAAGACGGACCGCGCGACGGTTTCCGACGCGGCCGCCGCCGACCTGCGCCGGATCGAGCGGGACCTGCACGACGGCGCGCAGGCCCGGCTCGTCGCGCTGGCGATGGGGCTCGGGCTGGCGAAGGAGAAGCTGCTGGAGGACCCGGACGCGGCGGCGCAGATGGTGGACGAGGCGCACGGCGAGGTGAAACTCGCCCTCCAGGAGCTGCGGGACCTCGCCCGCGGCATCCATCCGGCGATCCTCACGGACCGGGGGCTGGGCCCGGCCCTGACCTCGCTGGCCGGCCGCTGCACGGTGCCGGTGGAGGTCGAGGTGGACGTGGCGGAGCGGCCCGCGCCGGCGATCGAGGGCATCGCGTACTTCACCGTCTCGGAGCTGCTGCAGAACGTCTCCAAGCACAGTGGCGCACGGTCCGCGCGGGTGGAGGTCTGGCGGGCGCGGGACCGGCTGCTGCTCCAGGTGCAGGACGACGGGCGGGGCGGAGCGCGGCTGGACGGCGGCAGCGGGATGGCCGGGCTGGCGGAGCGGCTGGGGGCGGTGGACGGGCTGTTCGTCCTCGATTCGCCGGCCGGCGGGCCGACGCGGGTGACGGCCGAACTGCCGTGGCGGAGCCGGGAGCAGGAAACAGGAAAGGAGCCGGGGGCGGGGAAGGGGCCGGGAGCAGGGAAGGGCCGGGGACAGGGAAAAGGTTGGGGGCGGGGAAGAGGTCGGGGGCCAGCGGGGGGAGGCCGCACGGGTAGTGGCGGCGGCGCGGGGTGGGGATAACCCCAGGTTGAAGACTGCGCTGTCCCTCATGGTGCGGACCGCGCCGATCCCCGAGCCTTGAGGTACTGGCGGCGCCGGAAGCGGCGGCGCCGGCAGCGGCAGCGGCCGGACGTGGCCGAAGGCGCCGGAAGGCACCGGCGATGGGCCGGCCCGGACTTGGCAGAACGGACGACGAGATGATGGATACCGCGTACGAACCTCGATCCACACGCCCGCGGGTGCCCGCCGCGCTGCGCGCCCCGTTCTCGGGGCGTACCTGGCGGGAGTTCCTCTACCTCGTCCTCAGCCTCCCGGTGTCGGTCGTGATGTTCACCTACGCCATCACCATGATCGCGATCGGGGCGGGCCTGCTGGTCACCTTCCTGGGCATACCCGTCCTCGCGGGCGGGCTGCTCGGCTGCCGGGGGATGGGGCATCTGGAGCGCGTCCGTGCGCGCGCCCTGTTGCACATGGACGTGGACGCTCCGGAGCCGCTGCGGGCCGGCAAGCCGGGGATGATGGGCCGGGTCGCGGCGGTCCTCAAGAGCGGCGCCTCCTGGCGTCATTTCCTGTACGGCGTGCTGCAGATGCCCTGGGCCGTGTTCGCGTTCTCCGTGGCGGTGACGTTCTGGACGGTGGCCTGGTCGCTGTTCCTCTACCCGCTGTGGCAGTGGACGTTCCCCGCCTACCTCGACCAGCCGGGCATCCAGCTGTGGGGCAACGGGCGCGGCGACGGCCTCTATCTGGACTCCCCCGGCGGGGTGGCGCTGGCCAGCGGTCTCGGGCTGGTGCTCGTGCTGGCCGGGCCGTGGGTGATACACGGGCTGACGCAGGTGGACCGGGTCCTGGTGTACGGGCTGCTGGGCCCGTCCCGGCTCGCCACGCGCGTATCGGAGCTGGAGACGGACCGCGGGGTGGTCGTGGACACCGCCGCCGCCGACCTGCGGCGCATCGAGCGGGACCTGCACGACGGCGCGCAGGCGCGGCTGGTGGCGCTCGCCATGGACCTGGGGCTCGCGAAGGAGAAGCTGGCGGAGGACCCGCAGGCCGCGGCCAAGATGGTGGACGAGGCGCACGGCGAGGTGAAGGTGGCCCTCCAGGAGCTGCGGGACCTCGCGCGGGGCATCCACCCGGCGATCCTCACGGACCGGGGGCTGGGCCCGGCCCTGACCTCGCTGGCCGGCCGCTGCACGGTGCCGGTCAAGGTCTCCGTCGACCTGGACCACCGCCCCGCCGCCGCCATCGAGGGCATCGCCTACTTCACCGTCTCCGAGCTGCTGCAGAACGTCTCCAAGCACGCTCGCGCGTCCGCCGCCACCGTGGACGTGTGGCATGCGGGTGACCGGATCATGGTTCTCGTCACGGACGACGGCCAGGGCGGCGCGAACACCGAATCGGGCAGCGGGCTGGCGGGCCTGGCGGAACGGCTCGGCGCGGTCGACGGCCTGCTCGTCGTCGACTCCCCGGTGGGCGGGCCGACGGCGATCACGGCGGAGTTGCCCTGGCGGGGCTGATACCCGTCGGCCGCGCCGCTCCGGGGGGCGTCGAAGGGGCGAGCCGTACGGCCTGGTTTCCCACCAGGGCGGACCGGCTTCGCCCCTTCGGCGTGTTCCGGGACGACCCGGTTTGCCCCCGGGCCCGTAAGAGCCTGTGCCATCAGCCGGCCGGCTGTGCTCCGCCCACCGGCGGAACCGGCGCGCGTTCGGACTTCGCCCCTCCGGTTTCCCTCCCTCTGAACTGTCACCTCCTTTAATCCCGGCGGCTGGGGGCGGGCGGGATCGGATGCTGGGATGCTTGGGGGCGCAGGGGTGGGAAAACACCGAAACGTGGGGGCTTGAAAGACGTGGAGGACAGGGTGCGGGTGGTCATCGCCGAGGATTCGGTGTTGCTTCGGGAGGGCCTGACCCGGTTGCTGACCGACCGGGGGCACGACGTCGTGGCCGGGGTGGGCGACGCCGAAGCGCTGATCAAGGTCATCGGGGAGCTGGCCGCGGAGGACGCGCTGCCGGACGTGGTCGTGGCGGACGTACGGATGCCGCCGACGCACACGGACGAGGGGGTACGGGCCGCGGTGCGGCTGCGGCGCGATCACCCGGGGCTGGGGGTGCTGGTGCTGTCGCAGTACGTGGAGGAGCAGTACGCGACGGAATTGCTGGCGGGATCCAGTCACGGGGTCGGCTATCTCCTCAAGGACCGGGTAGCCGAAGTGCGGGAGTTCGTCGACGCGGTGGTCCGGGTCGCCGAGGGGGGCACCGCGCTGGACCCCGAAGTGGTCGCGCAGCTTCTGGGCCGCAGCCGCAAGCAGGACGTGCTGGCGCATCTCACGCCGCGGGAGCGTGAGGTCCTGGGGCTGATGGCCGAGGGGCGGACGAACTCGGCGATCGCACGGCAGCTGGTGGTGAGCGACGGTGCGGTGGAGAAGCACGTCAGCAACATCTTCCTCAAGCTGGGCCTGTCGCAGAGTGACGGGGATCACCGGCGGGTGCTGGCCGTGCTCACCTATCTCGACTCCTGAGAAACCGACACGCCGTCAGCCGCGCAGGTCCGGGTACGGCCGGGGCCGTACCGGGACCAAAGGAGTAGAACCAATGGCCGAGACGCAAGCGTCTTGGAGAAGGGGGCCGGGGGGCGGTTGTTCCATGACAATTCCTGACAGAACGGCGTCTCACGTCCACGTCCATCATGTGATCGGCCCAGGGAAGGCGACCCTTACCCACGTACGATGTTCGTGGGACGACCGGTCGGCACGACGAGTCCCGAGCCACCGCCCCAAGGGAGGTCCGAAGCAGTGACCAGCCAGGTCAGCAGCCAAGCCGAGCAGGCCGACGGAGCGCTCACCGGGGAGCCGCCCGCTCCCGGGACCGGCGCCGGAGGCGGTAATGACGGCGGTAAAGAGGTACGTCGCCTGGACCGGGTGATCATCCGGTTCGCGGGCGATTCGGGTGACGGCATGCAACTCACGGGCGACCGGTTCACGTCCGAGACGGCGTCCTTCGGCAACGACCTCTCGACCCTGCCGAACTTCCCCGCCGAGATCCGGGCCCCGGCCGGCACCCTGCCGGGCGTCTCCAGTTTCCAGCTGCACTTCGCCGACCACGACATCCTCACCCCCGGTGACGCCCCCAACGTGCTGGTGGCGATGAACCCGGCGGCCCTGAAGGCGAACCTGGCCGACGTACCGCGCGGCGCGGACATCATCGTCAACACCGACGAGTTCACCAAGCGCCCGATGGCCAAGGTCGGTTACGCCGTCAGCCCGCTGGAGGACGGCTCGCTGGAGGCGTACAACGTCCACCCGGTGCCGCTGACGACGCTGACCATCGAGGCGCTCAAGGACTTCGGCCTGTCCCGGAAGGAGGCCGAGCGGTCCAAGAACATGTTCGCGCTGGGCCTGCTGTCGTGGATGTACCACCGGCCCACCGAGGGCACCGAGGCGTTCCTGCGCCGCAAGTTCGCCAAGAAGCCGCAGATCGCCGAGGCGAACGTGGCCGCGTTCCGGGCGGGCTGGAACTTCGGCGAGACCACCGAGGACTTCGCCGTCTCCTACCAGGTCGCGCCGGCCACCGCCGCCTTCCCGACCGGCACCTACCGCAACATCTCCGGCAACCTGGCCCTGTCCTACGGCCTGATCGCCGCCGGGCAGCAGGCCGACCTGCCGCTGTACCTGGGCTCCTACCCGATCACCCCCGCCTCCGACATCCTGCACGAGCTGTCCCGCCACAAGAACTTCGGCGTGCGCACCTTCCAGGCCGAGGACGAGATCGCCGGGATCGGCGCGGCACTGGGCGCCGCCTTCGGCGGGGCGCTGGCGGTGACCACCACCTCCGGGCCCGGGGTGGCGCTGAAGTCGGAGACGATCGGGCTGGCGGTCTCCCTGGAGCTGCCGCTGGTGATCGTGGACATCCAGCGCGGCGGGCCCTCGACCGGCCTGCCCACCAAGACCGAGCAGGCGGACCTGCTGCAGGCGATGTACGGGCGCAACGGGGAGGCCCCGGTGCCGATCGTGGCGCCGCAGACGCCCGCCGACTGCTTCGACGCGGCGCTGGAGGCGGCCCGCATCGCGCTGGCCTACCGCACCCCGGTCTTCCTGCTCTCCGACGGCTACCTGGCCAACGGCTCCGAGCCGTGGCGCATCCCCGAGGTCGACCAGCTGCCCGACCTGCGGGTGCAGTTCGCCTCCGGCCCGAACCACACGCTGGCGGACGGCACGGAGGTGTTCTGGCCGTACAAGCGCGACGAGCAGACGCTCGCGCGGCCGTGGGCGGTGCCCGGCACGCCGGGCCTGGAGCACCGCATCGGCGGGATCGAGAAGCAGGACGGCACCGGCAACATCTCCTACGACCCGGCCAATCACGACTTCATGGTCCGCACCCGCCAAGCAAAGATCGACGGCATCGCGGTGCCCGAGGTGGCCGTGGACGACCCGGACGGCGGCGCCGACACCCTGGTACTGGGCTGGGGCTCGACGTACGGGCCGATCACCGCCGCGGTGCGCCGGGTACGGCGCGAGGGCGGCCGCGTCGCCCAGGCCCACCTGCGCCACCTCAACCCCTTCCCGCACAACCTGGGCGAGGTACTCGCCCGCTACGACAAGGTCGTGGTGCCGGAGATGAACCTCGGCCAGCTCGCCACCTTGCTGCGGGCCAAGTACCTCGTCGACGCCCGCTCCCACACCCAGGTCAGCGGAATGCCGTTCAAGGCCGAACAGCTTGCGGAGGTCTTTAAGGAGGCCATCAATGACTGAGACGATCGCGGAGGGGTCCTCGACGATCGAGGCGCTTTCCCTGGTGCCCAAGGCCGAGGCGCAGCAGTCCATGAAGGACTTCAAGTCCGACCAGGAGGTGCGCTGGTGCCCCGGCTGCGGGGACTACGCCGTGCTGGCCGCCGTGCAGGGCTTCATGCCCGAACTCGGCCTGGCCAAGGAGAACATCGTCTTCGTCTCCGGCATCGGCTGCTCCTCCCGCTTCCCGTACTACATGAACACCTACGGGATGCACTCCATCCACGGCCGTGCCCCGGCCATCGCCACCGGCCTGGCCTCCTCCCGGCGCGATCTGTCGGTATGGGTGGTCACCGGCGACGGTGACGCCCTGTCCATCGGCGGCAACCACCTCATCCACGCCCTGCGCCGCAACGTCAACCTCAAGATCCTGCTGTTCAACAACCGGATCTACGGCCTGACCAAGGGCCAGTACAGCCCCACCTCCGAGGTCGGCAAGATCACGAAGTCGACGCCGATGGGCTCGCTGGACGCGCCCTTCAACCCGGTGTCGCTGGCCCTCGGCGCCGAGGCCTCCTTCGTAGCCCGCACCGTCGACTCCGACCGCAAGCACCTGACCAGCGTGCTGCGCGCGGCCGCCGCCCACCCCGGCACGGCACTGGTGGAGATCTACCAGAACTGCAACATCTTCAACGACGGCGCCTTCGAGGTCCTCAAGGACAAGCAGCAGGCCGAAGAGGCCGTCATCCGCCTGGAGCACGGGCAGCCGATCCGCTTCGGCGCCCCGGCCGCCGACGGCCTGGGGTCCAAGGGCGTGGTCCGCGACCCGGCCACCGGCGACCTGAAGGTCGTCGACGTGACGGCGGAGGGCGCGGACGCGGTGCTCGTCCACGACGCGCACAGCCCCTCCCCCACGACCGCCTTCGCCCTCTCCCGCCTCGCCGACCCCGACACCCTGCACCACACCCCCATCGGCGTGCTGCGCAATGTCGACCGCCCCGTCTACGACACCCTCATGGGCGACCAACTCGACACCGCCATCGAGCAGAAGGGCAAGGGCGACCTCGCCTCCCTGCTCGCCGGCAACGACACCTGGACCGTGGTCGGCTAGCCCCCGCCCGCGCCGCTTTCGGTGCCCGTACGAGACGTCGTCCCGCGTCTCGTACGGGCACCACTGTTTTCGGCCGGAACCCGCCTCCTCCGCGGCCTTCGCCGGCCCGCGCGGCTGTCATGACCGTATTGCGGTACGGGCATGACATCCGGCCCTTCTGGCGTTACCTTCAGATCGCGAACCGCAGCCAAGGCGGCGCGGGTGGAGCGGCATTCAGCGGAGGGCCCCTTGCAACCCCAGTCGGACCAGCACACAGGACTCGTCTACGGCACGGCCGCATACGTGGTGTGGGGCCTGCTCCCCCTTTACTGGCACCTACTGGGCGACCTGGCCCCCGCCGAGATCCTGGCCCACCGGATGGTGTGGTCGCTGCCGGTCGCCGTCGTCATCCTGGCCGGGCTGCGCCGCTGGTCCTGGACGCGGCAGTTGGTGCGGCAGCCCAAGCGGCTCGGCCTGGTCCTGGTCTGCGCCGCGGTCATCTCCGTCAACTGGTTCCTGTACATCTGGGCGGTCAACGCCGGACACGTACTCGAAGCGAGTCTGGGCTACTTCATCAACCCGCTGGTCAGCATCGCCTTCGGCGTGCTGGTGCTGCGTGAGCGGCTGCGCCCGTTGCAGTGGGCGGCCGTGGGCGTCGGCAGCACGGCGGTGGTCGTGATGGCCGTGGCGTACGGCAAGGTGCCCTGGATCTCGCTCGCGCTGGCGTTCTCGTTCGCCACGTACGGCCTGGTCAAGAAGGGTGTGAAGATGGACGGGATCGAGGGCTTCAGCGCGGAGACGGCGATGCAGTTCCTGCCCGCGCTCGGCATCCTGGTCTATCTCGGTGTGCGCGGCGACGCCGGGTTCGTGACGGGCGGGACAGGCCGGATGCTGCTGCTCATGGGCTGCGGCGTGGCCACCGCGCTGCCGCTGATCGCCTTCGGCGCGGCGGCCATGCGCCTGCCGCTGACCGTGCTCGGCATGCTCCAGTACCTGGCGCCGACCTTCCAGTTCGCCCTCGGCCTGCTGGTCTTCCACGAGGAGATGCCGCCGGAGCGCTGGGCGGGCTTCGCCCTCGTCTGGCTGGCGCTGGTGCTCCTGACGTACGACGCGATCCGTACCGCCCGTACGGGGCGCACGGCCCTGGCCGCGGCACGCGTCGCGGCCGCCGGCCGGCCCGCCGCGCCCGCCGGCCCCGCGTCGGTTCCGGCTGCTCCGGAGGCCACCACGGCCGCCTCGCGGCGCACCTCGTAGCCCCGGTAGGCCGCCGCGTACCGCCGTGCGCGATATGCGGGGCGGGGTGTCCGGTTTCCGCCTTGCCAGCGGGGCGTGCCGCGCCCAGCATCAACTTCGCGCCACGCACGGTCCGTTCACCTCACGTTCGGAATCCGGAGACCCCTCTCATGGCATGGAACGCTGGTATACGCTCTGCGACCCTTCGTTTTCGAAGATCCGGCACTGGCGGGGACCCCGCCGGCGGCAGCGGCAGGGGAGGCGGCCCCGGCGGCTTCCGGCTCACCGCCACCGGTGCCGCGATCGGCCTGATCGTTGCGATACCCGGGGCGGCCGGTGCGGCAACCGCCGCGCCCGCCGCCGGCCACTCCCCCACTCCCACGGCCGCCACCGCGCTCGCCGCCCCCGACATCCCGGTGGCCAACGTCAAGGCCCACCTGGGCCAGCTCCAGTCGATCGCCACCGCCAACGGCGGCAACCGGGCCCACGGCCGGGCCGGTTACCGGGCGTCGCTCGACTACATCAAGGGCAAGCTGGACGCGGCGGGCTTCACCACCAGCGTGCAGCAGTTCACCGCGAGCGGCGCCACCGGCTACAACCTGATCGCCGACTGGCCCGGCGGCGACCCGAACCAGGTCCTGATGGCCGGCGCCCACCTCGACTCCGTCAGCGCGGGACCCGGCATCAACGACAACGGCTCCGGCTCCGCCGCGGTCCTGGAAACCGCGCTGGCGGTGGCCCGCGAGGCCGCCAAACCCACCAAGCACCTGCGCTTCGGCTGGTGGGGCGCCGAGGAACTGGGCATGCGCGGCTCCCAGTACTACGTCAGCCGGCTGTCCGCGGCCGACCGCGCGAAGTTCAGCGGCTACCTGAACTTCGACATGGTGGGCTCGCCGAACCCCGGCTACTTCGTCTACGACGACAACCCGCAGATCGAGGGCGTCTTCAAGGACTTCTACGCCGCGCGCGGCATCCCCACCGAGATCGAGACCGAGGGCGACGGCCGCAGCGACCACGCCCCCTTCAAGAACGTCGGCATCGCCGTCGGCGGCCTGTTCTCGGGCGCCGACTACACCAAGACGGCCGCCCAGGCGCAGAAGTGGGGCGGCACGGCGGGCCAGCCCTTCGACCGCTGCTACCACCGCTCCTGCGACACCTCGTCGAACATCAACGACACCGCCCTGGACCGCAACAGCGACGCCGTCGCGCACGCGGTGTGGGCACTGGGCGTCGGCACGACCACCCCGCCCGGCGGCACCGTCTTCGAGAACACCGCCGACGTGCAGATCCCGGACGCGGGCGCCGCGGTGACCTCGCCGGTGACGGTCACCGGACGTACGGGCAACGCGCCGGCCGCGCTCCAGGTCGGTGTGGCCGTCAAGCACAGCTACCGCGGCGACCTGGTGATCGACCTGGTCGGCCCGAGCGGGCGGGCGTACCGGCTGAAGAGCTCGAACGGCTCGGACTCGGCGGCCGACGTGATCGCCACGTACACCGTGGACGCGTCCGCCGAGACGGCCGACGGCACCTGGCAGCTGCGGGTGCAGGACATCGGTCCGCAGGACACCGGCTATATCGACAGCTGGAAGCTGACCTTCTGACGGCGGGCCGCTGCCGCTCCGGCCGGAGCGGCAGCGGTCACCGGCCGGCGTTCAGGACGTGATGTCCCGGGCGGTGAAGCGCGCCCAGGCCGCGGAGCCGAAGACGGCCGCGTACAGCGCCTGGAGGCCGAGGTTCTTCTGGAGCTGGTCCCAGTAGACGGGGTCGCGCAGTACGTCGGCGAAGGACAGCCAGTAGTGCGGGAAGAGATACGGCTGGATCGCGTGCAGCTGCGGGATGGCGTCCAGGATCTGGACCATGATCAGCAGGCCGACCGTGGTGGCCATCGCGGCGATCCCGCTGTTGGTCAGCGTCGAGACGAACAGCCCGATCGCCGCGACACCGACGAGGGAGCAGGCCACGACGCCCGCGACGGCCAGCGCCCGCAGCAGCCCCTCGCCGAACGGCACGGTGGTGCCGGACAGCAGCGTCACCTCGCCGACGGGGAAGAGCAGCACGCCGGCCACCAGGGCCGAAGCCGCCACGACCAGCGTGCCCACCAGACAGAACGTCACCGTGGTCGCGTACTTGACCAGCAGCAGCTTTGTCCGCCCCGCGGGCGCGACGAGCAGGTAGCGCAGCGTCCCGGCGTTGGCCTCGCCCGCGACGCAGTCCCCGGCCACCACACCGACCGCCAGCGGCAGGAAGACCGGCAGGGTCGCGGCCAGCGAGGTGAAGACCAGGAAGAGGCCGTTGTTGGTGACCTGCGAGATGAAGGCCGCGCCGCCCGAAGCGCCCGGCCCGCCGCCGTCGCCGCCCGTCTCGATCCGCACGGCGACGCCGATCAGGACCGGTACGGCGGCGAGGACGCCGAGCAGCGCGAGGGTGCGCCAGCGCCGGAAGGTCGTACCGATCTCGTTGCGCAGCAGGCCGAGCGACCGCGGCGTACGGAGGGCGGCCCCGGCCCCGGCTGTCTCAACCCGCGACATCGAAGCCCTCTCCCGTGAGCCGTACGAAGACGTCCTCCAGGGACGCCCGTTCCGTGCCGAAGGCGTGTACGCGTACCCCGGCGCGTACGAGCGCGGCGTTCACCTCGGCGGGATCGAGCGGAGCGGCCGCTCCGGGGGGCCCGCCGGCCGGTGCCGGCGGTTCCCCGCTCACCCGCTCCTCCGTGACCACGAGGTCGGTCACGCCGTACTCCTTGAGCACCCGCACCGCGTCGGCGGTGTCGGTGGTGCCGACCACCAGCCGTCCCCGTGCGCCGGCGGCCAGCGCGGCGACCGTGCCCTGGGTGATCAGCCGGCCGCGCGCCATCACCGCGGCGTGCGTGCAGACCTGCTCGATCTCGTCGAGGAGGTGGGAGGAGAGGAAGACGGTGGTGCCGTCGCCCGCCAGCTCCCTGACCAGGGTGCGGATCTCCCGCATGCCCTGCGGGTCCAGGCCGTTGGTCGGCTCGTCCAGGACGAGCAGTTCCCGTGGCCGCAGGAGCGCGGCGGCCAGTCCCAGGCGTTGCTTCATGCCCAGCGAGTAGGCGCGGGCCTTCTTACGGGACGCGGCGGCCAGCCCGACGCGTTCGAGCGCGCCGTCCACCCGCTGCGCGCGGGTACGGGGGTCGGCGTCCGGGTCGGCCGCGTCGTACCGGACGAGGTTGTCGCGCCCGCTGAGGAAGCCGTACAGGGCCGGGCCCTCGATGAGGGCACCGACCCTGGGGAGCACCCGGCGGGCCGCCCGCGGCATCGGCTCGCCGAGCAGCCGGGCGGCGCCCGAAGAAGGATCGATCAGGCCCAGCAGCATGCGGATGGTGGTGGTCTTGCCCGAGCCGTTGGGGCCGAGGAAGCCGAAGACACTGCCGCGTGGCACGGCGAGGTCGAGGCCGTCGACGGCGAGCTGCCCGCCGCGGTACCGCTTCGTCAGGCCCCGGGTCTCGATCACCCGGTCCCCGGCGGACGGCTGTGTCATCGGCTCCCCCACTGTGGCGGGGCGGGCCCGGACGGCCCGCCCCGCTTCCGCGGTCACTTCGCGGCGTTGGCCGCCTTGATCAGGGTTTCCTTGTCCACGGCACCGGCGTAGACCGAGCCGTCGTCCGTCACCAGGGCGTTGACCAGGCGCGTGCTGAACAGCCGGCCGGAGCCGAAGTCGCCGCTGACCTTCTCGCTCAGGCTGTCCAGCAGCTTGGCCGCGTCACCGGAGGCGTTCTTGCCCTTGCCGGTGGCCAGGCCGGATCCGGCGCCCTTGAGGTGGGCGATCGAGGTCCAGCCGTTGCCCAGGACGTCGAAGCCGCCGGCGCCCTTGCCGTGCTTGCCCTTGCCCTGGCCGGTCAGGCCGTGCTGCCCCAGGATGCCCTGGAGGCCCTCGGCGGCCTGCTCGCCCTTGGCGCGGTGCTGTGCGGCGGCCTGGTCGCCGTTGACGACCTTGGCGTCCTTCGGCGGCTTGAAGTCGAAGGTGCCGGCCGCGGGCTTGGCGAAGTCGACGGAGGTGAAACCCACGTCGACCGCCGCGGCCCCGCCGCCCTTGGGGGTGAGCGTGAACTTCAGCGGCACACCGGTCTCGGCGTCCACCGAGATGCGGATCGCGTCGACCGTGGAGCCGGCCTGCTTGGGCTTGACCGAGAGCTGGTACGCGTCGCGCCCGGCCACCTTGGCCGTGCCGTCGACCGAGACCGAGGTGGTGTCGCCGACCGCTTCCAGCGCCTTCTTGGCCAGCTCCTGCGGGGTCATGTTCTGCGGACCGCCGGACTTGCCGGACTTGTCCGAGCCGTGCTTGCCCGCGTCGGCCGGGATCGTGGCGTGGTACGCGGTGTTGCTCTTGCTGTCGTAACCCCAGACGTCACGGCCGTTGTGCACGAAGTTGTACTCGGCGGCCTTGCCGACGACCGAGACCCGCTGCTTGTCGGGCCCGTCGGCGGCGACGCGCAGCGTGTTCGACCCGGACGCCAGGCCCATGAGCCGGCTCTGCGGGCTCGCCGAGGAACCCGTGTCGTCACCGGCCTTGCCGCCCCGCTCGGCGGCCCCGCCGAACGCGGCGGCGCCGCTGCCCGAAAGGCCGGCCGGCAGGCCCAGGTCGGTGTTGGTGCGGATCGTGCCGGACAGCTGCTGCACATCCGATTTCGCGATCTTGGCTATGAGGTCCTGCGCCGAGATCTTCGGCAGATCCGGGGAGCCGGAGCCCGCGAACGCCGGGACCAGCCCGATCGAGGCCGCCGCGACGCCCACGACCGCGACCGGGATCGCGTACCGCATCGTCTTGCGGCGCTTCGCGGAGCGCCCCCCGTCCCCGTCCCATTCGTCGGTGACCTGTGCCGGTTGGTTCCGTGGCATGTGCCTTACCTCCGTCGTAAGCGGCGGCCTGCTCTGCGACGCACTCGTCCACCCCCGGGCTCATTGTGACCCGTTCCGCCGTGGCGTGGTGCCCCCAATCCCACCAAACCGGCCAGCCGTACGCGTCAGCCCCCGGGGCCAACTCCTCCTACTCCGGTGGGATGACCTCACACCGCCACAGGGCGGAGCGGATGAGACCAAAGACGGACCGGTCCCTAGGGGACACCGGCTGCCTCACAGGTGCCACGGCGCCTCACGGCGCACGTTCCGGGAAAAGGGGCGGCTCAGCCCGCCCGGTGCACCACCGAGTCGCACAGCCCCTCAAGGGCCTCCTTCGCCGTGCACTCCGGCAGCGGAACGAGCATGGCCCGCGCCTCCTCGGCGTAGCGCACCGTGTCGCGGCGGGCCTGCTCCAGCGCCGGGTGGGCGCGCAGCCCGGCCAGCGCCTCGGCGTGCCGGACGTCGTCGGTGAGGTCGCCGGCCAGCAGGTCGCGCAGCTCGCGGTCCTTGTCGGTGCCGGCCGGCCCCTCGGCCAGGGCACGCAGGCGCAGGACCGGCAGGGTCGGGATGCCCTCGCGCAGGTCGGTGCCGGGCGTCTTGCCGGACTCGTGGGAGTCGCTGGCGATGTCCAGGACGTCGTCGGCGAGCTGGAAGGCGGTGCCGAGCCGTTCGCCGTACTGGGTCAGGATGTTGACGGTGGACTCGTCGGCGCCGGACATCATGGCGCCGAAGCGGCCGGCGACGGCGATCAGCGAGCCGGTCTTGCCGGCGATGACGTCCAGGTAGTGGTCGATCGGGTCGCGGCCGTCGCGCGGGCCCGCGGTCTCCAGGATCTGGCCGGTGACGAGGCGCTCGAACGCCTCGGCCTGGATGCGTACGGCCTCCGGGCCGAGGTCGGCCAGTATGTGCGAGGCACGCGCGAAGAGGAAGTCGCCGGTCAGCACCGCGACGGAGTTGCCCCAGCGGGCGTTGGCGCTGGCCACCCCGCGGCGCACGTCCGCCTCGTCCATGACGTCGTCGTGGTACAGCGTCGCCAGGTGCGTCAGCTCGACGACGACGGCCGAGGGGACGATGCCCGGCGTGTGCGGGTCGCCGAACTGCGCGGCCAGCATCGCCAGCAGCGGCCGGAACCGCTTGCCGCCTGCTCGTACGAGGTGTTGCGCGGCCTCGGTGATGAACGGCACGTCGCTTTTGGTGGCCTCCAGCAGGCCTTCCTCGACAGCCGCCAACCCGGCCTGGACATCGGCCTCAAGAGCCTGGTCCCGCACGCTCAGCCCGAAGGGCCCGACGACGGTCACGAGGGGTACTCCTGTCTGCTGACGATCAAACGGATTGTCGATCTGTCGCTGTCTTCACCATTGGCCAGCGTATCCGGTCGCACTTGGATCACCGTGAGCGCCCGTCCCTCCGAAGCGCTCGGGCGGCGCGCAGGGCGTCCGGACCCCTCAAACGACCGCCCGTTATGTCCGTGCGTACCCATTCATCACGGTTTGCACTGGGGGAGATGGGGCAGTCGGGCCGAGTGTTTTCCCGATTGCCCCCGAAGCCACATCCCGTGACCGCTCGCACACACCCCCGCGACGACCACGCGTTCTTCCACCGACCGCAGGCCGGCCACCCGCCGGGCGGTCCCGTGCGGCGGCGCTCGGCCGGAAACCGACCCCGGACCGGGGGTTTCCGGCCGCGCCGAAGGCCGCCTGGGGACTGATCGCCTCGTACGTCCAGCTCGGACTTGGCGGCATCCTGCCGCGGACCACCGGCATGTCGGCCACCACCGGCACCCGCCGTACCCGCGCCGCCGTCAGTGGCGCCGCACCACCGCCCCCGCCAACCGCCGGGAGGCGAACTCGGTGCCGCAGACGAAACGCATCACCGGGCCGAAGGAGGCCGCCGCCGGCAGGCCCGTGAAGTACAGGCCCGGCACCGAGGAGCCGAAGCCCGCGTCCAGGCGGGGGCCGCCGCCGCTCACCGTGATCCCGGTGCGCAGGCCCTGGCCGAGGAAGTCCATCGCCGCCAGGTCGACCCGGTAGCCGGTGGCGGCCAGGACGTGATCGGCGGCCAGTTCGCCGGTCCGGCCCTCGGGGCCGCGCAGCGTCAGCACGGGCCGGCCGTCCTCGACGCGCGCGCCCGCGATCCGCCGCCCGGCCGTGACCTGGACGCGCCCCACGAAGCGCTCCCGCAGCCACCAGGCGCCCAGCGGCCCCAGCACCCGGCGCACCAGGTACCGCCGGGTGGGCGCCGGCAGGTACCGGAAGCCGCCCGCGTAGTTGGTGAACGCGTACAGCGACCAGGCGTTGCCGAACGGTGTCCCGGGCCGCAGCTTGGGCTGCCGGTCCGGCGGCGAGCCGAAGCCCACTGCCGTACGCCCGCGCGCCACGACCCGTACGGACTTGGCCCCGGACTCGGCGAGCAGCACAGCGCTCTCCAGCGCCGACTGCCCGGCGCCGACCACCACCACGTCCCGGCCCGCGAAGCCCGACAGGTCCCGGTGCTGGGAGCTGTGCGAGACGGGCCCGGTGGGGGACGGCCCGTCCGGCACCGCGGCGGCCAGCTCGCGGGGCATCCTGGCGAACCCGGTCAGCCCGGTCGCCACGACGACGGCCCGCGCCCTGAAGTCCTCGCCGCTGTCCAGCTTCAGCTCGAATCCGCCGGCCCGCCGGTCCACCGACACCACCCGCACCTGCTCCAGGTCGGGGACCAGCTTCTCCTGGAACCACTCGCCGTACCGTACGAAGGCCTCGACGGGGACGATGTCCCAGTCGGACTCGTAGCGCCGCTCGCCGACCGCGTCGCAGAAGTCCCGGAGCGTGTGCCCGGCCCGCGGGGTGTCGATGTTGGACGCCACGGGCGTCGACTTGAGCAGCATCCCCGCGGGCATGTGCTCGCGCCAGCTCACCATCGGCCGGCCGAAGACGCGCACGGGCACCCCGCGCGCGCGAAGATGAGCCGCCGTCGACAGGCCGTACGGGCCCGCCCCGATGACCGCTACCGGAGTGTTCACTCGGTTCCCCTCCCCAGGGTGTTGCCGACTGGCAGTGCTCCCCACTGCCCCAGGGCGTCGCCGTCCGGGCGCCCCGCTGATTCCCGGGCCGGCGCCCGGTCCGGATTCCCGTCCCGCGCCGCTACGGGCGCGCCTGCCGGAACGCGGCGCTGTGCGCCGCCTCCCGCGCGCGTCTGCTCGCGCGCCGCAGCTGCACCAGGTGCCGGGCCCCCGGCCCCACGAACCTGGCCAGCATCGTGAAGAACGGCTTGAGATCGTCGGCGGCCAGCCACGCCAGCTCCGTGCCGGTGGCGTGGCGCGGCGCGTGCGGCGTCGTGTAGCCGCTGCGCCGGTACGCGAGCAGGGCCGGCAGGTCGATGTTCTCCACGACGAACCGCTGCCCGGCGCGCTGCTCCCCCTCCGGAACCTTGCGGCCGGTCAGGTCCAGGTGCTGGGCCCGTACGACGTCGATGCCCGACTCGTTCTCGAACAGGCGGAACTGGGCGCCCATCCGCGGGTTGAAGTCCAGCAGCTTGTACTCGCCGTCCCTGCGGTCGTAGCGCCAGTCCAGGTCGGCGATGCCGCTGAAACCGATGCGCTTGACGAACTGCGCGGACATCTCCGCCAGTTCCGGGTTGTCCACGACGTATGCGCAGGCCGTCATGCCTGCGTGCGGCGGCCAGGAACGCACCTTCACCCCGGTGAACAGGGCCAGCGCGGAGCTCTCCGCGTCGAAGTACGCGTGCACGATCCAGTCCTCGGCCTCCTCCCTGGGCAGGTACTCCTGGAGGATCACGCCCGGCCGCCGCCCCCAGTCGCGGGCCAGGCCGATGAGCTGGTCGGGGCCCGATATCCGGGTCGTGCCGGCGACCGCCGGGCTCCTGCGCCGCTGGAACGCCTCGCGGTTCTTGGCCACCACAGGAAAGCGCGCCCGCGCGGCGAAGCGCTCGATGTCCGCCTGCGACTGGGGGAAGGCGGCCGCCGGCGACGGCACGCCGTGCTCCACACACAGCTCGTGCAGCCCCTGTTTGCTCGCCAGGCGGCGCGGCAGGCCCGCCTCGGTGCGCGGAAAGAGAAAGCGGTCGCCGAGGGCGCCGGCGTGCTCGGCTATCAGGACGGCGGCCTCTTCGTCGGTCGGTATCAGGACCGCGGGCCGGCCGATGCGTTTGCCGATGCGCAGCAGCACCTCGACGAGCCGCTCGGGGTCCTCGCGCCCGGTGGTCGGCCAGACGCAGCGCCCGTGCAGGTAGCGCGAGGCGGCGGCAGGCGTGAATCTGTCTTCCGTGATGGCGTATACGGGCACACCGAGGCGGCCCAGACTGCGGATCGCCCCCACCCCGCCGTGGTGCAGCGGGTAACCGCCGATCTTCACGACGAGCCCCGGAACGGTCCGGTCCACCGTGAACGAAGTGCTGGTACGAGCCACCTGACCCCCCAACGGCACGGCACGCGTCCCGCCCCGGCCGCGCCCGGCAAGGACGCTAGGCCCGAACTGACCATTCCGGCACCGCTTTTCAGGACATTGCGAACTCTTTAGACGGCTTTCCCGATGCCTTTCGCACCGTCCCGCGAGCGACGGCGCCCGCCGTCCGACGGGCCATCCCCCCGCGGGCCGTTGGGCCGTAACCTGATCGTCGAGCCCCCGGCCCACCGGCCGGGCCGCCGGCCACAGGTGACGACGCACGCGAGACGACCCACGCGAGGAGCCGTACATGCCCGAGCAGAGCCCGCTCGACCTGCCCGAAGACCACCCCTTCGGGCCGCACACCCTGCCCTACGGCGTCTTCGCCACGGCGGACGAGCCGGACCGGCGACGCATCGGCGTCCGCTACGGCGACCACGTACTGGACCTGAACGCGCTCGCCACCACGTCCGAGTCCCCGCACGCCGGCCTGCTCGCCGCACCGAACCTCAACCCGCTGCTCGCCGCGGGCCGGGACGTCTGGCGGGCCGTGCGGGACGCCGTACGCGCCGCCGTCACCGAGCCCGCGCACCGCGCCGCCACCGAGTCGCTGCTGCTCCCGCTCGACGCGGTCACGCTGCACCTGCCGTTCGAGGTCGCCGACTACGTCGACTTCTACGCCAGCGAGCACCACGCCACCAACGTCGGCCGGATCTTCCGCCCGAACGCCGACGCGCTCACCCCCAACTGGAAGCACCTGCCCATCGGGTACCACGGCCGGTCCGGCACGGTCGTCGTCTCCGGCACCCCGGTGGTACGGCCCAGCGGCCAGCGCAAGGCCCCGGCCGACGCGGCGCCCGTCTTCGGGCCCTCCACGCGGCTGGACATCGAGGCGGAGGTCGGCTTCGTCGTCGGCACCCCGTCCGCGCCCGGCGAGCCGGTCGGCCTGGCCGGCTTCCGCGACCACGTCTTCGGCGTCTGCCTGGTCAACGACTGGTCGGCGCGCGACATCCAGGCGTGGGAGTACGTGCCGCTCGGCCCCTTCCTCGGCAAGTCCTTCGCCACCTCCGTGTCCGCCTGGATCACGCCGCTGGACGCCCTGGACCACGCCCGTACGGCGCCGCCCGCCCGCGACGTACCCGTCCTCCCCTACCTGGACGACACGGACGCCGAACCCGGTGGCATCGACCTGCGCATCCAGGTGGACGTCAACGGCGAGACGGTCGCCCGCCCGCCCTTCTCCGCCATGTACTGGACCGCCGCCCAGCAGCTCGCCCACATGACGGTCAACGGCGCCTCGCTGCGCACCGGCGACCTCTACGCCTCCGGCACGGTCTCCGGACCCGAGCCGGACCAGCTCGGCTGCCTGCTCGAACTCACCGGCGGCAAGGGCCCGTACCTGGAGGACGGCGACGAGGTCACGCTGACCGCGTGGGCGCCGGGCCCCGAGGGCTCCCGTATCGGCCTGGGCGAGGTCACCGGCCGGATCCGGCCCGCGCGAACGTCATGACCGGGCGCGGCGCGTTCGGCGGCCCGGACCGGGGGCCCACCCTGCCCGAGGAACTGCTGCTCCTGGCTCTGGACCCGGAGCGCGGCAAGCCGCTGTGCGAGTCGTCCTACCTGCGCTACGGCCTGGCCGGCGCCGCCCTCGCGGAACTGGAGTGGGCCGGCCGGGTCGGCGAGGGCCCCGGCGGCCGGATCACCGTCCACAACCCGCTGCCGCTCGGCGACCCGGTGCTGGACGGCGCGCTGGCCGCCCTGCCCGACCCCGCGAAGGGCGGGCAGGGCCGCGAGGTCAAGGCCCGGCGCTGGGTGCGGAGCGCGGCACGCGGCGTCGACGAACTGTGCCGGCAGCGGCTGGCGGAGCGCGGCGCGATCCGCCGGGAGTCCCGGCGGGCGCTCGGCCTCTTCCGGTACGAACGCCTGACGGCCGGCCCGGTGGACCTCGCCGGTCCGGCCCACGCGCGCTTCAAGAGCGCCCTGGCCACCGGCTTCGCCGACCCCTGCGACCGGACGTACGCGGCCCTCGTCGCGGCCGTCCAGCTGGATCGCAAGCTGGCGCTCGGCCGCGACCGGCGCTGTGTGCGCCGCGAGCTCAAGCGGCTGGCACACGCGGACTGGATCGCCCGCGCGGTCCGGTCCGCGGTGACCGAGGACCAGGCGGCGGGCTCGGGCGGCGCCGGGTGAGCCACGAAGGTCAAACCCCCTCAACTCCCCCGTCCGGGCCCCGGAAGGTCACGGCAACGCGCCAACTCTGTAGCGACGGCGCCGCAATCCCTCCCGCCCCACCCGTTACACGCCCGGACCGTGCGCCGCGTTGCTAGCCTCACGTCTTCCTGTCCCACAACGGAGGAGACGTACGTGCGCAAGGCAGCGCAGATCGCCGGGGCGGCCACCGTCGCCGCCATGCTGCTCAGCGGCTGCGGCAGCAGCGGCAAGACCGGCGGAGCCGACGCGCCGAGCACCAGCCCGGCACCGGCCGCGCCGACGCAGGGCGCGGACAAGCCCGCGGCCGGCAGCGCGCTCGACGGCGCCTGGACGGCCAAGACCGGCGACTCGGACCTCACCCTCGTCATCTACCGGGGCACCGCTTCGATGGGCCTCGGCGCCGGGAGCAACGTGGCCTGCCAGGGCAAGGCCGAGACCATGGGCGTCACGGTCATCGCGCTGAAGTGCATGGGCGGCCACACCACCCGCACCATGGGCACCGCCAAACCGGCCGCCGACGGCAAGACGATGAAGGTGAGCTGGAAGGGCGGGCCCACCGACGACTTCACCAAGGCCGAGGGCAAGCTCAAGCTGCCGACGATGCCCAGTCTGCCCGCCCGCCTGCCGAACTCCTGACCGGCACGCACGGCGGAGCCCCTGACCGGCTCGAACGGCTCAGGGCGCTACGCCACCAGGGGTGTTTCCGGGGCGGCGCCGGGAAAGACGCCATACGCTGAGCCATATTCACTCCGAGTAGTTGCTCGACACCGACAACCACGAGGAGTCACCAGATGCGCCTGCGTACCTCCGTCGCCGCCGCCTTCGGGGCGGCCGTACTCGCCCTGACCACCCCGACCTCCGCCTACGCCGCCGACGGGGTCTTCTCCTACGGCTTCAACACCGGCAACAAGCTGGACCAGCGGGCGGCCGTCTTCAACCCGCCGGGCAAGGAGTGCGTCACCCTCAAGCTGCCGGACGGCGCCGACTTCGCCTACGCCGCGCGCAACCGGACGAACGCCACCGCCGTGCTCTTCGCCGACGACGACTGCAGCAGCGACACCTTCTTCGTCGTTCCCCCCGGCAAGGCCGCCCCGAAGAGGGTCCTGGTCCGCTCGGTGATGTTCTCCCGCTGAGCCCCGCCCTCACCCGCGCTGAGCTGCGCCTTCCCCGCTCCGGCCGGTGTCCTTCGCACGTTGCGCCAACGCCGCGCCGCACCCTTCGTACGCTGAGATGTGCCACGGCCGCCGCCCGGTACCCCGCAAGGGCACCGGGCGGCGGCCGCATCCCGCGGGCCGTCCGACGACGGCCGGCGCTCAGCGCACGAAGACCCCCGCCTGGCCCGCCAGGTCGAGGAAGTACTGCGGCGCCAGGCCCAGCACCAGCGTGACCGCCACGCCGACCGCGATGGCCGTCATCGTCAGCGCGCTGGGCACCGCCACCGTCGGGCCGTCCGCCTTCGGCTCGCTGAAGAACATCAGCACGATGACGCGGATGTAGAAGAACGCGGCGATCGCGGACGAGATCACACCGACCACGACCAGCCAGCCCGCGCCGCTCTCCGCCGCCGCCTTGAACACCGCGAACTTCCCGGTGAAGCCCGAGGTGAGCGGGATGCCGGCGAAGGCGAGGAGGAAGACCGCGAAGACCGCCGCCACCAGGGGCGAGCGCCGGCCGAGCCCCGCCCACTTGGACAGGTGGGTCGCCTCGCCGCCCGCGTCCCGTACGAGCGTGACCACCGCGAACGCGCCGAGCGTCACGAAGGAGTACGCCGCCAGGTAGAACAGGACGGAGGAGATGCCGTCCTTGCTGGTGGCGATCACACCGGCGAGGATGAAGCCGGCGTGCGCGATGGAGGAGTACGCCAGCAGCCGCTTGATGTCCGTCTGGGTGACGGCCACGATCGCGCCGCCCAGCATCGTGACGATCGCGACGCCCCACATGACGGGCCGCCAGTCCCACCGCAGCCCCGGCAGGACCACGTACAGCAGCCGCAGCAGCGCGCCGAACGCGGCGACCTTGGTGGCCGCCGCCATGAACCCGGTCACCGGGGTCGGCGCGCCCTGGTAGACGTCCGGCGTCCACATGTGGAACGGCACCGCGCCGACCTTGAAGAGCAGGCCCATCAGCACCAGCGCCGCGCCGATCAGCAGCAGCGCGTCGTTGCCCATCGTGTCGGCCAGCGCCGGGTTGATCTGCTTGGCGCCGTCGCCGACGACCTGGGCGATGCCGGAGTACGTGACCGTGCCCGCGTAGCCGTACAGCAGCGCGATGCCGAAGAGCAGGAACGCGGAGGAGAACGCGCCGAGCAGGAAGTACTTCACCGCGGCTTCCTGGGACAGCAGCCGCTGGCGGCGGGCCAGCGCGCACAGGATGTACAGCGGGAGGGAGAAGACCTCCAGCGCGACGAAGAGCGTCAGCAGGTCGTTGGCGGCGGGGAAGACCAGCATGCCGCCGACCGCGAACAGCGCGAGCGGGAACACCTCGGTCGTGGTGAACCCCGCCTTGACCGCCGCCCGTTCGGCCTCGCCGCCGGGCACGGCCGCGGCCTGCGCCGCGAAGGAGTCCACCCTCCTGCCGTGCGCCGCCGGGTCGAGCCGGCGCTCGGCGAAGGTGAACGTGGCGACCAGCGCCACCAGCAGGATCGTGCCCTGGAGGAAGAGCGCCGGGCCGTCCACGGCGATGGCGCCCATCGCCGCGATCTTCGCCTTGGTGGTGCCGAAGCCGCCGGCCGCCAGCCCCACGACGGCCGCGAATCCGGCGGCCAGCGCGAGCACGGACAGCAGCAGCTGGGCGTAGTACCGGCTGCGGCGCGGCAGGAACGCTTCCAGTACGACGCCGACGACCGCGGCACCCAGCACGATCAGGGCCGGGGCCAGCTGGGCATACTCGATCTTCGGCGCCGGGATCTTGGCCGGCGCCTCGGCCGCAATGGTCCACAGGCTGTGGACGCTCGCCACGGAACTCACTTCGCGGCCTCCGCATCTGCCTTCACGGGTACGTCGGGTCGGGGATCGTGCCGGTCGACGACGGACAGGGTGTGTTCGACCGCCGGGTTGACGAGGTCCGTCAGCGGCTTCGGATAGACGCCGAGGAACAGCAGCAGCGCGATCAGCGGGGCGACGACCGCCAGCTCCCGCGCCTTGAGGTCCGGCATCGCCCGCACCTCGGACTTCACGGGCCCGGTCATCGTCCGCTGGTAGAGAACCAGTACGTACAGGGCGGCCAGCACGATGCCGACGGTGGCCACGATGCCCACGGCCGGATAACGGCTGAACGTGCCCACCAGCACCAGGAATTCGCTGACGAACGGCGCCAGGCCCGGCAGGGACAGCGTCGCCAGGCCGCCGACCAGGAACGTGCCGGCCAGCACCGGCGCGACCTTCTGCACCCCGCCGTAGTCGGCGATCAGCCGCGAGCCGCGCCGCGAGATCAGGAACCCGGCGACCAGCATCAGCGCCGCCGTCGAGATGCCGTGGTTGACCATGTACAGCGTCGCGCCGCCCTGACCCTGGCTCGTCATCGCGAAGATGCCCAGGACGATGAAGCCGAAGTGGGAGATGGAGGCGTACGCGATCAGGCGCTTGATGTCGCGCTGGCCGACCGCGAGCAGCGCCCCGTACAGGATGCTGACCAGCGCGAGGACCAGGATGACCGGTGTGGCCCAGCTGCTGGCCTCCGGGAAGAGCTGGAGGCAGAAGCGCAGCATCGCGAAGGTGCCGACCTTGTCGACCACCGCGGTGATCAGCACGGCGACCGGGGCGGTGGACTCGCCCATCGCGTTGGGCAGCCAGGTGTGCAGCGGCCACAGCGGCGCCTTCACCGCGAAGGCGAAGAAGAAGCCGAGGAACAGCAGCCGTTCGGTGCCGGCCGCCAGCTCCAGCCTGCCGTCGGCGCGCGCCTGGACGATCTCGGTGAGGGAGAAGGTGCCGCTGCCCAGCTGGTGGGCGGTGGCCGCGTACAGCCCGATCACCGCGGCCAGCATGATCAGGCCGCCGGCGAGGTTGTAGAGCAGGAACTTCACCGCGGCGTACGAGCGCTGGGTCGCGCTCTGCTCCTCGCCGTGCTCACCGGCCCGGTCCCCGAAGCCGCCGATGAGGAAGTACATCGGGATCAGCATGGCTTCGAAGAAGATGTAGAAGAGGAAGACGTCGGTGGCCTCGAAGGAGATGACCACCATCGCCTCGACGGCGAGGATCAGGGCGAAGAAGCCCTGGGTGGGGCGCCAGCGCCGGTTCGGTTCGGCTTCCTCCATAGGGTCGGCGTCGTGCCAGCCCGCCAGGATCACGAACGGGACCAGCAGCGCGGTCAGCGCGATCAGCGCCACCGCGATGCCGTCCACGCCCAGCTCGTACCGGACGCCGAAGTCCTTGATCCAGGCGTGCGACTCGGTGAGCTGGAACGGGCCCTTCGCCCCCGGGTCGAAACGGACCGCGACCACCGCGGCCAGCGCCAGCGTGGCCAGCGAGAACAGCAGCGCCAGCCATTTGGCGGCGGTGCGCTTGGCGGCGGGCACGGCCGCGGTGGCGATCGCGCCGATCGCCGGGACCGCCGCCGTGGCCGTCAGAAGGGGAAACGACATGGCTCAGACACCCCTCATCAGCAGGGTCGCGGCGATCAGCACGGCCGCACCGCCCAACATCTGTACCGCGTAGGAGCGGGCGAAGCCGTTCTGCACCTGGCGGAGCCGGCCGGAGAGGCCGCCCATCGAGGCGGCCGTGCCGTTGACCGCGCCGTCCACGACGGAGTGGTCCAGGTAGACCAGGGTGCGGGTCAGGTGCTCGCCGCCGCGCACCAGCACGACGTGGTTGAAGTCGTCCTGGAGCAGGTCCCGGCGGGCCGCCCGGGTCAGCAGCGAGCCGCGCGGCGCCACGGCCGGTACCGGCTTGCGCCCGTACCGGAGGTAGGCGAGCGCGACGCCGAGGACCATCACCACGATCGTGGCGGTGGTGATCGCCGAGGCGCTCAGCGGCGGGTGCCCGTGGTCGAAGGAGGTGACCGGCTCCAGCCATGTCACGAACGCCTCGTTGATGCTGAACAGGCCGCCCGCGAAGACCGAGCCGACGGCCAGCAGGATCATCGGGATCGTCATGGACTTGGGCGACTCGTGCGGGTGCGGCGGGGTGTACTCGCCCCTGGTCTCGGCCGCGGGTTCCACCGACGGCTCGGCGGGGGACGGCGTCGGCGCCTTGCGCCAGCGCTCCTCGCCGAAGAACGTCATCAGCATCACCCGCGTCATGTAGAACGCGGTGATCGCGGCGCCCAGCAGGGCCGCGCCGCCGAGGATCCAGCCCTCCGTACCGCCCTTGGCGAACGCCGCCTCGATGATCTTGTCCTTGGAGAAGAAGCCGGACAGCCCCGGGAAGCCGATGATCGCCAGATAGCCGAGGCCGAAGGTGACGAAGGTGACCGGCATGTACCTGCGCAGACCGCCGTAGCGGCGCATGTCCACCTCGTCGTTCATGCCGTGCATCACCGAACCGGCCCCGAGGAAGAGCCCGGCCTTGAAGAAGCCGTGGGTGACCAGGTGCATGATCGCGAAGGCGTATCCGACCGGTCCCAGCCCGGCGGCCAGGATCATGTAGCCGATCTGCGACATCGTCGAGCCCGCCAGGGCCTTCTTGATGTCGTCCTTCGCGCAACCGACGATCGCACCGAACAGCAGCGTCACCGCGCCGACCACCACGACGGCGGTCTGCGCGTCCGGCGCCCCGTTGAAGATCGCCCCGGATCGGGTGATCAGGTAGACCCCTGCGGTCACCATCGTCGCCGCGTGGATAAGGGCGGAGACCGGGGTCGGGCCCTCCATCGCGTCGCCGAGCCAGGACTGGAGCGGTACCTGCGCCGACTTGCCGCAGGCGGCGAGCAGCAGCATCAGGCCGATGGCGGTGAGCTTGCCCTCGGACGTCTCGCCCGCCGCGCCCAGCACCGGGCCGAACGCGAACGTCCCGAACGTGGTGAACATCAGCATGATCGCGATGGCCAGGCCGACGTCACCGACGCGGTTGACCAGGAACGCCTTCTTCGCGGCCGTCGCCGCGCTGGGCTTGTGCTGCCAGAAGCCGATGAGCAGGTACGAGGCCAGGCCCACGCCCTCCCAGCCGACGTACAGCAGCAGGTAGTTGTCGGCGAGGACGAGCAGCAGCATCGCCGCGAGGAACAGGTTCAGGTAGCCGAAGAAGCGGCGGCGCCGCTCGTCGTGCTCCATGTAGCCGACCGAGTAGATGTGGATCAGCGATCCGACACCGGTGATCAGCAGGACGAACGTCATGGACAGCTGGTCGAGCTGGAAGGCGACGTCCGCCTGGAAGCCGCCCACCGGGACCCAGCTGAACAGGTGCTGGTGCAGGGTGCGGTGCTCGGCCTCGCGGCCCAGCAGGTCGGTGAACAGGGGGACGGCCAGGGCGAAGGACGCCAGCGCGAGCAGCGTGCCGAGCCAGTGGCCCACCCGGTCCAGTCTTTTGCCGCCGCACAGCAGCAGGGCCGCTCCGACCAGCGGTGCCGCGACGAGCAGCGCGATCAAGTTCTCCACTTTTGCGACCCCTTACAGCTTCATCAGGCTGGCGTCGTCGACCGAGGCCGTATGGCGGGTGCGGAAGATGGACACGATGATCGCCAGGCCCACCACGACCTCGGCCGCGGCGACGACCATCGTGAAGAACGCGATGATCTGCCCGTCCAGGTTTCCGTGCATCCGCGAGAAGGCCACGAAGGCGAGGTTGCAGGCGTTCAGCATCAGCTCGATGCACATGAACACCACGATGGCGTTCCGCCTGATCAGCACCCCGGCCGCGCCGATGGTGAACAACAGGGCGGCGAGATAGAGGTAGTTGACCGGGTTCATCGCTTCGCCTCCTCGCTGCGGCCCAGCCAGTCTTCGGAGCGCTGCTCCAGTGCCTTCAGTTCGGCCAGCGACTCACCGGAGACGTCCCGGATCTGGCCGCGCTCGCGCAGCGTCGCGTTGACGGTCAGCTCGGACGGCGCGCCGTCGGGGAGCAGGCCGGGCACGTCGACCGCGTTGTGCCGGGCGTAGACACCCGGGGCGGGGAGCGGCGGAATCTGCTTGCCGCCGCGGATACGGGCCTCGGACTGCTCGCGCTGCGTCTTGGCGCGCTCCGTACGCTCGCGGTGCGTCAGCACCATCGCGCCGACGGCCGCCGTGATCAGCAGCGCGCCGGTGACCTCGAAGGCGAAGACGTACTTGGTGAAGATCAGCGCCGCCAGGCCCTGGACGTTGCCCCCCGCGTTGGCCTCGCCGAGCCCGTTGAAGTGCCGGAGCGATGCGTTGCCGAGGCCGGCGGCGAGCAGGATGCCGAAGCCGAGGCCGCAGGCGGCGGCCAGCCAGCGCTGGCCCTTGAGCGTCTCCTTGAGGGAGTCGGCGGCCGTGACGCCGACGAGCATGACGACGAAGAGAAACAGCATCATGATCGCGCCGGTGTAGACGACGATCTGCACGATGCCGAGGAAGTACGCGCCGTTGGCGAGGTAGAACACCGCCAGGACGATCATGGTGCCGGCGAGCGAGAGGGCGCTGTGCACGGCGCGCTTCATCAGGATCGTGCACAGCGCGCCGAGCACGGCGACCGTGCCGAGGATCCAGAACTGCACCGCCTCGCCGGTGGATGCCGCCGCGGCCAGGGAGGTCGCCATCACCGGGTCACCTCCCGGGCGGCGGGCTCGTCGGGGCCGAAGGTGGCCGCGGCCTCCTGGGGCGCCGCGGTGTCCGCGCCGCCCTCCCCTTCGGCCGTCTCGCCCTTGGAGACGGCGACCTGCCGCACCGCCCCCGGCGCGGCCTCGGTCACCAGGCCCTGGTAGTAGTCCTTCTCCGTCATCCCGGGGTAGATGGCGTGCGGGCTGTCGACCATGGTGTCCTCCAGCCCCGCGAGCAGCTCTTCCTTCGTGTAGATGAGCGATTCGCGGGTCCGGTCGGCGAGTTCGTACTCGTTGGTCATGGTCAGCGCCCGGGTGGGGCACGCCTCGACGCACAGGCCGCACAGGATGCAGCGCAGGTAGTTGATCTGGTAGACGCGGCCGTAGCGCTCGCCGGGGCTGTAGCGCTCCTCGTCGGTGTTGTCCGCGCCCTCGACGTAGATCGCGTCGGCCGGGCAGGCCCAGGCGCACAGCTCGCAGCCGACGCACTTCTCCAGCCCGTCCGGGTGCCGGTTGAGCTGGTGGCGGCCGTGGAAGCGCGGCGCCGTCGGTTTCTTCTCCTCCGGATACTGCTCGGTCAGCCGCTTCTTGAACATGGCCTTGAAGGTCACGCCGAAGCCGGCCACGGGGTTCTGGAAGTCAGGCACCGTCGCCCCCCTTTCCGTCCGTCTCGTTTCCGTCACCGACAGTGTCCACCCGGCCACTGACAATCAGCTCGCGGTCCCTGCGCGGGCGCCGTCGCGGCACGGGCGGCAGGGTCTGTCCGGGCAGTGGCGGTACGGGGAATCCGCCCGCCATCGGGTCGAAGGCCGGCTCCTGGTCCGGTTCCTCCTTCTCGCTCCGGCGGAAGAAGTCCGCGACGAGCGAGACCAGCAGCACGGCGATGGCCGCGCCGGCCACGTACAGCACGACCCGCTGGAAGTCGTACCCCTCGTTCCTCAGTGCCCGTACGGTCGCGACGAGCATCAGCCAGACCATGGAGACCGGGATGAGGACCTTCCAGCCCAGCTTCATGAACTGGTCGTAGCGCACGCGTGGCAGCGTGCCGCGCAGCCAGATGAAGAAGAACAGCAGCAGCTGCACCTTGACGACGAACCAGAGCATCGGCCACCAGCCGTGGTTGGCTCCGTCCCAGAAGGCCGTGACCGGGTACGGGGCCCGCCAGCCGCCCAGGAAGAGGGTGACCGCGACCGCCGAGACGGTGACCATGTTGATGTACTCGGCGAGCATGAACATCGCGAACTTGATCGACGAGTACTCGGTGTTGAAGCCGCCGACCAGGTCGCCTTCGGACTCCGGCATGTCGAACGGGGCGCGGTTGGTCTCGCCCACCATCGCGACGATGTAGATGACGAAGGAGACCGGCAGCAGCAGCACGTACCACTTGTCCTGCTGGGACTCCACGATCGTCGAGGTGGACATCGACCCGGAGTAGAGGAACACCGCCGCGAACGAGATGCCCATCGCGATCTCGTACGAGATCATCTGCGCGCACGAGCGCAGGCCGCCGAGCAGCGGGTACGTCGAGCCGGAGGACCAGCCCGCCAGCACGATGCCGTAGATGCCGACGGAGGCCGTGGCCAGGATGTACAGGACGCCGATCGGCAGGTCGGTGAGCTGCATCGTCGTCCGGTGGCCGAAGATCGAGACCTCGTTGCCCGCCGGGCCGAAGGGGATCACCGCGACGGCCATGAAGGCCGGTACGGCCGCGACGACCGGCGCGAGGACGTACACCGCCTTGTCGGCGCGCTTGACGATCAGGTCCTCCTTGAGCATCAGCTTGATGCCGTCCGCGAGGGACTGGAGCATGCCCCAGGGGCCGTGCCGGTTGGGGCCGATGCGCAGCTGCATCCACGCGACGACCTTGCGTTCCCAGACGATCGAGAAGAGCACGGTCAGCATGAGGAACGCGAAGCAGAAGACCGCCTTGACGGCGACCAGCCACCACGGGTCGCGGCCGAACATCGACAGGTCTTCCTGGGCCAGCGTGCTGCCGGCGAGAGCCAGGTGCTGCGTCACGCGTCCACCTCCTTGACCGGTCCTGCCGCCGCGCCGGAGGCCCCGGAAGCACCCGCCGCCGCGACCTTCACCAACTCCCCTGGCCGTGCGCCCGTGTCGGCGGCCACCCCGCCGCCCACCGAGTTCAGCGGCAGCCACACCACCCGGTCGGGCATCGGCGTGACCGCCAGCGGAAGCCGTACGGTCCCGCGCGGCCCGGTGACCGCGAGCAGATCGCCGTCCTTGACGCCGGCCTCCGCGGCGGTCACCGCCGACAGCCGGGCCACGGCCGCGTGCCGCGTGCCGGCCAGCGCCTCGTCGCCTTCCTGCATGCGCCCCTGGTCGAGCAGCATCCGGTGGCCGGCCAGCACGGCTTCACCGGGCTCCGGCCTCGGTAGCGCGCGCCCGGCCTCCATGGGGTCGGCGGCGTACGTGCCGCCCCACGGGCCCAGCGCCGACAGCTCCCTGCGTACGGCCCGTACGTCGGGCAGCGCCAAGTGGACGTCCATGGCGTCGGCGAGCATGTGCAGCACCCGTGCGTCCGGCAGCAGGTGCCGCCGCGCCGTCTGGTCCGGCTTGAGGGCCGCCTCGAACGGCCGGGCCCGGCCTTCCCAGTTGAGGAACGTGCCGGACTTCTCGGCCACCGCCGCCACCGGCAGGACGACGTCCGCCCGCTCCGTGACGGCCGAGGGGCGCTGTTCCAGGCTCACCAGGAAGCCCACCGAGTCCAGCGCCTCCAGGGCCAGCGCCGGGTCCGGCAGGTCCGCCGCCTCGACGCCCGCCACCAGAAGGGCGCTCAGCTCCCCGGCGGCCGCGGCCGCGACGATCTGGCCGGTGTCCCGGCCGTGCCGGTGCGGCAGGTCGGCGACGCCCCAGACGGCGGCGACCTCCTCACGGGCGCGCGGGTCGGTGGCCGGGCGCCCGCCGGGCAGCAGCCCCGGCAGCGCGCCGGCCTCGACGGCGCCGCGCTCGCCCGCCCGGCGCGGAATCCACACCAGCCGGGCGCCGGTCGCCGCGGCGGCCCGTACCGCGGCGGTCAGCGCGCCCGGCACCGTCGCCAGCCGCTCGCCGACGACGATCACCGAACCGGCGCCGCGCAGCGCCTCGGCCGCGCTCTGTCCCGCGCCTTCCAGTCCGCCCGCCCGTCGCCCGCCCCCACCCTCCACGGGAAGGCGCTCCGCGCCTGCTGCCTCATGGCCGGCCAGCGCGTCCAGCCACTCCGTCTCCGTGCCGGGCGCTGCGGGCAGCAGCGTGCCACCTGCCTTCAGGAGGCCGCGCGTCGCGAACGGCGCGAGCCCGAAGGTGCGCTGGCCGCTCTTGCGGTGGGCCTTGCGCAGCCGCAGGAAGACGCCGGGCGCCTCCTCCTCCGCCTCGATGCCGACCAGGAGGACGGCCGGTGCCTTCTCCAGGTCGGCGTACGCGACTCCCGGCCCTTGGAGGTCGCGGCCCCGCCCGGCGACCCGCGCCGCCAGGAAGTCGGCCTCCTCGGCGCTGTGCGCCCTGGCCCGGAAGTCGATGTCGTTGGTGTCCAGCGCGATCCGCGCGAACTTGGCGTACGCGTACGCGTCCTCGACGGTCAGCCGGCCGCCGGTCAGCACGCCGGTACGGCCCTTGGCGGCGCCCAGCCCGTGCGCCGCCGCTTCCAGGGCCTCCGGCCAGCTCGCCGGCACCAGTTCGCCGGTCCGCGCGTCCCGCACCATCGGGTGCTCCAGCCGGTCGCGCTGCTGCGCGTATCGGAAGGCGAAGCGCCCCTTGTCGCAGACCCACTCCTCGTTGACCTCGGGGTCCTCGGCGGCCAGCCGCCGCATGACCTTGCCGCGCCGGTGGTCCGTACGGGTCGCGCAGCCGCCCGCGCAGTGTTCGCAGACGCCCGGCGAGGACACCAGGTCGAAGGGCCGCGACCGGAAGCGGTACGCGGCCGAGGTCAGCGCGCCGACCGGGCAGATCTGGATGGTGTTGCCGGAGAAGTACGACTGGAACGGGTCGCCCTCGCCCGTGCCGACCTGCTGGAGCGCGCCGCGCTCGATCAGTTCGATCATCGGGTCGCCCGCGATCTGGTTCGAGAAGCGGGTGCAGCGCGCGCACAGCACACACCGTTCGCGGTCCAGCAGCACTTGCTTGGAGATCGGCACCGGCTTCTCGTAGGTGCGCTTCCTGCCTTCGAACCGGGTGTCGGCCTGCCCGGCGGACATGGCCTGGTTCTGCAGCGGGCACTCGCCGCCCTTGTCGCAGACCGGGCAGTCCAGCGGGTGGTTGATCAGCAGCAGTTCCATCACGCCGCGCTGCGCCTTGTCGGCGACGGGCGAGGTGAGCTGCGACTTGACGACCATGCCGTCGGTGCAGGTGATGGTGCAGGAGGCCATCGGCTTGCGCTGGCCCTCCACCTCCACGATGCACTGGCGGCAGGCGCCGGCCGGGTCGAGCAGCGGGTGGTCGCAGAAGCGCGGGATCTCGATGCCGAGGAGTTCGGCGGCCCGGATGACCAGCGTCCCCTTGGGGACGGAGATCTCGATGCCGTCGATCGTCAGCGAGACGAGGTCTTCGGGCGGGATGGCCGCCCCGCCGCCCCCGGCGGGGGCGTCGCTGGTGACCGTCATGCATTCACCCCCAGGTGAGCGTTGGTGTCGGCCCAGGCGGTCGACCTGGCGGGGTCGAACGGGCAGCCCTTGCCGGTGATGTGCTGCTCGTACTCGGCGCGGAAGTACTTCAGCGAGGAGAAGATCGGTGAAGCGGCGCCGTCGCCCAGCGCGCAGAAGGACTTGCCGTTGATGTTGTCGGCGATGTCGTTGAGCTTGTCGAGGTCGCTCATGCGGCCCTTGCCGGCCTCGATGTCGCGCAGCAACTGGACGAGCCAGTAGGTGCCTTCGCGGCAGGGCGTGCACTTGCCGCAGGACTCGTGCGCGTAGAACTCGGTCCAGCGGGTGACGGCCCGCACGACGCAGGTGGTCTCGTCGAAGCACTGGAGCGCCTTGGTGCCGAGCATCGAGCCGGCCGCGCCGACGCCTTCGTAGTCGAGCGGTACGTCGAGGTGCTCGTCGGTGAACATCGGCGTGGAGGAGCCGCCGGGCGTCCAGAACTTCAGCCGGTGGCCTGGGCGCATGCCGCCGCTCATGTCGAGCAGCTGGCGCAGGGTGATGCCCAGCGGGGCTTCGTACTGGCCGGGGTTGGCGACGTGGCCGCTGAGCGAGTACAGCGTGAAGCCCGGGGACTTCTCGCTGCCCATCGTCCTGAACCAGTCCTTGCCCTTGTTCATGATGGCGGGAACCGACGCGATGGACTCGACGTTGTTGACGACAGTGGGGCAGGCGTACAGGCCCGCCACCGCGGGGAAGGGGGGACGCAGCCGGGGCTGTCCGCGACGGCCCTCCAGGGAGTCCAGCAGCGCGGTCTCCTCGCCGCAGATGTACGCGCCCGCGCCCGCGTGCACGACGACGTCCAGGTCCAGGCCCGAGCCGAGGATGTCGCGGCCGAGGTAGCCCGCCTCGTACGCCTCCCTGACGGCCTCGTGCAACCGCCGCAGGACGGGCACGACTTCACCGCGCAGGTAGATGAAGGCGTGGTTCGACCGGATCGCGTGACACGCGATGACGATGCCCTCGATCAAGGAGTGCGGATTGGCGAAGAGCAGCGGGATGTCCTTGCAGGTGCCCGGCTCGGACTCGTCGGCGTTGACGACGAGGTAGTGCGGCTTGCCGTCGCCCTGCGGGATGAACTGCCATTTCATCCCGGTGGGGAAGCCGGCGCCGCCGCGGCCGCGCAGTCCGGCCTCCTTGACGTACGCGATCACGTCGTCCGGCGGCATCGCGAGGGCTTTGCGCATGCCCTCGTAGCCCTCGTGCCGCAGATAGGTCTCCAGCGTCCAGGATCCGGGCTGGTCCCAGAAGGCGGACAGCACGGGCGCGAGCAGTTTCTCCGGGTTGGCCTTGCTGACCTCGGCGGCCACGGTCATCACTCCCCCTCCTCGGCGGTCGGACCGGCTGGGTGCTGGGGGTCGGAGGCCGAGGTCTCACGAGGAGCGTCGTGCGAGCTGGGGTGGGTGGCCGGCGCCTCGCCCGGTGCCCGTCCGGCGTGCTCGCCCTCGGTCTCGGCGGCGCCCGCGCCCCGCTGCGGCACGACGTGGTCGGCGGAGCCCGCGCCCGGTACGGCCTCGCCCTTGGCCAGCCGCAGCCCCACCAGAGAGGCGGGCCCGGCGCCTCCGGTGGCCTCGACCGCGCCGGGACGCCGGTCCGGGAACCCGGCGAGAACGCGGGCCGTTTCCTTGTACGTGCACAGCGGCGCGCCCCGGGTCGGCTCGACGGTCCGCCCCGCCCGCAGGTCGTCCACCAGCCGTTTCGCGCTGTCCGGCGTCTGGTTGTCGAAGAACTCCCAGTTGACCATCACCACGGGTGCGAAGTCGCAGGCCGCGTTGCACTCGATGTGCTCCAGCGTGACCTTGCCGTCCTCGGTGGTCCCGCCGTTGCCGACGCCCAGGTGCTTCTGCAGCGTCTCGAAGATCGCGTCGCCGCCCAGCACGGCGCAGAGGGTGTTGGTGCACACCCCCACCTGGTAGTCGCCGCCGGGCCCGCGCCGGTACATGGAGTAGAAGGTGGAGACCGCCGTGACCTCCGCCGTCGTCAGGTCCAGCAGCTCCGCGCAGAAGCGGATGCCGGTACGGGTGACGTGCCCTTCCTCCGCCTGGACGAGGTGCAGCAGCGGCAGCAGCGCGGAGCGCGAGCCGGGGTAGCGGGCGATCACCTCCTTGGCGTCCGCTTCGAGCCGGGCCCTTACCTCGGCGGGATAGTCGGGGGCGGGGAGCTGCGGCATCCCCAAGCTGACGTCTGTCACCGGTCGACGCCTCCCATCACGGGGTCGATGGACGCGACGGCGACGATGACGTCGGCGACCTGGCCGCCCTCGCACATCGCCGCCATGGCCTGGAGATTGGTGAAGGACGGGTCGCGGAAGTGCACCCGGTAGGGGCGGGTGCCGCCGTCGCTGACGGCGTGCACGCCCAGCTCGCCCTTGGGGGACTCCACGGCCGCGTACGCCTGGCCCGGCGGCACCCTGAAGCCCTCCGTCACCAGCTTGAAGTGGTGGATCAGGGCCTCCATCGAGGTCCCCATGATCTTCTTGATGTGGTCGAGCGAGTTGCCGAGCCCGTCCGGGCCCATGGCCAGCTGGGCGGGCCAGGCGATCTTCTTGTCGGCGACCATCACCGGACCGGGTGCCAGCCGGTCCAGGCACTGCTCGACGATGCGCAGCGACTGGCGCATCTCCTCCAGGCGGATCAGGAAGCGCCCGTAGGAGTCGCAGGTGTCGGCGGTCGGCACCTCGAAGTCGTAGTGCTCGTAGCCGCAGTACGGCTGGGTCTTGCGCAGGTCGTGCGGGAGTCCGGCGGAGCGCAGCACGGGTCCGGTGGCGCCGGTGGCCAGGCAGCCGGCCAGGTCGAGGTAGCCGATGTCCTGCATACGGCCCTTGAAGACCGGGTTGCCGGTGGCGAGCTTGTCGTACTCGCCCAGGTTCTTGCGCATCTTCTTCACGAACTCGCGCACCTGGTCGACCGCGCCCGGCGGCAGGTCCTGGGCGAGCCCGCCGGGCCGGATGTACGCGTGGTTCATCCGCAGCCCGGTGATCAGCTCGTAGATGTCCAGGATGAGTTCGCGGTCCCGGAAGCCGTAGATCATGATCGTGGTGGCGCCCAGCTCCATGCCGCCGGTGGCGATGGCCACCAGGTGGGAGGAGAGGCGGTTGAGCTCCATCAGCATCACCCGGATGACGGACGCGCGGTCCGGCACGTCGTCGGTGATGCCGAGCAGCTTCTCCACGGCCAGGCAGTACGCCGTCTCGTTGAAGAACGGCGTCAGGTAGTCCATCCGGGTGACGAAGGTGGTGCCCTGCGTCCACGTACGGAATTCGAGGTTCTTCTCGATGCCGGTGTGCAGGTAGCCGATGCCGCAGCGGGCCTCGGTGACGGTCTCGCCGTCGATCTCCAGGATCAGCCGCAGCACGCCGTGGGTGGAGGGGTGCTGGGGGCCCATGTTGACGACGATCCGCTCGTCGTCGGTGCGGGCCGCGGCGGCCGCGATCTCGTCCCAGTCGCCGCCGGTGACCGTGTAGACGGTGCCCTCGGTGGTCTCCCGAGGGGTCGCATGGCTGGTGGACATCAGGTGTACGACCTCCGCTGGTCGGGAGCCGGGATCCGGGCGCCCTTGTACTCGACGGGGATGCCGCCGAGCGGGTAGTCCTTGCGCTGCGGGAAGCCCTGCCAGTCGTCCGGCATCATGATCCGGGTGAGCGCCGGGTGGCCGTCGAAGACCAGTCCGAAGAAGTCGTACGCCTCGCGCTCGTGCCAGTCGTTGGTCGGGTAGACGCTCACGATGGACGGCACGTGCGGGTCGGCGTCCGGCGCCGAGACCTCCAGCCGGATCAGCCGGTTGTGGGTGATCGAGCGCAGGTGGTAGACGGCGTGCAGCTCGCGGCCCTTGTCGCCGGGGAAGTGCACCCCGCTCACGCCGGTGCACAGCTCGAAGCGGAGCGCCGGGTCGTCGCGGAGGGTCTTCGCGACGGTCGGCAGGTACTCCCGCTCGATGTGGAAGGTCAGCTCGCCGCGGTCGACGACCGTCTTCTCGATGACGTTCTCGGGGACCAGCCCCTGTTCGTCCAGCGCGCCTTCGAGCTCGTCCGCCACCTCGTCGAACCAGCCGCCGTACGGGCGGGGCGTGGCGCCCGGCATCCGTACGGACCGTACGAGCCCGCCGTACCCGGAGGTGTCGCCGCCTCCGCTCGCGCCGAACATGCCGCGGCGGGTGTCGATGACCTCGCCGTGGTCGCCGCGCTGGCCGGGGAGGTTCTGCGCGTTCAGGTCCTTGTCGGGGTTGACCCCATTGGGGCCCTTGGCCGCTCCGGTCCCGCCGTTCCCGTTGACACCGCCAGTGCCGTTGGTGCCACCGTTCCCGCCGGTTCCCTTGGTGCCGCCGGTCCCCTTGGTGCCGTCGCTCACCGCAGCAGCCCCTTCATCTCGATCAACGGGAGCGCCTTGAGTGCCGCTTCCTCCGCCTCGCGGGCCGCCTGCTGCTGGTTGACCCCGAGCTTGGTGCCCTGGATCTTCTGGTGCAGCTTGAGAATGGCGTCCATCAGCATTTCGGGGCGCGGCGGGCAGCCGGGCAGATAAATGTCCACCGGGACGATGTGGTCGACGCCCTGGACGATCGCGTAGTTGTTGAACATCCCGCCCGACGAGGCGCAGACGCCCATCGAGATGACCCATTTGGGATTCGGCATCTGGTCGTATACCTGCCGCAGCACGGGCGCCATCTTCTGGCTGACCCGGCCGGCCACGATCATCAGGTCCGCCTGGCGCGGCGACCCGCGGAAGACCTCCATGCCGAAGCGGGCGAGGTCGTAGCGCCCGGCACCGGTCGTCATCATCTCGATGGCGCAGCAGGCGAGGCCGAAGGTGGCGGGGAAGACCGACGACTTGCGCACCCAGCCCGCGGCCTGTTCGACGGTGGAAAGCAGAAAGCCGCTCGGCAGCTTCTCTTCAAGTCCCATTGGTGGCCCCTAGTCCCATTCCAGGCCGCCACGACGCCATACGTAGGCGTAGGCGACGAAGACGGTGAGCGCGAAGAGGAGCATCTCCACGAGCCCGAAAAGCCCGAGCGCGTCGAAGGTGACGGCCCAGGGGTAGAGGAAGACGATCTCGATATCGAAAATGATGAAGAGCATCGCCGTGAGGTAGTACTTGATCGGAAATCGACCGCCGCCGGCCGGCTGCGGTGTGGGCTCGATCCCGCATTCGTACGCCTCTAGCTTCGCCCGGTTGTAGCGCTTGGGTCCGACGAGCGTGGCCATCACGACAGAGAAGATCGCAAAGCCTGCCCCGAGGGCTCCCAGTACGAGGATGGGCGCGTAAGCGTTCACCGTCCTCGCTCCCTTCAGTCGACGATGACTGGATGGCGGTCCGCCCGGTCCCGCTCACCGGCCCCACGAAGATCGCGCCTATGTGAGGCAGTTCACAAGCCCGAGCCGCCTGCATCTTATGCCCGCTGGTCTGTGATCTGCGACACGGGGTGCGACAACGCCTTTGTGATCTCCACCACCTGACGGCCGGTCATCAGGTCCGATGAACGTCGATCTTCGTACAGGAAGCGCGCGGATGATCACCGGTGGTCACAATTTTCGGCGTAACCCCTGGTCAGCGAGGGGCCGTCACTATCAAGAGGTACGCGTTGCAAGCAAATTGGCGCCAGGCCGCGCCAACTGCTAGCGCGGGGCGGGCCGTGGCGGCGGGCGGCCGGAGGGCTCTCGCCGTGACCACCCCGAGACCGTCGTGACCGTCCTGTGATCATCGGTACGTGCCCGCGTTCACGAGCACTCCCGTCACGGGAACATCACGGGTGCATAACGGGCACTCACGAGTGAGCTATCCCACGCGGCTTGCTGTCTTGAATGCTTGACTCGCGGGAAGCCTTGGCGCGGCGGATCAGTAGGTGATAAGTGCCCCCGGGGCGCGCATCGGCCCGTAAATGCCATGCGTAGGAACATGATCACGAAATCCGGACAGTCCGCCGCCGGGCCCTCGACCGGCGAAAAGTCCCTTTTATTCATCGCGTACGCGTCAAGTGTGGCGCACACCACCTTTGTTGGCAGCAACCTGTGGCTCCTGATAGCCGTGGTGCCATGTCCCCGAACGCAGCCATACCCAGCCACCGGAAGCCCCGCCGTTCCGCGTCCTCGCGGGCACTGCGCGCAGGGGTCACCGGTGGCATCATCACCCTGGCGGTGACCGGCGCGAGCATGCCGGCCGGCGCCGCGGAGAAGCCCGTCTCCGAAACCCAGGAAATGCCGACCATCACGTCGGCACTGGCCACCAGCCTCGCCAAGAGCGCGGACACGGCCCAGCAGATGGCCCTGGACTACGAGCGCCAGGCCGCGCAGGACACCGCCGCCGCCGAGGCCACCGAGGCCGCCACCAAGGCGAAGGACGAGGCCGACCGCGAGGCGGCGGCCGAGAAGAAGGCCGAAGAGGCCCGCCAGGCCAAGGAGAAGGCCGCCCAGGAGCGCGCCTCCCGCTCCTCCGAGCGCACCTCGCTGCGCTCCCTGTCCGCGCCCTCCGCCGACTCCCCCGTCTCCGGCGCGACCGGCAGCACCGCCTCGCTGATCAGCTTCCTGCGGGCGCAGCTGGGCAAGTCCTACGTCCTCGGCGCCTCGGGCCCGTCCGCGTACGACTGCTCCAGCCTGGTCCAGGCCGCTTACCGCACCATCGGCATCGACCTGCCGCGCACCTCGCAGCCGCAGTCCACCGCCGGCTCCCAGGTGAGCCTGAGCAACCTTCAGGTCGGCGACATCCTCTACTGGGGCAGCGCCGGCAGCGCGTACCACGTCGGCGTCTACGTCGGTAACGGCCACTTCATCGGTGCCCAGAACCCCAGCACCGGCATCGTCGAGCGGCCGCTGAGCTACAGCCAGCCGACCGGCGCGGTCCGCGTCCTGTAGGACACGCACCCCCATACGGCAGAGGGCCGTCGTTCCCACCGCTCGGGAACGGCGGCCCTTTCGCGTACGCGGGCGTATGGGCGGATGTGACGATTGATCATCCGATATGCCCGCTGCGCCCATTCGATAAAGCAACGCCCGTTCGGCACAACTACCGCATCCCCCCTGCCTCAGTTGTACCTCTCGCCGTACTCATCCCTTCCGCCCCGATATGCCCCGCACCCTTTCCCGTGGCGCCGGACGGCGGCTGACGAGAGGAAGCACTTCTTAGATGAGAATCCACCGGGCCCTGACTCTTAGAGCCGTTACCTGGACCGTGACTGCTACCGCACTTGCCTCCACTCTCAGCCTCGGCGCGGTGCATGCCGCCGACCCCGTCTGCCCACCTCCGAAGCCCAAGCAGAAGCCCGTCAATTCCTGTTCCACCTCGCCTGCCGGAAAGACTTCCGCCAAAAAGCCCGCGGCGAAGAAGCAGACGGCCAAAAAGCGGCCCAAGAAGCAGGCCGCCAGGAAGCAGACGTCCCGGCGGCCCGCCGGTTCGTGCCCCTACCGCAAGCGCAAGCCGAAGCCGACCGCCACGTGTGGGCAGTCCGCCGCCAAGCAGTCGCATACCAGGAAGCCCGCCGCGGAGAAGCCGGCCAGGAAGAAGCAGGCGGCCCAGGGGGCGCCCTGCCGCCCGCCCAAGCCCAAGCCGAAGCCGAAGCCCTCGGCCGGTTGCGGGGGCACCGCGCCCGGCAAGCAGGCTTCCAGGAAGCCGTCCGCCCAGAAACCGTCTTCCCAGGCCCCGTCCGCACAGCGGCCCTCGCCGCACCGGCCCTCCCCGCAGAAGCCCTCCGCCCAGCGGCCCCCGGCGAAGAAGCCGCCGGCCAGGAAGCCGCCGGCCAGGAAGCCCGCGCCGAAGAAGCCGCCGCAGCGGAGGGACCACGGCTGGAGCTGGGAAGGGCTCTACCTGGACGCCGCCGACCTGCGGAAGGTCAACGTCTACCTCGTCCGCGCGAAGAAGGCCGAACGCACCATCAGCCCCCAGGTCCGGGCCATCGCCCGCCGGACCAAGGCCACCATGGTCGGCTACGAAGACCGGCTGCGCTCCCCCGAAGCGATCAAACGATCGGTCGCCCGGGAACTCCAGGAGAACCCCACCCAGACGGTCGACGAGGTCCTCGGCCAGATCAACGACTCCGTCCGCTACATCCTCCAGTGGCCGGACGCGCAATACGTCAAGGCCGTCAAGGACACCAGCGCGTTGCTCGTCCAGTGGAAGAACCCGAACATCCGCTGGTCCAACACCTGGGGGCGCCCCCGCGGCTACAAGGCGATCAACACCGCGTGGCGCGCGGGCGACTCCACACACCCCTACGAGCTCCAGTTCCACACCCCCCGGAGCCGGGCCGCCCAGAAGGAGAGCCGCGAACTGCACGAGGAGACGAGGAGGCCGGGCACGACGTCCCAGCGCAGGGCGCAGCTCGCCGCGCAGCAGAACCGGGTCTTCGCCACCGTCCCCACCCCCAAGGGCGCCCAACTACTTAGGGCCCCGGGCCGCCGGGTGTGAACCCCCGCCCCACGGCGTAGCCGCCGCCGTCCCGGAATTCCCCGCGTTTACGGTCCGGGCGTACGTCGCGTACGTACCGGACCGTATGCGCATGGGCTCCGGCGTTGCCGAAGCCGCCGTTCCCTCCCCTCACCTCGGCCGCTCCGCGCTCTGCCGATTGGCCTCCCGCACCTTGGCCCTGAGCTCGGCGTCGAGCCGCTCTTTCTCCTCGTCCGCGTTGCGCGAAGGCGTCTCGCGGGGTGTCGGATCCTCGGACTCGCTTTCCTCGTTCGTCACGCCCACTCCTCACATTCCGTGCTTCACTCGACGCTGTACGTGCTTTCCTCAGCGTGGCGGGGGATGCGTAGCCTGAGGAGTGCGCGCGACCCTCCAACCTTGCTTGTCAAGAAGGGCGTTGAGTCATGGGGAGTGCACGCGGCGCCGAACCGACGCAGTCTCCGCGGGAGTTCTACGGGGAGGAGCTGAGAATCCGGCGCGAGGACGCCGGAATGACTCAGGAGCAACTGGGTGAACGGGCTTTCTGCTCGGGCTCGTTGATCGCCCACTACGAGGCGGGACGCCGAAAGCCGCCGTCTGATGTGGCCATGCGGCTGGACGACGCCCTGGGCACCGGCACGTTCTTCTACCGAATGCGGCGGACGTTGAATGCGGTACGGTTTCCCGACTTCTTCGCGGCGGCCGCGGAAGCCGAACAACGTGCCACCGTCATCGAGGAATACGCGGCCACACTGGTCCCCGGGATCCTGCAGACGGAGGCGTACGCCCGCGCCGTCTTCCGCGCCTACCAGCCGAGCCGTCCGCCCGCCGAGATCGACCAGCTCGTCGTCAACCGGCGCGGCCGGGCCCGCATTCTCGACAAGGCCGCGGGGCAGCCGAGGGTATGGGTCATCCTCAGCGAGAACGTCATCCGCGCCGCCGTCGGCGGGCCGGTGGTCATGGGCGACCAGGTCGCCGCGCTCGCACGGCTCGCCCAGAGCGGCAGGGTGCAGGTGCAGGTCGTGCCGCACGGTGCGGGAGCGCACGCGACCATGAGCAGCATGCTCAGCCTGATGCGCTTCGCGGAAGAGCCGGACGTGGCCTACGTGGAGGCGCTGCACACCGGGTGGCTGGAGGACGATCCGGCCACGGTGCAGAAGTACCGGTACTCATACGATCTCGCGCGGGCCGCCGCGCTGTCGCTGTCGGCGTCCCACCACCTGCTCGAAGCAGTCGCTGAGGAGTACGCACGTGACCACTAACCACCTACCCGACGCGTCGGCCTTCTCCGCCTGGCGCAAGTCCAGTTACAGCGGTGGCGAAGGGGGCAGTTGTGTCGAGGTCGCCGACCACGGCCCGGGTGCCGCCACCCCCGTCCGCGACAGCAAGAACCCTGCCGGACCGGCGTTGTTGTTCTCGCGGGACGCCTGGACGGGATTCGTCGGTGCCGTAAAGGACGACCGGTTCGTCGGCCGTTCCGGCGGTCGTCCCGGTGGCCGTTCCGTATGACGCGGCCCACCGGGTCGCGGTATTCGTGACCCGGTGAGCGGTGACCCGGCGAACGACGACCCGGCCACCCGCGAGCCCCTTGAAGAACCGGGGAAAGAACCCACCAACCCTCCCCCCTACCCCCTCAATTGGGCCTTTGTCACCTGATCAGGTGACCGGCTCGCTTACGGGGCCCGAAAGCTGTACGTTCACGCCACCAGGCCAAAAAGGAACGGCCCCCGACGGGACTGCCATCCCATTGCCGAGGGCCTATCAAGAGGAAGTGCAGACCTTCCCCATGACTCGACGTGAGTCTAACGCGCGCCCCGCCGCGACCGCCCCCCGTTCGCCCGCCGGTGTCACCCATGTGCGTCACCGCCACACCTCCCGCTTCACCGTGGTCGGCAACCACCTCGCCCTCCACCCCACCCTCTCCGCCGTCGCCATCGGACTCGCCGTACACATCCAGGCACTGCCCGACGGCGCCCTCATCAGCATCCGGATGCTCGCCGCGCACTTCCCGGAGTCGGAGTACCGGATCGCGCGAGCCCTGAACGAGTTGCGGGAGGCGGGCTACCTGGAACGCCGCCGCGAGCGCGCGGCAGGCCAGCGGATCATCACCCGAACCACGTACTACGAACGCCCGGGTTCGAACACATCACCCTTACGCTCGCCTCGGCACTCCCCGAAGGCACCATCTTCCGCCCGGCCGCCCTCCTGGGGCACCGCCTCACCGAGTGGCTGCCGCCGCCGCTCCCCCTGACGCCCGTACCGGACGCACCGGACGCCGCGCGGCCGATACCGTTCCAGGACTGCGACGGCTGCGACCGGCCCTTCCGCTCCCCGGACCCGGGCCGCTGCCGCGACTGCCGTACGGCGGAGGACCACCCGGTCGTCGCGCTCCCGCTCAGCGACGCAGCAACCGCTTCTGCACGAACTCCAGGGGCCCGTACTCGAAGCGCCGCAGCCATAGCCGGGCCCCCGTGAACAGCACCAGACACACCCCGGCCCACAGGCCCATCACCCACCACGGGCCGTGGTCCGCCCAGCGCGCGGCCAGGCCGAGACCGATGCCGTAACAGGCCAGCATGCACAGCACGTTCTGGAGTACGTAGCAGGACAGTGCCGTACGGCCGACAGCGGTGAGCCCGGCCGTCAGCGGGCCGGGCCGGCGCACACGGTCGACGATCAGACCGACCAGACCGATGTAGCCGATGGCGACGACGGGAGCGGCACCGTACCGGCCCACCATGAAAAATTCCGGACCACCCGCCGTGGCAAGCACGTTGAGCGGGATGCCGGCCCCCAGCCCCCAGCCGCACATCCGCCGCCGGATACGCCGGCCGTCGTCGTCCGGCCGGAACGCGCCCGCGCGGAAGAGCCGCACACCGAGATGGAAGAGAAAGACCAGCAGCGCGAAGGAGATCACCGGCTCCATGCGCAGCACGATCGCGTTCTCCAGCCGGAACAGGACCTGCTCCGCATAACTCCCCTCGGCATACAACCCGACAACGCGCTCACTGACCCCGCTGCCTTCCTCCCCCCGTCCACCTCCCAGAGCGACGACGGTCAACAACCCCATCACCACCACATGCACACCCGCCGCCGTCCACATCAGGACCCGCTGCGTGCGTGCGGAACGGGTGAGCTGCCAGGCCACCAACAGGGCGACGACCGCGTACCCCATCAGCACGTCCCAGGCGAAGACGAGCACGAAGTGCACGGTGCCCTCGCCGAACAAGAAGAGGGCGCGCCACTTGTACCGGCCGGGCCACGTCAGGCCGCGCTTCGCGGCGGACTGGAACTGGATGGCCAGGCCGACGCCGAAGAGAACCGTCAGCATCGACAGGAACTTGCCGTCCGCGAGAAACCGGAAGGTCCCTTCCGCCGCCCCGGCCCACGACACCCCGGAACCCGCCGCGGCGGAGCCGCCGTTCAGGACGCCGCCCCACTCCGCACCGGGCGACGCGAAGATCCAGACGTTGGTCATCAACGTCCCGAGGATCGCCACCCCGCGCAACACGTCCAACAGCGGCAACCGCGCCCCACGAGCCACCGCCCCGCCCGCCTCACGCCCCGCGACCCCAACCGTCTCCACCACGCCGTCTCCCGCCCCCGGTGCCCGCTTTCACACCATCGTCAGGGAGCCCGCCCCTCGATTCTTCGTCCCTGACGACGAGAAGGGGGTACATCGTTCGGTGCAGCACGGCCGCCGCCAGGCGTTACGCCTTGGGCGCGACCTTGCTCAGGCCGTTGATGACGCGGTCCATGGCGTCGCCGCCTGTGGGGTCGGTGAGGTTGGCGAGCATTTTGAGGGTGAAGCGCATCAGGAGGGGGTGGGTGAGGCCGCGCTGGGTGGCGATCTTCATGACCTTCGGGTTGCCGATGAGCTTCACGAAGGCGCGGCCGAGGGAGTAGTAGCCGCCGTAGGTGTCCTTGAGGACCTTCGGGTAGCGCTGGAGGGCCAGCTCGCGCTGGGCGTACGTGGCGCGGGCCTGGGCCTGGACGATCACCTCGGCGGCGATGGCGCCGGACTCCATGGCGTACGCGATGCCCTCGCCGTTGAACGGGTTGACCAGGCCGCCCGCGTCACCGACCAGGAGCAGGCCCTTGGTGTAGTGCGGCTGGCGGTTGAAGGCCATGGGGAGCGCGGCGCCGCGGATCGGTCCTGTCATGTTCTCCGGGGTGTAGCCCCAGTCGGCGGGCATGGACGCGCACCACGCCTTGAGGATCTCGCGCCAGTCCAGCTCCTTGAAGGCGGCGGAGGTGTTCAGGACGCCGAGGCCGACGTTGCTCGTGCCGTCGCCCATGCCGAAGATCCAGCCGTAGCCGGGCAGCAGGCGGTCCTGGGCGCCGCGGCGGTCCCACAGCTCCAGCCAGGATTCGAGGTAGTCGTCGTCGTGGCGGGGCGAGGTGAAGTACGTACGGACCGCGACGCCCATCGGGCGGTCCTCGCGGCGGTGCAGGCCCATCGCCAGGGAGAGGCGGGTGGAGTTGCCGTCGGCGGCGACCACGATCGGGGCGTGGAAGGTGACCGGCGTCTTCTCCTCGCCCAGCTTGGCCTGGACGCCTTCGATGTGGCCGGTCAGGTCGTTGATCACCGGCGCGCCGACGTTGCAGCGCTCGTACAGGCGGGCGCCGGCCTTCTGCGCCTGCTGCGCCAGCTGCTCGTCGAAGTCGTCGCGCTTGCGGACCAGGCCGTAGTCCGGGTAGGAGGCCAGGTCGGGCCAGTCGAGCTGGAGGCGGTTGCCGCCGCCGATGATGCGCAGGCCCTTGTTGCGCAGCCAGCCCGCCTCTTCGGAGATGTCGATCCCCATGGAGATCAGCTGCTTGGTGGCGCGGGGCGTGAGGCCGTCGCCGCAGACCTTCTCGCGCGGGAAGGCGGTCTTCTCCAGGAGGAGGACGTCCAGGCCCGACTTGGCGAGGTGGTACGCGGTCGTCGAGCCGGCGGGGCCGGCCCCGACGACGATGACGTCCGCGGTGTACTCGGAGCGGGGGGTGGACACGGACTCGCTCACGGACTCAGTCGCGGACTCGGTCACGGCGGGGTCTCCCGGAAGTCGATATCTGGGTGCCGACCGGCACTGGGCCCCTGCAGTCTATGGGGGCGTAGGTGATCGGGATCTGAAGGGTTGGTTGGTCCATGCTCGAACCACGGCAAGAGGCACAGCCGCAGCCGCAGCCGACGTCCGCCACGGGATTCACGCTGCGGGTCCCGGCCGAGGAGGACGCCTGGCACTGGCACCGGGTGTTCGACCATCCCGAGGTGATGGAGTTCCACGGCGGTGCCCCGGCCGAACTGTCGGTCTACCAGGAGCTGACCGCCCGGCAGCGCCGCCACCACGCGGAGCTCGGGTTCTGCATGTACTCGATGATCGGTACGGAGGGGGAGGGGGACGGCGCCGTCCTGGGCTTCACGGGCGCGCAGCCGTGGCCGCACGACTGGGGGCCGGTGGGCGAGATCGAGATCGGCTGGCGGCTGGGCCGGGCGTACTGGGGCCGGGGCTACGCGACCCAGGCCGCGCGGGCGGCCCTGGAGTCCGTACGGGCCGCGGGGGTACGGAGCGTGGTCGCGATGGTCGCGGCCGGGAACGAGCGGTCCGTGGCGGTGACGCGGCGGCTCGGGATGCGGCACGCGGAGACGTTCCGTACGCCGTCCGGACGGGAGGGGTACTGCTTCCGTCTGGACCTGTGAGGAGGAGGCAGGGTGAGGGGGCCGCCGGGCCGGTGTGGCCGTGGCCCCCTCCGCCGTCACGCGTCGTTACGCGCCCGGCTTCGTGCCCCGGTGCATGGCGACGATGCCGCCGGTCAGGTTGCGCCAGGCCACCTTCGCCCAGCCCGCCTGCTGGAGGCGTGCCGCCAGCGCCGGCTGGTTGGGCCAGGAGCGGATGGACTCGGCGAGGTAGACGTAGGCGTCCGGGTTGCTGCTCACCGCGCGCGCGACCGGCGGCAGCGCGCGCATCAGGTACTCGGTGTAGACCGTACGGAACGGGCCCCACGTCGGCTCGCTGAACTCGCAGATGACGACGCGGCCGCCGGGCTTGGTGACCCGGTACAGCTCGCTGAGGGCGGCGTCGGTGTCCTGCACGTTGCGCAGTCCGAAGGAGATCGTGACGGCGTCGAACACCTCGTCGGCGAAGGGCAGTTTCGTCCCGTCACCGGCCGTGAACGGCATCCAGGAGTGGCGCTTCTTGCCCTCGCGCAGCATGCCGACGGAGAAGTCGCAGGGGACGACGTAGGCGCCGGTGCGGGTGAAGGGCAGCGAGGAGGTGCCCGTACCGGCGGCGAGGTCGAGCACGCGCTCGGCGGGGCGCGCCGCGACGGCCCGCTCCACCTCCTTGCGCCACAGCCGCGCCTGCCCGAGGGACAGCACGTCGTTGGTGAGGTCGTAGCGCGCCGCCACGTCGTCGAACATCGCGGCGACGTCGTGCGGCTGCTTGTCCAGAGAGGCTCGGGTCACCCGGCCATTGTTCCCTACGGCTCCGGAAGGCTTTGGACGGGGACGGCCCGATGCCCCCCTCAGAACATCCGGGCGGTCCAGCGGTGCAGCGTCGTGCGCGAAGCATCGTGAGTGGCCGAATCGGCCGTCCCCGCGAGAAAGATCCTGCCGGGCGGGAGGAGGGGTTCCGGTTGCGTTGACGGGGCCTTGACGGAGGACGCGGGCGCCTTCACGGAATTCTGACGGGGTCAGAAGCCGACGACACTCATCAGGTCGATGCCGATCGGGAAAGGGCGGTCGGTCTCCAGCTTTCCCTTGTGGCAGGGGTGCTCGGGGGCCGACACGTATTCGCCCGTGCCGGAGTGCAGCCAGTACTCGTGCACCTCGGGACAATTGTCGGCGCCCCGTTCCACGCGCCAGAAGTACGGCACTCCCGCCGCTGCGTAGAGCGCCGGCTTGCGAACCCGGTCGTCGACCGCCGAGCCGGGCGACACCACTTCCACCGCGAGTCTCACGTTGGCGGCCGGTGTGCAGTCCATGGTGAAGAGGTCGAGGCCACGCCTGTCGTAGATCACGACGTCAGGCTTGATCACGACGAAGTCGTCCAGCATGACGCAGCGCTCGACGTTGACCCCGTGGTCCGGGTCGGGCACGGCCGACTTGAAGCGGTCTCGCAGCTCGTCCCGGACTTCGTCGTGCCACCAATTGGCCATCCCCCGAACCACGATCACTCCGTCCACGAGTTCCCAGTCGAAGGGGAGCTCCAGATGCTTCACCTGGTCGTACGCCCACCGCCCCCCGGGCGGGTTCATCCAGGTCTCCGGAGTCGCCTTCTCCAGCCGCCGGTCAGTGCTCATCACTGCTCCCATGGACGCGAGTGTGGACGCGAGTGCGGATCACGGTCCTGGATACGACAGTACCGTCACACGAAGTGACGGTCGTGCTTCTCGGCGTTGACGGTGGTGGCGCTCAGCGTCCCCGGTACACCAGCCGCCCACCCAGCACCGTGACCAGGCAGCGTCCGTCTTCCGCGAACACCGCGAAGTCGGCCGGGGCGCCGGGGGCGAGGGGCCGCGGGCCGGGGTGGGCGCGGAGGCCGGACCGGGCTACCGCGGTGCGGACGGCGGGGTGGGTGAAGGGGCCCGCGATCGACGTCGTGCCGGTGGCCAGGAGCCGTTGCACGCCCCGGCGGGCGCTGGCGCCCCAGCGGGTGTCGGTCATGCCGAGGGCGGTGAGCGCGTCGCCGGTGAGGGGGGCGGTGCCCAGGTCGCCGGCCTCGCGCGGGTCCGGGTGATAGGCGGATTCGAGCAGCGCCGCGCCGTGCGGCTCGTGGCGGCCGGGGGTCAGGACGCCGTCCCACTCGCGGACGCGGGCGCGCTCGCCGTACCGCTCGTACAGCTCCTCGTACGGGCCGACGGCCTCGACGCGGTCGCCGGAGACGGCGACCGCGTGCCCGGGGTCCGGTGCGGCGTCCGGTGCGCGGCGGACGCCGCGCACCCGGTGGATGGTCAGCACGAGGGGCTCACCCGCGGGTCCCGGCCGGCGCTCAGTTGGCTTCGACGAGCTTCAGCTCGGGGTGCGCCGTGCCGCCCTCGATGGCGGTGGAGGAGATGTGCGAGGCGACGCGCTCGTCGACCGGGTCGTTGGCCGGGTCGTCGTGCACGACCAGGTGCTCGTACGTGGTCGCGCGCTGCGCGGGGACGCGGCCCGCCTTGCGGATCAGGTCGATGATCTCCTGGCGGTTGGAGCGGTGCTTGGCACCGGCGGAGGAGACCACGTTCTCCTCCAGCATGATCGAACCGAGGTCGTCGGCGCCGTAGTGCAGGGAGAGCTGGCCGATCTCCTTGCCGGTGGTCAGCCAGGAGCCCTGGATGTGGGCGACGTTGTCGAGGAAGATCCGGGCGATGGCGATCATGCGCAGGTACTCGAAGATCGTCGCCTGGGTGCGGCCCTTGAGGTGGTTGTTCTCGGGCTGGTAGGTGTACGGGATGAAGGCGCGGAAGCCGCCCGTACGGTCCTGGACGTCGCGGATCATGCGCAGGTGCTCGATGCGCTCGGCGTTGGTCTCGCCGGTGCCCATGAGCATCGTGGAGGTGGACTCGACGCCCAGGTTGTGGGCGGCCTCCATGATCTCCAGCCAGCGCTCGCCGGACTCCTTGAGCGGGGCGATGGCCTTGCGCGGGCGCTCCGGCAGCAGCTCGGCGCCGGCGCCGGCGAAGGAGTCCAGGCCCGCGGCGTGGATGCGGCGGATGGCGTCCTCGACGGAGACCTTGGAGATGCGGGCCATGTGCTCGACCTCGGAGGCGCCGAGGGAGTGGATGACCAGCTGCGGGAACGCCTTCTTGATGGCGGAGAAGTGCTCTTCGTAGTACTCGACGCCGTAGTCGGGGTGGTGGCCGCCCTGGAACATGATCTGGGTGCCGCCCAGCTCGACGGTCTCGGCGCAGCGGCGCAGGATGTCGTCGAGGTCGCGGGTCCAGCCCTTGGCGGTGTCCTTGGGCGCGGCGTAGAACGCGCAGAACTTGCAGGCCGTCACGCACACGTTGGTGTAGTTGATGTTGCGCTCGATGATGTACGTCGCGATGTGCTCCGTACCGGCGTAGCGGCGGCGGCGCACGGCGTCGGCGGCGGCGCCCAGCGCGTGCAGGGGCGCGGAGCGGTACAGGTCGAGCGCTTCCTCGGGCGTGATCCGCCCGCCCTCCGCGGCGCGGTCGAGTACGGACTGAAGGTCGGCGTTCTCGGTCACCGGGCGTCCCTTCGGAGGCGGGCATAACGACCGAACCAGCGTACGCCAGCACTCTGACACCACCGGCGGCGGCCGGGGTGGCACCGCCGGCCCCTCAGCCGCCGGCCTTCTTCAGGGACGCGCGCGGCCTGCCGCCCGCCTCGTCGTCGGAGGCGAAGGAGAGCGTGCCGTCCTTGCCCAGGGTGTACGTCACGGCGGCCTTCGCGCCGGTGCAGCCGGGGCCCGGCTTGCCGTCCGCGCGCTCCTCCAGGGTCAGCGTGGTGGCGGTGGCGGACACCAGTTTCGCCTTGGCCTCGCACTGGGCGATCACGAAGTCGTACGTGGTGCGGACCACGTAGTCGCCCTTGCCGCCGGGGGTGATGGTGCTGGTGATGCTGCCGTTGGGGAGGTTGTGGCGGGTGCGGACCGTGCCGGTCCACGTGCCGAGGAAGGGCCGGGGAACGGCCGTCTTCCCGGGGAGGGCGTCGCCGGGCGGCTTCGCGGTGGCGTCCTTGCCGTCGTCACCGCCTTGCCCTGGCAGCACCTGGAAGACGAAGGCGGCGGTCGTCGCCGCGGCGAGCGCGCCGGCCACGGAGAGCACGAGCGTGCAGCTGAGCCGGCGCCGGCCCGCGACGCCGCCGAGACTGAGGCGGCGTTCCTTGCCGGAGGCCGCCGGGGAAGCGGGCGGGGCGGCGGGCATGGGGGGTGGCGTGGGCGGCCCGGCGGCCGGCCAGGCGGGCTGCTGGGGCGGGACGGCGGCGGCCGCGGGGGCCGGGCGCTGGGCGGAGGCGGTGGGGGCGGCGTAGGAGGGGTGCGGGTCCGCCGCTCGGTACGAGGGATGGGCCGGGGGCGAGGCCGCGCCGTACGAGGCGGCCGGGAGCGCGCCGTACGAAGGGTCGGGCGGGCCGAAGGAGCCGGCGCTGCCGGAGTCCCCGGTGCGCGCGTCCAGATTGAGCAGCTCCACCGCCTGCCGGCTGACGCGCTCCACGAGGGGCGCCGGGAGCCATCCGGTGCGCCCTGGCGCGGCCGCCCCGTCCGCCGCCCGGCCCAGCCGCCGCGCGATCTCCCGCGGGGCGGGCCGGTATCCGGGCTCCTTCGCCAGGCAGGCCGCGGTCACCTCGCGCAGCTCGCCGGTGAGCGCGGCGCCCAGCTCGGCTTCCTCGTGGACGACCTTGTAGAGGAGGGCCGCGGAGCTGTCCCCGGTGAACGGGCCGGCGCCGGTGGCCGCGAAGGCCAGCACCGCGCCGAGCGAGAAGACGTCGCAGGCGCCGGTGACGTCCCGGCCGAGGACCTGCTCGGGCGCCATGTAGCCGGGCGAGCCGACCGAGACGCCGGTGGTGGTCAGGCAGGCGCCGCCGTCCGTGGCGCGGGCGATGCCGAAGTCGATCAGCAGCGGGCCGTCGAGGGTGAGCATGACGTTGGACGGTTTGACGTCGCGGTGCACCAGGCCGAGGGCGTGCACGGCGGCCAGCGCCTCGGCGAGCCCGGTGCCCAGCGCCCGTACGGCGTGCTCGTCCAGCGGGCCGACGTCGTCGACGGCCCGGGTGAGCGAGGGGCCGGCCACGTAGCCGGTCGCCACCCAGGGGACGGGCGCGTCCGGGTCGGCGTCCAGCACGGGCGCGGTCCAGGCGCCGCCGACCCGGCGGGCGGATTCGATCTCGCGCCGGAAGCGGGCCCTGAACCGGTCGTCGACCGCGAACCTGGCGTGTACGGACTTCACCGCGACGGTGCGGCCGCCCGCGCTGCGTCCGAGGTAGACCCGGCCCATGCCGCCCGCGCCGAGCCGGCCCAGCAGCCGGTACGCACCGATGACGCGCGGATCGTCCGCTCCCAGCGGCTCCATGGCTTCGCCTCCCCCTGCCGGCCCGGACGCCCCAGCCTATGACCCAGGTCATGCCCGGTCCGGTGAACCCGTACAGCCGTTTGCGGCATCAAAGAGGTGGAACGCCAGCAACCGTCCGACTTGTCCTGCGGGACAGCGCACCGACCGGAGTACCTCAGTGCAGCATCCTTCCGGGGAGCAGCCCCCGTACGGGCCCGGCCACCGTGGACCGCGCCGGCGCAAGCGGCGGCTGCTGCTGACCGGCGCGGTCGTGGCCGTCCTCGGGCTGGCCGCGGTGCCCGTGCTCAAGCACTTCGACGTCTTCTCCGACAACGGCAAGCCGATGTCGTTCGGCCAGTCCGGTCCGGAGGGCGGCGGTACGGACGGCGGGTCCGCCGGCGCGGCCGACCCGGGCGTGCGGATGCCGACGGGCCCGCCGGCGCAGTTCACGACGGCGAACACGCTGGACGACGGCACCAAGATCGGCGTGACCACGCTGCACGGGAAGAAGTCCGGCTTCACCGGCAAGGTCTGGGTGTGGGCGCCCAAGGAGTACTACGACGAGAAGTACGCCAAGAGCGCGTTCCCGGTGCTCATCGCGCTGCCCGGCGGCCCCGGCTACCCGGTCAATTACTGGATGGGAACCGACCTGAAGCTGCAGAGCAGCATCAGCGAGTGGGCGAAGTCGGGCAAGAGCAAGCCGTTCATCGTCGTCATGCCGGTCCTGAACGCGGATGACAAGAACTACTACGACGGCAGCGACATCCCGGGGCAGCCGAAGATGGGCACCTGGATGTCGGACGACGTGCCGGACCTGGTCAAGGCCAATTTCCGTACCTTCGCGTCCCGGGACGGCTGGGCGTTCATGGGCTCCTCGTCCGGCGGCTTCGTCGGCCTCAAGCAGGTGCTCCAGCACCCCGACCGCTTCAAGGCCGTGATCGCCAGCGGTCCCGACACCCGGCCCGACTCGCCGCTGTGGCGCGGCCACCCGAAGGAGCAGCGGGCCAACGACCCGGAGCAGCTGGCCAAGAGCCTGCTCGCCAGGCCCGGGGCGCCGGACGTGCACATCGCCTTCCAGATCGGGACCAAGGAGAGCGGCCGGGCCAAGCTGGAGGCGTTTATGAAGAAATACGGCAAGGGGCCGATCAAGACCCGCCTTCAGGTGATCGAAGGCGGCGGCCACAACGCCAAGGGGTATGTGCGCGGCATGGATGACGGAACCATGGAATGGATCAGCAAGGTGATGCCGGGGCCGACGCCCGCGTCATAACCCGCGAACGGCAATTCGTACGACTTCCCTACATTTTCGCCACGGAGGGCGTCCGGCTTCCCTACGGAACTCTTACGCCCTCCGTACGCGTTCTGTACGCCTTCCGTGCACCCGGAATTCGCCGCCCGGCATTCGGCCACTAACGCGGCGGTCCCGCCAGCAGATCCACCCGCACATCCGCCGGATACCCGGTCGATTCTCCCGTCCGGCGGGCGAATTCCGCCACACCGCGCAACTGGTCGGGACCGAAACGGAAGTCCAGCGTGGTGAAGTAGCGTTCCAGCACCTGCTCGTCGAAGGTCTCCCAGCGCGCGGCCTGCTCCGCCACCTTGCCGACCTCCTCCAGCGACAGGTCGCGGGAGGCCAGGAACGCCTCGTGCACCTTGTGCACGACCTCCGGCTCGCGCTCCAGGTAGTCGCGCCGGGTCGCCCACACGGCGAAGACGAACGGCAGGCCCGTCCACTCCTTCCACATCTGCCCCAGGTCGTGCACCTGGAGGCCGAGCCGTGGCGCGTCGTGCAGGTTCGCGCGCAGCGCCGCGTCCCCGATCAGCACCGCGGCGTCCGCCTCCTGCATCATCAGGCCCAGGTCGGGCGGGCAGGTGTAGTAGTCAGGGGTCACGCCGATCTTCTCGGCCAGCAGCAGCTGGGCCAGCCGTACGGACGTACGAGAGGTCGAGCCGAGCGCGACCCGGGCCCCGTCCAGCTCCTCCAGGGGCTTCTGCGACACGATCACGCAGGACATGACCGGGCCGTCGCAGCCGACCGCCAGGTTGGGGAAGGCGACCAGGTCGTCGGCGGCCCGCAGGAACTCCACGAGGGTCACCGGGGCGATGTCGAGATCGCCGCGGACCAGCTGTTCGCTGAGTTTTTCCGGGGTGTCCTTCGTGAGCTCCAGGTCGAGCAGCGTGCCCGTCCGCGCGAGGCCCCAGTACAGGGGCATGCAGTTCAGGAACTGGATGTGACCCACCCGCGGCCGGGTCCGACGGTGGTCGGCGGCGGCTCCTGCGGATGCGTCTCCAAGGGTTGAATTGTCCACATGCGGAGGCTAGACCTGATGTGCGCCGAACGATGCGGCGGGTCCGTCTGTGACCGCCGCACCGCACCGCTAAACGTGATCTTTGGCTCTTCCGCCTCAACAGCGGCCCGTGCTAGGCTCAGCGCAAGTTGCAGTTTGGTTTCCCTTGCAGTACAGAGCCTGCGGAGCATGTGACGCCGCAGGCTTTTGTAGTTTTCAGACTTCTTGCAGGTTCTGGAGCAGGGCAACCCTTTGGCCCAAGGAGGGCTTATGGCTACCGGAACCGTGAAGTGGTTCAACGCTGAAAAGGGCTTCGGCTTCATCGCCCAGGACGGCGGCGGCCCGGATGTCTTCGTTCACTACTCTGCGATCAACGCCTCTGGCTTCCGCTCCCTGGAGGAGAACCAGCAGGTGAACTTCGACGTCACGCAGGGCCCGAAGGGTCCGCAGGCGGAGAACGTCACGCCGGTCTGAGTTGCCCGGTCCGACCGATCGCGGTCGTTCTAGCAGTACCCAAGGGGCCCCGCTCCTTCCCTTCGGGGAGGGGGACGGGGCCCCTGCCTTTGCTTTTTCGCGGTCGCCACCGCTGACCTCTTCGCGCGCTGCGGCTACCTTGATGTGGCATGACCGGGGCGACCATCGCGGTGCACCACGTACGGGCCGCGCTGAGCGGTGCGCGGCGGCTCGGCATCGACACCGTCCCCCTGCTCCAGGCGGCCCGGATACCGCCGCTGCTCCTCGGGGACGAGCGGGCGCGCATCGCCCCGGACCGGTTCACCCGGCTGGTCAAGGAGCTGCGGCGGGCGACCGGCGACGAGTTCCTGGGGCTCGGCCCGGCGCCCAGCCGGCCCGGCACGTTCGCGATGATGGGCCTGGCCTGCCTGGGCTGCCCCGATCTCGGTACGGCGCTGGAGCGGGCCGTGCGGTTCTACGGGCTGTTTCCCGGCGGGCCCGAGATGGCGGTGACGGCCGGGGCCGCCGACGGCGCCGCGGTCTTCGCGCTCCGCAGCGATCTGCGCCCGTACGACGAGGGCGATTTCCCCTCCGAGTGCGTGATGATCATCTGGCACCGGCTCTCCAGCTGGCTGATCGGCCGCCGGATACCGCTGCGCCGGGCCCACTTCGCCTACCCGGCGCCCGCCCACGCCCATGAATACGGACTTCTGTTCGACTGCGAGGTGGGTTTCGGGGCGCCGTACACCGCGGCGGCCTTCGACGCCCGCTGGCTGGCCGCCCCGGTCGTGCGCGACGAGGCCGCGCTGACGGCGCTGCTGCGGCGGGCGCCCGCCGACCTGCTGAGCCTGCGGGAGTACGGCACGACCGTCACCGAGCGCGTGCGGCGCGCGCTCGGCCAGGCACTGCGCGCCGCCGGCCCGGCGCGGCTGCCGGAAGCGGCCGAGGTGGCGGCCCGCCTGGCGGTGAGCCCGGCGACGCTGCGCCGCCGGCTCCAGGAGGAGGGGACCTCGTACCGGCGGCTGAAGGACGCGGTGCGCCGGGACGCGGCGATCAGCTCGCTGGTGGCGGGGCGGGAGCCGATCGCCGAGCTGGCGGCGCGGCTCGGGTTCTCCGAGGACACCGCGTTCCACCGGGCGTTCCGGCGGTGGACGGGCACCACGCCGGGCGCGTACCGGCTGCACCCGCATGCCGCCCGGGACGTGCTGTGGAGCGCTCCGCCGGGTCAGCAAAGCTGAGCGTCCCGGTCAGCTCCCGGCCTGCCCTCCCGTCACTACGGTCACCCCAACCGTTCCGCACCCCCGGACCGTTGGGAGAGCCGCATGGTGCCACGCACCCCCCATGCCCGGCGCGCGTCCCGCGCGCTGCGCACCACCGCCCTCGCCGCCGCCACGGCGCTCGCCCTCTCGCTCGGCCTCACGAACGCCGCGGCCGCCCAGAGGGACAGCGCGCGCCCCGGCGACATCGTGACCTCCTCCCCCACCTCGTTCCACCCTCTGCCGGGCCAGCCGACGCACACCCGCGCCTGGCACATGGAGTACCGCTCGACCACCGCCAAGGGCACCCCGAACGTCGTCTCCGGCACCGTCATCGTCCCCGACGACGGCCGCACGGGGCCCCGCCCGCTGGTCACCTACGCCGTCGGCACGGTAGGCATCGCCGACCAGTGCGCGCCGTCGGCCGGCTTCCCCAAGGGCACCACCGCCGAGGCCAACCTCATCCAGCTGCTCACAGCACGCGGCTGGGCGGTCGCCGTCACCGACTACGAGGGCCTGGGCACGCCGGGCGAGCACACGTACACCGTCGGCCGCGCCGAGGGGCAGGCCGTCCTGGACGCGGCCCGCGCCGCCCAGCGGTTGCCCGGCGCCGTAGCGGCGGGCGTCACCGGGGACTCCCCCGTCGGGATCATGGGCTATTCGCAGGGCGGCCAGGCGTCCGGCTGGGCGGCCGAGCTGCACGGTACGTACGCGCCCGAGCTGAAGGTCAAGGGCACCGCGGCCGGTGGCGTCCCGGCCGACCTGCTCAAGGTCGCCGATTTCAACGACGGCAACGTGGGCGCGGGGCTGATCCTGATGGCCGCCGTCGGCCAGGACGCCGCCTTTCCCGAGCTGGACCTGGCGAAGTATCTCAACGACAAGGGGCGGTACTACGCCGGCTTCATGAAGAAGCACTGCGTGGCGATCGACGCCGTCGCCGGAGCCTTCAAGAAGATCTCCGATGTCACCGTCAGGAACCCGCTGCACGAGGCCGCCTGGCAGCAGCGGCTGCGCTCCTCCGACCTCGGTACGCGCAAACCGGACGCGCCGGTCTTCCTCTACCACGGCACGCTCGACGAGCTGATCCCGTACGGCGTCGGCAAGCGGCTGCGCGCCGACTGGTGCGGCAAGGGCGCCGGCGTGCGGTGGTCCGCGATTCCGCTGGGCGGGCACGTCGTCGGCGCGGTGGCGGGCGCCGTCCCGGCCGCCGACTGGCTGGCCGCGCGCTTCGCCGGCGAACCGGAGGGGGGCAACTGCGGCTGAGCGCGGGGCGGCCGGCCCACGGCGGGGAACCCCGTGCCACCTCCCCCACAGAGGTGACACGGGGTTCCAGTCTGCCGGGCCGGGCCCATACGAGGTTACCCGGGGGTCAGTTAACGGGGCGTCAGGACCCGGGCGGTTCAGCGCCGCTCGTACAACTCCTGTATCTCCTTGGCGAAGTCCCGCGCGATGGCGGCACGCTTCAGCTTCAGGGACGGGGTGAGGTGATCGTTCTCCTCCGTGAAGTCCACCGGCAGCACGGTGAACCGGCGGATCGACTCGGCGCGCGACACCAGCTTGTTGGCGTCGTCCACCGCCGCCTGCACCTCGGCCGACAACTCCTCGTCACGCACCAGTTCCTCGATCGCCACCCCCTGCTTCTTCCTCATCTGCCGCCAGTGCGCCAGCCCGTCCGCCTCCAGTGTGATCAACGCGGTGACGTACGGGCGGCCGTCGCCGACCACCATGCACTGGCCGACGAGCGGGTGCGCCCGCAGCCGGTCCTCCAGCGGGGCCGGCGCGACGTTCTTGCCGCCGGTCGTGACGATCAGTTCCTTCTTGCGACCGGTGATGGTGAGGTAGCCGTCGACGTCCAGCGCGCCGATGTCGCCGGTCGCCAGCCAGTCGCCGTGCCCGGCCGGCCGCGGGCCGCCGACCGCCGCGTCCCAGTAGCCGGAGAAGACCTGGCCGCCGCGCAGCAGCACCTCGCCGTCCTCGGCTATCCGTACGGCGCTGCCGGGCAAGGGCCAGCCCACCGTGCCGATCCGCGGCTTGAGCGGCGGGGTGAGGGTGGCCGCCGCGGTGGTCTCCGTCAGCCCGTACCCCTCGAAGATCTCGATGCCCGCGCCCGCGTAGAAGGCCGCCAGCCGGTGCCCGAGCGGTGAGCCGCCGCAGATCGCGTAGCGGACCTTGCCGCCGAGCGCGGCGCGGATGCGGCGGTAGACCAGCGGCTCGTACAACTGCCGGGCGGCCTTCAGCGCCACGCCGGGCCCGCTGCCGGTGCCGTGTTCCCTGGCCTCCACGGCTTCCCCGTACCGCTGGGCGATGCGGGCCGCACGGTCGAAGGAGGCGGCCCGGCCCGTCTTCTCGGCGGTCGCGCGCCCGGTGTTGTAGACCTTCTCCAGGACGTACGGGACCGCCAGCAGGAACGTCGGCTGAAAGGCGGCCAGGTCGGCGAGGAGGTCCTCGGTACGGATGCTGGGCGCGTGGCCGAGCCGGACCCGGGCGCGCAGGCAGCCGACCGCGACCATCCGTCCGAAGACGTGGGACAGGGGCAGGAACAGCAGGGTCGAGGCGGGCTCCCGGCTCACCGCCTTGAAGACCGGGTGCAGCAGCTCGGTCGCGTTGTCCACCTCGGCGAAGAAGTTGGCGTGGGTCAGCACACAGCCCTTGGGGCGGCCGGTGGTGCCGGAGGTGTAGACGAGGGTGGCGATGCTGCCGGGGCCGACGCCCGCCCGCCGCTCGGTCACCAGCGCGTCCGGCAGCCCCCGCCCCGCCGAGACGATCTGCGCCACCGCCCCGGTGTCGAACTGCCACAGGTGCTCCAGCCCCGGCAGCCGCGACCGCACGCCGCTCACCAGCCGGGTCTGCTCGACGCTCTCCACGACGCAGGCCGCGGCGCCCGAGTCGTGCAGGATCCAGTGCGCCTGGTGGGCGGAGGAGGTCGGGTAGATGGGCACGGTGACCAGCCCGGCCGCCCAGGCGGCGAAGTCGACGAGCGTCCACTCGTAGGTCGTACGAGCCATGATCGCCAGCCGGTCGCCGGGCCGCAGACCGTGCGCGATCAGCCCCTTGGCCAGGGCGAGCACCTCGCCGGCGAACTCGGCGGCGCTCACGTCCCGCCACGCGCCCCCGGCCTCACGCGCCGCCTTCTTGTGCGCCAGCACGGCCTCGCCGGGCGCCTGCGCCGCGTTGTCGAAAGGGATGTCCCCCAGCGACCCGGCGCGCACCCGCGGCGCCAGCGGCGGTACGGACACCTCCCGCACGACCCCGCCCCGTACGGCCTTGCGCGGCTCCGCCAGGGCGGGCGCCGGAGGTGCGGCTTGCAGTTCCCGATTCGACACGAGCGGCTCCTCGTCTCACGGTGGGGCACTCGCCAGACGGCTCCAACCCCCCAGAGAACACGCGCCGTTCACAGCCCGAGGGCCGCCGCCGCACCGGCGGCCACGCCCTCCGCCCACGCCTGACCGATCAGTAACCTTACTTGGGCGTAAGTTAGCGCCGCGCCGGGAAGTTGGCCAGAGCCCGCGCACATTTCCCGCGCGGCACCCGCCGGGACCCCGGAGCCGGTGTCTCAGTCCTTGCGCACCGTGCCGTCCGCCTCCACGCCGCGGAAGGACAGGAACACCAGCAGGACACAGCCGCAGCAGATCGCCGAGTCGGCGATGTTGAACACCGCGAAGCTCTCGGCGGCGATGAAGTCGACCACACCCCCTTGGAGGCCGCCGGGCGAGCGGAAGACCCGGTCGGTCAGGTTGCCCAGGGCCCCGCCCAGCAGCAGCCCGAGCGCGATGGCCCACGGCGCGCTGTAGAGCTTGCGGGCCAGGCGTACGACGACGACGATGACGGCCGCGGCGACGAGCGTGAAGACGATGGTCATCGCCTCGCCGAAGCCGAAGGCGGCGCCACGGTTGCGGAGCACCCGCAGCCTGAGCCACGTACCGATCACCTCGACCGGGTCGTGGTCCTCCAGCTTCGCGACCACCAGCAGCTTGCTGCCCAGGTCGAGAAGGTAGACGAACGCGGTGACCGCCAGCAGCATGGGAATGCGCCGCCCGCGCCGCTCCGCGGCCGCCTCCCCGTCCCGGCCGTCCACGGCCGGCCCGGCGGCCTGCTCAGCCTCTGTCACGAAACTCCCCCGAACTGTCCCCACCGGCACACCCTGCCCGGCCCTGATCGTGAACGAGACTACGACACCCCGCTCCGGGAGAGCCGGGGGCGGGGGACGGCGGCGCCCCGTCCACGCACCGCCACATCCCGCGACCGCGCCCCTCGACCAACAACTGACCAGTCAGTAACCTTACTCCGAAGTAAATTCGCGCGCGGAGGCAGAGGTGGGCTCATGACCGACATCGCACCCGGGGCCGCCAGGGTGGCTCTGCCGCGCGCGCCGCGCCTGATGCCGGTGCTGGCCAAAGGGGTGTTGACCGGGTTCGGCAAGCGGCCGCGGGTGGACGCCGGGGTGCCGCGTACGCGGCTGGTGCTGCCCGCGGCGCGGGTCGGGCTGGGGCGGGCCGCTTCGTACGCGCGGGTCTGCGGGTTCCAGGCCACCGAGCCGCTGCCCGTCACCTACCCGCACATCCTCGGGTTCCCGCTGGCCGCCCGGCTGATGAGCGCGCGGGAGTTTCCGCTGCCGATGCTCGGGCTCGTGCACACCGGCATCGAGATCACGCAGTACGTTCCGCTGCACCCCGCCGACACGCTGGAGCTGACGGTGTTCGCGAGCGGGCTGCGGGCGCACCGGCGGGGCACCGAGGTCGTGATGACCACCGAGGCGCGCCGGGCGGGGGCGCTGGTCTGGCACGACCGGAGCGCCTACCTGGCGCGGCACCGCACGCCGGAGAGCGGCGGCGCGGAGCGCGGCGCGCCCCGGGAACCGGAGCCGCGGAGCCTTCCCGTGCGGGCCACCTGGCGGCTGCCCGCCGACCTCGGCCGCCGGCATGCCGCCGTGTCCGGCGATTACAACCCGATCCACCTGCACGCCCTGACGGCCCGCCCGCTCGGGTTCCCGCGCGCCATCGCGCACGGCATGTGGACGTTCGCGCGCTGCGCCGCCGAGGCGGTGCTGCCCGGTACGCCGACGTTCCGCATCTCGGCCGGATTCCGCGCGCCGGTGCTGCTGCCGGCCACCGTCTCGTACGCGTACGAGACCACCCGCGCCGGCGGCTCGTTCCAGCTGCGCGGCGGCCCCGGCGACCGGGAGCGCGTCCACCTGGAGGGGCGGGTGGAGACGGAGGTGTGAGGAGCGGTCAGCGCTCCGGCGACCAGCGCTCGCCCGCCATCAGGCGCCCCAGGCCCGCCCACGCGAAGTTCATCAGCGTGGCCGCCGTTTCCTTGGCCGGGGGCCGCTCGCCCGTCGGCAGGTCGCCGCTGCGGACGTTGGCCCAGTCGGCGAGTGATTCGGCCGCGCCCACCAGGGCGTGGGCCAGGCCGGAGACTTCCCGTGCGGCCAGCTCCCGGTCGCAGCCCGCCTCCTGGGCGGCCGCACCGATCATCGCGGTGACGAAGGTGACGATCTCCGCCCGCATCGCGGCGACTTCACGGGCGAACGGCTCGCCGTGGGTGCGGGCCTGCTGGTGCAGGACCGCCCAGCCGTCCGGGTGTTCGGCCGTATGCGCGAAGAAACCTTTCAGCCCGCTCCACAGCTGCCGGTCGGCGGGCGCGTCCGGCTCCACCGCCGCCCGCACGGCCTCGGCCAGCGCCGCCGACTCCCGCCGGATCACGGCACTGAACAGCTCCTCCTTGGAGTTGAGGTACAGATAGACCAGCGGTTTCGACACCCCGGCCACCTCGGCGATCTCGTCCATCGAGGCCGCACGGTAACCGCGCCGCGCGAAGGTCAGCACGGCCGCGTCGAGCATCTGCTGCTCCCGTACGGCCCGCGGCATCCGCTTGCTCTTCACAGCTCCCACGCCGGTCGACCTTCCTTCCCGCCCCTTTACCGCCAAGTAAGTTTACGTACCCCCGGCTTGGCGGGCGGGTCTTGACGTGATCGCTTCTATAGCGAGACGATACGGTTCGTCGCGTTGAGTGCTACGAGAGGACCCCACCATGCAGCAGGCGCACCGGCAGTTCGTGGACGCGGCCCCCGGCGTACGCCTGTGGACCGAGCAGCGCGGCCCGGCGGACGCGCCCGCGCTGCTGCTCGTCATGGGTGCGCAGGCGTCCGGCCTGGGCTGGCCCGAGCCGTTCGTCGACGCGCTCGCCGTCCACCACCGGGTCATCCGTTACGACCACCGCGACACGGGCCGTTCCACCTGGTCCTTCGACCGGCAGCCGTACCGCATCGCCGACCTGGCACAGGACGCCGTCGCGGTCCTCGACGGCCTCGGGGCCGGGCGGGCCCACCTGGTGGGCCTCTCGCTGGGCGGGCTGCTGGCGCAGCTCGTGCTCGCCGACCACCCCGGCCGGGTGCTGAGCGCCACCGTGCTGGGCACCTGCGCGCTGAGCACCACCCCGTACACCCGCCCGGACGGTACGCGGGTCCCCGTCGACGCGCTGCCCGGCATCGCGCCGGAGGTGCTGGAGATGTGGGGCCGGCCCGTCGAGGACCACGGGCTGGAGGCCGAGCTCGACCGGCGCGTGGCGCACTGGCGGGTGCTGAGCGGCGGGCAGCTCCCGTTCGACGCCGGGTACTTCCGCGAGCTGGAGCGCGGGATCATCGAGCACACGGGCCGGTACGACGTCTCCACCGCGCACGGCCGCGCCGACGACTCGGGCCTGCTGCGCACCGAGGCGCTGGCCGCGAACGAGGTGCCCGTACTCGTCGTCTCGGCCCCCGCCGAGCCGGTCTTCCCGCCACCGCACCCGCAGCACCTCGCGCAGGTCGTCCGGGGCGCGGACCTGGTGGAGATCCCGGGCATGGGCCACGCGCTGCCGCCCGAGGTGCAGGGGCCGCTGGCCGAGGCGGTCCTCGCGTTCACGGCGAAGGCGGGGCGCTGAGCGGGGCCGTACGCACGTGAAGCGCCGGGCGGGCGTGGGGTCTCCCACGCCCGCCCGGCGCTCACGGTGCTCTCGAAGGCCGTACCGCAGGGCGTCAGCTCACCCCGGCCGGCGCCGGGACCGACACCTTCTGCTCGGGCTCGCGCACCGCGCCGTCCTCCAGGTCCACGCCCGCGGCCCTGGCGTACGCGTCGCGGTCCAGGATCTTCTCCTTGGCCGAGACCAGGATCGGCACGACGACCTGGCCCGCGACGTTCGTGGCGGTCCGCATCATGTCCAGGATCGGGTCGATGGCCATCAGCAGGCCGACGCCCTCCAGCGGGAGGCCGAGCGTGGACAGGGTCAGGGTCAGCATGACGGTGGCGCCCGTCAGACCGGCGGTGGCCGCCGAGCCGATGACCGAGACGAAGGCGATCAGTACGTAGTCGCCGACGCCCAGGTCCACGCCGAAGATCTGCGCGATGAAGATCGCGGCGAGCGCCGGGTAGATCGAGGCGCAGCCGTCCATCTTCGTCGTCGAGCCGAACGGCACGGCGAAGGACGCGTACTCCTTCGGGACGCCCAGGCGCTCGGTGACCTTCTGGGTCAGCGGCATGGTGCCGACCGAGGAGCGGGAGACGAACGCCAGCTGGATGGCGGGCCAGGCGCCCTTGAAGAACTGCAGCGGGTTGACCTTGGCGAAGACCGACAGCAGCAGCGGGTAGACGCCGAACAGCACGAGGGCGCAGCCGACGTAGATGTCGACGGTGAACGTCGCGTACTTGCTGATCAGGTCCCAGCCGTAGTCCGCGATGGCGTAGCCGATCAGGCCGAGCGAGCCGATCGGGGCGAGGCGGATGACCCACCACAGGGCCTTCTGGAGCAGCTCCAGCGCGGAGCGGCTCAGGCGCAGCACCGGCTCGGCGCGGTCGCCCAGCTTCAGGGCCGCGATGCCGGCCACGGTCGCCATGAAGACGATCTGCATGACCTTCAGCTCGGTGAACGGCGTGATGACGTCCTTGGGGACGATGCCGGTCAGGAAGTCGATCCAGGAGCCGGCGTGCTGCGGGAGCTTGCCGTCCTTGGGGGTCAGCCCGGTGCCCGCGCCGGGGTCGCTGACCAGGCCGATCGCCATGCCGATGGCGACCGCGATCAGCGAGGTGACCATGAACCACAGCAGGGTCCTGGTGGCCAGCCGGGCGGCGTTGTTGACCTGCCGCAGGTTGGTGATCGAGACCAGGATGGCGAAGAACACCAGCGGCGCCACGGCCAGCTTGAGCAGCTGGACGAAGAGGCTGCCGATCGTGTCGAGGGTGGTCTTCAGCCAGGAGACGTCGCCGCTCTTGGCGACCCAGCCGAGCAGCACGCCGAGGACGAGGCCGAGCAGGATCTGGGCCCAGAACGGGACCTTGGGTATGCGGGAGGATCTGGCGGTCTCGGGGGACCGCGAGGTCTCGGAAGACGTGGTGGACAACGGACACACTCCGGGGACAGACAGGCGTCGGTAAGGGAACGGCGGACAGCGCCAGGAGACAGGAGGTCCGTATCGATCCGTACGGGATCTCCGGCCGCCGCGGTGACAGGAGTCAGCGGCGGCAACAGGCCGCGGACATGCAGCGGCAAAGATCGACGTGCAGGCGCGCCACGAGCGGGACGCCCGTGGAGAACTGGTGCGCTACTGCTGTCTTCATGTCGGACACGTTAACACTTGAACTTTGGGGAACCCAAAGAGATTCTTTGGGCAGCGGAGGCGGCAGGTGTCCGGATCCGTCCCGGAACGCACGAAAACCCCGTCCTGGAGCGGTAACTCCACGACGGGGCTCTGCCGGTTGTGAGGCGCCTTACAGGGGCGGCGGGGCCCGAGCGGTCCCGCGGCCGGCTATAGGAGGCCGTCCTCCTGGCGGGCGTTGGCCGCGATGCGTTCCTTCTGCCGGTCCACCCTGGCCACGATCTGCTCGGACATCGCGTCCCGCTGCTTGCGCAGCAGCACGAAGCTGAGCGGCGCGGAGATCACGACCGCGAGCAGCAGCAGCCACACCGCGTTGGCGCTGCCCACGCCGAGCGGGATGATCCGGAAGTACGCGAGCACCCAGACCAGCGCGAAGCACACGACGAAGATCCCCAGGCGGAGAGCGGTGTAGCGGAGCGTGGCGAACTTCTGGCTACTCACGGGCTGACCTTCTTCACGACGACAACCGAAAGGGTCTGCGTCCAGTCAAGCACAGCCCGATTTCGTGATCTTCCGGGCCCCTGCCGGAAACGGAACACTTCGCCCCGGTCCTCGCGGGCCGTGCCGGGCCATGGCCGGGCCGCGGCGCTCACGCCAGCTCCCGCCACATCGTGATGTCGTCCCGGAAGTCGTCGCCGGCCACCCTGATCGCGCGGGGCACCCGGCCGACCTCCTTGTAGCCGCAGGAGGCGTAGAACGCGTCGAGCCCGGTGCCGCCCCGGCAGGTGAGCCGGATGCCCCGGATGCCGCCGATCGAGCGGGCCGCCTCGTCGACGGCCGCCATCAGCGCCGCACCCGCGCCCTGTCCCTGGAGCGCGGGGTGCACCATCACCGTGTAGGCCCACAGCCAGTGCTTGAGCAGGCCGCGGGTGTTGAGGTGGAGGAAGGCGGTGGCCAGCACCCGGCCCCGCTCGTCGCGGCCCACGACCAGCCTGGCGCGCTCCTCGGATATCGCCACCAGGTGGGCGAGCAGGTCGGGGCGGACGTCCTCGGCCGTGACCGGTGGCACAAAACCGACGGCACCGCCCGCGTTGGACACGTCGGCCCACAACGAACGGATGCCATCGGTCAGCTCGGGGGTGACGGCGGGGTCCAGGTCGAAGCGCAGGTCCATGGTGGGGACCCTATGCGCCTCGAAACACGCCTGCCCCTGACGTCACACCCGTATCGGCAGCGTCACACCCGCATCGGCTGTGGCGACTCCCGGCGCGCGGCGTCCGGGCCCGGGTACTCCTGGATGATCTCGTAGCGGGTGTTGCGCTCGACCGGCCGGAAGCCCGCGTCGCGGATCAGGTCCAGCAGGTCGTCGCGGGTGAGCTTGTTCGGCGTGCCGTAGTTGTCCGCGTCGTGCGTGATCTTGTACTCGACGACCGAGCCGTCCATGTCGTCGGCGCCGTGCTGGAGCGCGAGCTGCGCGGTCTGCAGGCCGTGCATGACCCAGAAGACCTTCACGTGCGGGACGTTGTCGAACAGCAGCCGGGAGACGGCGAAGGTCTTCAGCGCCTCGGCGCCGGTCGCCATCGTGGTGCGCGCCTGGAGGCGGTTACGGACCTTGCCGTCCTTCATGTCCACGAAGTCGTGCTGGTAGCGGAGCGGGATGAAGACCTGGAAACCGCCGGTCTCGTCCTGGAGCTCGCGCAGGCGCAGCACGTGGTCGACGCGGTGCCGGGGCTCCTCGATGTGCCCGTACAGCATGGTGCTCGGGCCCTTGAGGCCCTTCTCGTGCGCCAGGCGGTGGATGCGCGACCAGTCCTCCCAGTGGGTGTCGTGGTCGACGATGTGCTGCCGGACCTCCCAGTCGAAGATCTCGGCACCGCCGCCGGTCAGCGACTCCAGGCCGGCGTCGATCAGCTCGTCGAGGATCTCGGAGGCGGACAGCCCGGAGATCTTCTCGAAGTGGTGGATCTCGGTGGCGGTGAACGCCTTGAGGGAGACCGTGTCGGGCAGCGCCTCCTTGAGGGCGCTGAGCGAGCGCGGGTAGTAGCGCCACGGCAGGGTCGGGTGCAGGCCGTTGACGATGTGCAGCTCGGTGAGCTTGTCGCCCTCCATCGCCTTGGCGAGGCGGACGGCCTCCTCGATGCGCATCGTGTACGCGTCCTTCTCGCCCGGCTTGCGCTGGAAGGAGCAGTACGCGCACGAGGCGGTGCACACGTTGGTCATGTTCAGGTGGCGGTTGACGTTGAAGTGCACCACGTCGCCGTTCTTGCGGGTGCGCACCTCGTGGGCGAGCCCGCCCAGCCACGCCAGGTCGTCGCACTCGTAGAGGGCGATGCCGTCCTCGCGGGTCAGCCGCTCCCCGGACCGGACCTTGTCCTCCAGCTCGCGCTTGAGACCCACATCCATGGATGCAGTCATCCGGCCGCCTCCCATATCTCTGCCAAAATCGGGCTTCACCGAGCGTACTCCCCCGTAATCCGGCCCGGCCGGGCCCCCATGCCTGTACGGCCGGGAGACCGCCGTACAGGCCCGGAAGCGGCGTCCTACGCGTCCTCGGGCAGCTCGCCGACGCGGTTCTCCCACTTGGTGGACAGCACGATGGTGGTCCGCGTGCGGGAGACGCCCTTGGTCCCCGAGAGCCTGCGGATGGTGCGCTCCAGTCCGTCCACGTCGCTCACCCGCACCTTGAGCATGTACGAGTCGTCGCCCGCGATGAACCAGGCGTCCTCGATCTCCGCGAGGTCGCGCAGCCGCATCGCCACGTCCTCGTGGTCGGCCGCGTCCGACAGGGAGATGCCGACCAGCGCGGTGACGCCCAGGCCCAGGGAGGCCGCGTCGACGGTCGCCCGGTAGCCGGTGATCACCCCGGCCGCCTCCAGGCGGTTGATCCGGTCGGTGACGCTGGGCCCGGACAGGCCCACGAGCCGGCCCAGCTCCGCGTACGAGGCCCTGCCGTTCTCACGCAGTGCCTGGATGAGCTGCCTATCTACGGCATCCATACGCCCCTGACCTTCCATTCGCTCTGCAATCCCGACTTTTACATGTAGAATCTAAGGCAAGCAGGGGATGTGACCCTGCAAACCGTCAATTTCAGCTGATCAAAGACGATCTTTCACAGGAGATGTCACCGTGTACTCGATCGAGATGGCCTACGCCCGCATGCGCGAGCTGCAGGACCTGGCCAATCGTTCACGTGCTCACCGTCCCGCCGCCGCTCCGCAGGCCAAGCGCCGCTTCGGCCGCACCGGCTCCGCCAAGAAGCGCTAACCCTCCTTCTTGAAGCCCGAGCCGAGCTCCCCCGCCCAACGCCGGTAGAGCCGGTGCGGCACTCCCGCCGCGTCCAGCACCCGGCCCGCGACGAAGTCCGCCAGATCCTGGATGTGCGTCGCTCCCGCGTAGAACGCCGGCGAGGCGGGCAGCACGACCGCGCCCGCCTCGTCCAGCGTCACCAGCTGCTTCAATGTCTGCCCGTTCAGCGGCGTCTCGCGCACCGCGACCACCAGCTTCCTGCGCTCCTTGAGCGTCACGCTCGCCACCCGCTGGAGCAGGTCCTTCGACAGCCCGAGCGCCACGCCCGCCACGCACGCCGTGCTCGCCGGCACGATCAGCATCCCCTTGACGGGGTACGAGCCCGACGAAGGGCCCGCCGCGAGGTCGCCGGCCGGCCAGTACCGCACCCGGTCCAGGTCCGCGCCGGTGACCGTGAACGTGTCCTGCTTGCCGTCCGCACCACGGGCGAGCCACTCCCGCAGGTCCTCGCGCCAGTGCGCGTCCCGGAAGGCGATGCCCGTCTCGTCCAGCAGGGTCAGCCGCGAGGCCCGGCTGACGACCAGGTCCACCGCCTCCCCCGCCGCGAGCAGCCCGCGCAGTACGGACGCCGCGTACGGAGTCCCGGACGCACCGGAAACCCCCACCACCCAAGGGCGGCGCGGCATGTCGGCGGACCCGGCGGCAGGCCGGGCGGAGTGCCCGCCGGGCCTTTGGACCCCGGGCCGGCTGGTGTTGTTGTCCTGCGGTTCCACGGCATCGAGCCTATCCGGCGGAACACCGGACCCGGCACGGCCGTTTGACCGGGTGAACGAAGAAGAGGGGGACGCGGGATGAGGACACGAGCGACGACCCGGGCCAGACCGGCCGCCGCGCTGATGCTCGGCTGGATCGCGCTGCTGTGGGTGCTGGAGGCCGCCGACGCCGTCTCGGGCAACGCGCTGGACACCTTCGGCGTCCGGCCGCGCGAGTTGGGCGAGCTGGCCGACGTGCTGCCCGCCGCTTTCGTGCACTTCGGCTTCGACCATCTGGCGGCCAACACGCTGCCGCTGCTGTTCCTCGGCTTCCTCGCCGCGCTCCGCAGCGGACTGCGGCGTTTCGTCGGCGTCGCCCTGCTCATCGCGCTCACCAGCGGCCTGGGCGTCTGGCTGACCGCCCCGGCGGGCAGCAACACGGCCGGCGCCTCGGGCGTCGTCTTCGGCCTCTTCGGCTATCTCCTGGTACGCGGCTTCATCGACCGCAAACCGCTGGACATCGGCCTCGGCGTGCTGGTCGCCGCGGTGTACGGATCGATCCTGTGGGGCGCGCTGCCGACCGGCAACGGCATCAGCTGGCAGGGCCACCTCTTCGGGCTGGCGGGCGGCGTGCTGGCGGCGTTCGCCTTCCGGCAGCGCCCGGCCGCGTCACTGCCCGGCGGCCGGGCCCGGCCGATCCCGTAGTCTCGCTGACCGGTGCCCGCGCAGGGCGCCACCGCAGGACAGACAGCACGACCCTTGGGGGGACCTGGCATGGTCGAATTCCACAAGCCCGAAGAACCACAGCAGCCGCAGGACCCGCAGGCGTCGCAGCAGTCCCCGCAGGGCGGGCAGACGCCACAGCAGCCCGCGCAGCACCCGCAGGCGCCACAGAACCCGCAGGCGCCGCAGACCCCGCCGCCTCCGTACGGCGCCGGTCAGGCACAGCAGCCCCCGCCGCCTCCGCAGGGCGCCTACGGCCAGGCCCCCGGCGCCCAGCCGTACGGCCCCGGCCCCGGCTACGGCGCGGGGTACGGCCCCGGCCAGTACCCCCAGGGCCCCGGCTGGGGCCCCGGATACGCGCAGCCGCCGCGGCCCTCGTCGAACAACAACGCCATGTGGACCCACCTGGGCGCGCTGCTGACCATCACCGTCGGCTCCAGCTTCTGCTGCGGCCTGGGCGGCATCCTCGGCTGGATCGCCCCCATGGCGATCCGCAACAACCAGGAGAACCGCCACGACCCGCTGGTGCGCCACCACGGCACCCAGGCGATGAACCTCGGCATCACGCAGGCCATCGTGGTGGGCGTGGGCGTGGTGCTGTACTTCTTCGCCTTCCTCATCGGCGTCAGCCTGGGGGACGCCCAGGACGGCCGGGTGGCGCTCGCCCTCCCGATCACCATCCTGGTCATCCTGGGGCTGCTCGCGGCGTTCTCGATCACCAGCTTCGTGTTCGCCGTCATCGGCACGGTCAAGGCGAACCGCGGTGAGCTGTGGTCGTACCCGAAGTTCATCGCCTGGCCGATGGTCAAGCCGTAACGGCACAGGCGGTCATGAGAAGAGCGCTCCGGGGCACGTCCCGGAGCGCTCTCGGCGTTCGGAGCCCGTCCTAGACCGTAAGCCCGCGGACGAAGAGGTCCAGCAGCGCGCACACGAACAGCGCGATGCCGATGAATCCGTTGACCTGGAAGAACGCCCGGTTCAGCCGGGAGAGGTCGTGCGGCCGCACGATGGTGTGCTCGTAGAGGAACGCGCCGACGACGATCACCAGGCCGAGCCAGAAGAACACCCCGGCGTGGGTGGCGAGCGCGTACCAGACCAGCAGGGCCGTGGTGACGGCGTGGCAGGCGCGGGCGCCGTGCAGCGCCCCCGGGATGCCGAAGCGGGCCGGTACGGACTTCACGCCGTGCGCCCGGTCGGCCTGCACGTCCTGGCAGGCGAAGATCAGGTCGAAGCCGCCGATCCAGACGCCCACGGCGAGCCCGAGGATCACCGCGTCCCAGGACCAGGACCCCGTCACGGCTATCCACGCGCCGACCGGGCCCATCGCCTGGGCCAGGCCCAGTATCGCGTGCGGGAAGTTCGTGAAGCGCTTCCCGTACGGGTAGACCACCATCGGGATCACGGCGACCGGGGCCAGCGCCAGGCACAGCGGGTTGAGCAGCGCCGCGGCGCCGAGGAAGAACACCACGGCGACCAGCGCGCCGGTCCACGCGGAGCGCACCGACACCGCGCCGGTGACCAGCTCGCGGCCGGCGGTGCGCGGGTTACGGGCGTCGATCTCCCGGTCGATGATGCGGTTGGCGGCCATCGCGAACGTCCGCAGACCCACCATGGCGACGGTGACCAGCAGCAGCTCGACCCAGTGGATGCTGCGGTCCGAGGCGTGCATCGCGGTCAGCGAGGCGATGTAGGCGAAGGGCAGCGCGAAGACCGAGTGCTCGATCATCACGAGCCGCAGGAACGCTTTGATCTTGCCGGGCGGTGCGGGTTCGGGTGCGAAGAGATCCGGTGTCGCTGAATCGGCGCTCATGTCTAGAACCCGTACTCCTTCCAGCGGCGGTCGACCTTCGCCGCCGTCTCCGGGTCCGACTCGACCATGTCCGGCCAGCCGCCGTCCCGGGTGTAGCCCTCCTCGGGCAGCTTCTTCGTCGCGTCGATGCCCGCCTTGCCGCCCCAGAACTGCTGGTACGAGGAGTGGTCGAGGTGGTCGACCGGCCCCTCGACGACGGTCAGGTCCCGCGCGTAGTCCGTGTTGCCGAGGGCCCGCCAGGACACCTCGTGCAGGTTGTGCACGTCGCAGTCGGCGTCGACCACGATGATCAGCTTGGTCAGCGACATCATGTGCGCGCCCCAGACGGCGTGCATGACCTTCTGGGCGTGCTTGGGGTACTTTTTGTCGATCGAGATGATCGCGCAGTTGTGGAAGCCGCCCGACTCGGGCAGGTGGTAGTCCACGATGTCCGGCACGATGATCTTCAGCAGCGGCAGGAAGAACCGCTCCGTGGCCCGGCCCAGCGGGCCGTCCTCCGTCGGCGGCCGGCCGACCACGATCGACTGGAGCAGCGGGCGCTTGCGCATCGTGACGCAGTCGATGGTCAGCGCGGGGAAGTCCTCCTGCGGCGTGTAGAAGCCGGTGTGGTCGCCGAACGGGCCCTCCGGCAGCATCTCGCCGGGCTCCAGCCAGCCCTCCAGCACGACCTCGGCGTTGGCCGGCACCTGGAGCGGCACGGTCTTGCAGTCCACCATCTCGACCCGCTTGCCCTGCACGAAGCCCGCGAAGAGGTACTCGTCGATGTCGCCGGGCAGCGGCGCGGTGGAGGCGTAGGTGACGGCCGGCGGGGCGCCGAAGGCGATCGCGACGGGCAGCTTCTCGCCGCGCTTGGCCGCGACCTGGTAGTGGTTGCGGCTGTCCTTGTGGATCTGCCAGTGCATGCCGATGGTGCGCTTGTCGTGGCGCTGGAGGCGGTACAGGCCCAGGTTCCGCACGCCCGTCTCGGGGTGCTTGGTGTGGGTCAGGCCCAGGTTGAAGAAGGACCCGCCGTCCTTCGGCCAGGTGAACAGCGCGGGCAGCGCGTCGAGGTCCACGTCGTCGCCCCGGAGCACGACCTCCTGGACGGGCGCGCTCTCGCCCTTGACCTTCTTCGGCGGTACGTGGGTCATGTTCGCGAGCTTCCCGAACGCCTCGCGCACGCCGACGAAGCCCTGCGGCAGCTCGGGCTTGAGCAGCCCGGCGATCGAGGCGCTGATGTCGTCGTACGACTTCAGGCCGAGCGCCTTGAGCAGGCGCCGGTCGGTGCCGAAGACGTTCATGGCCAGCGGCATCGACGAGCCCTTGACGTTCTCGAAGAGCAGCGCCGGGCCGCCGGACTTCTGCACCCGGTCGACGATCTCGCCGACTTCCAGGTACGGGTCGACCTCGGCCTTGATCCGCTGGAGGTCGCCTTCACGGTCGAGCGCTCGCAGGAAAGAGCGAAGATCGTCATAAGCCATGCGTTCCAGTATCCGGTACGCACTACCCTGGACGGGTCACCGGGCCCCGCCGGGGCCCGCCCGTCAGCTCTGGGGGGCTGCTTCCGCAATGCTCAGGTATCTGCCGTTCCTCGTGATCCTGGCGCTGTGGATCTACGCGTTCATCGACTGCCTGAACACGCCGGAGAACCAGGTACGGGGCCTGCCGAAGATCGCCTGGGTCTTCATCATCCTGCTGTTCGGCGAGGTGCTGATCGGACCGGTCGCCTGGCTGGTCGCCGGCCGGCCGCGGCGTCAGCACGCCGGCGGCGCGCCGTCACCGTGGCAGCGCGGCGGTCGCGGCCCGGCCCCCAAGTGGGTCGCGCCGGACGACAACCCCGACTTCCTGCGCACGCTCAAGGGCGAGGGCAAGAAGGACGGCGGGGACAAGAAGGACGAGGCGCTGCTCAAGGACTGGGAGGCCGACCTGCGGCGCCGCGAGGAGGAGCTGCGGCGCAAGGAGAACGGCCCGACCGACGGCGAGGGGAACCCGCCCGCGAAGGGCTGACCACCGCCACGCGCCCCGTACGCGCCGGGCGTACGGGCCTCCGCGCTCCCCGCCGCGCGCTGCCGCGTCCGCGCGCCCGCCGATCACGGCCGGTGCGTTGCCGGGCCGCCCCGGAGCGAGGACAGTGGCGGTCGTGAAGGACCACGAGCGGCAGATGCTGGCGACCGCGGTCGCCGAGGCGCGGGCCGGGCTGGCCGAGGGCGGCATTCCGATCGGTGCCGCGCTGTACGGGCCTGACGGCGCCCTCCTCGGGCGCGGCCGCAACCGGCGCGTCCAGGACGGCGACCCGTCCGCGCACGCGGAGACCTCCGCCTTCCGGGCCGCCGGCCGGCAGCGCGGCTACCGCGGCACGACGATGGTCACCACCCTCTCCCCCTGCTGGTTCTGCTGCGGCCTGGTCCGCCAGTTCGGGATACCGCGGGTACTGATCGGCGAGTCCCGCACCTTCCACGGCGGCCACGACTGGCTGGCCCAGAGCGGCGTGCGGATCGTGCTGCTGGACGACGCGGAGTGCGTGGCCATGATGCGGGAGTTCGTCGCCGCCCGGCCCGAGGTGTGGAACGAGGACATCGGCCGTGACTGAGACCGCGGGACCTCCCGCCTGCCCCGTCCCCACCGTCGACCTCGCCCGCTGGCGGGCCGGCGGCCCCGGCACGCGCCGCGAGACGGCCGCGGTCGTCGACGCCGCGCTGCGCGCCACCGGCTTCCTGCTCGTCACCGGCCACGGCATCGACGCGGACCTGCGCGACCGGGTCCGCGCCACCGCCCGCGCCTTCTTCGCGCTGCCCGCGGCGGAGAAACAGCCGTACGCCACCGAGGTCGGCGGCCGCGGCTGGCTCGGGCCCGGCGCCGAGGCCAACGGCGCCGCCGAGGGCACCGCGACGCCGCCGGACATGAAGGAGTCGCTGTCCTTCGCCTCCGAGGAGCCGACCGGGAACCCGGCCGTCGACGCCGAGTGGTTCCTGCCCAACATCTGGCCCCACCAGGTCCCCGCCCTGCGCACCGACGTCCAGGACCTGCTGACCGGCCTGCGCGCCCTGTCCGACCTCCTGCTCACCCTTCTCGCCGACGCGCTCGGCGCCGAACCGGACCGCTTCACCCGGCACACCGCGCACCCCACCTGGGGCTTCAACATCAACTGGTATCCGGGCACCCGGACCGTGGGCGAGGCCCGGCCGGGCCAGTACCGCATCGGCCCGCACACCGACTTCGGCACCGTCACGGTCCTGGACCGGCAGCAGGGCAAGGGCGGCCTCCAGATCTGGACCGACCCCGCCGGCGGCGGCACCGGCTGGCAGGACGCCCCGTACGTCCCCGGCTCCCTCACCGTCAACGCCGGCGACCTGCTGGCCCGCTGGACCGGCGGCCGCTGGCGCTCCGGCCGCCACCGCGTCCTGCCGCCGCCGGCCGACGCCCCCGCCGAGGAACTGATGTCCCTCGTCTACTTCTACGAATGCGACCCCGGCACCCGCGTCGGCACCCTGGCCGACTCGCACACGTACCTGCGCGGGCGGCTCGCCGCCATCAACGCGCAGAGCGCCCCCTGACGCCGGGCCGCCGCCTAAATCAGTGGCCGCACACGCCGCCGCTCGCACAGACTGACGGCCCATGAACAGCGAGAACACCCAGCTGAACCGATCCGCCGCCCACCCCGAACCGCTGCGCCGCATCCGGGCCGCCCACACCGGTACGACCGTCACCGTCTACCAGGCGTACGCCTGCCTGTCCCACTACGACCCCGCCGTCCACGCCGACCGCGACGCCTGGAAGCGGCAGCTGCGCGAGTCGCCCGCACGCGTCCAGTGGGACCCCGAACGGGACCTGCGCCTCAACCCGCTGCCGTACCGCTCGCTCCAGCTCGGCCTGGCCGGCGAGGCCTCCCGCCGCTACGCCGACGAGTGGACGGTCGCCATCCGCGACGTCACCCCGCTGGCCCACGAGATCCACGCCCTGGTCACCCGCGGCGACCTGGCCGCCGCGACCGCCCTGCTCCCCGAGGAGCGCCCCTACTGCCCGGCCGCCGCGTAGGCGGAAACGGCAGCGCCGTAGGGGCCTGCCGGGTCAGACTCCGGCGTAGGAGTGCAGGCCGGAGAAGAAGTAGTTCACGACGTAGTAGTTGAAGATGTACGTCAGGAAGGCGAACAGGCCCAGGTAGGCGGCCTTGCGGCCCTTCCAGCCCACGGTCGCGCGGGAGTGCAGGTAGGCGGCGTAGGCGACCCAGGTGACAAAGGACCAGATCTCCTTGGAGTCCCAGCCCCAGTAGCGGCCCCACGCCTCGCCGGCCCAGACGGCGCCCGCGATGATCGTGAAGGTCCACAGCGGGAAGATCGAGGCGTTCACCCGGTAGGAGAACTTGTCCAGGCTGGCCGCCGCGGGCAGCCGCTCCATCACCGAGGTGGCGAAGGCGCCGGGCTGCTTGCCGGACGGGTCGGCCAGCTTGCTCTCGTAGCGGTCGCGGAAGAGGTAGAGCAGCGTGGAGACGGCGCCGAGGTACAGGAAGGCGCCGGAGATGATCGCGCAGCTGACGTGGATCCACAGCCAGTACGAGTGCAGCGCCGGGACCAGCTGGGAGCTGTCGGTGTAGAGCCAGGTGACGGCCACGCCCAGGTCCAGCAGGACGGTGGCGGTCAGCAGCAGGCCGATCCAGCGGACGTTCTTCTTCAGGGCGAGAAGGACGAGGTACGCGGCTACCGCGACCATGCCGAAGGTCGTGGAGAACTCGTACATGTTGCCCCAGGGGGCACGCTGCACGGACAGGCCTCGGGTCAGCACCCCGCCGAAGTGGATCAGGAAGGCGAGGGTGGTCAGCGAGATGGCGACCCGGCCGTAGAGGTCGCCCTTCTCCGTACCGCCCGCGGCGCCCGGGCCGTCCGGGACGTCCCGGCTGCCGGCCGCCGCGCGCGTGACGACCTTGGGGCGCTCCAGTACGGCGGTGCCGCCGCCCTGCGCGGCCGCCTCGCCCGCCGCCTTGGCGGGGGCGGGCACCGTGGCGGTCAGGGCCGCGGCGGTGCGGCCGACCTTGCTGCGGCTGCCGAAGGCCCACTCGGCGAGGTGTGCGAGGAAGGCGAGGGTGTAGACGGCCATGGCCGAGTAGATCAGCACGTTGCTGATACTGGCCAGGTTCTCGTTGGTGGCTGCGGCAGCGAGATTCACGCGCGCGCTCCTTCGGAGGGATCGGCAGGATCGGCGGAGTCGGAAGGCTTCGCCACGTCTTCGGGCCCGGCGGGGGCGGGGTCGGGGGTGGGGGAAGGACCGGCGGTCTGCGGCGCGTCCGGTCCCAGCGCCTCCGCGAGGTCCGCCAGTTCCTCCGGCAGGCGGGCGGACTCGCTGCGGCCCAGGCCCGCCAGCTCGACGACGGTGGTGCCGTCGTCGGCGCGGACGGCCCGTACCCACACCCGGCGGCGCTGGATGAACAGCGAGCCGGCCAGGCCCAGCAGCACGGCGATCGCGCCGATCAGCGCGAGGCCGTTGCCGGGCTGGTGGGTGACCTGGAAGGTGGCCCACTGCTTGACGCCGACGAACTTGATGCTGCCGTCGCCGCCCGGCAGCTTCATCGTCTCGCCGGCCCGCATCATCTGGGCGACGGCCTTGCCGCCCTGCTTGTACTGCTTGAGGTTCTTCTTCTGCAGCTGGTACACGCTCTGCGGCAGCCCGGAGTCCGTGCCGAGGTCGCCGTGGTAGGCGGTGAGCGTGAGGCGCGGATTGTCCAGTGCGGGGAACTGGGAGAACATCGAGCCCGAGCCCTCGCCGCCGAACGTCGGCACGAAGAAGCCCGAGAAGCCGAGCTGGTTGCGCTTGCCGTCCTCGGTCTGCGCGTTGGGCACCTTGATCACACCGGTGGAGGTGTAGTTCTTCATGTCCTGCGGCAGGAACGGCACGGCGCCGCTGTAGACCTTCTTGCCGCGGCCGTCGGTGACCTCGACGACCGGCGCGTACCCGTGGGAGAGCAGGAAGACCTTGGAGTCCGCGATCTCCAGCGGGTGGTTCACCTCGATCTTGCCCTGGTGTTCCTTGCCGTCCGCGCCCTGGAAGTACGAGATGTTGGCGCGGAACTCGCGCGGGGTGCCCATCTGGGGGCCGCTGCGTTCGTAGGACGCGTCGAAGCTCTTGAGAGAGAAGCCGAAGGGTTCGAGGTCGTCGGTGTCGTAGAAGGCGCCCGACTTGAAGTTGTCGTACTGGGTGAGGCTGTTGGCGAAGCCGTCGCCCTCGACGACCAGCTTGCCGCCCTCGGACTTCCACAGGCTGCCGACGGCGACCGCCACCAGGATCACGATCAGGGAGATGTGGAAGACGAGGTTGCCGGCCTCGCGCAGGTAGCCCTTCTCGGCGGCGACCGCGTCACCGACCGTGTGGGCGCGGAAGCGGCGCTTCTTCAGCAGGCGCCGGGCGGCGCCGAGCACCTCGTCGGGGTCCCGGTCCGTACGCCACGTGGTGTACGCGGGCAGCCGGGTCAGCCGGCGCGGGGCGCCCGGCGGGCGGCCGCGCAGCTGGCCGACGAACTGCCACGAGCGCGGCACGATGCAGCCGATCAGCGAGATGAACAGCAGCAGGTAGATCGCGGAGAACCACACCGAGCTGTAGACGTGGAACAGGCCCAGCTTGTCGTAGACGGGCGCCAGCGTCGGGTGGTCGCTGCGGAACTGGTCGACCTTGGTCGGGTCGATGCTGGTCTGCGGCACCAGCGAGCCGGGGATGGCGCCGAGCGAGAGCAGGAACAGCAGGATCAGCGCGACCCGCATCGAGGTCAGCTGCCGCCAGAACCACCTGGCCCAGCCCACGGGCCCCAGGGAGGGGAAGGAGATCTCCTCCTGGGGCGTGGTGGAGAGCTGGGAGCCCGCCGCGCCGACTTCGGCGTCGTCGGCGTCGCGGTGGGTGTCGGTATGGGTGGACATCAATCAGATCCCTGGGGTGAAGCTGCTGGTCCAGCTCTGCAGACCGGACATCATGTCGGTCCATACGCCGGTGAGGAGCAGGACGCCGAGCGCGACCATCATGCCGCCACCGAGCCGCATCACCCACACGTAGTGGCGTTTGACCCAGCCGAAGGCGCCGAGCGCCTTGCGGAAGGCGAGCGCGACGAAGATGAACGGCAGGCCCAGTCCCAGACAGTAGGCCACGGTCAGCAGGGCGCCGCGCCCGGCGTTGGCCTGGTCGATGGCGAGCGAGCTGACCGCGGTGAGCGTCGGGCCCAGGCACGGCGTCCAGCCGACGCCGAAGAGCACGCCGAGCACCGGCGCGCCGGCCAGGCCCATGGCGGGCTTCTTGTGGAAGCGCAGCTCGCGCTGGCCGAAGTTCTTCAGGACGCCGGCGAAGGCCAGGCCGAGCAGGACCAGCAGGACGCCGAGGACCCTGTTGAGCAGGGCCTGGTGTTCCTGGAGCTTGCTGCCGAAGAACCCGAAGAGGGCGCCGCCGGAGACGAAGACGGCGGTGAAGCCGAGGACGAAGAGGCCGGCGCCGGCGAACATCCGGCCGCGCTTGGCGTCGGCGAGGTCGGTGCCGGTCACGCCGGTGACGTAGGACATGTAGCCGGGGACGAGCGGCAGCACGCAGGGCGAGAAGAAGGAGACCAGGCCGCCGAGGAGGGCGACGGGCACGGCGAGCAGCAGCGCGCCCGAGGTGATGGCGGAGGCGGGTCCGGTGGCGGCGGCGAGCGCGATCATGTGATCACTTCTCGTCGATCAGCGGCTGCACCATCTTGCGCAGCTCGTCCTCGCCGAGCGGGCCGATCGAGCGGGCCGCGATCTTCCCCTCGCGGTCCACGGCGATGGTGGAGGGGATGGACTGGGGGTTGAGGCTGCCCTTGGGGAAGCGCAGCATCAGCTTGCCGGTCGGGTCGAACAGGCTCGGGTACGGCATCTTGTGCTGGTCCTCGAAGCTGACCGCCTGCGACTGCTGCGAGTCGCGGGTGTTGATGCCGACGAACTGGACGCCCTTGGCCTTGGTCTCGTTCGCGACCTTGGCGAAGTTGGCGGCCTCGGCGATGCACGGGCCGCACCACGATCCCCAGACGTTGAGGACGACGACCTTGCCCTTGTAGGCGGCGACGTCCAGCTTCTCGCCGCGGGTGGTTTCGCCGGAGAGGGCGGGGACGGGCTTGCGGTCCTTCTTCGCGACCGTGGCGACGCCGCCCTCGCCCTGGACGAACTGGGTCTGTTCGGAGCCGCCCGAGGTGCCCTCGCCACAGGCGCTCAGCGTCAGCGCGGCGAGCGCGGCCCCTGCGGCGAGCAGGGTGGTGCGGCGACTACTGGCGAGTCGGCGGGGGACGCGGCAGGCACTCATGTGAAAAGTTTCGCATGAGACTGTTACGGATCTTCCGCGCCCCCCTCGACCGGCCGGTACCGGCCATGTCAGGGCACGTCAGGCGGCTGACAGGAAGGTCTTCCAGCCGCCGGCCGGCTTCTGCCCGACCCGCAGGCCCTGGAGCTTGGCCACGACCTTGGGGTCCTGGGCGTCCAGCCAGTCGGTGAACTGGCGGAAGGAGACCAGGCGCACGTCCTTGCGCTTCTCGTCGGCGATGTGCTTGAGCGCTTCCTCGACGGCGTCCATGTAGATCCCGCCGTTCCACTGCTCGAAGTGGTTGCCGACGAACAGGGGCGCGCGGTTGGTCTCGTAGGCGCGCTCGAAGCCCTTGATGTAGGCGCCGGTGGCTTCCTTGCGCCAGCCCGGGTAGTTGGCCGGCGGGCCCTTCGTGGAGTTCTTCGACTGGTTGGCGAGGATGTTGTAGTCCATGGACAGGACCTCGAACCGGTGGCCGGGGAAAGGTATCTGCTGGAGCGGGAAGTCCCACAGGCCCAGCTTCTTCTTGGGCCACATCTGCAGGCCGCCCGGCGAGCTGGCGTCGTAGCGCCAGCCCAGCTTCTTGGCGGTCGGCAGCAGGTTGTCCTGGCCGAGCAGGCACGGCGTACGGCCGCCGACCAGTTCCTTCTTGTAGTCGAAGGGCAGCGGGTCCAGGTCGGTGAACCCGGTGTTCGTACGCCACTTCGTGACGAAGTCCATGGCCTGGTCGATTTCGGACTGCCACTGGGCCGGGGTCCAGTGCTTGACCGAGGTACGGGCCTCGCCGCAGAAATGCCCGTTGAAGTGCGTGCCGATCTCGTGGCCCTCCAGCCACGCCTCCCGGACGTTCTTCAAGGTGGCCTTGATGTGCTCGTCGGAGAGGTAGCCGATGTCGGAGGCGCCGACCTTGTTGTTCGGCGGGCGGTAGAGGTGCTTTTTCGACTCCGGGAGGCAGTACAGCCCGGAGAGGAAGAAGGTCATGGCCGCGTTGTGGTCCTTGGCCAGCTTGCGGAAGCGCGGGAAGAGGCCGTTGCCGACCTCGCCCGCACCGTCCCACGAGAAGATCACGAACTGCGGCGGGGTCTCGCCGGGCTCCAGGCGGCGCGGCTTCTCCGGCTGGTGGGGCTGCGGCCCCGCGTCGGCCGTGGAGCCGTCGCCGATCGGCTTGGCCTTCGCCTGTACGGCGTTCTTGTCCTGGCCGGAGCCGGACCCCGAGCCGGCGGTGGAGCAGCCGGCGACGCCGAGCGCCGCGGCCGCACCCACCCCCATGCCCAGCAGGTTCCGCCGACTGATCGCGCTCATACCGTCGTCCCCATCCGTACTCGTCACACTCAATATCCGTATAAACGGACATTGCGTAAGAGGGTTTTTCGAACACGGAGGTTCCGGGTTATTGGCGCAAATTGATTATTTTACTCGCTGGTGACCTCACGTCACACCGGCCTCTCGCATCCCTCACACCACATGATGCGAAAAGCCGGTCCGGCGTCACGCTCCGAAGGCCTTGGATTTCCCCGCCTGCGGCTTGGCGCCCGCCCGCAGGTGCGCCGGCACCAGATCGAGCGCCGGCTCGCTGTAGCCCACCGAAACGATCTTGTCGCCGCGGAAGGTGAACGAGGTCAGGGAGGCCAGGGTGCACTGCCGCTTGCGCGGGTCGTGCCACAGCCGCCGCCGCTCGGCGAAGCTGCGCACGACCCAGATCGGCAGCTGGTGGCTGACCGCCACCGCCTCGTGCCCCCGGGCCGCGTCGCGCGCGGCGCCCAGCGCCGCCATCATCCGTACGACCTGCTCCAGGTACGGCTCGCCCCACGACGGCCGGAACGGGTTGGTCAGGTACTTCCAGTTGCCCGGCTTCTTCAGCGCGCCGTCGCCGACCCCGAACGTCTTGCCCTCGAAGACGTTCGCCGCCTCTATCAGCCGCTCGTCGGTGGCCAGGTCGAGGCCGTGCGCCTTGGCGATCGGCGTCGCGGTCTCCTGCGCCCGCTCCAGCGGGGAGGCCACGACGTGCGTGACGTCCCGGCCCGCCAGGTGCTCCGCGACCCGGTCGGCCATGCTCCGGCCCAGCTCGGAGAGGTGGTAGCCGGGCCGCCGCCCGTACAGCACACCCTCGGGGTTGTGCACCTCGCCGTGCCGCATCAGGTGTACGACGGTGATGTCTTCGCTGCTCATGTCACCCATCTTCCGGTCCGCCCGGCCGTCCGTCCGGCTCACGCGGTCGCTTCGGCGGCGGCCCGCGCGGCCGACGGCAGGGCCGCGGCGATCCGCTCGACCGCCCGCTCGTCGTGCGTCGTCGAGACGAACCACGACTCGAAGGCGGACGGCGGCAGGTACACGCCCTGGGAGAGCATCGAGTGGAAGAAGGCGGTGAAGCGGAACGCCTCCTGCGACTTGGCACTGTCGTAGTCGGTCACGTCCCGGTCGGTGAAGAAGACCGAGAACATGTTGCCCGCGACCTGGAGGCGGTGTGCGACGCCCGCCTTCGTGAAGGCGTCGGTGACCAGCGAGCGCACCTCGGCCGAGACCGCGTCGACCTTCTCGTACGCCGCCTCGTCCAGCAGCCGGAGCTGCGCGACGCCCGCGGCCGTGGCGACCGGGTTACCGGACAGGGTGCCCGCCTGGTAGACCGGGCCGGCCGGCGCGAGGTGCGCCATCACGTCGGCGCGCCCGCCGAAGGCCGCGGCCGGGAAGCCGCCGCCCATGACCTTGCCGAAGGTCATCAGGTCGGGCCGGACGCCGTCGATGCCGTACCAGCCGGTGCGGCTGACCCGGAAGCCGGTCATGACCTCGTCGGAGATGTAGAGCGCGCCGTTCTCGGCACACACGTCCTTCAGGCCCTGGTTGAAGCCGGGCAGCGGCGGGACGACGCCCATGTTGCCGGGCGACGCCTCGGTGATCACACAGGCGATCTCGCCGGGGTGCGCCGCGAAGGCGGCCCGTACGGCCTCGATGTCGTTGTACGGCAGCACGATCGTGTCGCCGGCCTGGGCGCCGGTGACGCCGGGCGTGTCCGGCAGCCCGAAGGTCGCCACACCGGAGCCGGCCGCGGCCAGCAGCGCGTCCACGTGCCCGTGGTAGCAGCCGGCGAACTTCACGACCTTGGCGCGGCCGGTGAAGCCGCGCGCCAGCCGGATGGCGGACATGGTCGCCTCGGTGCCGGAGGAGACCAGCCGCACCTGCTCGACGGGGTCGATGCGGTCCACGATCTGCTCGGCCAGCTCCACCTCGCCCTCGCCGGGCGTGCCGAAGGAGGTGCCGCGGGCGACGGCCTCCTGTACGGCGGCGAGTACCTCGGGGTGGGCGTGTCCGAGAATCATCGGGCCCCACGAGCACACGAGGTCGACGTACTCGCGACCGTCGGCGTCGGTGAGGTACGGACCGGTACCGGACACCATGAACCGGGGCGAACCTCCCACGGCGCCGAACGCGCGCACGGGAGAGTTCACCCCGCCCGGCGTCACAACGGCCGCGCGGTCGAAGAGCGTCTGCGAAACTGGGGCTTCATAGGGAAAAGGCACTGTGATCCTGACCTGCACAAACGTAGGAAGGGGCGACGGCCGGCGGCGGCACCCGGGCGGAGCGCGGAACGGAAAACCCTCCGCTCTCGTCCAGGTGTCAGACCCCGCGAGTCTGCAAAACTGGGGCAACGTACGAGTAAGTCACGCAAGCAATGGTCTCAGAGGCGCACGGGGGCGCGCGGCCGGGCGTTTCGCGCGCCGGTGACGGGGGAGGTCTCTGAGACGATGATCGGGTTGCGCGGCTGGGGCTGCGAGTGGTCGGGTGGAGATATGCATCGCGGTGGCGGACTGGGCGAGGGCACCGATGACCGGGGTCCTGAGCGCGACCAGCGGGGCCGCCACCGGCGCGAGGAGACCAAGGGCGGGGGAAGCAGAGGCGGCCGCATGGGGGTGACGTACAAGTACTTCGGCGCGCCGAACGGTGCCACGGCGGCGCGCGTGCCGATCTCGATGCGGCCCGAGGAGCTCGGCGGCGACGAGCTCGGCATGGGCGGCATGTTCACGAAGATCAAGCCGGAGACGATGGCCGCGATGGTCCTCACCGGCATAGAGGGCATACCGCTGCACAAGGTCCCCCCGCTGGAGCTGGTCGTGCTGCATCCCGACTACGCCGTCGTGAAGCTGCCCATGACGGTCGTCGACCCGCTGCGCGGCGTCGGCGAGGAGTCGGTGGGCGCGGCGGCCTTCATCTGGTCCACGGTCCCCGACCGCGGCGGCCCCCGCGACGCCTTCACCGTCTACCAGCTGCTGCACGAGTGGCAGGACTTCTCCCACCGGCTGCACGAGGCCGGGCACCAGGCGTACTGCCTGGTGTGGCCCTGATCCGCGCACTCTCCCCGTACGGGCCTGCCGGCACCCGCGGCCGGCAGGCCGCCGGCGCGGGCTCCAGTAGCGTGCCCGGATGCCCTTACGACCGCGCACCCGCACCGCGATCCTGTCCTCCTCCGCCCCACCCCGGCTGACGCACGGCCACCGGACCGACGCCTACGCCGAGATCGGCTCGCTGACCAAGGTGCTCACCGGCACGGCACTGGACCGCCTGGCGGCCGACGGCGTGCTGGCACCGGACGACCCGGTGGAGCGCTGGCTCGACGCACCCCCCGGCACCGGCATCACCCTGCGCCACCTGGCGGACCACACGTCGGGCCTGCCCAGGCTGCCCCCGGTGCCCCTGCCGCGCCGGGACCCGTACCGCCGCTTCGACGCGGGGGCGCTGCGCTCCCTCGTGAGCCGGCTCGACACGCTCGCCACCGCGGCGCCCGGCGCGTCCGAGGAGTACTCCAACCTCGGCTACGCCGTCCTGGGCGCCGCACTGGTCGCGGCCGCCGGCGAGCCGTACGAGCAGCTCGTACGGCGCCGGGTGCTCGAACCGCTGGGCATCGAGGAGATGACCGCCCGGCCACCCGGGGACCGGCGGCTGACCGGCACCGGCCGGTGGGGCCGGCCGCGGCCCGCGTGGACGATGGACGGCGCGATCCTGCCCGCCGGGGGCTACTGGGCGACGCCGCCCGCCGTCGCGGCGCTGGTCCGCGGGCTGCTGGCCGACGGGGTGTTGGGCCGGCCGGCCCTGACCTGGCGTCAGGACGGGCCGCTGACCTGGCACAACGGCGGGACCCGGGACGCCTCCGTGTTCGCCGGGCTGCACCGGGAGACCGGCGAGTGGGTGGTCGTGCACTGCCTCGACGGCGGTCTGCACGCAGCCGACCGGACCGGGGTACGGCTGCTGATGGGCAAGGAGGCGCCAGCGGGGGGCGGGTGACCCCGCGACAGCTCGACCCGGTGCGCACGCTGTTCGGGCCACGCGGCCGGGGCTACGCTGGAGGACGCAGCCCGAGTCCCCGGCAGCGCGGAGTTCCGTTCCGCTCCGAGGAGGCGCGTTGTGATGGCAGAACCCGGAATCTCGCTCGACATTCCGCGCGCCGGAGCCGTGGGCTCGCGGGCGTCCCAGGCCCGCCACCGTGCCCAGTACGCGCCGTCGGAGTCTCCCGCACCGATCGTGCCACCGCGGCCCGTGCCGGACGGGCAGCCCTGTGCAGAGGATGCCCAGACGGATTTCGCGGTGCTCATCGTGCGCGGCAGGATCGACCTCGCCACCCTGCCGGTCCTGCGTGAACGGCTGCGCCGGCTGTCCCGCGCACCCGGCAGCCTGCTGATCGTCGACCTGTCCGGCGTCACCGCCTGCTGCGCGCTCGCCCTCGGACCGCTCGTCGCCGCTGCCCGGCGCGCCCGCTCCCAGGGGGGCGACCTCAGACTCGTCCAGCCGAGTCCCGCCGTCCTCGCGGCGCTGCGGGACAGCGGGCTGAACCGGCTGCTGCCGGTCTTCCCCGGCCTGGACACCGCAACCGACACCGCGGCCGCCGGCCCGCAGGCCGTGGCCTGACAGGTGCCCGGGACCGGGCGCCTCGACCACCGCGTGACTTGGGGAGGTACGCAGTGTTCCCGTTGCTTCTCGTCTCGATCGTGCTCACGGTCATCGCCGGGTTCGCGAGCCCGCTGTGGTGGGTGGCCTCGGCCGTCCTGGTCTACCTCACCGTGCACTACCACCGGGGCTACCTGCGGTACGACCCGGAGTACCGCGCCTACCGGGAGCGCCGCATCCGCCAGGACCGCTACGACCGGCGCTACCGCAGGGAGCGCGGGCCGCGCGCGGGCCGGTCGGCCGGGGGCGGCAAGTAGGCGTTCACCAGGTGGGCCGGGCCGACACCCCGCCGTCCACCACCAGGTCCTGGCCCGTCACCCAGGAGGCCATGGGCGAGGCGAGGAAGACGCACGCGTCGCCGATGTCCTCGGGGCGGCCGAGCCGTCCGGCCGGGGCGGCCCTGCGGTAGCGGCGCACGCCGTCGGGCCACGCCTCCGCCAGCCCTTCGCGGTCGACCAGTCCGGGCGAGACGCTGTTGACGCGGATGCCGTCGGGTCCGTACTCCAGCGCCGCCGAGCGGGCGTGCATCACGACGGCCGCCTTGGAAGCGCAGTAGTGCGCGTGGTCCTCGGCGGGCTGGTGTGCCTGGATGGAGGCGATGTGGGTGACCGACCCGCCGCCGCGCTCCCGCATCACCGCGGCGGCGGCCTGCGTACAGGCGAAGGTGCTCAGGACGTTGGTGTCGTTGACCGCCCGCCAGTCGGCGACGGTCATGGACGCCAGGTCCTGGTCGGGCTGCACGCCCGCGCAGTTGACCAGGGCGGTGAGCCGGCCGCGCCAGTCCGCCGCCGTACGAACCAGCCGGTGGCACTCCTCCTCGGCCGACAGGTCGGCGCTCACCGCCAGCGCGCCGCCTCCCTGTTCCTCGATGCGCGCGACGAGCGCGTGGGCGGCGGCGGCGTTCGTACGGTAGTGGACGACGACGGCGGCGCCCGCGGCGGCGAAGCGCAGCGCGATGCCGGTGCCGAGGCAGCCGCCCGCACCGGTCACCAGGGCCACCTGGCCGGCGAGGGACGGCAGCTCGGGGCCGCCGGCGGGCGCGCTCACGGGCGGCTCAGCGCGGTGATCCGCGCCGCCTCCCGGGGGTAGCGCGCGGCCAGCGCGGCGGCGTCCCCGTGCTCGTACCCGTCGAAGGTGAAGCCCGGCGCCATGGTGCAGCCGAACAGCGACCAGGCACCGCCGTCGGCGACTTCGGCGGCCATCCACGTACCGGCGGGCACCGTGAACTGGATGTGCTGGCCGTCCAGGACGTCCGGGCCGAGGACGACCGTGCGAGAGCCGCCGTCCGGTTCCAGGAGGAGGAGCGTGAGCGGGTCGCCGAGGTAGAAGTGCCAGACCTCGTCGGTGGGCAGGCGGTGCAGCGCGCTGTAGTCGCCGGGCTCGGCGGTGAGCAGTACGACGATCGCGGAGCCTTCAGGCCGTCCGTCGGCGCGCTCGGGGCCCGCCCAGGTCCGCCGGTAGCGCCCGCCTTCCCTGGGCAGCGGTTCCAGCCCGTACAGCTCGACGAGCGCCTGGGGTGAGGGCGGCGTCACGGAAGTGTGCCGGGGCATGGGTCTCCTTCCCGTTCCATCGCTGGTACGGCCCTCACCGTAGGCACGGTGGGGCGGCCGCGTCCGGGAGATCGCCCAGGTGCCTCGCCGTTACGGGTGGTCGGCGGTCAGGTAGCGCTGGACGGTGGGGGCCAGCCAGGCGACGACCTCTTCGCGGGGGAGGCTGACGGCGGGCGGCAGGAACAGGATGTAGCGCAGCAGGCCCATGCCGACCAACTGGGAGCCGATCAGTGCCGCGCGGGACGCGGTCTCTTCCGGGACCGGGCAGACCGCGGCGAGCGCCGGTTTGATCTGCTCGGCGAAGACGCCGCGCAGCCGCTCGGCGCCGGCTTCGTTGGTGACGGCGACGCGCACCATCCCGGTCAGCACCTCGTCGCGCTCCCAGCGGTCGAGGAAGTGCCGTACGAGCTGCTCGCCGAGCTGTTCGCGCGGCACGGCCGTCAGGTCCGGCAGCCGCAGGTCGATCTCGGAGGCGGCCGCGAACAGGCCCGCCTTGTTGCCGTAGTAGCGCATGACCATCGACGGGTCGATGCCCGCGTCGCGGGCGATGGCGCGGATGGTGGCGCGCTCGTAGCCGTCGGCGGCGAAGCGGTCGCGGGCGGCGCCGAGGATCGCGGCGCGGGTGGCGTCGGAGCGGCGGGGGCGGTCCTGCGGCTCGGAGGGGACGGTATCGGCCATGCCCACGACTGTAGGCCAACACCCGTTGACTCGCCAGGACGCCGGGCCTATCGTTGCCAACAAGCGTTGACCAACGTGCGTTGGCATTGGAGGCGGCCATGACCCGCAAGCCCGGCACCACTCACGACCAGGACTCCCCGCACACCGGCGCGAGCACCGACGTCATCGTCGTCGGCGCCGGCCCCACCGGACTGCTGCTCGCCGGCGACCTCGCCGTCGCCGGCCTGCGCGTCACACTGCTGGAGCGCCGCGCCCCCGGGATCAGCAACCTCACCCGGGCGATGGCCGTGCACGCCCGCAGCCTCGAACAGCTCGACGCCCGCGGCCTCGCCGACGAACTCGTCGCGACCGGCCACCCGCTGGCGAGCCTCCGGCTCTTCGCCGCCGCCGACATGAAGCCCGCCCGGCTGCCTTCCCGCTTCCCGTTCGTGCTGATCACCCCGCAGTACGAGGTCGAAGCGCTGCTGGAGCGGCGCGCGCAGAAGGCCGGCGTCACCTTCCGCTACGGAGCCCGCGTGACCGGCCTGGACCAGGACGCCGACGGCGTCGACGTCCACGTACAGGAGGAGGACGGGGCCGCCACGACGTACCGCGCGGCCTACCTCGTCGGCACGGACGGCGTGCGCAGCACCGTCCGCCAGGCCCTCGGCCTGCCCTTCCCCGGCCGGACCGTGGTGGACTCCGTCGTGCTCGCCGACGTACGGCTCGCCGAGCGGCCCGCCGTCCCGCTCGTCGCCAACGCCACCGACGACGCCTTCGCGCTCGTCAGCAACTTCGGCGACGGCTGGTACCGCGTCATCGGCTGGGACCAGCGCCGCCGGGTCCCCGAGGACACCCCCGTCGAGCCCGACGAGATCCGCGAGTACATGCGCCTCGCGCTCGGCAGCGACTACGGCCTGGGCGACGTCCGCTGGACGTCCCGCTTCCACAGCGACGAGCGCCAGGTCCCCCGGTACCGCGTCGGCCGCGCCTTCCTCGCCGGCGACGCCGCGCACGTCCACTCCCCGGCCGGCGGCCAGGGCATGAACACCGGGCTCCAGGACGCCGCCAACCTCGGCTGGAAGCTGGCCGCGGTGGTGCGCGGCGACGCGGACGACAGCCTGCTGGACAGCTACCACGCCGAACGCCACCCGGTCGGCAAGATGGTGCTGCGCAGCAGCGGTGCCGTCATCCGGCTGGCGCAGCTGCGCAGCAGGCCGCAGCGGGCGCTGCGCGCGACGCTCGCCCGGCTGCTGAACTCGGTGCCGCCGCTCGCGGACCGGGCGATGATGATGATCAGCGGCGTGGGCATCGCGTACGAGGCCGGGCGCGGCGCCCACCCGCTCGCGGGCAAGCGCGCTCCCGACCTCCGGCTGGCCGGCGGCACCCGCCTCCACGAGGCACTGCGCGGCGGCGGGTTCGTGCTCGTCACACCGGCGGACGAGGCTGCCGCGGCGGGCACGGACGGCACCGGTCCGCGGCTCGTACGGGCCGCGTGGGACAGCGACCGGCGGACCGCGCTCCTCGTGCGGCCCGACGGTTACATCGCCTGGGCCACCGACGCGGCCGACCCGGACGTACGCGCCGAGGCCCTGCGCGGCGCGCTCGCCCGCTGGACGGGGGCAGGCGGCACCACCGGCCGGAGCGCCGTCCCGGCGTGAACACCGCGCGGGTGCGCTCCCGGTGCGGCCCGCGCGGGCCCGTCCCCCGGCCATGAACGGGGGACGGGCCCACGCCGTCCTGTGCACCCGGCCGTCCCCGGGCCGGGCGGACGGACGCTTGCCGGGCCTGGCGGCGAAACCGGATCCCGCAGCTGCCCGGTTACCGCCGCCCGCCACCGAAGAATGTGCGGCCGCCGCGCGGTGCCCGGCGAATCCGCCCGCGAATTCGCCGGGCGCACCGGGTACTTCGCGTACGCCGGAAGTGCCGCGGGGAATTCGAGGTGGTCCACCGGTTGTGTACCGATCAACGGAAAACCGCGCGTTTACCGCGCCGCCCGCACCCGCCGATCGGCCTGTCGCCCCCGGTTAAAAGGGGAATCTAGGGACTCACCTACGCCATGACAAGGGGGCCCGCCTGGGCATGTGACGCACCGTACGATTTTTGGCCAGTGGTTCGCCGTTCATTCGGCCGGGGCCGTTTGTGCGCCTGCCTTTCCCGTCAATCCCCGCTTTCGGACAACCGCACCGGACGTATACGGCGCCGCCCGCCGGTCAGCCGATGACGTGCCGCAAATAGGCCCGCGGGTCGGTGAGATAGCGGCGCCAGTGGTCGACGAGGGCCAGCTCGTCCCAGGCCACCGAGCGCATGCCGTGCTCACCGACCTCGATTATCTCCGCGCCGGGCAGCGCCGTGAGCAGCGGCGAGTGGGTGGCACAGACGATCTGGGCGCCGGTACGGCTCAGCTCGTGCATCAGCCCGGCCAGTTCGAGGCACGAGGAGAAGGACAGGGCGGCCTCGGGCTCGTCCATCACGTACAGCCCCGGCTGGTGGAACCGCTCCCGGAACGCCATCAGAAAGCCCTCGCCGTGGCTCATCTCCTCCGGCACGCCCGACAGGCCCGCCCTGCCCAGCGCGTCGAACGCGGTCTCGGCCCGCAGGAAGAACCCGCGCCGGCGGGTGCGCGGCCCGCGCAGCATCCGGCGGCCCGCCATCGTCGGGTCGAAGCGGATGGCGCTGCCGAGCACGGAGGGCGCGCGCGAACTCGCGTACTTGTAACCGGCCGCGCCGCCGTACGAATCGAGGCCGAAGCCCTCCGCCAGGGCTTCGGCCAGCGTCGACTTGCCGGAGCCGTTCTCCCCCACGAGAAAGGTGACCGGTGCGCCGAATTTCAGCCCGTCCGCGACCAACCGACGCACACAGGGAACCGTCCAGGGCCAGCTCTCCCCGGCCTCCGCCGCCTCTTCGGCGGGGAAATCCACGTATGCGCGTTCGATGAGCATGTCTCGAAGCTCTCACACGGCACTGACAATGCCCCCGGACCGCCACACCCGGCCCGCCCGCCGCATCCGTCCCTACGCTGGTCACATGCTCACCGTCCGCTCCGCCGCCCTCTTCCTCCTCGCCGCCCTGTTCGAGATCGGCGGCGCCTGGCTCGTCTGGCAGGGCGTGCGCGAGCACCGCGGCTGGGTGTGGATCGGCGCCGGGGTGCTCGCCCTCGGCGTGTACGGGTTCGTCGCCACGCTCCAGCCCGACGCCGACTTCGGCCGCATCCTCGCCGCGTACGGCGGCGTCTTCGTCGCGGGCTCGCTGGCCTGGGGCATGGTCGCGGACGGCTACCGCCCGGACCGCTGGGACGTGCTGGGCGCGCTGGTCTGCCTCGCCGGCATGGCCGTGATCATGTACGCGCCCCGGGGCCGCTGACCCGCATATCCTGCGTACACGTACCACCGAGCCCGAAGCCCGCCGCGCCCGAGGAGCCGCTTCATGACCGCCGTACCCGCCGCCCGTACCGCCGTCGTCACCGGAGCGAGCAGCGGCATCGGCGCCGCGACCGCCCGCCGGCTGGCCGCCGAGGGCTACCGCGTGGTGCTCGCGGCCCGCCGCAAGGACCGCATAGCGGCACTGGCCGCCGAACTGCCCGACGCCGAGGCCTACCCCCTCGACGTCACCGACCGCACGGCCGTCGACGCCTTCGCCGCCCACCTCCGAGAGCGCCACGACTGCGTGGACGTCCTGGTCAACAACGCGGGCGGCGCTCTCGGCGCCGACCCCGTCGCCACCGGCGACCCGGCCGACTGGCGCACGATGTACGAGGTCAACGTCCTCGGCGTCCTCAACGTCACCCAGGCCCTGCTGCCCGCCCTGACCGCCTCGGGCGACGGCACGGTCGTGGTCGTCTCCTCGACCGCGGGCCACGGCACCTACGAGGGCGGCGGCGGCTACGTCGCCGCCAAGCACGGCGCGCACGTCATCGCCGAGACGCTCCGGCTGGAACTGTGCGGCGAGCCCGTCCGCGTCATCGAGATCGCGCCCGGCATGGTCAGGACGGACGAGTTCGCCACCACCCGCTTCCGCGGCGACACCGCCAAGGCGGCCAAGGTGTACGAGGGCGTCGCCGAGCCGCTCACCGCCGACGACGTCGCCGACACCATCGGCTGGGCCGTCACCCGCCCGGCCCACGTCAACGTCGACCTCCTCGTCGTCCGCCCCCGCGCCCAGGCGTCCAACACCAAGGTGCACCGGGCCTCCTGAGGCCGCGGCGGGGCCGGTCCGCCGCGGCCGGGACCGCCGGCGCGCGGACCGTGTCAGCGCGCGAACTTCCCGACGGCGGCCGCGGTGACCGGGGTGAAGAAGTTGACGAGGTTGCCGTCGGGGTCGCGGAACAGGAGCGCGCGGTTGCCCCAGGGCATCGTGGTGGGCTCGTTGACGAAGTCCGTGACGAAGCCGGTCAGGTTCCGGTACACGCCGTCGACGTCGTCCACGAGGAATTCCAGGACGACGCTGCGGTTGTCGGCCGGGCGGGCGGAGCCGGGCGCGAACAGCGGGACGGTACGGGTGCTGCCGATCGCGAGGGTGGCCGAGGCGGTCCGCAGCTCGGCGAAGTCCTCGGTGGACCAGCTCGCCCGCACTCCGGTGGCGCGCTCGTAGAAGCCGACGAGGCGGGCGACGTCCTCGGTGATGACGCGGATCGAGACGAAGTTCACGGGTTTTCTCCTGGTCGGTCGGGGCTGCCGGCCAGACGCTACGAGCAATACCGGACAGAACCCGCCCGGTATCAGCGGGAGACTTGCTCCCATGACCCGACCCCTCGCGCGCGTCCTCACCCTGCTGGAGCTCCTCCAGGTGGGAGACGTCAGGACCGTGGCCGAACTCGCCGGCCGGCTCGGCGTCGACGAGCGCACGGTGCGCCGGTACGCCGGCCACCTCGTCGACCTCGACGTGCCCGTGGAGTCGGTACGCGGCCGCTACGGCGGCTACCGGCTCGCCCCCGGCTACCGCATGCCCCCGCTCATGCTGGGCGACGACGAGGCGCTGGCCGTGCTGCTCGGCCTGGTCGCGGGGCGGCGGACCGGCCTGACGACGGCCGCGGGCACGGCGGGCGAGACGGCGACCGCCAAGATCCGGCGGGTGCTGCCGGCCCGGCTCGGCCGCCGGCTCGACGCCGTACTCGGCTCCCTCGCCTTCACGGCACCGTCCGGCGAAGCGGCCGCCCCGCAGGCCGCGGTCCTGCTCCCGATCGCCGACGCGGTGCGCCACCACCGGCCGGTCTCGGTCCGGTACACCGCCGCCGACGGGCGGCGCAGCGAACGCACGCTGCACCCGTACGGGCTCGTCGCCCACTCGGGCAGGTGGTACGTGACGGGGGCGGACCCCGCGATCGGCGAGGACCGGACTTTCCGGCTGGACCGCATCACCGACGCGCGGCCCCTGCCCGGCTCGTTCGCGCCGCCCGAGGGCCCCGGCCCGGCGGAACGCGTCCTGACCGGCCTCGCCACCGCCCCGTACCGGCACGAGGTGACACTGCGCGTCCAGGGGACGGCCGAGCGGATCCGCTCCCGGCTGCCCGCGGGACTCGCCGTCGTGACGGAGCCACCGGCCGCCGGCGGCACGGACGCGGACTCCGGGCACTGGTGCCGCGTCGAGCTGCGCGCCGAACGGCTCGACTGGCTGCCCGCCGTGCTCGCGTCACTGGACCTGCCGTTCGCCGTCGAGCGGCCCGACGAGCTCCGCGGCCTCGTGGCCGGGTTCGCCGAACGGCTCCTGCGGTCGGCCCGGCGGGAGCCGTAGGAGCCCGCGGCCCCGAATAATCGTTGGCGCACCGCCGGCGCCCGCCCGTACCGTGCTGTACGCCATCGCACGTGAACCTCTCGGGCCCCGCCCTGGAAAGCAGTGATTATGCCCCGGCCGGCGCTGAGCGCGCCTCACCACCGCGCGGACGAACCCCGCCGCTGAACCTCCCTTTCACCGGACGCCGTCCGCTGCCTGTACGACCGAGGCCGCTCGGCCTGCTCCCGCTGCCATCCATCACGCTTTCCGGCAAGGAGTCCCCGAGTGCTGTCCAACAGCTCCAGCAGTTCCCACGATTCCAGCAGTTCCAGCCCGCTCCCCCGCACCGACACCTTCACCTGCGTCCGGTGCGGTCTGACCGTCACCACGCTCGCCCCCGACGGCAGCCGCCGCAACCACTGCCCCAGCTGCCTGCACTCCCGGCACGTGTGGGACGCGGTCGAGCACGCCCCTTCCGCGTGCCGGTCGCGGATGTCGCCCATCGCCATCGCGGTGCTCCGCACCAACGACTGGATGGTCGTCCACCGGTGCACCCGCTGCGACGAGCTGACCTCCAACCCCGTCTCACCCGACGACAACCAGCTGATCCTGATGCGGATGGCGGTCCGGCCGCTGGCCCAGCCGCCATTCCCGCTCGAAGCGTTCGGCGACCTGTAGGTCGGGGGGACGACATGCCACGACGCAGCAACCCCGGCCGACGGCGCCGCGCCCAGCGGCCCAAGGACGTCCTGCACGGCCCCGGCGGCGCGCCCGGAGACGCGTTCCGCTGCCTGGGCTGCCGCCTGGAAGTGCCCCTGGCCGCACCGGGCACCGCCCACCGCAACCACTGCCCGCACTGCCTGGCCAGCCGCCACGTGGACCGCCGCGTCCCGGGCGACCGGGCGGCGGACTGCGGCGGCCGGATGCGGGCACTGTGCCTGACCACCCGCCAGAACGGCGAATGGCTGCTGGTCCACCAGTGCCTGGCCTGCGGTGAGCTGAGCACCAACCGCACCGCGGGCGACGACAACGCGCTGGCCCTCGTACGCCTGGCCGTCCGCCCCCTGGCGGACACCAGCAGGCCCGTACGGGCACTGATCACCCTGTGAGGCGCCAGGGCCCCGGGCCGGTTCCCACCGGTCCGGGGCCCTGGCCCGAAAGTGCGCGCGGTCAGCCCTTCACGCACACCACCTGCTTGAGCTTGGCCACCACCGACACCAGGTCCCGCTGCTGGTCGATGACCTTCTCGATGGGCTTGTACGCGCCCGGGATCTCGTCCACCACGCCGGAGTCCTTGCGGCACTCCACGCCCCGGGTCTGCTCCTCCAGGTCGCGCGTGGAGAAGCGCTTCTTCGCGGCGTTGCGGCTCATCTTCCGGCCGGCGCCGTGCGAGGCCGAGTTGAAGGACGCGGCGTTGCCGAGGCCCTTGACGATGTACGAGCCGGTGCCCATCGAGCCCGGGATGATGCCGTAGTCACCGCTGCCGGCGCGGATGGCGCCCTTGCGCGTCACGAGCAGGTCCAGGCCGTCGTACCGCTCCTCCGCCACGTAGTTGTGGTGGCAGGAGATCACCGGCTCGAACACCGGCTTGGCCTTCTTGAACTCCTTGCGGACGACGTCCTGGAAGAGGGCCATCATGATCGCGCGGTTGTACTTGGCGTACTCCTGGGCCCAGAAGAGGTCGTTGCGGTACGCCGCCATCTGCGGGGTGTCCGCGACGAAGACGGCGAGGTCCCGGTCGACCAGCCCCTGGTTGTGCGGCAGCTTCTGCGCCTGGCCGATGTGGAAGTCGGCCAGCTCCTTGCCGATGTTGCGGGAGCCGGAGTGCAGCATCAGCCAGACCGAGCCGGCCTCGTCGAGGCAGAACTCGATGAAGTGGTTGCCGCCGCCGAGCGAGCCCATCTGCTTCACGGCCCGGTCCTGCCGGAACCTGACCGCTTCCGCGACGCCGTCGAAGCGGGTCCAGAAGTCGTCCCAGCCGCTCGTCGGCAGGCCGTGCAGCCGGCCCGGGTCCACCGGGTCGTCGTGCATCGCCCGCCCGACCGGGATGGCCTCCTCGATCTTGGAACGGAGCCTGGACAGGTCGCCGGGGAGGTCGTTCGCGGTGAGCGAGGTCTTCACGGCGCTCATCCCGCAGCCGATGTCGACACCGACGGCGGCCGGGCAGACCGCCCCGTGCATGGCGATCACCGAGCCGACCGTCGCGCCCTTGCCGTAGTGCACGTCCGGCATCACGGCCAGGCCCTTGATCCATGGCAGGGTGGCGACGTTGCGCAGCTGCTGCATGGCCGCGCCCTCGACCGTGGACGGGTCCGCCCACATCCGGATCGGAACCTTGGCCCCGGGCACCTCGGTATACGACATGACTTCCCCATTCCCCCGAAAATCCGTAAAAAGCAAAAGCCGGACAAGCGACCTGATCAAGGACAGGGAACCGGCGTGTGCGGCAGAACGTGCGGTAGACATTGTGTTCATCTGCCGTCAGGCCGCAGCAACCAGATTTCCCCACGGAAGGAGCCGGGTACGGTGCAGCGAAGGTCGTTCGTACCGGGGGCCGCGCTGGTGACCGCGGCCACGCTCGCCGCCGCCCTCACCGCCTGCACCGGGGGCTCCGGATCCGGCCGCACCGCCGACGACACCAAGAGCGGCGACTCGGCCGCCACGACGCAGTCCGCCGAGCCCGGCAAATACAAGACGCTCCCCGAGCCCTGCGGCCTCCCCGCCAAGAACACCCTGCGCAAGATGCTCCCGCCCAGCGGCACGGAGCAGCCCCAGGACGCGGAGAAGGTCTACGCGGGCACCGCCGACATCACGTACGACACGGACCGGCGCGTCGGCTGCCGCTGGAAGCGCGAGGCCCCCGAAGGCACCCGCCACCTCAGCCTCGACTTCGAGCGGGTGGTCTCCTACGATCCCGCCGTCAGCGACGACGACAAGGCGCAGAGCGTCTACGCCAAGAAGGAGCTGGCCGCCAAGCTGCCCGCGGGACCCGGCACCTCGTCCCCGCCGCCGTCCGCCAAGAAGCCCGACGACGCCGGCTCCGGCGCGGCGGACGACAAAGAGGGCGGCAAGGGCACGGACGGCGGCAAGGCCTCCCCCGCCCCCTCGGGCTCCCCCGCCTCGCCCACAGGCTCGCCGAGCGACGACCAGAGCGCCACGCCCGGCGCCGGCACCGCCCCGCGCGTCCTGGACGGCCTCGGCGACGCCGCCTTCCTCAACGACAAGCTGATCACCGCCGACAGCGGAGTACACCGGGACGTCACGGTCGTCTTCCGCTCCTCGAACGTGATCGTGACCATCACGTACGACCAGTGGTCGACCGACAAGGCGGCGCTGCCGGACAGCAAGGACCTCCAGGACAAGGCCCAGGCGCTGGCCCGGGAGCTGACCGACCACTTCAACGAATAGTCCGGTTTGTCCGGCGAGTAACGTCACGAATCGCCCTCCGCCCGTCCTCCGCCGCGTACCGTGAGCCCCCGAGCCCCGCGCGTGGCAACGCCGCCGCGCGCCCCGAAGGACGTACCGCACGCGGTACCCGACGGCGTCCTACCGACGCGCCGAACGACGACGAACAGCGAAGGAACCATGCACCGTTCAGCCAAGCGCCTCGCCAGCCTCCTCGCCTGCGCAGCCGTACCGGTGATGCTCGTCGCCGGCTGCTCCTCCGACGACTCCGGCAAGAAGGACCAGGGCGGCGCCCCGAAGTCCGCCTCGCCCGGCAAGAGCGCCGGCAGCGGCAGCGCCTCGCCCAGCGTCACGCCCGCCAAGATGAAGAAGCTGCCCAACCCCTGCCAGGCCCTGTCCAAGGAGACGGTCAAGAAGCTGGCGCCCAAACCGAAGAACGAGAACGGCGAGCAGGGCAAGTCCACCGACGCCATGGCCCGCGGCTACTGCGCCTGGAACAGCTCCGAGGACAAGGGCGTGGACGGCACCCAGTACCGCTGGCTGGACGTCGGCTTCCAGCGCTACGACTCCGACCCGACCGTGGGCACCGGCGAGAAGCGCGCCACCGACTTCTACAAGAAGCAGATCGACACGGCCAAGGCCACCCAGGGCGCCGAGAACGTCAAGACCGGCACGGTCGACGGCAACGGCGACGCGTCGGCGTGGATCACCTATGACCTGAAGAAGGAAGACAACGTCTTCAAGAACCAGGTGGTGATCGCCCGCACCGCCAACGTCGTGGTCACGGTCAACTACAACGGCGCCGGCCTGGCCGGCGCCGACGCCCCCGACCCCAGCGACCTGCTGGAGGGCGCCGAAACCGCCGCCAAGGAAGCCGTCGCCGCGGTCGGCAAGGCCAACCAGTAACCGCCACCCGGCCCTCCCCGGCCCCGGCTTGACGGCGCGGCCGCCTGGCCCGACCCGCTCGGCGTCGGTATGCACGCGGTGATCCCGGTGCTCTTCGTGGTCGCCGTCGAGGCCGCCCGGCACGCCGTCGGCCGGCTCGCCGACCTCACCGCCGACAAGCACATGGAGGGCGTCCGGCTCGCCCGCTGGCTGCTGGCGTTCCCCTCCACGTTCCGGCTGTGGCGCCGGATGAAGCTGTGGGAGCTGCGGTCGTACGACGAGGTGATCAAGCTGGAGCGGGACCGGCTGGTCTACCGGACGCGGCTGCGGGCCCGGTACGGGCGGGCGTGGCGGCGGCGGGCGCCGGTCGAGGCGCTGCTGCCGCTGCGGCTGGCGCGGTACGGGGTGCCGCTGTCCCAGACGGACGCGGCGGGCCTGGCGGCGGCAGGGATCGAGGCGGCGCCGGTGGTGGCGGCGGGGCGGCCCGCCCCCGACCGCCCGCCGGTCCCCGAGGAAGCCGCCGCCGAACACCCCGCGGACAACGCCCGGTTGACCGTGCCCGTCGCTCCCGGCCGCAAGCGGCCGCTCGGGGGCACGGCCGGGCCGCTGCCCATCCCGGAGCCGCGCACCGCCCCGGCCCCGGCCGCCCCGGAGCCCGCCCCCGCCGGGCTCCCCGACGACGTGCCGCGCGACGAGGCATACTACGCCGCCTTCCGCGCGTACGTCGCCGAGAAGAACGACTTCCCCGACGCCCGGCAGTTCGGCCGGTACCTCCTGGAGGCGTACGGCGTCACCGGGCGCGAGGGCGGGCCCCTCGGCGAGAGCTACCTGCGGACCTTCGTGCGCGACTTCCGGCAGCGGTTCCGTGAGGACATGGAGACCGCCGAGCACATTCCGTAGCTCCCCGGCGGGCCGGCGCGCTCAGTGGCGCCTTATCGGGCGGCGTCCCGGCGGCTGGGTGGGTTCGGGGCGGGCGGCCGGTTCGGGGATCTCGCGTTTCTGGGGGCTCTCGTCGGAGACGGTGATCGGTTCGTCGTAGTGCCGTATTTCCAGCGGCGCCCCTTCGACCAGCGTGTACGTCACCGTCGGGCCGGTGATCTCCACCCGCAGCCGCCGTCCCAGCACCTGTACCGAGAACGCCAGGCGGCTGAGCTTCTCGGGGAGGCGCGGTGCGAAGGACAGGGCCTGGCCGGTGTGCCGCATGCCGCCGAAGCCGGCGACGAGGGCGACCCACGTGCCGGCGAGCGAGGCGGTGTGCAGCCCGTCGCGGGTGTTGTTCTCCAGGTCCTGGAGGTCCATCAGCGCCGCTTCGCCCAAGTAGTCGTAGGCCAGGCGCAGATGGCCGACCTCGGCGGCCATGACGGCCTGGACGCACGCGGACAGGGAGGAGTCGCGTACGGTCAGCGGCTCGTAGTAGGCGAAGTCGCGCGCCTTCTCGTCCGCGTCGAAGCAGTCGCCGCGCTTGTACAGGGCGAGCACCAGGTCGGCCTGCTTGACGACCTGCTTGCGGTACAGGTCGAAGTAGGGGAAGTGCAGCATCAGCGGGTACTGGTCGGGGCGCGTACCGGCGAAGTCCCAGGTCTGGTGGGTGGTGAAGCCCGCCGACTGCTCGTGCACCCGCAGGTTGCGGTTGTACGGCACGGCCACCGCCTCCGCCGCGTCCCGCCACGACGCGCTCTCCTCGTCGTCGGCGCCCAGCGCCTCGGCCTCCCGGGGGTGGCGTTCGACCACGTCGGCGGCGGCCCGCAGGTTCGCCTGGGCCATGAGGTTGGTGTAAACGTTGTCGTCCGCGACGGCGCTGTACTCGTCGGGCCCGGTGACGCCGTCGATGTGGAACGTGCCGTGGTGGTCGTGGTGGCCCAGCGAGTGCCACAGCCTGGCGGTCTCCACCAGGATCGGTACGGCGGTCTCCCGCTCGAACTCCTCGTCGCCGGTGGCGCGGACGTAGCGTACGACCGCGTCGGCGATGTCGGCGTTCACGTGGAACGCGGCGGTGCCGGCCGGCCAGTACGCCGAGCACTCCGAGCCGTCGATGGTGCGCCAGGGGAACGCCGCGCCCCGCAGGCCGAGTTGGGCTGCCCGTTCGCAGGCGGCGGGCATCGTGTCCTGCCGCCAGCGCAGCGCCTCGGCGACGGCGGCGGGCGAGGTGTACGTGAGCATCGGCAGGACGAACGTCTCGCTGTCCCAGAAGGTGTGGCCGTCGTAACCGGACCCGGTCAGGCCCTTGGCCGGGATGGCGCGCCGCTCGGCCCGCGCGCCTGCCTGGAGGACGTGGAAGAGCGCGAACCGGACGGCCTGCTGGATCTCGGCGTCGCCGTCCACCTCGACGTCCGCGCGGTCCCAGAAGTCGTCCAGGTACGCGCGCTGCTGGTCGACCAGCCCCTGCCAGCCGATGCTGCGGGCCCCGGCGAGCGCCGCGTCCACCTGGTCCCGCAGGGCGGGCAGCGAACGCGCGCCGGACCAGCCGTACGACACCGACTTCTCCAGGCGCAGCCGCTGGCCCTGCTTCAGCAGCGAGGTGACGGTGTAGCGCGCGACGTCGTCACCGCTCTCGCTGTCGGTACGGGTGGCGCCCTCGGGTCCCTCGACGATGTGGTCGGCGGCGGCCGCCACCCGCAGTCCGCTGCGGCGGGTGCGGTGGATCAGCCGCAGGCGCGCGTCCGAGGAGAAGTGTTCCTCCGGCTCCAGCGGGTTGTGCAGCGCCGAGGAGACCCGCGGGTCGCCGCCGGCCTCGGGCAGCTGCTCGTTGGTGACGAGTTCGGACTGCACCACGACGCGGACCTCGGAGTCCAGAGGCTCCACCTCGTAGGCGACGGCGGCGACGGCCCGCTGTGTGAAGGAGACCAGGCGGGTGGAGGTCACCCGTACGGTGCAGCCGGCCGGCGAGGTCCAGTCGCAGGTGCGGCGCAGCAGCCCGGCGCGCAGGTCCAGCACCCGCTCGTGGCAGCGCAGCCGCCCGTAGCGCAGGTCGAACGGTTCGTCGTTGACCAGCAGCCGGATCAGCTTGCCGTTGGTGACGTTGATGACGGTCTGCCCGGACTCGGGGTAGCCGTAGCCGGCCTCGGCGTACGGCAGCGGGCGCAGCTCGTGGACGCCGTTGAGGTACGTGCCGGGCAGGCCGTGCGGCTCGCCCTCGTCCAGGTTGCCGCGCCAGCCGATGTGCCCGTTGGACAGGGCGAAGACGGACTCGCTCTGCGGCAGCACGTCCAGGTTCAGGTCGGTCTCGCGCAGCAACCAGGGGTCGCAGGCGTACGAGGAGTGGGTGATCATGCTGTGCCGTCCCCCTTCAGCAGCTCGGCGAGGTCTTCCACGACGACGTCGGCACCGTGCTCGCGCAGCGCCTCGGCCTGGCCGACCCGGTCCACGCCGACGACGTACCCGAAGTGGCCGGCGCGCCCGGCGTCCATGCCCGCGAGGGCGTCCTCGTAGACGACCGCCCGCGCGGCGGTGACGCCCAGTTCCCTGGCCGCCTCCAGGAAGGTGTCCGGGTGCGGTTTGCCCGGCAGCTTGCGCTCGGCGGCCACGATGCCGTCGATCCGTACGTCGAACAGCCGCTCCATGTTCACCGAGGCGAGCACTTCGCGGCAGTTGGCGCTGGAGGAGACGACGGCGGTGGCCAGTCCGCGGTCGCGGACGGCCCGGACGTAGCGGCGGGAGCCTTCGTACGCCTCGGCGCCCTGCTCGCGGAGCTTGTCCAGCAGCAGTTCGTTCTTGCGGTTGCCCAGCCCGTGCACGGTGTCGCGGTCGGGCGGGTCGTCGGGGCCGCCCTCCGGCAGTTCGATGCCGCGGGAGGCGAGGAAGGTGCGGACGCCGTCGGCGCGGGGGCGCCCGTCCACGTACTCGTCGTAGTCGGAAACCGGGTCGAAGGGGGTGAAACCCGGCCCGTCGCGGTGGCGCAGGAAGGCGTCGAAGGCTTCTTTCCAGGCGGCCGTGTGGACGACGGCCGTCTTGGTGAGGACGCCGTCGAGGTCGAACAGGCAGGCGCGGATACCGTCCGGCAGGCCGAGTGAGGTCAGCGAATCCGTCATGGAGGACGAGTCCCCGCCCGATGTTCTTCGTATGTCTGTTCCGGCCGTTTCCCGCCCGGAACGCGGCCGGGCGGCAGGCGCCGCGGGCCGCTACGCTCCCGGGCCCACGCGCTTCCTGCGCTTCTTGTCCGCCTCCTCCCACGCGATGAGGGCCAGACCGGCCGCCGCCATACCGACATACGCGAGCGTCGGCAGGTCGAACCAGTGCGGCAGGATGCCCCAGCCCGTGCTGTCCGTGAAGGTCCGGCCGAGGGCGCCCATGGCCCCCTGGATCAGGACGATGATTCCGATGATTCCTCGCATGGGTCCACCCTCACGCGAGCGGCCCCGGGGATCGTCGTCCCCGGGGCCGAAACCGTCCTGGTCCGAAAGTCGCAGCCGCGCGGTCAGGGCCTCATCCCCGCCCGCGCGCCACGCCGCTCGCTCAGGCTCCGAGCAGCTTGCGCACCCGGTCCGCGCCGACCGCCAGCAGCAGTGTGGGCAGGCGCGGGCCGGTGTCGCGGCCGACGAGCAGGTTGTAGAGCAGCGCGAAGAACGAGCGCTGCGCCACCTTCAGCTCCGGCGTCGGCTTGGCGTCCGGCGTCAGGCCCGCCTGGATCTTCGGTACGCCGTAGACGAGCGTGGTCAGCCCGTCCAGCGACCAGTGCTCGTCCAGCCCGTCCAGCAGCAGCCGCAGCGACTCGCGGCCCTGCTCGTCGAGCGAGCCGAGCAGCTCCGCGTCCGGCTCCTCGCGCACGATCGTGCGCTGCTCGGCCGGGACCTGGGTGTTGATCCAGTACTCGGCCTTGGCCAGCCGGGGCCGGGTCTCCTCCAGGGACGTGACCGGGTCGGCCGGGTCCAGCTCGCCGAGGATGCGCAGCGTCTGCTCGTCGTGCCCGCCGGTGATGTCCGCGACCGAGGCCAGCGTGCGGTACGGGAGCGGGCGCGGGGTGCGGGGCAGCTCGCCGGCGGCCGTGCGCACCGCGCGGGAGTGCGCGGCGGCGTCGGCGGGCAGCACCGAGCCGTCGGCGACCTTGGCCTCCAGCTTGTCCCACTCGTCGTAGAGCCGCTGGATCTCCTGGTCGAAGGCGATCTTGAAGGCCTGGTTGGGCTTGCGGCGCGCGTACAGCCAGCGCAGCAGCGGCGCCTCCATGATCTTCAGCGCGTCGCCCGGGGTCGGCACGCCGCCCTTGGAGGAGGACATCTTGGCCATGCCGCTGATGCCGACGAAGGCGTACATCGGGCCGATGGGCTGCGCGCCGTCGAAGACCTCGCGCACGATCTGGCCGCCGACGACGAACGACGAGCCCGGCGAGGAGTGGTCCACACCGGACGGCTCGAAGATCACGCCTTCGTACGCCCAGCGCATCGGCCAGTCGACCTTCCACACCAGCTTGCCGCGGTCGAACTCGCTGAGCCGGACCGTCTCGCCGAAGCCGCAGGCCGTGCAGGCGTAGGTCAGCTCGGTCGTCTCCTCCACGTAGGAGGAGACGGTCGTCAGGTCCTTCTCGCACTGGCCGCAGTAGGGCTTGTACGGGAAATAACCCGCCGAGCCGCTGCTGCCGTCGTCCTCGGCCGCGGCGCCGGAGCCCTCGGCGGCCTCCAGCTCGGCCTCGTCGACAGGCTTCTGCGACTTCTTCGCGGGGGCCTTCTTGGTGCGGTACTGGCCGAGGATCGCGTCGATCTGCGCGCGGTGCTTCATCGCGTGCAGGATCTGCTCGCGGTAGGCACCGGAGGTGTACTGCTCGGTCTGGCTGATGCCGTCGTACTCCACGCCCAGCTCGGCGAGGGCCTCGACCATGGCGGCCTTGAAGTGCTCGGCCCAGTTCGGGTACGCGGAGCCGGCCGGGGCGGGCACCGAGGTCAGCGGCTTGCCGATGTGCTCGGCCCACGACTCGTCGACGCCCGCGACGCCGGCCGGCACCTTGCGGTACCGGTCGTAGTCGTCCCAGGAGATCAGGTGGCGGACCTCGAAGCCCCGGCGGCGGATCTCGTCCGCGACCAGGTGCGGCGTCATGACCTCACGCAGATTGCCCAGGTGGATGGGGCCGGAAGGGGACAGGCCCGAGGCGCAGACGATCGGTTTGCCGGGGGCGCGGCGCTCCGCCTCGGCAACGACCTCGTCCGCGAACCTGGAGACCCAGTCGGTCTCGGTGCTCTGCTGAGCCACGATCGGCCCTTCCTCTTCTCACCACTCGACAAGCCTGACGGCCCCCATTCTCCCAGACGGAGCCGCGGCGGGATTTTCCCTGTGGAAAACCGATGGAACCGCCGTGGGATACTCGCTGGCAAACCCTTTCCACACCAACGGAACGGCCTTCATTCCATGACTTCGGTCCCTTCCCTCGCAGCCACGGTCAACCAGCGCGTCGCGGACGCCCTCACGGCAGCCCTGCCGGAGGCCGGCGCCGCCGACCCGCTGCTGCGACGAAGCGACCGGGCCGACTTCCAGGCCAACGGCCTGCTCGCGCTGGCCAAGAAGCTCAAGGGCAACCCGCGCGAGCTGGCCGGCCAGGTCGTCGGGCAGCTCCCCGCCGGCGACGTGATCAAGGAGATCGAGGTCTCCGGCCCCGGCTTCCTGAACATCACGGTCAGCGACGAGGCGATCGTCCGTACCCTGGCCGCCCGCGCCGCCGACGACCGCCTCGGCGTCCCGTACGCCGAGAACCCCGGCACCACCGTCATCGACTACGCGCAGCCGAACGTCGCCAAGGAGATGCACGTCGGCCACCTGCGTTCCGCCGTGATCGGCGCCGCGATGGTGGAGATCCTGGAGTTCACCGGCGAGAAGGTGGTCCGCCGCCACCACATCGGCGACTGGGGCACCCAGTTCGGCATGCTCATCCAGTACCTGATCGAGCACCCGCACGAGCTGGACCACAAGAGCGCCGGCGCCTCCGCCGAGGTCTCCGGCGAAGAGGCCATGTCCAACCTCAACCGCCTCTACAAGGCGTCGCGCGCCCTGTTCGACTCCGACGAGGAGTTCAAGGAGCGCGCCCGCCGCCGCGTCGTGGACCTCCAGGCCGGCGACGAGGAGACGCTCGCCCTGTGGCAGCGCTTCGTCGACGAGTCGAAGGTCTACTTCTACTCGGTCTTCAACAAGCTGGACATGGAGATCCGGGACGCGGACGTGGTCGGCGAGTCCGGCTACAACGCCATGCTGGAGGAGACCTGCCGCCTCCTGGAGGAGTCCGGCGTCGCGGTCCGCTCCGACGGCGCGCTCTGCGTCTTCTTCGACGACGTCAAGGGCCCGGACGGCAACCCGACCCCGCTGATCGTCAAGAAGTCCAACGGCGGCTACGGCTACGCGGCCACCGACCTGTCCGCCATCCGCGACCGCGTGCAGGGCCTGGGCGCGAACACCCTCCTGTACGTGGTCGACGCCCGCCAGTCCCTGCACTTCAAGATGGTCTTCGAGACCGCGCGCCGGGCCGGCTGGCTGGGCGACGACGTGCAGCCCGTACAGCTCGCCTTCGGCACCGTCCTGGGCAAGGACGGCAAGCCGTTCAAGACCCGTGAGGGCGAGACGGTGCGGCTGGTGGACCTGCTCGACGAGGCGGTGGAGCGGGCGACCGCGGTCGTGCGGGAAAAGGGCGAGAACATCGGCCTGACCGAGCAGGAGATCACCGAGAACGGCTTCCAGGTCGGTATCGGCGCCGTGAAGTACGCGGACCTGTCCACCTCGGCGTCCCGCGACTACAAGTTCGACCTGGACCAGATGGTCTCGCTCAACGGCGACACCAGCGTGTACATCCAGTACGCGTACGCCCGCATCCAGTCCATCTTCCGGCGCGCCGGTGACGCCGCGGCCAAGGCCCACCCGGAGCTGCCGCTGGCCCCCGCCGAGCGCGCGCTGGGCCTGCACCTGGACCAGTTCGCGGAGACGCTGGAGGAGGCGGCGGCCGGCTACGAGCCGCACAAGCTGGCCGCGTACCTCTACCAGCTCGCCTCTCTCTACACGACCTTCTACGACCAGTGCCCGGTCCTGAAGGCCGAGGACGGCGCCGAGCAGGTCGAGAACCGCCTGTTCCTGTGCGATCTGACGGCCCGCACCCTCCACCGCGGCATGGCGCTGCTGGGCATCCGCACGCCCGAGCGGCTCTGACGCCCGGCTGGCACGTACGGACGAAGGCCCCGCCGGAACCAACCGTTCCGGCGGGGCCTTCCCCGTGGCCGCACGCGGTCAGCGCTGCGGGTTCTCGATCGGCTCCCAGACATTCTTGTCGTACCGGTAGCCGTACGCGGGGCGCCCCTTCATCGCACTGGTACGGAACGGCCTGCCGTGATCGTCCAGGCGCAGCGTGCCGCGCCGGCCGCCGCTGCTCCACTCCAGCTCCAGGTACCAGCTGACGTCGTTCGCCTCCGTATGCGCGTCGACGTACAGCGCCTGCGGATCGGACGCCGAGACCTTGAACGGGAAGTCGGTCGCCGGGATCTTCCGGTCCCCCTGCTCGCCGGCGATCGGCCGCGTCAGCGGCTGCGCCGCGTCCAGCCCGACGTCGAACGAGGCCGGGGTGAGCCCGCCGCCGCAGCCGTCGCCCATGGAGTACGCCGAGCCCGCCACCGCGGCCGTGCGCGCGGTGGTCCGTACGTTCAGCGAGTGCAGCACGACCGCCTCGTCACCGGTCCCCTGCACCGCCAGCGAGACCCGCAGATGGCCGCCGGGCACCCCGCCCAGCGCGTTGGCCCAGCCGCGCGCGCTCACCCCGGAGGGTGGCGGCGGGACCTCGGTGGGCGGCTTGCCGAGCATGTACCAGCGGTCGCAGGGGTCGTCCCAGTTGTTCGTACGGACGTCGACGGTCAGCGGGGTACCGCCGCGCCGTGCGCTGCCGCCCGTGCCGCCACCGGTGGCGGCACTGCCCGGATCCGCGGAGGCCGGCGCGCTGTCCTGCTTCGGCTGCCCGGTCGGCCCGGCGGACACCGAGGCGGACACCGAGGCGGAGGGGGACGGCGTAACGGAGGTGCCGCCATCCGGGACAGCGCCACGGCCGCCACTGTCCGGACGGTGGTCGGGCACCTTCACTCGGGCCGCCCCGGGGCCGGCCTCTCCGGAGGACGTCATACCGCTGACGACGACCGGAACGGCCAGCGCGAGTGCGGCGGTGCCCACCAGGGCCCAGCGGAGCTTGGTCCGGGAGGGGCGGCGGGTGGGGGTGGGTGCGGGTTCCGGAACAGTGGGCTCCGGAGCGGTGGATTCCGGCTCGGGGGCGGGCTCCGGCGCGGGGGCCGGAACCGGAACCAGAACCGGAGCATCCTCCTCCACCGCCCGCCGCCCCCGCGCCGCGTCCGCCAGGATCCACTGGCGATGCAGCTCGACCAGTTCCTCGGGCTTCGCGCCGCACACCCGGGCCAGCCGTTCCACGGGCGCGTAATCCGTGGGCACCGCGTCGCCGTTGCAGTAGCGGTGCAGCGTGGACGTACTCATATGCAGGCGCTTCGCCAGGGCGCCGTAGCTCAGCCCTGACCTCGTCTTCAACGTACGCAACAGCGCCGCGAAATCGTCCGTACCGGAAGCCGTGCTCACCCTTCCCCCTCCTGCCGCATCCCATGACCGCGTTCCAGGGAACCCCCATTCCCGCTGGTCAGCGTACGCGCAATCGTTCCAGCGTCCCGGATGTGCCGCCCGGCGTTGTGCCCGGGACGGAACGTCGCCCAGGCTGTGACCACCGACGACGCCCTGGCCAGGGCCTTACCGGGGAGCAACCGTGCGGACCCGTTTCCGCTTTCCTCTCGAACCCGCCGATCTCGCGGCACTGGGCGTACTCGCCTTCTGTGTCGTCGTCATCACGGCCCTCGTACACCGCCTCTGACCCACCGCTCACGTTCGTCCGCCCCAGGGGGAAAACACCCATGCGCTCACGCCTCTTCACCACCCGGACCGCCCGTATCGCCGCCTCCGCCGCGGCCGTCGCCGCCGCGCTCTCGCTGACCGCGTGCGGCGGTGCCGAGGACGGCAAGAAGGCCGCCGGTGCCGACCGGCCCGCGGCCTCTCCCGGCCCGGACTCCGCGGCCGGATCCGCCCCTGTGGAAGGAGCGGACGGCTCGGCAGGTACGGGAGGCGCGGGCGGTACGGGCGGTACGGGCCCGTCGGTGAAGTCCCCCTCGGGAGCGGGCTCGCACGCCGCCCCGGCCAAGTCCGGCCCCGGCGGCAAGCAGAACTCCGCGCCGAACGGCAAGTCGTCCACCACCTGCACCGCGGCCAACACCAAGGTGACCGTCTCCAAGCTCAGCCGCCCCATCAACCACCTGCTCCTCACCGTCACCAACACCGGCTCCACCCGCTGCGACGCCTACTACTACCCGTCCCTCCGCTTCGACGACGCCCAGGCGCCCACCGCGGTCATGGAGGACAGCCGGCCGCAGGCCGTGGTGTCCGTGGAGCCTGGTCAGTCCGCGTACGCGGCCGTCCGCACGTCGGACCCGACCGGGGAGGCCGGCGGGGGGAAGACGGTGCACCGCCTCCAGGTGTTCTTCGCGAACCGCGACGGCGGCTACGGCGACCGCTCGACCCGCCTCACGCTCCCCAAGGACACGTACATCGACGACTCCGCCAAGGTCACGTACTGGCAGAGCGAACTGAACGACGCCCTCTGAACCACCCCGTAGGGCCCCTCGCGGTGGCGCAACCACCCCACCACCCCCAACGTCCCCACCAGCAACAACCACCCGGGGAACCAGGGAAGGGACACCCCATGCACAAGCCCATGTCGTCACTCACCCGGCGGTCACTGCTCGGCGCCGGCCTCGGCCTCGGCGGCGCGCTCGCCCTCGGCACCACGCCGGCGAGCGCGGCCGGAGCCGGCACGCCCTCCCGGGCCACTGCCACCGCCACCGCCACCGCCACCGCCACCGCCACCCACAAGCTCCGCCAGCTGGAGCGTGACCACCAGGCCCGCATCGGGGTCTTCGCCCTCAACCTCGCCACCGGCGCGTCCGTACTCCATCGCGCACACGAGCGGTTCCCGATCTGCTCCGTCTTCAAGACGCTCGCCGTCGCGGCCGTACTGCGCGACCTCGACCAGGACGGCACCCAGCTGTCCCGCGTGATCCACTACACCGAGGCCGACGTGCAAAAGGCCGGCCACACGCCCGTCACCTCCCGCCACACCGCCACCGGCATGACCGTAAGCGCCCTCTGCGACGCGACGATCCGCTACAGCGACAACGCCGCCGCCAACCTCCTCATGCGCGAGCTGGGCGGCCCGACCGCCGTCACCCGCTTCTGCCGCTCCCTCGGCGACCCGGTCACCCGCCTCGACCGCTGGGAGCCGGAGCTGAACTCGGCCGAGCCGGGCCGCCGTACGGACACCACCACCCCGTACGCCATCGCCCGCACCTACCGCCGCCTCGTCCTCGGCAACGCCCTGAACGGACCCGACCGCGCCCTCCTGACCGACTGGCTGCTGCGCAACACCACCAGCGCCGACCGGTTCCGCAAGGGGCTGCCGAAGGACTGGAAGGTGGCGGACAAGTCCGGCGGCGGCAGCACGTACGGAACGAGCAACGACGCAGGCATCGCCTGGACCCCCGACGGCACCCCGGTCATCCTCGCGGCCTTCACCCACAAGCCGGCACAACCCACCGCCGCGGGCGACACTCCCCTGATCATCAAGACCGCCACCGTCATGGCCGAGGCGGTCCACCCGTCCTGACCACGCCGGCTCCACAAGCTGCCCCGCCCTCTCCTGCGGCCGACCCCGTGGAGAGGGCGGGGCTCCAACCTTGCCGCTCACTCTGGCGTCAGCCCCTCGCGGCGGCGCGCCGGCCACCGCCTCCTCCTCACCCGAGCCCGCGCCAAGCCCCCTCGTCCCCCAACTCGAACCACATCACCTTGCCGCCCCCCGACCCCAACGCCCCCGCCCCGTACGCGAACCCCCCATAACTCTCGGCACACAACCTGACCAGCCCGAGCCCCCGCCCCGCCTCGTCCCCGGGCCCGGACACCGCGGCCGTGCCGAAGCTCGGCAGGTCCGGGTTCCCGTCCCACACGCTGACGCGCAACCGCGCCCCGATCCGCTTCACCCGCACGTTGGCGGGCCCCTTCGCATACCGATGCGAGTTAGCGATCAGCTCGGAGGCCAACAACTCGGCCTGGTCGACGAGTTCCCGCTCCCCATGCTCCTCCAGCACCAGCCGCACCACCCGCCGAGCGACCCGCGGAGCCCGCGGGTGGTCAGGCATTTCGAACGCATAGTCCCAGTCACTGGGCATGGCAAGCCTCCGTTACGGATGCGCAGTTGACTCACGCGTCGGCGTGAGTGACCCGGGTCACAGAGTAGCGGCGCTGGAGCATGCATGTGCCCACCTACGGGAAATCCATGTTCCTCTAGACCCTGCGAGACCGCTTGGGCAGACTGGCCGCGACAGGGAAGCGAGGGCTGATGCCACCGAGAGTTGCACCTACATTTCGCCAACAGCGACTCGGTGCCGAGCTGCGCAAACTCCGGGAGAACGCCGGCATGACCGCCTCGGCCGCCGGCGCTCTCCTCGGTGTCGACCAGGCGCGCATAAGCAATATCGAGTGCGGCCGAGCAGGCATCAGCGCCGACCGCCTGCGCACGCTGGCGTGCAACTATGCCTGCGGAAACCAGAAGCTCATCGACGCTCTGGCGGCAATGACGGGCGACCGTACTCGCTACTGGTGGGAGGAATACCGCGGCATCCTTCCCCCTGGGCAGATCGACATCGCCGAGCTTGAGTTCCACGCAACGGAGCTGCGCACAGCGCAAACCTCCACGTTGCCCGGCCTTCTCCAGACCGTTGATCACGCGCGCATCGTCTTCGATCTGGGCGTGCCGCCTTTGCCGCCCTCCGAGGTGGAGCATCGCACCTCGTTCCGCATGAAGCGGCAAGCCGTTCTCTACCGGGACGACGCCGTCTCGTACACAGCGATCATCCACGAGGCGGCGCTTCGCATGCAGTTCGGTGGGCGCACGACGTCGCGCAAGCAGCTCGAACACATTGTCTCGACGAGCGAACGCGACAACGTGACCGTACTGGTCATCCCCTTCTCCGCAGGAGAGTTCCCTGGCTCCGGGCAGACCATCTTGTACGCGTCCGGGCCGACGCCTGAACTCGACACCGTACAGCTGGACCAAATGGGCGGGCCCGCCTTCCAGGACGCCTCAGCTCAACTGGCGCGCTACGACGCCGTCATCGAGCTGCTGAAGCAGGCATCCCTCAGCCCGGCGGCATCCAGGGATTTCATCCGCGGCATCATTCGCGAACTCTGAAAGGCACAGCTTTGTCACTCCGTTGGCAGACCTCGTCATACTGTGCGGATTCCAGCAACTGCCTGGGGCTCGCCGCCGCCCCAGACGGCACCGTGCACATCCGTGAGAGCGAAACCCCGTACGCGGTCGTCGCCACCAACCGTACGCAGGTCGGCTCCCTCATACGCGTCATCAAGAACGGCGCTCTCCCCCCGGGAGGCCTATTCGAGTTGGTGGGTGTCCAGGACGTGCTGGGCGGTGTTTAGCAGGGGCTGGCTGGTGCGGAAGGAGCGGGCACGCAGACGGGCGAGGGCGTCGTCGGGGGTGAGGCCGTATTTCGCGGCGAGGACGCCGGCGGCCATGTGGACGGTGGGCGGGTAGCCCTGCGGTCCACGCTGGGCGGGGCGGGTGGGGCCGGTGAGCAGGTGGGGATGCTCGTCGAGGGCGAGGAGGGCCAGGATGCGGGCGTAGGCGCCGGCGCGGTCCTGCTGGGTGGGGGTGAAGGCGGTGGGCTGTTGGCGGTAGAGGTCCAGGGCGCCGACGGGAAGGCTGCCGACGACCAGGGGCAGGGCCAGGACGCTGCGGGCTTGTTGGTCGCAGGCGATGGGGGCGTAGGCCGGCCAGCGTTCGGTCGCGTGGTGCAGGTCGGCTGCTTCGACGGGTCTGCGGTGGGTGTAGGCGTCGGTGCACGGGCCTTCCCCGGTGACCAGTTGGGCGTCCTCCAGCAGACGGGCGCGTTCGTCGGTGGCCGCGCCCAGCAGGCGCAGCTCTCCGGCGACGACGAGGGTGACACCGGCGAAGTCGGCGTCCAGATCCTCGGCGCAGGCGCGGCAGGCGGTGGAAAGGCTGGGACCGCCGGTGGTCACGGCGGCGCTGACGCGCTGCCACGCCGCGGCGTGGTGGTCGTGGTCCATGAGCCTCCCTGTACTACGGGGCGGCGCGGCGGGAGGACCGTCCTTCCGCCGGGATCCGGGACGGAACCGGGCCGCAGCGGTGCGGACCGGGGCGTGTGGTCGGCAGGCGGCTCAGGGACGCTGTATGTCGGCGGTGTCGAGCGTGCCGTCGATGAGCTGCTTGCACACGTTGGTCAGGGTCAGCTGGTGGGCGCGGGCATGGTGGCGCAGGGCGTCGAAGGCGGTGTCGAGGTCGGTGCTCCAGCGTTCGGACAGGATGCCCTTGGCCTGCTCGATGACGATGCGGCTGGACAGGGCGGCCTTCAGCTGGGCCCGCTCGATGTTGCCGTGCACGATGGTGCGGTGCTGCAAGATGGCGATGGTCGCCACGTCCGCCAGGGCCTGCGCTATCCGTGCGTCGCTGTCGCTGATGTTCTGTTCGTGGGCCTGGAAGAGGTTCAGGGCGCCCACGATCTGCTGGCGCAGCCGCATGGGCAGGGCGTGGGTGGTGGTGAAACCGGTCCGGCGGGCGCGTTCGGCGAAGAGCGGGAACGCGGCGGTCTGCGCAGGGGAGCCCAGGTCGACGTTGAGCCGCGCGGTGCCGCTGCGGTGGCACTCCACACAGGGGCCCTGGTCGGTCTGCAGGGCGAACAGTTCCAGCAGCCGGGTGTGCTCGTCGGACGCGGCGATCAGGTGAAGCCTGCCGTCCGGGTCGGTGAGCATGACGCCCACGGCCGTCACGTCCAGCAGCTCGTTGCAGCGGTCGCACAGCTGGTGCAGGAAGTCGATCAGGTCGAAGTCGTCGACGAGGGTGTCGACGGCGTCGACCATGGCCGCCAGTAGCTGCTCTTCACGTGTCATGGCCCTTCAGTCCCTTCGCCGGCAGCGGTGTCCGGCCCGTTTTCATCATCTCTGAAGTGCAACCGCCGGGCCACCACGTCCTCGGCGACCTCCGTCACCGGGCGTCCGTGGCGGAAGGCGTGGGCCCGTAGCCGCAGCAGTGCCTGGGCCAAAGTGGTGCCGGCCTGCACGCTGATCATGCCGCTGGCCTGGTGGACGGCGGCCCGGTAGAAGTCCGAGCCCTCCTCGGCGGCAGCGAAGGCGTGCTGCTGCGGGCCGCCCTGCAGGAGGACGGCGGTCAGGGCGTTGGCCACCAGCCAGGCGTCGGTCATCGTGGAGTCCGGCAGCGGGCCGGAGGTGGCGCGCTGCAGGGACAGGGTGCCCAGGCAGGCGGATCCGACCGCCAGTGGGAAGCAGAAGACGGCGCCGATGCCCAGCTCCGTGAGCTGGGGCAGCAGCGTGGGCCACCGGCCGGTCGGCACGCGCGACAGGTCCGGTGCCAGTACCGGCGCGCAGCTTGCGGCCGCCTCCGGGCCCGGCCCCTGGCCCAGCTCGTACTGCAGGTCCTCCAGCCGCGTGCTGGCACCCGGCGTGGACCACAGCAGCTCGCTCAGGCCGCTGCCGGTCGTCACGGACACGGCCACGCCGTCCACCCGCAGCACCTGGGCACACAGGCGCGGATCGGCGCCGATCAGGCCCGGATCACCGGACGCGGGGTGCAGGCTTTCCAGCACGGCCGCCAAGTCACGGTTGGCGCCCACCGTTCACCTTCCTGCCCAGCCCTTCCCGGGAGGAGCCCCTGCGGCCCAGAGGCGGACACCCGATGGCTTTCAGTGTAGGGACTTCCGGCCGCGCGGACACCTGGCCCCTGGGCTCCGGAAGGGCAGGTACCCAAGCCCGGACCCGGCCCTGACGAAAGAGGCGGAATATGCCCCGGCCTCCCGCAAACACTGTGCGGCGTCCGGGCGAGGCGTACGGTGAGAACACAGGCTGCCCGCAGGCGACGCTGGACCGCCAACGAATCCTGACATTGGCTTCCGATCGGGGCAGCATCGGCGGTGAATGCCGGAAATCGGATACTTCTCATGGGTACCCACCACACGGCCGCACCCCTGCCCGTTTCCGCACCGGGTTCCCCATGACCGGCCCCCGGGCGGAGGCCGTGATCCTCGCCGCCCGCCACGCAGGCCAGGCCCACCCCGCCCGGCGCGTCGGCGAGGCATGCCGGGCGGCGCTGCGCGGCGAGTATTCGGTGGGGCTCACCCTGGCGGCGGACGCCGCCCTGGCGCAGCGGGTCTCGCTGTGCTTCGCCGGCCCCCTGGCCGAGCGGGGCGAATCACTGCAGATCAACCTCGGCCAAGGCCCCTGCGTCCAGGCCCTGCGCCAACGCGCCCCGGTCCTCGCCGACGACCTCGACGACCCCGACGCCACCCGCCAGTGGCCCGTCTACGCCCAGCAGGCCACCGCACACCACATCCGCGCCGCCTTCGCCCTGCCCGTCCTCAGCGACACCGGCCCCGCACCGCGGGCCGGACTCGTCCTGACCCTCTACCGCGACCGGCCCGGCCCCATCACCGGCCCCGACCTGCAAACCGCCCAGGACCACGCCGACGCCACCGAACTTCTGCTCCTGGCCTCTCCCCTACCGGACGAGGACGACCTCGCCCACGCCTGGCTGCTGCCCACCGACGCCGTCGTCCACCAGGCCATCGGCATGATCTCCTACCGCCACGGCCTCACCGCCGACCAGGCCCTGGCCCTGCTGCGCGCCCACGCCCAAGCTCAGGACACCGACCTGGCCGTCCTCGCCCACGCCGTCGTCCACGACCACCACACCCTCCCCGGCGCCCCCGAACCCCCCGGCTCCACGGACCGCTGACAGGGCCCGGCCACCCACCCGAGCGCGCCTCCGCATTGCGGCAGCATCGGGTGTGTGCCGGGAGGGCCGGTCGGCGCGCTGCCGGGAAGGCGAGGGGTTTGCGGGGCGGCGTGCGGGGCCCGGGCCACCACGCGCGCGTCCCGGGCCACCACGCGCGCGTCCCGGGCCGCCACGTGTGCGGCCCGGGACGCGCGTCCGGTCAGCCGGCCAGCTTGTTGGCGGCCTTCTCGATCTGCGCGGAGAAGGCGCTCACCTTCGTGTAGACGCCGGGCTTGCCGGGCCGCGCGCAGCCCTCGCCCCAGCTGGTGATGCCGACCTGGACCCAGTCGCCGTCCTCGTCGCGGCGGAACATCGGCCCGCCGGAGTCGCCCTGGCAGGTGTCGACGCCGCCCTCGGCCACGAAGCCGGCGCAGATCTCCTCGCCCGGGGTCAGCTCGCTGCCGTACGCCAGCTGGCAGGCGGTCGTGTTCACGAACGGGACCTTGGCCTTGCGCAGGAAGCGCTGCTGGGCGCCGCCTTCCTTGTCCGCGCCCCAGCCGGTGATGGTGAACTTGCCGTGGTCGAACGAGTCGTCCTCGGCGAGATGCAGCGTTTCCGCGTCCTTGATCGGCGTGGCCAGCCTGATCAGGGCCCAGTCCTTGCCCTTGCCGTTGTAGCCGGGGGCCTGAAGGACCTCGGCCGACTTCACCTTGACGGCCTTGGGGTCCTGGAGGTCGACGACGCCCGCGGTGACGGTGATGGACGTGTCGGGACCGCTGCCCTCCACGCAGTGCGCGGCGGTGAGCACGACGTTGTCCCTGATGAGGGAGCCGCCGCAGCCCATGGAGAGCCGGACCATGAACGGGAACTCGCCCTGTGCGGCGGGCGGCCCGCCGATGATCTGCTGGCCGGGGGTCGGCGTCGGTGCCGGGGCGGCACTGGCGCCGCCCGCCGACTGGAGTGCGACCGCAGCCGCCACGGCGGCGCCAACGGCTATGGAACGCTTGATACATCTCGCGGAGCGCTTCAAGGATTTTCCTCTCGCGTCGGGGAGGTACAGCAGTGTCCAGCTCGTGCCGCGCAGCACGCGGCAGCACCATCGGCGCGCAGTACTGCGCCGGAAGTGCCGCTACGTGACTGGAGCGTTGTGATTATGTGGACGCACACCAAAGACGCACAAGGTTCTGAAACAGGCCACTTGTCGAGAACGGCGACGTATCCGTATCTGGATGGGTCGGTACCGGTTCCGGTGCGGTCGGTACCGGTCGCGGTTCCGGTACGGGGGCAAGCAGAAGGGCGGGGCGGCCGAAGCGCCGCCCCGCCCCGATCGTCCCGGCTCAGCGCCGCAGTTGGTCCGCGGCGGTCGCGATGGCCTTCGCGAAGGCGCTCACCCGCGTGTAGACGCCCGGCTTGCCCGGCCGCGCGCAGCCGTCGCCCCAGCTGGTGATGCCGACCTGTATCCAGGCGCCGTTGTTGTCCTTGCGGAACATCGGGCCACCGGAGTCGCCCTGGCAGGTGTCGACGCCGCCGGTGGACATGATCCCGGCGCAGATCTCCTCACCGGGGATGTAGGAACCCCCGTACGCGCGCTGGCAGGTGGGGGTGTCGACGAACGGAACGGTCGCCTTGCGCAGGTAGCGCTGCTGGCCGCCGCCCTCGCGGGTCGCGCCCCACCCGGCGACGACGAAGTCGCCCGAGTCGTAGCGTCCGTCCGTGGTGACGGGGAGGGTGGGCAGGTTGGTGACCGGGCGGGCCAGCTTGATCAGCGCCCAGTCCTTGCCCGATCCGTTGTAGCCGGGGGCCTGGAGCACCTTGGTGGACTTGATTTTGATCGCGCTGGAGCTCTGGAGGTCCACCACGCCGGCGGTGGCGGTGATGGAGGTGTTGTTGCCGCTGCCGTCCACACAGTGCGCGGCGGTGAGCACGATGTCCGGCCGGTAGAGCGCGCCGCCGCAGCCCATGGACAGCCGGACCATGAACGGGAACTCGCCCTGCGCGGCGGGCACGCCGCCGACGATCTTCGAACCGGGTGCGCTGCTCGACGTCGACGGGGTCGGTTCGGGGGCCGCGTGTGCGGCGCCGGGCTGGAGGGACAGGGCTGCCAGGGCGATTGCGCCGAGGGCCACGGATCTCTTCAGAAATGTCGCGGAGCGGGTCAACGGACGTCCTCTCGAAGGGGGTTGCGCGCCATCGGCCACCGCCGGTCTGCGCTGACCGGCTCATGCCAAGTTCACGTCGGAGGGCGCCCACCGGCAGAGCGATTACGTGGGGGAGGGGGCACCGCGACGCGGCAGAGCGTTGCGATTATGTGGACGCCCCGAGAGGGGCACAAGCCACAGAACCGGCCAACCGCCACCTGTGGGACGCGGGGGGGGCGGGCCGCGCCCCTGGAAGGGTGCGGCCCGCAACTCCTCTCAGGCGCCGTGGTGGATGGTGCCCGTCAGCGCCGCGGTACTGCCGTCACAGAACTGCTTGAAGCGGACGGCGAGACCCGTCGGCGTACCGCCGTCGGCGAAGTACAGGCGATCGACGGTGAATTCGCCGGTGGTCGTGTTGCAGCCGTGATGGTTGCCGGATACGTCCATCCGAGCGCTGCCCTGGGCGTCGGTGACCTGGTACGTACGCCCGGACGCCAGCCGCTCGCCCGGCGGCGGCCGGAACTCCGCCGTCCATTCCTCCCGCTTGCCTTCGACCGCGAACCCGACGCCGTCCTCCGGGGCGTTCTGGAGCGTGAAGGTGCTGGTCGCCCCCAGGTGCGTCGCCGACTTCCCCTGGCCGATCCAGTCCCCCGGCTCGCTCTTGTACGCGTACGACAGCGGCAGCGCCCGGTACTTGACCGTCCCCTTGAGCGGCGGGGCGGTCGCCGACTCGCACTTCTGCGTGTACGAAGCGTCCAAGAGCGTGATCGCGCCGGTGTCGTCGGTGGCTACCTGGTCAACGGTGAACTGGCCGTACAGCTCGTTGCATTGGCGGCCGTTGCCCCAGACGTCGAGGCCCGGAGAGCGGCCCGTACGGGCAACGGCCCGCTCGGCGTTCCGGTAGACGCCGGGCCGCAGCCGCTCGCCCTTGGGAGCGGCGAGGTCGATCTCCCACCATTCGCCGGGGGCCCTGACGCTCACCCGGGCGTACCCGGCATCGCCCGCCATGGTGATCTCCGCAGCCGGCTCCCGGTACGTACCGGCCCGCCCCTGCCCGATGTAGTCCCCCGCCACGCTGGTGTACGCGTACGACGTGACGGGCGTCGGCCCGGCCGCCGCGGCCGCCGGTGTGGCCGACGCCCCGCCGAGTGCGGCCGCCGTACACAACGCGACGGCGGCGCTCCCGACGGAGCGCCGCCATCTCGTCAGGCGAATCCTCATGCCCTGTACCCCTCCCTGTCGTTACGTCGCTTTTCCCTTGCCCCCGGAGGGAGTTGGGTACACGCGTGCGACGCCGCAACAGCAGAGGTACGGGTGGGAAACTAGAGCTTGCGCGCGACCTCCGTGGCCCAGTAGGTCAGGATCATGTCCGCGCCCGCCCGCTTGAACCCGGTCAGGGCCTCCAGGATCGCCGCGTCGCGGTCGATCCAGCCCTTCTCGGCGGCGGCCTCGATCATCGCGTACTCGCCGGAGATCTGGTACGCGGCGACCGGCACGTCCACCGATTCCGCGATCTTGGCGAGCACGTCCAGGTACGGCATGCCCGGCTTGACCATCACCATGTCGGCGCCCTCCTGGAGGTCGAGCGCCAGCTCGCGCAGCGACTCGCGGGAGTTGCCGTAGTCCTGCTGGTAGGTCTTGCGGTCGCCCTTGAGCGACGAGCCGACGGCCTCGCGGAAGGGGCCGAAGAAGGCCGAGGCGTACTTGGCGGTGTAGGCCAGGACCGACACGTCCTCGTGGCCGGTCTGGTCCAGCGCGTCACGGATGACGCCGACCTGGCCGTCCATCATGCCGCTCGGACCCACCACGTGGACGCCCGCGTCCGCCTGGACCTGCGCCATCTCGGCGTAGCGCTCCAGCGTCGCGTCGTTGTCCACCCGGCCCTGGTCGTCCAGGACGCCGCAGTGACCGTGTTCGGTGTACTCGTCCAGGCACAGGTCCGACATGATCACCAGGTCGTCACCGACCTCGGCGCGCACATCGCGGATGCCCTGCTGGAGGATGCCGTCCGGGTCCGTGCCCGCGGTGCCGGCCGCGTCCTTCTTCGCGTCCTCCGGCACGCCGAACAGCATGATCCCGGCGACGCCCGCCTCGACCGCCTCGACGGCGGCCTTCCGCAGCGTGTCACGGGTGTGCTGCACGACGCCCGGCATCGCCTGGATGCTCACCGGCTCCGAGATCCCCTCCCGCACGAACGCGGGCAGGATCAGGTCCGCCGGGTGCAGGCGGTGTTCGGCGACCATCCGGCGCATGGCCGGCGTGGTGCGCAGCCGGCGCGGCCGCGCACCGGGGAAGTTGCCGTACCTACTGCTGCTCAACTGCGAGCCCTCCTACGCGATCCGGGCCGGCGCTCGCTGGGGCGCGTGACCGGGTCCCCGGCCTCCAGCGCGGCATCGCGCCGCGCCGCCCCGAAGTCCGCGAGCGCTTCGGCCAACTTGTGCACCGAGGGCTCGGGCGACATGACGTCCACGCGCAGCCCGTGCTCCTCGGCGGTCTTTGCGGTGGCCGGGCCGATACAGGCGATCACGGTCACGTTGTGCGGCTTGCCGGCGATGCCGACCAGGTTGCGCACCGTGGAGGACGAGGTGAACAGCACGGCGTCGAACCCGCCGCCCTTGATCGCCTCGCGGGTCTCCTGCGGCGGCGGCGAGGCCCGTACGGTCCGGTAGGCCGTGACGTCGTCGACCTCCCAGCCCAGCTCGATCAGGCCCGCCACCAGCGTCTCGGTGGCGATGTCGGCGCGCGGCAGGAAGACGCGGTCGATCGGGTCGAAGACCGGGTCGTACGGCGGCCAGTCCTCCAGCAGCCCGGCGGCGGACTGCTCGCCGGACGGTACGAGGTCGGGCTTCACGCCGAAGGCGATCAGCGCCTTGGCGGTCTGCTCGCCCACCGCCGCGACCTTGATCCCGGCGAACGCGCGGGCGTCGAGCCCGTACTCCTCGAACTTCTCCCGGACCGCCTTGACGGCGTTGACCGAGGTGAAGGCGATCCACTCGTAGCGCCCGGTGACCAGGCCCTTGACCGCGCGCTCCATCTGCTGCGGGGTGCGCGGCGGCTCCACGGCGATGGTCGGCACCTCGTGCGGCACCGCGCCGTACTCGACGAGCTGGTCGGAGAGCGAGGCGGCCTGCTCCTTCGTCCGCGGCACGAGTACCCGCCAGCCGAACAGCGGCTTGTTCTCGAACCAGGACAGCCGGTCGCGGTGGGCCGCGGCACTGCGCTCGCCGACCACGGCTATGACCGGCTGCCCGCCGTCCGCCGACGGCAGCACCTTCGCGGCCTTCAGCACCTGGGCGACCGAGCCGAGCGTCGTGTTCCACGTGCGCTGGCGCGTCGTCGTACCGGCGACCGTCACCGACATCGGGGTGTCGGGCTTGCGGCCCGCCGACACCAGCTCGGCCGCGGCCGCGGCCACCGAGTCCAGCGCGGTGGAGACGACGGCGGTGGCGTCGCTGGCGCCCACCTCCGACCAGCAGCGGGCGTCGGCGGTACGCGCGTCGACGAAGCGCACGTCCGTGCCGTCCGCGTCGCGCAGCGGCACACCGGCGTACGCGGGCACGCCGACCGCGGCGGCGATGCCCGGCACGACCTCGAAGACGACGCCCTCGGCGGCGCACGCGAGCATCTCCTCGGCGACATGGGCGTCCAGGCCGGGATCGCCGGACACCGCACGCACCACCCGCTTGCCGGTGCGCACGGCCGACATGACAAGATTGGTGGTGTCCCTAAGCGCGGGGACTCCAGCGGTGGTTGACGCTTCGTCAGCCGTCGGCTGCTGCGGGGTGTCCACATTCGCCCGCGCATGCGCGCGGACGACGTCGAGCACCTGCGGGTCGGCGATCAGCACGTCCGCGCGTGCCAGTGCCTCCACGGCACGCAGCGTCAGCAGTCCCGGGTCTCCGGGCCCGGCACCGATGAAGGTGACCTGGCCGGCGGCGGGGTGGTTCGGGGCGGTGGGGTTCAAAGTGCTCGCTCCCCCATAAGACCGGCCGCACCCTTCGCGAGCATCTCGGCGGCGAGTTCGCGCCCCATGTTCCTGGGGGTCGCCGCGTCGCCGAGAGAGGCGGGTACGTGTCCGGTGGTGGACAGCTGCACCAGCGTGGAACCGTCGGTCGTGCCGACGACGCCGCGCAGGCGCATTTCGGTGACAGCCTGCCCGTCGGCCTGCAGGTCGGCCAGCGCACCCACAGGTGCGGAGCAGCCGGCCTCCAGGGCGGCGAGCAGGGAACGCTCGGCCGTCACGGCGGCCCGGGTGAACGGGTCGTCGAGCTCGGCGAGCTGGGCGGCGAGCTGCGCGTTGTGCGCGGCACACTCCACCGCCAGGGCCCCCTGGCCGGGGGCGGGCAAAACCATGTCGGGCGACAGGTGTTCCGTCGCCTCCTCGATCCGGCCGATACGGGACAGCCCGGCCGCGGCCAGCACGACCGCGTCCAGCTCGCCCTTCTCGACGTAGCCGATACGGGTGTCGATGTTGCCGCGGATCGGCACCGCCTCCACCCGCCGGCCCAGCGCACGCGCCCAGGCGTTCAGCTGCGCCATGCGCCGCGGCGAGCCCGTACCCACCCGGGCGCCGTCCGGCAGCTCCTCGAAGACCAGGCCGTCGCGCGCCACCAGCACGTCGCGGGGGTCCTCGCGCAGCGGCACAGCGGCCAGCGTCAGGTCCTCGGGCTGCGCGGTCGGCAGGTCCTTGAGCGAGTGCACGGCGAAGTCGATCGACCCGTCGAGCAGCGCGTCGCGCAGCGCGGAGACGAATACGCCGGTGCCGCCGATCTGCGCCAGGTGCTCGCGCGAGGTGTCGCCGTAGGTGGTGATCTCCACCAGCTCGACGGGGCGGCCGGTCAGCTCGCGCACCGCCTCGGCCACCATCCCCGACTGGGCCATGGCGAGCTTGCTGCGCCGCGTGCCCAGCCGCAGTGCCCGTGGATTGCTGTCAGTCATGCCCGCTCCCGTGCTGTGTGCGGGCCGTCGGCCCGCGTGTCGGCCCGGCTGACGGCGGCAACCGTCTGGGGGTCGAGGTCGAAGAGTTCGCGCAGCGCGTCCGCGTACCCGGCACCGCCGGGCTCGCTGGCCAGCTGCTTGACCCGCACGGTGGGCGCGTGCAGGAGTTTGTCGACGACCCGGCGCACGGTCTGGGTGATCTCCGCGCGCTGCTTGTCGTCGAGGTCGGGGAGGCGGCCGTCGAGCCGGGCGATCTCGCTCGCCACGACATCGGCCGCCATGGTGCGCAGCGCGACCACCGTCGGCGTGATGTGCGCGGCCCGCTGCGCGGCGCCGAACGCGGCCACCTCGTCGGAGACGATGCCGCGCACCCGGTCCACGTCGGCCGCCATCGGGGCGTCCGCCGAGGCGGCGGCCAGCGACTCGATGTCGACGAGGTGCACGCCTTCGGCCCGGTGGGCGGCGGCGTCGATGTCCCGCGGCATGGCCAGGTCCAGCAGCGCCAGCTCGGGCGCCGGGGCGGCCGTGCTGCCCGCGCCGCCCGCGGTGCCGGCGTACCCGTCGCCCGCCGCGATACGGGCGGCGCGGGTCCCGGCGGCACCGGCGATCGCCTCGCCGGTCAGGACCAGGCCCGTCGCACCCGTACAGGAGACGACGACATCGGCGAGCGCCAGCTCGGACTCGACGGCGGGCATCGGCACGGCGCGGGCGGTCAGCCCGTTCAGCGCGCCCGCCGAGCCCGGCTCGGTCAGGATCCGCGTGAGCCGCTCGGCGCGCTCCACCGTCCGGTTGGCCACGGCCAGTTCGCTCACCCCGGCCCGTACGAGCGTGGTGGCGGCCAGCGACGACATGGAACCGGCGCCGATGACCAGGGCGCGCTTGCCCCGGGCCCACTCGGCGACGTCGGTGCCCCGGGCCAGCTGCTCCAGGCCGAAGGTGACCAGCGACTGGCCCGCCTTGTCGATGCCGGTCTCGCTGTGGGCGCGCTTGCCGACCCGCAGCGCCTGCTGGAACAGGTCGTTCAGCAGGCGGCCCGCGGTGTGCTGCTCCTGCGCGACGGCGAGCGCGTCCTTGATCTGACCGAGGATCTGGCCCTCGCCCACGACCATCGAGTCCAGGCCGCAGGCCACCGAGAACAGGTGGTGGACGGCCCGGTCCTCGTAGTGCACGTAGAGGTACGGGGTCAGCTCGTCCAGCCCCGCGCCGCTGTGCCGGGCCAGCAGCGTGGACAGCTCGGCGACACCGGCGTGGAACTTGTCCACGTCGGCGTACAGCTCGATGCGGTTGCAGGTGGAGAGCACCGCGGCCTCGGCGGCCGGTTCGGCCGACACCGTGTCCTGGAGGAGCTTGCCGCGCGCGTCGGGGGCGATGGCGGCGTGCTCCAGCACGCTCACGGGGGCACTGCGGTGGCTGAGCCCGACTACGAGGAGGCTCATGCCGGCATCACGGCGGGCACGTCCCCGTCGGGTCCCTTGCGGTCGGACGGTCCGGCGGGGGCGTCCGCGTCCGGGGCGGCCTTGCCCACGGCCTCGCGCACCTCGCGCACCGCCCGCCGGGCCTCGCGCGCGGCGGCGGCGCGGGCGTCGCCGGCCTCGTCGTGCCCGGCGTCCTCGCCCGCCTTGCGCTGCTCGTGGAAGGCCAGGATCTGCAGCTCTATCGACAGGTCGACCTTGCGCACGTCCACCCCGTCCGGGACGGTCAGCACGGTCGGCGCGAAGTTCAGGATGGAGGTGACACCGGCGGCGACGAGGCGGTCGCAGACCTGCTGCGCCGCGCCCGCCGGGGTCGCGATCACGCCGATCGAGACGCCGTTGTCGGTGATGATCTTTTCCAGCTCGTCGGTGTGCTGGACGGCGATGCCCGCCACCGGCTTGCCGGCCATGGCCGGGTCGGCGTCTATGAGCGCCGCGACGCGGAACCCGCGGGAGGCGAAGCCGCCGTAGTTGGCCAGGGCGGCGCCGAGGTTGCCGATACCGACGATCACGACCGGCCAGTCCTGCGTCAGGCCCAGCTCACGGGAGATCTGGTAGACGAGGTACTCCACGTCGTAGCCGACCCCGCGGGTGCCGTACGAGCCGAGGTAGGAGAAGTCCTTGCGCAGCTTGGCGGAGTTGACCCCGGCGGCGGCCGCGAGTTCCTCGGAGGAGACCGTGGGTACCGAACGCTCGGAGAGCGCGGTCAACGCGCGCAGATACAGCGGAAGGCGGGCGACGGTGGCCTCGGGAATCCCTCGGCTTCGGGTCGCCGGTCGGTGAGTTCGGCCAGTTGCCACGGCGCTCCTGCGGGTAGAGCGGGGCTGTGGACGGCCGTGTGTTCCCCGACCGCCCCGTCGACAGCAGGCTATGTCTTTGTGAACGCGTGCACAAAGATGGTGTCCGCTTTGTCCGGGCAAAGTGACCGGGGTCACGCGGCTTTTACGGCCCCGTCCGGAACCAACTCTCCCGGCGCACCGTTCACATGTTTCGCGCCGGTAACACAGGAGCGCCGACGGCAGCACGCGCCCTCACTCCTCACCGCTATCCCCCCGGAAACCTACAAATCGCCCACCGATGGTAGTCGACCGAGGCGACTGTCCAACCCGCCGAGCGGAGGCACAATTGCGGACATGGCCTCCCTCTTCAGCCGCAGCACCCGCAAGAATCCCGCGGACAGCACGGTCACGCTCATCGGCAAGCCCGGCTGCCACCTGTGCGATGTCGCACAAGAAGTCATCGAAAAAGTGTGCGCGGAGACCGGCGCCTCCTGGGAGAAGAAGGACATCACCCAGGACGAGGAGCTGTACCGCAAGTACTGGGAACAGATTCCGGTCGTCCTCGTGGACGGCGCACAGCACGATTTCTGGCGGGTCGACCCCCAGCGGCTGCGCAAGGCACTGGGCGCCTGACCGCACGACACCCCGCTCCCACCGCCGTACGAGCCCGGCTACGTCCGGGCCGTACCGGTCACGTACGCCATGAGTACCCCCCGGCGTACGACCCCGGCGCAGCGCGCGCCCCGCCGCCCGGAGCCGTCACCCGAATGGCCGTAACGCGACCGTCGGCCGGACCCGGTCCGTCCGACATCCGGCCGTAACCGGATGCACCGAACAACCTGGCTAGGCTAGCCACATGGCCCACCCGTCGCCCGACCGCCGCCCCCGCAGGAACACCTACGGCACGCACCTCCCCACGGGATGGTTCAGCCGCCGTAGGCGCCCCGCCACCGCGCGCAGCGTGCTCGCCGGCGAGGCCGCGGCCGAGGCCGCGCGCAAGTCCTCCCTGGAAGCGGAGGCCCAGGAGGCGGCCGCCGAGGACACCGCGGCCGAGGAGCCGGAGTTCCCGGTCGTCGGCGACACCTGCGCCGCCGCCTTCTTCGACCTCGACAACACCGTCATGCAGGGCGCGTCCCTCTTCCACTTCGGGCGCGGCCTGTACAAGCGGCGCTTCTTCCACAAGCGCGACCTGGCCCGCTTCGTCTGGCAGCAGATCTACTTCCGCTTCATCGGCTCGGAGAACCCCGAGCACATGGCGGACGCCCGCAACAGCGCGCTGTCCATCGTCCAGGGCCACCGCGTCTCCGAGCTGATGACCATCGGCGAGGAGATCTACGACGAGTACATGGCCGAGCGGATCTGGCCCGGCACCCGCGCCCTCGCCCAGGCCCACCTGGACGCGGGCCAGAAGGTCTGGCTGGTCACCGCCGCCCCCGTCGAGACCGCGACGATCATCGCCCGGCGGCTCGGCCTGACCGGCGCCCTCGGCACCGTCGCCGAGTCCGTCGGCGGCGTCTACACCGGCAAGCTGGTCGGCGAGCCGCTGCACGGCCCCGCCAAGGCCGAGGCCGTACGGGCGCTGGCCGCCGCCGAGGGCCTGGACCTGGAGCGCTGCGCCGCCTACAGCGACTCCGCCAACGACATCCCGATGCTGTCGCTGGTCGGCCACCCGTACGCGGTCAACCCCGACGGGCGGCTGCGCAAGCACGCCCGCGAGCAGGGCTGGCGGCTGCGGGACTACCGCACGGGGCGCAAGGCCGTGAAGATCGGCATTCCGGCGGCGGCCGGCGTGGGCGCCCTGGCGGGCGGCGCCGCCGCGGCCGTCGCGCTCCAGCGCCGCCGCCGCTGACCCGGTGGACGACCGCCGGACCGCACCGGCCGCCGGCCCGGCGGACTCCTGGGACGCGGCCGCGGTCCGGACCCGCCTGGCCGAGCTGGCGCGCAGCGACCCCGAGCGCGCCCGCACCGGCGCGGACCGGCACCACTACCGGCTCCGACCACCGCTGCCGGCCGCGGACCTCCACGCGTTCGAGGCCCTGCACGGCGTCGAGCTGCCGGGGTCGTACCGCGATTTCCTCCTGCACGTCGCCGACGGCGGTGCCGGACCGCACCACGGGCTGTTCCCCCTGACCGGTCCCACCGCCTACCCGGGCCCGCCGGACGACTGGGCGGCGGACGACGTCCGCGAGGACGACCGCAGGCCCGGCGCGCTGGCGACGCCCTTCAGGTTCACCTCGGCGTGGCGCCCCGGGCCGGGCGAGCGGTTCGACGCGGCCGCGATGGTGGCCGGGACGCTGGCCGTGGCCGAGACGGGGTGCGGGGGCTTCGTCCGCCTCGTCGTCACCGGCGAGCAGCGCGGGCGCGTCTGGTACGACGATCTGGCGGTCTGGCCCCACCTGGCGCCGGGCCCCGGGTTCCGCGCGTGGTACGCCGCGTGGCTGGCGGACGCGCCGGACCGCGGCTGAGTCCGCCACGCCGGGCGGCGGCCACCACCGTCTGCTCACCGGCCGTGACCGGCGGCCCGTCACCCCCGCCCCGCGGGCAATCCCTGCTCTATACCCCCACCCTGTCCCCCACAGTCCCGTTGTCGACGGTCCGCCACAACACGCCCCGCAACCAGGCAGATCACGTTCCTTTCTGATCAATATCTGCTCAGCAATCGATACTTGAACGGGCATGAACGCGTAACGGACCAGAAGTAATCGATGATTTGAGCAACTGGGTGTAGCGCTGCCTGTACGAAGCGTTATTCTCCTCAGACGCAAACCGGTACCCACGCGTCCCTACGACGGGTGAACGGTCCCGCACTGCACGTGATGGAAGCTCTGCCTCTGGGAGTCCCGTGTACCCACACGTCGGGGTTGACGCCTCGGGCCTGGCTACGCTGCGTACGACACTCGTCGACCACCTGCGCAGTTTTGTCCCCACCGCGATCGCCGTCCCCGCATTCGCCACCGCCACCCCCGCCGGCCCCTGCTACGCCCTGGCCGACGGGAGCACCACCACAGTCGGCAAGGCCGGCGGCAGAACCCGCCGCGGCGCCGGCACGCCCACCGCCCGGCGCCCCGCCGACAGCGACAGCCGCCGCATGATGGACCTCGTCGAGCGCGCCCAGGCCGGCGAGGCCGAGGCGTTCGGCCGCCTCTACGACCAGTACGCCGACACGGTCTACCGCTACATCTACTACCGGGTGGGCGGCCGGGCCACGGCCGAGGACCTGACCAGCGAGACGTTCCTGCGCGCCCTGCGCCGCATCGGCACCTTCACCTGGCAGGGCCGCGACTTCGGCGCCTGGCTGGTCACGATCGCCCGCAACCTGGTCGCCGACCACTTCAAGTCGTCGCGCTTCCGGCTGGAGGTCACCACCGGCGAGATGCTCGACGCCAACGAGGTCGAGCGCAGCCCCGAGGACTCCGTCCTGGAGTCCCTCTCCAACGCGGCGCTCCTGGAAGCGGTCCGCAAGCTCAACCCGCAGCAGCAGGAGTGTGTGACGCTGCGCTTCCTCCAGGGCCTGTCGGTCGCGGAGACCGCGCGCGTCATGGGGAAGAACGAGGGCGCGATCAAGACCCTCCAGTACCGGGCCGTAAGGACCCTGGCCCGGCTGCTCCCGGACGACGCCCGCTGACCGCCGCCACGGCGCCCCGGAACACCGCCCGCGCGCCCTCCCGGGTCCCGATCACCCTTCCTGCCTGCGCTGTTGCCCGTTTCGCCGCCCCGAGGCCCCTCTCCGGCCCATCATCAGGACTAACGCTTGGACCACCGCCCCGATCGCCTGAATCTCCCGGACCGATGTTGACGTCGGCGCACCGCCCGACCGGCGTTCCGCGCCCGCTGACACGCCCGGCGCCGGCCCTCGCGTCTTTTGACTACAGGTGATCGTTCGTGACCGTTCCGTCAGATCATCGTGAGTGCGTAACCCAAGTGCCGCGGCGCTCGTTGTGCGGAATGCAGGCTCCCTGCGGTCACGCCATGCCCGCAACACCTCACTCGTTCGAGTGGACACGAGCAAGGCGTGCAACCTTCCGGCCAGTCTGGATAGTCAAGCCAGTCCGGGGAGTCGAGCGGGATGACGAGAGGAGGTGCCGCCCGTGATCGCGAACGTATCGGTGCACCGGCGGGCTAACGCCTTCGCCCAGGCCCTGGAGGATCAGGTCCTTCCGGGCGCGGCGGCCGAGGACGAGGTCGGCACACCGGCGGAAGCGTGCGGAGAAACAAGGCTGCTGGCGGTCGCCGGCACGCTCGGAGAACTCCCCAAGCCGGAGTTGGACCCCGAGGTCAAGACCGTCCACCGGGCCCAGCTCATCGCGGCGATGGAGGCGGCCTTCGCCGAAGGTGGTGCCCCGTCCGACGGCTCGCGGGTGCCACCGCAGCGCGGGGCGCACCGGGCCGCGAAATCCCTGGGCCGGCTGCGCCCCAGGTCCCGGCTGTCCAAGGGGCTCGCGGCGGGCGGCCTGACGGTCGGCGTCGCGGCCGGAGCCTTCAGCGGCGTCGCCGCCGCCAGCTCCGACGCGCTCCCGGGCGACTCGCTGTACGGCCTCAAGCGCGGCATGGAGGACCTGAAGCTGGGCATGGCGGACGACGTGGCCGACCGGGGCCGCCTCTTCCTCGACCAGGCGTCCACGCGCATGTTCGAGGCCCACCGCCTCATGGAGCGCGGCCGGCTCGGCGCCCTCGACCACGAGTCGCTCGGCGAGGTCCGCAAGGCGCTCTCCGGGGTCAAGCAGGACGCCGGCGAGGGCCACCGCCTGCTCCACGAGGCGTACGAGCGCGACGGCTCCCTGGGCCCCATCCAGACGCTCAACAGCTTCACCAAGTCGCACCGCGACAGCTGGAGCAGGCTCCGCGACCGCCTGCCCGCCCAGCTCATGGACGTCCGCGACGAGGTCAGCTCGGTCTTCGACGCCATAGACGAGGAAGTCGGCCCGCTGCGCTCCCTGCTGCCCAAGCCGCCGGACGGCGCGAGCCGCCACGAGAGCGCCCCCCGGGAGTCCGCGCCGGGCACGGCCAAGAGCCGTACGAACCAGCCGGCCCCGCCCGGGGAGAGCGCCACCTCGTCCGGCGAGACCGACGGCTCCCAGGCCCCCCGCCATGCCCCGTCGGCCTCCTCCCCTGCCCAGGAGAAGGACGGTCTGCTCGGCGGCAGCACGGGCGGCTTGCTGGACCCGCCCGCCGACGCCGGCACCCCCGCCCCGGACGGCAAGGGACGGCCGGGCAAGGACTCGCCGCACGAGCCCGACGTCACCATCCCGCCGCTGCTCCCCGGACTCCTGCCCGACATCAACCTCGACGGCAAGAACCCGCTGGGCTGACCTGTCGGCCGGGCCGCCCGGCCCGGCCGGCCGTGCCCCGGCGCCCGATGCGGCGCCGGGGCACCTGGCGTTCCGCCGGGCCGTACACACGCGCCGAAGTCCCTGGGAAGCCCCTCTAGAAGAACACCGACCGCCGCTGCACCAGCAGCTTGTAGAGCGTGTGCTGGATCGTCTCCCGCACCTGGTCCGTCAGGTTGAACATCAGCATCGGGTCGTCCGCCGCCTCCGGCGGGTAGCCGTCCGTGAGAATCGGCTCGCCGAACTGGATCGTCCACTTCGTCGGCAGCGGCACCAGGCCCAGCGGCCCGAGCCACGGGAAGGTCGGCGTCAGCGGGAAGTACGGGAAGCCCAGCACCCGCGCCAGCGTCTTGGCGTCCCCGATCTTCGGGTAGATCTCCTCCGCGCCCACGATCGAGCACGGCACGATCGGCACCCCGGCCCGCAGCGCGGTGGAGACGAACCCGCCGCGCCCGAACCGCTGGAGCTTGTAGCGGTCCGAGAAGGGCTTGCCGATGCCCTTGAAGCCCTCCGGCATCACCCCGACCAGTTCGCCCCGCTCCAGCAGCCGCTGCGCGTCCTCGGCGCAGGCCAGCGTGTGCCCCGCCTTGCGCGCCAGCTCGTTGATCACCGGCAGGACGAAGACCAGGTCGGCCGCCAGCAGCCGCAGGTGCCGCTCGGCCGGGTGGTTGTCGTGCACCGCGACCTGGAGCATCAGCCCGTCCAGGGGCAGCGTCCCGGAGTGGTTGGCGACGATCAGCGCACCGCCGTCGGCCGGGATGTTCTCGATGCCCTTGACCTCGACCCGGAAGTACTTCTCGTAGAAGGGCCGCAGCAGCGTCATCAGGACCTGGTCGGTGAGCTCCTCGTCGTAACCGAAGTCGTCGACCTCGTACTCGCCGGTGAGCCGCCTGCGCAGGAACCGCAGGCCGCCGGCGATCCGCCGCTCCCAGGACGCCCCCGGCAGCTCCTCCGGCGCCCCGGCCGCCGGCTCCTCCCCGGCCCGCCCCCGGGGCTCCGGTACGGGCGCGAGCGCCGAGCGGCGGCTCCCGCGGCCCGGCCGCTTGGCCTTCCTGCGCGACCGGGGCTCCTCGCCGAAGGGAATGACCTTGGCGTCCGCCATCGTGGGTGAACTCCTCACTGGGTCGGGCCGCTGCGTGCGGGGAGCACGGCGGCGAGCCGGTCGACGGTACGGGCGAGGACCTCGGGCGGCAGCAGCCCGGGCCCGCGGCTGCCGGCGAACTCCGCGAAAGAATCCGCCGTCGTGTATTTCGGGTGAAACCCCAGTGTCTCCCGCATTTGGGTCGTCTGGACGACCCGGCCGTGGGTGAGCATCCGGATCTGTTCCGGCGAGAAGTCGGTGATGCCGAGCGAGCGCAGTGCGGTGCCGGCCCAGGTGACGGTCGGCAGGAACAGCGGCAGGGTGGGCCGGCCCAGCCGCCGGGAGCACTGGGAGAGCAGCAGCGCGCCGTCTCCCGCGATGTTGAACGTGCCGCTGTTGAGCGTGCCGCGGCGCGGCTTCGCGGCGGCCAGGCGCAGCACCTCGATCGCGTCGTCCTCGTGCACGAACTGCAGCCGGGGGTCGTAGCCCAGAACGGTGGGCAGCACGGGCAGCGAGAAGTACTCGGCGAGCGGCGAGTCGGCGCACGCGCCGAGGATGTTGGCGAAGCGCAGCACGCACACCGCGACGTCCGGACGGCGCCGGGCGAAGCCGCGTACGTACCCCTCGACCTCGACCACGTCCTTGGCGAAGCCGCCGCTCGGCAGCGATTTCGGGGACGTGGTCTCGGTGAAGACGGCGGGGTCGCGGGGCGCCGAGCCGTACACGCTGGTGCTGGACTTCACCACCAGCCGTTTGACGTGCGGTGCCTTCTGGCAGGCGCCGAGCAGCTGCATGGTGCCGATGACGTTGGTCTCCTTGACCGACGTCCGGCTGCCCCGGCCGCCGAGCGGCGCGCCGTTGATGTCCATGTGGACCACAGTGTCCGCATGGGTCTCGGCCAGCACTCTGGCAATGGCCGGATGCCTGATGTCGGCCTTGAGGAACTCGGCCCCGCCCAAATGGTGCTCGGGCGCTACGGCGTCGACTCCGATCACCCGGTCGACGTCGGGGTCGCGCTGAATGCGTCGTACGAACCGGCCCCCCAGTTGCCGTGCGACTCCAGTGACGAGCACGACCTTTCCCAAGATCAGCCCTTCCTTCCCGCCCTTTGTCCCTCGCGTGAGCCGAGCTGTGCGGCCACGCTATCGGGTCGTTGTTGCGCTGTGATGACCGCGGGATGCTCTGAGCTACATTTCAAGCCTTGGCCCGAGCTTTGCGTCTGCCACCGGACAGCTTTGCCGGCGTCCGCCCCCGTACTCCCGCCCCCGGATACCGCCGGACATCCTTCGGTAGTCCGCCACCGCGCCGCTCCGCCCGGACGGCCCCGGCACGCATTCCGGCACGCTCCCCGGGTGCACCGGAAAACCGTCCCGAAACGCACCGCAGCCCCCCACCGCCTGATGCGGTGAGAGGCTGCGGAATCGCGCTCAGCGTTGCTTACTTCTTGTTGCGACGCTGAACACGGGTGCGCTTGAGCAGCTTGCGGTGCTTCTTCTTGGCCATCCGCTTGCGCCGCTTCTTGATAACAGAGCCCACGACTACCCTCGCTCACTTCGTATCACTCGGTGCGGGGCGTCCGAGCCCACACTACCTACATCGGGCCAGCCTACCCGGCGTCGAGCCTACGGCGTAATCCGAGGGTCATCTTGGGCCCCTCAGGCCGATTCCACCCCCACATAAGACTCACGGAGGTAGTCGTGGACCGCTTGCTCCGGGACCCGGAAAGACCTCCCCACTCGGATCGCGGGCAGATGACCGCTGTGCACCAAGCGGTACACGGTCATCTTCGACACTCGCATCACCGTGGCGACTTCCGCCACGGTCAGGAACACGACCTCGTTGAGAGGCCTTTGGTCTGCAGCCATGACACACCTGAACCTTCCGCACATGACGGGCACCGGCTTCCCCTCCGGTGACTCCCCGTCGCTGTGCGCTCACTCCCCAGGTTAGGGGCGGGTGATGCGAGTGGGGAAGAGGAGCAGCGATCGGCCGCCTACTGTGACAGACACGCTCGATTGAGTACATAGCGAGTAAGCGGTCGGTAGTAATCAGACCGCACAGCGTCATCAAGCGGAACTACGGCGGACACCCGCCCCTCCGCCTGTCCGACGAACAGCGCGGGATCGTCCGTATCCGCCAGTCCGATGGCCTCAAAGCCCAGCTGACCTGCTCCGCAGACCCAGCCGTGGTCGCCGATCACCAGCTCGGGAAGCGGCCCGCCGGCGTCTGCGGCGGCGTCGAGGGCGGTACGAACCGGGAGGGGGGAGTGGGTGTGCACACCCGGCTCACCGGGGGCGTGCCGCACGCCCGGTTCGCGCATCAGCGCGACTCCCCGTACGTAGTCAAGGTTGTACGTGCGTACCCCGAATCGGGTCGCTATGTCGACACAGTGGCCATACGCCGGGGTGAGAACGGTGCATCCCGCCGCCGACAGAGCGTCTGCCAGGCCGCCGTAGAAGCCCAGCAACCGGTGCGGGTGGCCCGTTCCGATCAGTACCGCAGCGTGCCGGGCGGCCGCCGCGCCGAGCCGGTCGGCGAAAGCGTCGAGCCCCGCGATCGTACAGTCTGGATCGATCACATCGGGGCCGGATGTATATCCGGGATCGGCCGAAACCCCACATCGCTCCGCCATCACCCGAAGCACTTCGCGCGCGGACCAGTCGTCTTCGGGCTCAAGACCGATCAGCACACGGGGGTCGCCGGCCGCGAAGAGCCGGTAGCGGGTGAGGCTCTTCTCCCGGGAGGTGGCAATCGTCCCCGCGAGCCCCGTCCGCACCACATACGCCTTGAGCGCACCGACCTCCACGCCCCGCCCCCGCTCGCAGCAGAACCCCGTACCCCGCCATGCTGACGCCCCGGGGCCGGCACCGGCCGCGAAACCGCCCGGCAGTCACACATCCGGGCGCATGGTCCGCACGGGCCCGCACCGCGCCCCTCGGGCGTGGAACGGGAACCAGCGCCCTTCCGCGGCCCTTCCCGCCCGGCCACGGCCGCGGAGATCTACGGCAGCAGCCCGTGCGAGGGGAACACCGCCCGCCGCGCCGCCAGCACCGCCTGGTCCAGCCGGTCCCCCGGGTCGTACCCGCCGCTGACGAAGTCGCGCCATCCCGCTTCCCGCCCGTCCGTCATCCGGTACGGACCCGGCTCCCGCGTCCGCCGGAACACTTCGTACCGCCACTCCTCCGGCACCTCCGCCGCGGGCTCGATCGCCCGGCCCGCCGCGATCGCGACCAGATGCGTCCAACTGCGCGGTACGACGTCGACCACCGCGTATCCGCCGCCGCCCAGCGCGACCCAGCGCCCCTCGGCGTGCTCGTGCGTCAGGTCGTGGCAGGCCGCCGCCACCGCCCGCTGCGCGTCCAGGCTCACCGCCAGGTGCGCCAGCGGGTCCTCGAAGTGCGTGTCGGCCCCGTGTTGGGTCACGAGCACGTCGGGACGGAACACGTCCAGCAGATCCGGCACCACCGCGTGGAACGCCCGCAGCCAGCCCTCGTCGCCGGTCCCGGCCGGCAGCGCGACATTCACGACGCTGCCCTCGGCCTCGGTGCCGCCGGTCTCCTCGGGCCACCCGGTGTGCGGGAAAAGCGTCCGCGGGTGCTCGTGCAGGGAGATCGTCAGCACCCGGGGGTCGTCCCAGAAGGCGGCTTGTACGCCGTCTCCGTGGTGCACGTCCACGTCCACGTACGCGACCCGCTCGGCACCCAGCTCCAGCAGCCGCGCGACGGCCAGCGCCGCGTCGTTGTAGATACAGAAGCCCGCGGCCCCGCCGGGCATCGCGTGGTGCAGGCCGCCCGCGAAGTTCACCGCGTGCAGGGCGTCCCCGCGCCACACCGCCTCCGCCGCGCCCACTGATTGCCCCGCGATCAGTGCCGACGCCTCGTGCATCCCGGCGAACGCCGGATCGTCCTCGGTACCGAGCCCGTACGCCGTGTCGGCGGCCTTCGGGTCGGCAGAGGCCCTCCGTACGGCGTCGATGTAGTCCGCGCGGTGCACGAGCCCCAGGGTGGAGACGCCGGCGGCCTTCGCGGCCACCACTTCCACCGCATCGGGCCCGCGGTCGAGTCCGAACGCCTCCACCAACCGCATGGTCAGTGCGAGCCGGACCGGGTCCATCGGATGGCCGGGCCCGAAGTCGTAGCCCGTTACTGCCTCGTCCCACATCAGCTGTGCGCGGCCGCTCATGCCCGTCACCGTATCCGAGCTCCGGAAACGGGTACCCGGCCGTCCCCTTGCCGGGAGGCGGGTGGCCAGGTAGCCGCGTGGTTACGCGAGCAGCTGCGGCAGTTCCGCCATGCTCGCGAAGAGCCCGGTGACCCCGGCGGCGGCGGTGAGCTTCTCCGCCGGCGTCATGGCCGTGAAGCCGTACACGTCCATTCCGGCGGCGGCCGCGGCCTGGACGCCGAGCGGGCTGTCCTCGATCACCGCGCAGCGCTCCGGCGCCACGCCCATCTCGCGGGCCGCGTGCAGGAACAGGTCGGGGGCCGGCTTGCCCTTGCCGACGTCCTGCGAGCTGAAAATCCACTCCTCCTCGAACCACTCGTCGAGGCCGGTCTTGCGGTGCCCGACCCGGATCCGCTCATGACTGCCGGAGGACGCCACACAGTACGGAGTCCCGTCGGCGGTCAGCTTCCCCAGCACCTCGTCCACGCCGGCGACCGGCTCCAACTCCCGCTCGAACGCTTCGAAGACGCGCGAGTGCAGCGTCGTCTCGAAGTCCTCGGGGAGGAGCTGCCCGGTCCGTTCCTTCACCAGGTCGTGCACCCGGTGCACCGCGGCGCCCATGTAGTCGTGGAGGGATTCCTCGTACGTGGTGGGATGACCGAGTTCGGTGAGATAACCGGCCAGGATGGTATTGGAAATCGGCTCGCTGTCGACGAGCACGCCGTCGTTGTCGAAGATGATGAGGTCGTAACGCATCCTTCGAGCGTAAACGCCATGGAGAGCCGGCCCGACAAACGCGGGCGGCCGCAGCCGGGATCCGCGCCGAGCTGAAAAACGTCCGGAGGTAAAACGTCCGGAAATGCGGAAAGCCCCGCACCATACGGTGCGGGGCTTCCCACTCACAATTTGTTCGGCGGCGTCCTACTCTCCCACAGGGTCCCCCCTGCAGTACCATCGGCGCTGAAAGGCTTAGCTTCCGGGTTCGAAATGTAACCGGGCGTTTCCCTAACGCTATGACCACCGAAACACTATGAAGTTGAACTCCAGCCGACAAGGCGAGTTCGTTACTTCAGAACTAACACAGTGGACGCGAGCAACTGAGGACAAGCCCTCGGCCTATTAGTACCAGTCAACTCCACCCGTTACCAGGCTTCCATATCTGGCCTATCAACCCAGTCGTCTACTGGGAGCCT